>CAZIKQ010000122.1:0-1504 GCA_964540025.1 uncultured Schwartzia sp. | reverse complement strand
CCAGAGACGCGTCCTCGTACTCCTTCGGGACTGATTCCAGGGCGGTAACGGACACCTTGATGATGGAGGGCAGGATCATGATCCCCAGGACGATGATCGCTGCCAGCAGGCTGGCTCCGTCCGGCACCTGAAAGAGCCGCCGGATGCCCGGCACCAGCACCAGCATCCCCACCAGACCGTAGACCACCGAAGGAATCCCGGCCAGGAGGCTGACCGCCTCCCCCACGATGGATCTCACCCGGGGCGGCGCCAGCTTTGCCAGGTAGACCGCGGCGAAAAAACCTGCGGGAACGCCGAACAGGATGGCTCCCGTCGTGCCGTAAAGGCTGGTGAGGATGAACGGGAGGATGCCGTAGGCGGGCTCCGGGGCGGTGGATTCCCAGGTATCCCCCAGCAGAAAGGGAACAAGGCCGATCTGCCGGATGGCAGGAATGCCGGAATAAACCAGATAGCCCGTAATCAGCAGGACACAGCCCACCGCAACCAGCCCCAGCGTCAGGAATAGCCCGTGAACTACGGTCTCCGTCAGTTGTTTTTTCCGATTCATGATCAACGGGCCGCCACCGCCCCTGCCCTGGAAATCAGCTTCGCCCCATCGGGAGAGGTGGCGAAGTCAAAGAACCTCTGCGCCGCTTCGGAAAGGGGAACATCCTTCTTTGTCACCAGGATAAAGGGCCGCTGGATAATGTAGCTGCCGTTCTTCACCGTAGTCTCGGAGGGAGCCACGCCGCCTACCGTGACGGCTCGCACCGTAGCCTTGACGGAGGCCAGGGAAGCATAGCCGATGGCGTCCGGGTTCTGGGCCACGGCGGTAATCACGTCGCCGGTGGAGGTCAGCTCCTGGCGGTACTGGCATTTACCGGTGGTGCCGGTAATGGATTCAAAGCCGTCTCGGGTGCCGCTGCCTGCCTCCCGGCCGATGAGGACTACCGCCCCGTCGTTTCCACCCGCTTCCTGCCAGTTGGCGAGCTCGCCGGTATAAAGCTTTGCGATAGTCTCCTTGTCCAGATCGGAAACGGGGTTATTCGGATTGACGATTACCGCGATGCCGTCCAGGGCCAGAAGGGTTTCTGTCAGGCCGCTGCTTTTCTCCTTTTCCTTCAGAGCGCGGCTGGACAGGCCGATGTCGCAGCGCCCCTCCTGCACCGCCCGAATGCCGGAGCCGGAGCCGGTAGGGTTGTAGGTAAAGGTCACGCCGCTGTTTTGTGCCTCAAAGGCTTCTCCCAAGGTTCCGATGACCTTTTCCATGGAGGTGGAACCGTCCGTGGTGACGGCGCCGGAGGTTTTATGACCGCAGCCGGACAGCATCGACAGGGCCAGGGCGGCGGCCAGCATAAGACTTGTTAATTTTTTCATGCTTAAATTTCTCCCTTTGATTTCAATCATGCCAGGATTTTGCCTTTCGATCTCAAGGTACGGAAAAAGAATACTGCCCCAATGTAAAAACCGAAAGCCAGTTATTGTAAAATTGATGTAAAATGCGGGCCCCGGCATAGCCGGGGCC
>CAZIKQ010000121.1:0-1583 GCA_964540025.1 uncultured Schwartzia sp. | reverse complement strand
GGTTCTTAACCGTTTCCACCGCTTCGTCTATTTCCTTCATCAGCTCGTCCTGCGGAGCGTGGCCGTCGATGTATTCCAAAAAGCTTTTCAGCGGCAGGGATATATCGTCCGCCTCGCCCTTCGTGCTGAGAAACAGCTTCGTCGTTCCATCTTCCAGAGCTATTTTCTGATCCTCTATACAGAGGTTCCGGAATGTGTATTTATGGCGGTTTCCCGTAAATACCCCAAAGGTGCAGATAAAAATGATGTAGGTATTATTCAGGGCTTTATAGCTCCGACCCTTTTCCAGCAGGTCGATGTCGATCAGGGCCTGATAGTACCGGGTGCGTTTTACCAGTTCCGTCATATCTTTGCTGGTCTGCATCTCGATATTGAAGACGGAGCCTTTTTCGTCGTTGACGTACACGTCAAGCCGGATGCTTTTGCTATCCAGGCGGACGTCTATGCCCTTTTCTTCCTCGGGGTAGGAGATATCCCTGACGCTGATGTCCAGCAGTCGTTCAATGGTTTTCTTACAGATGTGCTTGTTGCGCATGACCTTCTGAAAGATAAAGTTGTCTTGGATCGTTAATTCATCGTAGGGCTTCATTGGCAATATCATCACCGCCTTTCATATTCATATACCGCAGTATTTGTTTTCAATCATATTATCGTACATTGTTTAGAAAAGTTCAAGCCGCAAATTACAATAGCAAATTGAGCAAAATATAAAATTAAGCTACATGAGTACTTCACGGAATAGAAAACCCCGGAGGATTGCCGCCTCCGGGGTTTTCGTCTGCCTATTGGACACCCAACTTCATTTTGCCTAAAAGAAATATAGCATATCCCGGCGGTGAAATCAAGTCTTTTTGTCCTTTCAAGGGGACGGCCTACTCACTTAAAATCAGGAGACCTGAAAACTCTAAACATTAACGCCAGATATATTTTATTACGCATAATATCCTATGTCCTCTCGATCGCGTCTAAACAAATCGCGAGTATAGAGTTTATCGACCACACCGTTCAATTCGTCTTATTAGCTAAACAATACCCAAGTAGCTTATTTTACATTTTGTTGAATTTATTATTGCAATTTACCTCGCAATTTTTGACGTTTGATTATTATTTATCTTAGCGATTTTCCAATCGCCGACGGTTTTTACGATCGCGACATTGCCCAATCGGCTCAATATAGGATTATCTTTGTTTTTGTATACGACAAAATCAAATCGTTTATTTCTTAAATTATCGAACCATACGTCCTTATACTACTCCTTAACAAAAAGCTGATATATAAGTATAGATGTGCTATAATAGTCAAGGGTGACGATTATGGCAAAGAAATACGAAATCAGCGAGGAAGGCTTGAACGAACTTCGCCAAGCACGGAGAGTCAATCGAGACAAGAGCGTGGACCGGCGGCTACATGCCCTAATCCTTCATGCAGAGGGAAACACGGGCGGGAGGGTATCGGAGCTCACAGGGTACAACAAGAATTATCTCTATGAGCTCTATCGAAAATACCTCACTAAGGGGATTGCCTCCATAACAGGCAATCATTATGGCGGCAATCGAAGACTTATGAGCTACGAGGAAGAGGA
>CAZIKQ010000120.1:0-1597 GCA_964540025.1 uncultured Schwartzia sp. | reverse complement strand
TTCCATATGCTCCTGGAGGCTTTATACAAGAACCATCCGGTACGCAACAGCGTCGCCGGGAGCGTGGAGTCCATTGCGGAAATCACCGCCGACACGTTATATTCCTGCCATGAAGCCTTCTATACCCCCTCCAACATGACCCTCTGCGTGGCGGGGAACGTGGACCCGGAAAAGGTCTGCGCCATGGCCCGTGAAATCCTCCCCAAAGAGAAAAAGCCAGAGATTCCCCGGGACTGCGGCGGGGAGGAACCGATAGAAGTCTGCTGCCGGGAGAACGGCAGGGTGATGGCGGTCTCGGCCCCCCTGATGCAGCTGGGGATCAAAGGGACCCCGGCCCCCGACGGCAAGGCCCAGCTCCGGCAGAAGATTTTGGGCGAGCTGGCCTGTGAAGCCCTCATGGGCGCCTCCAGCCCCCTCTATTCCAAACTCTACACCCAGGGCCTCATCAACGGCGGCTTCTACTGCGGCTATATGGACTATCCCGGCTGTGCCTTCCTGGTAGCCGGCGGGGAGAGCAAGGACCCCCAGGCGGTCCGGGAAGCCATTCTGTCCGAAGCGGCCCGGATCGGCAGGGAGGGCCTGGACGAAGGCTTATTCCAGCGGCTGAAAAAGTCCGCTTACGGCAGCTATGTCCGGGGCCTGAACTCCTTTGAAAACCTCTGCGTGGAGCAGGCCCGGAGCTTCTTCACCCAGCAGGACCCCTGGACCTTCCCGGAGGTCTTTGCCCAGCTGGAGCGCGGCGACGCGGAAGCCTTCATTCAAGAGTGGTTCCGGCCGGAGCGGACGGCCCTGACGGTGATCCGTCCGGGGGAGGACGGGCCGTGAACACGATCACCTTCCCCGGCCTGGGGTTGGAGTTCCACTTAAACCGCGCGGCCTTTTCCATCGGAGAATTCCAAATTTATTGGTACGGGATCATCATCGCCCTGGGCTGTGTCCTGGCGGCGGCGTTCTGCGTCAAAATCAGCGGGGAGATCGGCATCAAGGGCGACGACTTTTTGGATATGCTCTTTTTCGTCCTCCCCGGGGGCATCATCGGGGCGCGGCTGTACTACATCCTCTTCAACCCCGGCCTCTACTTCAGCGAAGAGGGAGGATTGGACCTGATGGCCTGCCTGAACGTCCACAAGGGCGGGCTGGCCATCTACGGCGGCGTCATTGCCGGGACCCTCATTGTCTTTCTGGTGGCCCGGTATAAAAAAATCCCCTTTCCCGCCCTGGTGGACCTCTCCACCTACGGCCTGCTCATCGGGCAGATCGCCGGGCGGTGGGGGAACTTCGTCAACGCCGAGGCCCACGGCGGGGAGACAGACCTGCCCTGGCGCATGGGTCTGGAGACTGCCCAGGGGTACATGGAGGTCCACCCCACCTTCTTATATGAATCCCTGTGGAACCTGGGCTGTCTGATCCTGCTGGTGGTGATTTTGAAGAAGGGCCTGCGCAGATTTGACGGGATGATTTTTCTCATTTACCTCATCTGCTACGGCTTCGGCCGGGGCCTCATTGAGGGATTGCGCACGGACAGCCTGTACTTTTTCTCTACGGGCATCCGTGTCTCCCAGCTGCTGGGCTTTGCCAGCTGTATCCTGGCCCTGGT
>CAZIKQ010000119.1:0-1620 GCA_964540025.1 uncultured Schwartzia sp. | reverse complement strand
CTCTGTCACCCCTCCGGCACCTTCGGTGCCACCTCCCCTACAGGGGAGGCTTTTAGTGCGAGCCATGCAAACTACTTAGCGACTGCCAAGCGTAGCGACGGCAGAGCTTAATAGTTTGTAAGAGCTGGCAGTCCGTCAGGACTGACTGAGAGGGTAAAATTTTTATTACCCCGCTATTGTTAAAGCATAGCCACCGGTTACTTTTCGGGGATGCCGTAATGTTCGATCACGAAGTCCATATCCTTGTCTCCCCGGCCGGAGATGTTTACCAGAATGGAGCCGTGGTCCCGCTCCTTGGCCAGCTTTATGGCATAGGCGAGGGCGTGGCTGCTTTCGATGGCGGGGATGATGCCCTCCAGGCGGGAGAGGCGGAAGAAGGCGTCGATGGAGGCGTCGTCGTCCGCCAGGTCGTATTTTACCCGGCCCAGCTGCTTCCAGTAGGCGTGTTCCGGGCCGGAGGAGGGGTAGTCAAGACCGCTGGCCACGGAGTAGACGGGAGCCGGGTCGCCATTTTCATCCTTCAGCATGATGGAGTTGAAGCCGTGCATGATCCCTTCCGTGCCGTAAGTGAGGCTGGCGGCGTGGTCCCCCAGCTTCGGCCCCCGGCCCAAAGGTTCCACGCCGATGATTTCCACCGGGTCGTTGATGAAGCCGGAGAAGAAACCGGCGGAATTGGAGCCGCCGCCCACGCAGGCCACGATGGTATCCGGCAGCTCGCCGGTCATTTCCAGGAACTGGGCCCGGGCTTCTTCGCCGACAACGTACTGGAAGTCCCGCACCATCATGGGGAAGGGGTGGGGGCCAACTACGGAGCCGATGCAGTAAATGCAGTCCCTGTATTCCTTCATGTAGGCGTCAAAGGCGGCGTCCACGGCTTCCTTCAGGGTAGCGAGGCCGGCGGTGACCTCCACCACTCTGGCCCCCAGGATTTTCATGCGGGCCACGTTGGGGGCCTGCTTTTTGATGTCCACGGAACCCATGTAGATGTCGCAGTCGAGGCCGAAGTAGGCGGCGGCGGTGGCCAGAGCCACCCCGTGCTGGCCGGCGCCGGTTTCGGCGATGATTTTCTTTTTGCCCATGTATTTGGCCAGGAGGGCTTCCCCCATGCAGTGGTTCAGCTTGTGGGCGCCGCTGTGGTTCAGGTCTTCACGCTTGGCGTAGATCTGCACGTTGCCCAGGCTGTTGGAAAGCCGCTCCAGGTGGGAAATGGGGGTGGGGCGGCCCTGAAATTCCCGGCGGATGCGGCGGAGTTCGGCGATAAATTTCCGGGATTTGGCGATTTTGAAGTAGGCTTCGGTGATTTCCGCCATGGGGGCTTTCAGCTCCTCCGGGATAAAGGCGCCGCCGTAGGGGCCGAAGAAGCCTTCCTTGTTGGGGTACTGCTTCAGGTAGTTGTCAAATTCCATATTGCCGATTTTCATATATACTGCTCCTTTCGTTGAAACGCTGGTCAAATAAGTTTTGTTATAATGCTTTCATTATAATGCAGTCTTTCAGGAAATTGCAAGGCAATTTCTCCCTGATTGCCAGTCTAATAGGCTCCCCTGTAGGGGAGCTGTCAGCGAAGCTGACTGAGGGGTGACATAAGTAAACCTCTCGGCTGATCTTCACCCCTCCGGT
>CAZIKQ010000118.1:0-1623 GCA_964540025.1 uncultured Schwartzia sp. | reverse complement strand
TACTTAGAGAAGCCGAATGTAATGAAGGCTGAGCTTAGTAGTTTGTAGGAGGTGGTCGAAGGCCGTAGGCCGGAGACCGGAGGGGTGACAGCCTGGCCGAGGACTTTATAAGATAAACCGAGCAGTTTATTCACCCCTCATCGCTTTCAGCGCCAGCTCCCCTCAATGGGAGCCTGCCAGAGCGGCTCATTATGAACAAAAGGAGGTCTGTCCATGAGCTTCACAGACTGGAAGCAAACCACCATCGGCAACACCTTTATGTTCAGACTGGTAATGGAAAAGCAGGAGCTGTGCAAGCCCCTTATCGAGCGCATATTAGGGATAAAGATAAAGACCATCGTCTACGCCGAACCGGAAAAGAGCTTTGAAGCGAAACTGGCCAGCAAGGGAATCCGCCTTGACCTCTACGTGGTAGACGAAAGCGGCGCGGCCTATGACGTGGAAATGCAGATGAACGGCGACTACAAAGAATATTTAGGCAAGCGCAGCCGGTACTACGTTTCCCTGATGGACAACGACGCTCTGAAAAAAGGCGAACCCTACAGAAATTTACGCAGAACCTACGTTATTTTCATCTGCAAATTTGACCCCTTCGATAAGGGCTTGGGCAAATACACCTTCAGCGCCAGGTGCAACGAAGACAACAGCCTCCTGCTGAACGATGCGATAAATACAGTATTCGTCAACACGGAGGGAGACCGGCATAAAGTCAGCCGGGAGCTGGCCAATATCATGGACTATATCTCCACAGGCCAGGCCGGGGACGAGTACACCAAGCGGCTGGACGAAGTAGTGGAATCCCTCCGCGGCGACGATGGAAAGGAGCGGTTGTACATGACTTACCATCAGACGATAATGGAACACGAAGCGATGGCTCGGCAAAAGGGCGAAAAGCAGGGCATGGAACGAGGAGTAAAGCAAGGAATGAAACAGGGTATGGAAAAAGGGATTGCCCAGGCGAATGTAGCCAGGCTCAAGGCAATGATGAAAAATCTCAAATTATCGGCGGAAGATGCTATGGCCGCCTCGGACATACCCAAAGAAGATTACGCAAAATACAAAAATCTGCTGCAAACTGTTTAGGGAGCGGCTGTACATGACTTACCATCAGACGATAATGGAACACGAAGCGATGGCTCTGCAAAAGGGTATGGAGCAGGAGAAATTAGCCAGCCTTAAGGCGATGATAAAAAAACTCAAATTGTCTGCGGAAGCTGCTATGGATATTTTGGACATACCCAAAGAGGATTACCCTACATATAAAAATCTGCTACAGAAATATAAAAATCAGTTACAGACGATTTGAAGTGGATTTATAGGTTGTGCCCTATTCACCCCTCAGGCGCTTTCAGCGCCAGCTCCCCTAGAGGGGAGCCGCACCCAAAAGCCTCCCCTGTAGGTTGGCATGAGCACTTAAGCCGCAAAAGCGGCTTTTAGTGCGAGCCATGCAAACTACTTAGAGAAGCCGAATGTAATGAAGGCTGAGCTTAGTAGTTTGTAGGAGGTGGCGGCGCAGTGCGACTCCCTAAGCTCTGCCATCGCTTTGCTCGGCAATCGCTAATGTTATCTGCATGACACTCACTAAATTCGTCCATCGTTTCACTCGGACTTATTAAGTGAGTT
>CAZIKQ010000117.1:0-1643 GCA_964540025.1 uncultured Schwartzia sp. | reverse complement strand
AGCGGAGGTAATAAGGAATGGAAACAGCAGAACGGATTTGGAACAGTGGACAGATAGAAGAAAATAAGCAATATATCAAAGGAAGTAAAAGACTATGGTAAACACATTTCCGTTAGAAGAATTGCGCTCATTGTTAGAAAAGGCAAGGGCCACAGATGCGGCTCTGAAACAGTTTGGCGCTCAAAATCATAAATATCAATGGAATCCGCCAGCGTCTTTGAAAGAGATAGAAGAATTTGAGCAGGAAACAGGGATCTCACTTCCGGACGGCTACCGTAACTTTCTGCTGCAGGCGGGGAACGGCGGAGCCGGGCCTTTTTACGGCCTGTTTTCACTGGAGCAGGTGAAGGGCTGGCTGAGCTGGCAGGTGGAGCCGGGGGAAACGCCGTATCTTGCTCCGGGAACCGATCCGGATTCATTAAAAGATTTGGGCGACAGGGATCACGACTGGCGGCGTGGCTGTATTCCCATTGAATCTCAGGGAGATACTTATTTTACTTATCTGCTGGTGGCAGGGCCGGACCGGGGACGTGTCGTTTATATAGAATATGAGCGCTCCTGGATATTCTTTCCCAGGGAGACGGACTTTTTATCCTGGTATATCCGCTGGCTGCGGGAGGTGGCAGCCGGTTATGATATGGGGTGGTTTGGCATTGCTCTGGATGGTGATGAAGAGACGCTGCAAAAATATTATCTCCAGGCCGATACGGAAGAAGAACGTCTGCTGGCCGTTAGCAGCATGGACAAGTTTCCGGCCTTATCGGACACTTCCAAACATTTCATACGCAGGATTTTGGATGATTGGATCGCAAAGGAAAATGTGAGCAGCCTGCCCTTGCTGGCTTACCGTGTATCCCCCCAATTATACGGACAGTTTTTGGATAAACGATGGGAATTGGGACTATTTGACCGGGTAGTCTATGAACTGTACCATACACCTGCAGACAGGAAAGAGATGGCAAAGTTATGGAAAGCACGCATTTTGGATCAGTTATCGGAACTTTCACCGAAATCTTATTGTATCACCATACCGCTTTTAATGATTGGCGGCGGAGTGAAGCTGGAACAGGTGGCATTTCTTCTGGACAAAGCCGAAGGCAGGGAAAAAAAGGAACTGCTGTATGATTTGGGTCGTTTTCCGGATGCAAAGGAACACCTGGAGATATGGCTGGACTTTTTGCGGGAACGGGAGGATCTGGAGCTGCTCCATTATGCCCTGCTGTCGGTTCCCCGTGTAAACGACTCTCGGTTACGGGAAGCATTGCTTGAGGTGCAGGAGGCATTTCCGTTTGCACTGGAGCAGATCCATGTTGACGATTATAAGGACAAAGAAGCATTAGAGCGTTCTTTCCGCCGGAATGAGGAATGCAAAGTCTACAAAGCGGCTGGCACAGTGTTAAAGGATTTGTTTTATGAAAGCATAAACCCGGAAGATATCCGTTTTCCCCGCCCGTACCGTCTGGAGATGCCGGGAAATGCGCTGGCTGACCTTGGCATGTACCGGACGCCCCCGGCAGACGGGATCTTGCTGCATCCGCTGATCGCCCTTGCCATCCGGCAGGAATCGGGCGGACGGCTGCCGTCCACAGCCTGGGACTGGGGGCGGAAGTTAAAGCAAATGAAAAAGCTGCAGCTTGTCCTGT
>CAZIKQ010000116.1:0-1680 GCA_964540025.1 uncultured Schwartzia sp. | reverse complement strand
GGGGAGCCTGCCAATAGGAAGAAAAAATGCCTGTGGCATTTTTGAAAGTACACAAACCATGACGGAGAGAAAAACAGCGCCCCTTTACGAGGCGGTGATGCGGTACGCCGGGTCAGGCTGCAGCCCCTGGCATACCCCCGGGCACAAAATGGGGTTGGGGGCGGACGAGCGGCTGAAAAAGCTGATTACCCCCCTGGGCCTCCGGGGAGAGGTATCCCTGGCCGACGAGCTGGACGATTCCTTTGCCCCGGCGGGGGCCATTGCGGAAGCCCAGCAGGCGGCGGCGGAATATTTTGGGGCCAGGGAAACGGTTTTTTCGGTGAGCGGCACCACCGGAGCCATTCACCTGATGATTCTGGCGGCTCTGGCTCCGGGAGATCTGGCGCTGGTGAGCCGGGGGAACCACCGGTCGGTGCTGGGGGGACTGGCGCTGGCGGGGGTCCGGCCGGTATATATTGATCCCGAGTACGACGAAGAAGCGGGGCTGGCCCTCAATATTACGCCCGCCGCCGTTGAGGCCGCCGTAAGGAAATACCCGGCGGCGAAAGCCCTGCTCCTTCCTTCGCCCAGTTATTACGGGATCGCCGCCGGTTTGCGGGAAATCGCCTCCATCCTCCATCGGGCCGGAATGCTGCTGCTGGTGGATGAAGCCCATGGGGCCCATCTTTCGGCCCTGAGGGGACTAAGGCGGCGGAATCAGACAGGGGGCAGGATACCGGAGTCCGCCATGGAGGCGGGAGCGGATTTGGCCGCTCAAAGCACCCATAAGCTCCTGGGCTCCCTGACTCAGACCTCAATGCTCCACATTGGGGCGGCGGCTCCGCCGGATATGGGCGAAAGGGTATACCGGGCCTACGGCCTTACCCAGACCACCAGCCCGGATTACCTGCTGCTGGCCTCTTTGGATATAGCCCGGGCCCAGCTTCAGGAAACGGGAGAGGGAGCGCTGGAGAAGGTTTACGGGCTTGTCGGGGAGCTGGCGGGAAAAATTGATGCTCTGCCGGGGCTGTCGGTGTATTCTCTGCCGGTTGGTCGGCAGGATCATTTTACGCAGGATGCTTTCAAGCTGGCGGTAGATGTTTCCGGCTTGGGGATAACCGGCCCCCGGGCCTGGAGCTTTCTGCGGCAGGAGCGGCTGATCCAGCCGGAGCTCAGCGACGCCAGACGGGTGCTGTTCATAGTCAGCTATGCCGACAATGATGAGTCCTTGGGGAAGCTGTACAAATCCCTTCGGGCCCTTTCCGCAAAATACGGCGGGGAAAATTCCGGCAGAAGCAAGGAGCTTCCTTCATTGCCAAAAGCCCCGGCGGGGACGCCCTGGCTGAATCCCCGGGAGGCCTTCTTTGCCCCGGCAGAAACGGCGGCCATTCAGGCGGCCGCGGGACGGATCGCGGCGGAAGCAATCACGTTTTATCCGCCGGGGATACCGGTTTTCTATCCGGGGGAAATCATTACGGCCGAAGCGGTGGAATACCTTCAGGCCGGGCTGGCGGCTGGGCTGGTTCCCCACGGCTCGGATCCGGAGCTGAAAACCCTGCGGGTGATAAAGCGATGACAGGCAACGCCCCTCGTCCAGAGGGAGAGACAAAAACCCTCTCCGGCAGCTTCGCTGCCACCTCTCCCAGAGGGAGAGGCAAGAACGTTTACTGCTAACATCCATTGAGGTAATGAGATAACCTC
>CAZIKQ010000115.1:0-1781 GCA_964540025.1 uncultured Schwartzia sp. | reverse complement strand
GCCTGCGGCCTTCGACCACCTCCCCTACAGGGGAGGCTTTGAGTTGCATCAGTTAATCCACGGGGAGCCTTTGGGCTGAGTGAAAGGGTGGATATAGAGCTGTTTGTCGACAAGCTGAAATTGCTTCGCAATTTTTGAACAACGGCGTTATAAACAGAGAAAAGAATTGAGAAAAAATGAAAATGAATGTATCATATAATGAAGACAGTCAGGAAGGGAGAAAACGATGGATGAAAAGATGCCGAATCAGCAAGTGATGGATTTCTTTGCCGATTTTCCCAGGGAAGACCCGTTTCTGGAGGAATTGGGAGCCTATGTGGTGAGCATCCGGGCCGGGGAAATCAAGCTGGGTCTGAAAATTACTCCCCGTCAGGCGAACGTTCATGGAATCGCCCACGGCGGCGTAGCCACGACGCTGCTGGATACGGCTATGGGCGGATCCTGTTTCAGCCTGGGGAAGAGCGTGGTAAGCCTGAATTGCAGCCTGAATTTTCTCAGCGCGGTGCCCCTTGGTCACGAAATAGTAGCGGCCGGCCGGGTCGTCCATGACGGAAAGCATACGATGGTAACTGAGGGTGAGGTCACGGATAGGGAAACGGGCAGATTGTATATGAAGGGCGCCGCCACTTTTTATGTATTGAAGTGCGTATGAATGCAAAACGGCAGAGGAAAGGGATTGCCAGCTTCTCTGCCGTTTTTATGAGATTATTCCGGGGTGAATCGTGATTAGACGGCAATCGGGCGGTTGAGGTCAGGACACTGATGCTCCCGTCCGTTCGGGCTGCATTAGACGGTGACCAGGTGGTTGAGGGGGCCATGTCCCCGGCCAAAGCCGGGAGCCTGGCGGATAGCCTCGGTAATATACCGCTTCGCCCTGGCCACCGCCTCCCGGGAAGACATTCCGGCGGCCAGATTGCAGGCGATGGCCGAGGAAAGGGTACAGCCTGTCCCATGGGTAGAAGTTGAATCGAGCCTGACCCCGGGGAACCAGATATCCTCGCCCCGCTGGCCCTCATAGAGCAGGTCGCTGGCATCATCAGCAAGATGACCGCCTTTTATAAGGATATCTCCTTTGTAGAAAGCAGCGATTTTTCTTGCAGCGGCCGACATATCCCACCGGCTGGCGATGGTCATGCCTGACAGGATCTCTGCCTCGGGAATGTTGGGGGTGATAAGGGAAGCGGCGGGAAGCAGCTTGCTTTGAAGCGATACCAAGGCTGACTCCTCCAAAAGGCGCGCCCCGCTGGTGGATACCATTACGGGATCGACAACCGCCTTCTGCACCCTGTAGTAGGTAAGCCTCTCGGCAATCGCTTCTATAATCGGAGCAGTGGAAACCATCCCCACCTTGACGGAATCTGGCGGAATATCAGCAAAAACCGCATCGATCTGAGCGGAGACAAAAGCGGCGTCAGCGCTCAGAACCCCGAAAACGCCGGTAGTATTCTGGGCCGTCAAAGCAGTGACCGCGCAGAGGGCGAACATCCCGTGAACGGTAATGGTCTTGATATCCGCCTGAATGCCAGCCCCTCCGGAAGAATCAGAACCGGCGATGGTCAAAACCTTTTTCATTTGAACCTCCAAAAAGCAACCCGAAATTTTTTGAAAAAAACCTCTTGACGAATTTCAAAATTGAGTATATTATATGCAACGTTGCTGATGAACGCAACACGGGATTCAGCCAGACATAAACTCAAAAATTTGATTTGGAAAACCTGAAAAAGTGGTTGACAAAATCAAAGGCATGGGTTATTATGTACAAGCTGACTCACGCAAGTGAG
>CAZIKQ010000114.1:0-1801 GCA_964540025.1 uncultured Schwartzia sp. | reverse complement strand
CAGTTACTCCACGGGGAGCCTTTGGGCTGAGTAAAAGGGTAGACATAGAGCTTTTATCAACAGTCTGGGGCGGCGTGACTTTGGTCACGTCGCCACTTTCATTAGCTCATTCACAGGGATAAATCCCCTCCTGAGGCAAAATATGAAAAACCGCCTGTCAGCTTTAACAAGCGGTTACGATATGCGTAGATAATTTTCAACTGCTTAGATGAAGATAGCCGCAGTACAAGAACAAGGGGCGGGTGCCCCTTGTTCTGAACACCAGCGATGGAAAACAAACGGCCCCGCCTTTCAAAAGTCAGGGCCGTTCATCCTCGCAGAGCGTACATACGGGGATCCGCATAGAAGAGCGTCTGCGGGATTTCCACTGGTCAGGACGGCCCGCCGAAATACTGATCCACCAGCTTATCCAGCGTCCCTTGCTTCGCCGCCTCCGCCGCGTCAGCCTGGACAAAATTGTGGCTGCTGACCTTCAGCTTCTCGTCAAAGCCCAGTATGTAATTTGTGGCAATCAGATAGATAATACGGGTCGGAGCCATGCCGTAAACCTGCTTTTGCAGGATGTGGCAGATGCGCTCCTTCTCATCCGGGAACGCCGCTTTCAACCCCTTACTCCGGTAGAGACGCTTGACAATCTCCGTAATGTAGAGACCGGATTTCATGTACAGGTCGGCAAAGGTCTTGTCCGGGTCATCGAAACAGCCGGGGTTGTTTTCCTCCAGCTGGTCCACCATCATGGACACCACCCAGCGGGGCGTGAAAATCTGATTGGTCTTCTGTGGCGGGATGTAGTCAAAAATATCCTCGTCCTGGCTCTCGTCAAAATAGTCGGCCAGCTGCTGTTTCCTGCTCCAGAACTCCGCCACGGAGTCGTTGAACTCCACTTCGTCAAAGAGATGACCGTCAAAGTATTTGCTCTCGCCGGTTTCCGGATCGGTGTACTCGCCGCCATCCCGCAGAAAACGGAAGTCCGTCATCGTGATGCCCGTCACTTCCCGGAACACGCCCTCCTCGGTATAGTCATCAAAATTTGCCAGGGTTAGATTACCATCGCCGTAGGCCATGATGAAGCTGGGAATGGTGCGGGAAAATCCCCGCAGATGGGCGCGGACTTCATCCTCCACGGACTGCTTTTCCTGCTCCGCTTTGTGCCGCTCCGCTTGTTCCACGACCTCCCTGGGCTTTTCCTCAACAGTCTGCTGAACCGTTTCCTGCACCGTTTCCACGAAGGATTTCAGGGCGCTGTCCATGGCGGCGGTGTAGTCTGTTTCGGCCTGCTTGACCTCCTGCGCCGTGGTCGCCGTCTGCTGTGTCCGCTCTAACTCCGCTTTGGCGATACGAGCCTGCTGCTCATAATCTCCCTGAATTTTTTGTAACTTTTGGTCAATTTCCTGATCGGATCGTTTTTCCAAACGGTTTTGCGCGCTCCTCTTCATATCATAATCAGCCGCTACAGGTCTAATCACATTTTCCCTGATATGAGTCTTGAGCGTTTCTGCCAAGGTTCTGTAATTGTCCGCCGTAGGGTTATCTGCCACAACCGCCATCTTAGACTTAATGTCCGTGGTGACCTCGTAGATTTTTTGTCCGAACAAATCCTGCGTTCTGCCGATCACCGTTTCGTGGGGGATTTCCACCTCGCCTTTCTCGTCCACCGTCACAGTGTCCATACCGTCCAGCCGCCTGGAGTCTGCCCTTTTACCCTCCTCCTGGGCGGGCGTCAGCTTCTCCACGATCTCCCGGACGACAGCGGGCGCGCCGAAAATATTGCTGATATTCTGGAACAGGAAGTTGGACATGA
>CAZIKQ010000113.1:0-1854 GCA_964540025.1 uncultured Schwartzia sp. | reverse complement strand
TTTACAAGAAGGTGTACCTTTTTGTAAGGTCAGATGTAACGCAAAAACAGCAAAATGACAGACGGTACGGTACTTTATACTGTCTGCCATTTTGCTGTGTCTAAAAGCCTCATTTCTCAATGAAATCAGGAGTTTGCGGCTATATATCACCCGTTGTATACAAAATATAAACAGTTGTGCAAAACAATAATTGTATGGTATAGTTGCCCCAGCAGGGAGTTACAAAAAGGTACGCCTTTTTGTGGGCTCCGTAAATGGCGCCGACCAGGCATGATAAAATAGTATCTCCCCTGATTTGTACGCGGAAACCTTAAGCTGGAAAATTTTCAGGAAGAAGCTAACGTAATCCTGCCCCGGCTTACCTCCTTTTAAGGCATAAAAAATCTCTGGCTCCCGCCTAGGTCAAAGCCAGAGACTTTTTTATTTCCGGATATGGTCTTTAAGCCGTTGCGGCCACCAATTTTTGAAACGCTTCAAGGGGCATACCGGATTTTTGCGCAGCGTTCCTTACATCCAGCATGCCGTCCCGCACCAATTCGACCAATGTATCAAGACGTCCTTTACTTTCACCTTCCGCTAACCCCTTAGATAACCCCTTAGATAACCCCTTAGCTAATCCTTTAGCTAAACCCTTGGCCATCATTCTTTCCCCGAATTTTTCTATGATCTCGCACATAGTATTTACCCCTTTTTTCGTTGCCGAGGGACACCTTGTAGTTGTCAAGGCGTAGCGGCCACTAACTTTTGAAACGCTTCCGGCGTCATGTCTGCCTTTTGCGCGGCGTTCTTTACATCCAGCATACCGTCCCGCACCAATCCGACTAATGTATTAAGACGTCCTTTACTTTCACCTTCCGCTAACCCCTTAGATAACCCCTTAGCCATCATTCTTTTCCCGAAATTTTCCATGATCTCGCACATAGTATTTACCCCCTTTTCGTTGCTTTTGAAGAAATCCACCCGATTGGCCAGCGCCTCATTATGTATTTTCTGAACGTCCGGCTCGAAAAAATCCTGCATTAAACGCCCCAGCGGCGTATCGTCCCGCACCTCGCCGTTGACGTAGATTATATGCGCGTTATCCCCAAAGGGCTTGCCTGTCTCCTGGATCACGCGCTCGATATGATAAATCGGCAGACCGTCCCGGAAGACGTCCTTTTCCATGATGAAGATTACAAAGGTCTCCGGAACGTCCTGAAAATCTGTTCCTTTAGCCAATTCCCGCTGGTCGATAAGGCTCGAATTGACCCTCGCCCGCAGGGGGATCGCTCCCTCTGCCGCCCTTTGGATCTCGCAATTAAAAATCCTCTTATGGGTGATATCATAAGCCAGCACGTCAAACCGGACGCCCCGGCCGTATAAATTCTGGGCGCTTCTCTGGGTGACGACGCTTTCAACCTTTATATCGTCGCGGCCAAGTATGGGCTTTAGTATCGCCTCCATACTTTTGATATCATCGTCCAGACAGGCAGCAAAAAACGTATCGTCGATCAGGCGAAACTGTCGTATCATCGCCAAATATTCCGGAGGGTATTCCTTTTTTGAAAAACTCATCGTCAAACCTCCTTCTCCTACATTTTAGCTAACGCTGACGGAAATGACAAGACATACTTTCGCAATCCATTATCGATAAAAATTTCTACCGTATTCCCATGGTCTTACCATTTTGTTGTCATCGACAAAAATAAGGCTCTGCGGGACTCTCCCGTAGTTTCGTCATACAAAAAAGAACCGAACGGCTGTGGCCGTTCGGTCAGACTATTGACAACATAGCCTCCCCTGTAGGGGAGGTGGCGGCGAGTGCGACTCCCTAAGCTCTGCCATCGCTACGCTCGGCAATCGCTAAGGTCGCAT
>CAZIKQ010000112.1:0-1869 GCA_964540025.1 uncultured Schwartzia sp. | reverse complement strand
AGGTGCCCGAAGGGCGGAGGGGTGACAGATTAACCGATTGGCTCGTCATGTCGCCCCTCAGTCGCTTTCAGCGACAGCTCCCCTACAGGGGAGCCTATGGAACCGATTATAAATAAGGAGAAAATCATGGAGAAATATACCCGTCCCGACTGGACCGAATACTTCCTGGACATTGCGGAAGCCGTAGGCCGCCGGGCCACCTGCCTCCGCCGCCGCTACGGCGCCATTATCGTCAAGGACAGGATCATCATTTCCACCGGCTACAACGGCGCTCCCCGGGGGGAGGCCAACTGCCTCGACACCGGCGTCTGCGAGCGGGAGCGCCTCAACGTCCCCAAGGGGCAGAACTATGAGCTCTGCGTGGCCGTCCATGCGGAGCAGAACGCCATCATCAACGCGGACCCGGAGAAGATGGAGGGAGCCACCATCTACATTTCCGGCCGCAACGCCGACGGCTCCCTGGCCAGCGGCCAACCCTGTCTCCTCTGCCGCCGGATGCTGCGGAACGCCCGGATAAAGAACGCCGTCTACCGGGACGCCAATGGCAATATCGTGGATATCGAGCCCAGGGACATAAAAGACTGACCCTCAAAAAAAATTACAGGCCGGACAAAATGCGCGATCATTTTTGTCCAGCCTGTTTTTTTATTGCAAATCCCGTCCCTCTGGAAATCCTCCGGGTAATGGCAATCAATTGTCAAAATACTTCCGCAGCTCCGCCACATCCCTGGTGATCCCCAGAGCGGCCATCAGCTTCAGCCGGGCTTTCTGACCGGTAAGCTCTCCTGCCATGATTATGCCGGCCGCCTGGAGGGAAACGGCGCTGCCCTCGTAGCTGTAGGCCTTTACCACCCGGCCGGTCTGAACCCGGGAGGCCAGCACCACGGGGATCCCCTTCCGGCGAACCAGCTCGATACCCGCCTTCACCGGCAGGGGCACGTTGCCGCAGCCCAAAGCCTCCACCACCAGCCCCTGGCAGGGCTTTTCCGCCAGGCATTGAAACAGATATCCGTCCATTCCGGCATAAGTTTTCAGGAGGTAAACGTCCTCGCAGAGGGCTTCCGGCTGAATTTTCTGCAAATTCAAAGGCTGACGGCGTATCACCACCCGGTCAAAGTAGACGTGGCCGATGGGGCCCCAGCCGGGGGAGGCAAAGGTGGAACAGGAGGTGGTGTGAGCTTTTGTCACTTCCGCCGCTCCGTGGATCTCATCGTTCAGCACCAGCAGGGCCCCCTTGCCCGCTGCCGCCGGGCAGGCCGCCGTCCTCACCGCCGCCAGAATATTCGCGGCTCCGTCCGGCCCCGTATCGGAAGCCCCCCGCATGGCTCCGGTGACCACGATGGGCTTGCCGGTCCTGGCGGTGAGCCCCACCAGATAGCAGGTTTCCTCCAGAGTGTCCGTCCCGTGGGTTATAACCACCCCGGCCACGTCCTCCCGCCGGCAATATTTATCCGCCAGCCGGGAAAGCTCCAGCATCATGGCTGGGGTCATGTGGCCGCTGGGCACGTTGGAAAATTCCGCCACCTCTATTTTCGCCGCATCCTTCAAGGCCGGAACCGCCGAAACGAGATCGTCGCCGCTGACAGCCGGAACGAGGCCGCCTGACGCCTCGTCGTATTTCATGGCGATGGTGCCGCCGGTGGTG
This sequence comes from uncultured Schwartzia sp., assembly GCA_964540025.1. Taxonomy (GTDB): domain Bacteria; phylum Bacillota; class Negativicutes; order Selenomonadales; family Selenomonadaceae; genus RGIG250. The sequence goes on along the minus strand of CAZIKQ010000112.1, from coordinate 224 downwards.
ATGACAACTACTGTTTTCATGGTCTTTCCTCCTCTGCCCTCTCCTTTGAGTGCTCACGCCAACTTGAAGGGAAACTACAACTAAAAGCCTCCCCTTTAGGGGAGGTCAGTTTGTCGACAAACACCTCTAAGTCTGCCCTTTCACTCAGCCCCAAGGCTCCCCTAGGAGTAACTGCCATAATTCAAAGCCTCCCCTGAAGGGGAGGTGGTCGAAGGCCGCAGGCC
>CAZIKQ010000111.1:0-1942 GCA_964540025.1 uncultured Schwartzia sp. | reverse complement strand
GCTATCAGACCGATTAGAGGTTACCCCACCGGAGCCAACGCCGCCACCTCCCCTACAGGGGAGGCTTTGTGTGTACGGCTCCTCTAAATGGAAACCCATGGATAAGGTGTTCATGCCAACCTACAGGAGAGGTTATCAGGCCGTGGTGCTGGTGACTTGAAGGGGAGGCTTTGGATTATGGCTTCCCTTTAGGGGAGGCGTTATAATAGCTGGAAAATCGATAAAAATTTTCCCCAGGTTTGCAATTTTTCCGGCAAATTGCTATAATGCTAAATTGGTATTGTGTCCTCGTGAGCCTGACCGGCAGAGACCGAGCCAGGGCAAAAAGAATGGAGTAATGAAATGAAAATCGTCATCACCATTATCGGTAAAGACCGGGTAGGCATCATTGCCACCTTCAGCGCAATTCTGGCCGAGAACAATGTGAACATTGTCAGCATCAACCAGAATATAATGGATGGTTTCTTCAACATGGTCATGCTGGCGGAGGCATCTGACGACAGGCTGAAGCTGGCCGGTTTCCAGAAGCTCATGAAGGAAAAGGGCGAGGAGCTGGGACTGGAAGTAAAGGTTCAGCACGCCGATATCTTTACCGCCATGCACAGGATTTGAGGTGGTAAAGCGTGCTGACAATAGATAATATTCTTGAAACAAACCGGATGATAACGGAGTACAAGCTGGATGTCCGTACCATTACCATGGGCATATCCCTCCGGGACTGCGCCCACCCCAATATTGCCCAGTTTTGCCAGAATGTCTACGATAAGATTACGACCTCTGCGGAGTTTCTGGTAAAGACCGGCGAGGATATCGAGGCGGAATACGGTATCCCCATCATCAACAAGCGGGTGTCCGTGACCCCTGTGGCCATCGCCGCCGAGGCCTGCCGGACCGACAGCTTCGTGCCGGTGGCCGAGGCTATGGATCGGGCGGCCAGGGAGATAGGGATCAACTTTATCGGCGGTTTTTCCGCCCTGGTGGAAAAGGGGTATACCCCCGGGGACCGCACCCTGATCAAGTCTATTCCGGAGGCGCTGGCCACAACGGATTTCGTCTGCTCCTCCGTCAATGTGGGCTCTACCAAGGCCGGTATCAACATGGATGCCGTCCGGGAAATGGGCGAGGTAATCAAGCGGGCGGCGGAGCTGACCCGTGACCGGGATGCCATCGCCTGCGCCAAGCTGGTAGTGTTTGCCAATGCTCCGGGGGATAATCCCTTCATGGCCGGGGCCTTCCACGGGGTCAGCGAGGCTGACAAGGTGGTTTCGGTAGGGGTCAGCGGGCCGGGCGTCGTCAAGCACGCCCTGGAGGATTTGAAGGGGGCGGATTTCACCGCCGTGGCCGAGCGGATCAAGCGGACTGCCTTTAAGATCACCCGGGTGGGCCAGCTGGTTGCCCGGGAGGCTTCCAAGCGGCTGGGAGTTCCCTTTGGGATAATCGATCTTTCCCTTGCGCCTACTCCGGCGGTGGGTGATTCCGTTGCCCACATTCTGGAGGAGATGGGCATCGAGAGCTGCGGCGCTCCGGGGACTACCGCGGCGCTGGCCCTGCTCAATGACGCGGTGAAGAAGGGCGGCCTGATGGCTTCCTCCCATGTGGGGGGGCTTTCCGGCGCTTTTATTCCCGTCAGCGAGGATAAGGGCATGATCGATGCGGCGGCCCGGGGCAGCCTTTCCCTGGAGAAGCTGGAGGCCATGACCTGCGTGTGCTCGGTGGGGCTCGATATGATTGCGGTAGCCGGTGACGTTTCGGCGGCTACCCTTTCCGGCATCATTGCCGATGAGGCGGCGATTGGGATGATAAACAACAAGACTACCGCTGTCCGCCTGATTCCCGTGCCGGGCAAGAAGCCGGGGGATACCGTTGAGTTCGGGGGACTGCTGGGCTACTGCCCGGTAATGCCGGTTCGCAATACCTGGAGCAGCGATGCCTTTGTGGCCCG
>CAZIKQ010000110.1:0-1985 GCA_964540025.1 uncultured Schwartzia sp. | reverse complement strand
TAGAAAAATGGAGCTGTCGCCTGAGCAACAGCTCCATTTTTTGTAACGGCCGAGCCGCTGAATGACCATCGGAAGAATTTTCATTCCTCCGCCATCGGGACAGATGTGGGGACAGATGCGTGGACATCCATTTCACTGCGTCCCCGGAACACGCCCCCATCGGCAATATTCAGGGACTTCACCCGCACATCTCCCACCAATTGCCCGGTGGGATGGATGGACAGATTCCCCAGGGTGTTCACATTGCCGGTAATCGTTCCGCCTACGTCCAGGCTGGCGGCGGAAATATTTCCGGTAATAACCCCGCTGGAACCAACGACCACATGACCGGTGGTTTCGATATTTCCCTCAAGGGTCCCGTCTACCCGGAGATTGCCGTTGGAAGCGATATTCCCGTTCAGAGCTGTCCCCTTGCCGATAATCGTCTCTATGTCGCGATTGGCAATGCCATTGTCTGATTTTTTGCTGTCACTGCTGAAAATAAACATTACGCTCTGCCCCTTATCAGATTATTTCATGTAGCCGAAAGGATTTACATCCTCACCGTTGACATTTACCTCGTAGTGAACGTGCGGCCCCGTGGAGAAACCGGTACTGCCCATGTAGGCGATGACCTGCCCCTTCTTTACTGATTCGCCGGCGCTTACGATTACCGACTGGGCGTGGCCATAGCGGGTGCGCACGCCGTTGCCGTGATCGATGTCCACCTTGTTGCCGTAACCGCCGCTATCCCAACCGGCCTCGGTCACATACCCGTCAGCAGTGGCCATGATTGGGGTCCCGTAATCGTTGGCAATATCGATACCCGGATGGAAGTCGCTGCCCCCCCACCGCATCCCATAGGGGGAGCTCACATCACCCTCCGCAGGCCAGATGCTGGGGGTCACGGCCGCCATGGAGGCCAGGTAAGCATTGTAGGCGTTTCGCTCCTCGATGGCCTGCCTGATATGGCCGAGCCGGGCCCGGCTGTACTGAATCCTGTCCTCAAGGCTGGCCAGGGATTTGGATATATTATCCACGGAAGGCCTTACATAAGGGCCGCCCTGTCCGGAAAAGGACGGGCCCTCCTCGGTCGCCTCCGGCCCGTCGGCATTGACTCCGGAAAGCTGCCGAAGCTCCGCCTCAATGCGGTTTATCTCCGTAATCTGATCCTGAAGGTTATTGGCCTTCCTGGCCAAATCGGAGATTTGGGCCTGCTGGGAAGCGTTGATAGCCTTCAGCTCCCGGTTTTCTATCTTCTGCCCCGCCAGGGTGAAGGAGCCGTAGGTAGCAAAGCCCAAGGCGGCCAAAAACACGCCGGCTCCAATACCGGCCCCCACCGCATATTTTTTCAGCCGGTGGATGGGCAGGCTGATGCTTCGAATAGTATCCCCATGGTGCGGGATGAGCTTGATGGTATAGCACCGGTTATCCGGTCTCTTTATCTCTGGTAAATCCTGAATCAACGGTAATCCCCCCTTGCCGCGCTCCTGCCGCTCACGGCGCGGCTCCGCGTCACCCGCCCCGGAACTGAACATCCTGAAGGGCGGTAAAATTCTGGTTGATCCTGCAAAACGGCGCATCCGATTACGCCGGAGCTATTCATCTGCGAAATCTGTGGCGAGCGGTTAAATCAATCTTTGCCATACCTGATGTACTTCACTTCTTCTGATTAACATGGTGGGAAGAAGTCCGGCTGCTCGCGTTGCTTTCCTCCTTCCCCGCCCATTGAAAAAGGTACATCAGGTCATACTCTACCAAAAGCATAACCTACGGGGAATTATATCATACGGCCGGAGCTTTTTCAAATGATACCTTGGGACTAAATGTTGGAAAAAAGACCTAGCCATAAGGACCAGAAGGCGGAATTTTTTTCTTCCCGGGACTGAATACAGGAAAAATTTTACCCTTCCCCAAAGCCTCCCCTCTAGGGGAAGTGGCGGCGAGTGCGACTCCCTAAGCTCTGCCTTCGTCTTGCCTGCGAGTTCCTAAGCTCTGCCATCGCT
>CAZIKQ010000109.1:0-2011 GCA_964540025.1 uncultured Schwartzia sp. | reverse complement strand
CCGGTACCTCACCACGGCGGTATCCAGTGAAATGTCCTATGCCAGCGGCCTGCAAAGACAGGCCCTGTTCTCCATCGCCCTGGTGCTGTTCCTGTTCACCATGCTGACTAACGCCGCCTTGAATGCCTTCCTCAAGGGGAATAAGGAGGGGTGATGATGTTGGATAGGTCATTCCCCCCATCCCGAAGGGCTTATGGGGCTGCAATGAAGCTGCTGTGTATCCTGTCGGCTCTGCTGGTCTGCGCTCTGATGCTGTTTCTCGCGGGCTTCGTGCTGGCGGCGGGCCTCCCCAATCTGACCTGGGAGCTGCTGACCACGAAGCCCAGTTACCTGGCGGGCACTATCGGCATCCTGCCGGACATTCTGAACACTGTCTACATCATCATTGCCACCCTGCTGATGGTTCTGCCCCTGGGGGCAGGGGCGGCGGTTTACCTGACCGAGTACGCCTCCAACAAGCGTCTGGCGGCGGTCATAGAGTATGCGGCGGAAACCCTTTCCGGCATCCCGTCCATCATCTACGGCCTGGTGGGAATGCTGGTATTTACCGGTATATTTGGAACCTCTCTACTGGCGGGATCATTGACGCTGGTCATCATGAATCTGCCTACCGTCATGCGGACCACCCAGGAAAGCCTGAAGACGGTGCCCCAGAGCTACCGGGAGGGAGCCTTCGGCCTGGGGGCGGGAAAGTGGCGGGTCATCCGCACGGTAGTGCTGCCCGGCTGCGCCGACGGCATCATCACCGGCTGCATCCTGTCGGCGGGGCGCATTCTGGGGGAATCGGCGGCGCTGCTGTTTACGGCAGGCTTTGCCCACGGGCTGTACGGTTTTTTTACCGGTCTGACCAGTCCGGGAGCGACCCTCACCGTGGCCCTGTACGTCTACGCAAAGGAACAGGGAGAATTTGGCGTGGCCTTCGCCATCGCCGCCATCCTGATGCTCCTGACGCTGGCGGTCAATCTGGCCGCCGCCCTGACGGGCCGCTGCTTCAAGAAAGGAAGGAGTCTATGAGCAACGCAGTCACCGCAAAAAATCTCTGCCTGTGGTATGGCGATACTCAGGCCCTGAAAAATATCAACATCCAAATCCCGGAGAACAGCATCACCGCTCTGATCGGCCCCTCCGGCTGCGGGAAGTCCACGTTCCTGAAAACCCTGAACCGCATGAACGATCTGGTCCCCGGCGTGAAGATTACCGGGGAGGTGCGTTACCGGGATACGGACATTTTTGCTCCCGGCCTGGATGTGAACGCCCTGCGCAAGGAAGTGGGCATGGTGTTCCAGAAGCCCAACCCCTTCCCCATGAGCATATATGACAACGTCGCCTATGGCCCCCGCACCCACGGCATCAAAGGCAGAGCCAGGCTGGATGAAATCGTGGAGCAGTCCCTCCGGGACGCGGCCATTTGGGACGAATTGAAGGACCGGTTGAAGGAGAACGCCCTGGGCCTGTCCGGGGGCCAGCAGCAGAGGCTTTGCATCGCCCGCGCCCTGGCCGTGGAGCCGAAGGTATTGCTGATGGACGAACCCACCAGCGCCCTGGACCCCATTTCCACCTCTAAAATTGAGGAGCTTGCAATGGGGCTGAAAGAACGGTACACTATCGTCATCGTGACCCACAATATGCAGCAGGCGGCCCGCATTTCGGACCGCACCGCGTTCTTCCTGCTGGGAGAGCTCATCGAGTGCGGCGAGACGGAAAAACTGTTCTCCCAGCCGGAGGATCAGCGGACGGAGGACTACATCACGGGGAGGTTCGGTTAAGTGAGAAGAAAATTTGAGCAGCAGCTCGCCCTTTTGAATACGGAGCTTATCCAAATGGGCGCGCTGTGCGAGGAAGCCATTTCCCGGGCGGCAAAGGCGTTGGAAATGGGTGACCGCTCGTTAGCCGAACAGGTCAAGCCCTTTGAGGGGGAGATCGATCAGCTGGAGCGGGACATTGAAACCCTCTGCCTGAAGCTGCTGCTCCAGCAGCAGCCGGTGGCCCGGGACCTGCGGCAGATCTCCGC
>CAZIKQ010000108.1:0-2061 GCA_964540025.1 uncultured Schwartzia sp. | reverse complement strand
AGGTAAAAGCGACATTTTAGGATTCAAGGAAAACGTATCGAGACAACGATATGACCGATAGCGAAATCAAGCTACAAAGGGCATATGGCGGATGCCTCGGCGTCAGGAGCCGAAGAAGGACGCAGCAAGCGGCGAAACGGCGCGGCAAGGAGCAAGCATCCAGTGACCCGCGCATCTCCGAATGGGGCAACCCACCAGCAATGGTACCCGAAAGGGAGGCAGACCCGGTGAACTGAAACATCTAACTAACCGGAGGAAAAGAAATCAACCGAGATACCCCAAGTAGCGGCGAGCGAACAGGGCGGAGCCCAAACCGGACATCTTCGGATATCCGGGGTTTAGGACCGGCATAAGGAAGAAGCATCCTAGATGAATGGCATGGAAAAGCCAGGCAAAGAGAGTGAAACCCTCGTAATCGAAAGGACGCCAATCCGGTCGGAATCCAGAGTACCACGGGGCACGAGGAACCCAGTGGGAAGACGGGTGGACCACCATCCAAGGCTAAACACTACCTGACGACCGATAGAGAAAAGTACCGTGAGGGAAAGGTGAAAAGAACCCCGGGAGGGGAATGAAAAGAACCTGAAACCGTATGCCTGCAAGCAGTCGAAGCACCATACGAGTGTGACGGCGTGCCTATTGAAGAATGAACCGGCGAGTTGCGGTTACTGGCGAGGTTAAGTGGAAGACACGGAGCCGAAGTGAAAGCGAGCCTTAACAGGGCGAAAGTCAGTAAATGCAGACCCGAAACCACAGTGATCTATGCGTGGCCAGGCTGAAGCCCAGGTAAAAATGGGTGGAGGGCCGAACCTGTGGGTGTTGAAAAACCTTAGGATGAGCTGCGTATAGGGGTGAAATGCCAATCGAACGTGGAGATAGCTGGTTCTCCCCGAAATAGCTTTAGGGCTAGCCTCTGAGAGTCATATAGACGGTAGGGCACTGATCGGGCGCGGGGGCGTAAAGCCTACCAAACCTAGTCAAACCACGAATGGATATATGAAGACTCAGGGAGTCAGAACACGAGTGATAAGACCCGTGCTCAAAAGGGAAACAGCCCAGACCGTCGGCTAAGGTCCCCAATACCATGCTAAGTGGAAAAGGATGTAGGACTTCAGAAACAACCAGGATGTTGGCTCAGAAGCAGCCACCATTTAAAGAGTGCGTAATAGCTCACTGGTCGAGAGGCCCTGCGCCGAAGATATCCGGGGCTCAAGCATGGAACCGAAGCCACGGCAATGAGTGCATTTACAGAGAAGCAGAAGCCAATAAAGGCTCATTGGAAGAGCCAATGAGATGAAAAGGAACCTGCTCCTGTGTAAATGTACTCATTGGGTAGGGGAGCGTTCCGCCAGCGGCGAAGCCGGACCGGAAGGACCGGTGGAGCGGGCGGAAGTGAGAATGCCGGTATAAGTAGCGAAAAGGACGGTGAGAATCCGTCCCACCGAAAGCCTAAGGGATCCTGGGCAACGCTCGTCGTCCCAGGGTAAGCCGGGGCCTAAGCCGCAGCAGAAAGCAAAGGCGAAGGACAACTGGTTAAAATTCCAGTGCCCGGTTGAGTCGTAAGTGCATGGTGACGCAGGAGGAAGCATGAGCGCGCGGCTGGAAGAGCGCGTGAAAGCCGGTAGGGAAACCGAGAAGCGATTAGGAGCTGAAATCTTCGGATGGAAGCGAAGTCATGTGGACCACACTGCCAAGAAAAGCCGATGCAACAGACGAAACCGGCCCGTACCGCAAACCGACACAGGTAGGCGGGGAGAGAATCCTAAGGTGCGCGGGAAAACCCTCGTTAAGGAACTCGGCAAATTACATCCGTAACTTCGGGAAAAGGATGGCTCAGGCTGGTGAAGAACGCACGTTCGGAGCTGGAATGAGCGGCAGAAGAGAAGCCCAAGCGACTGTTTACCACAAACACAGGTGCCTGCAAAAGCGAAAGCTGACGTATAGGTGCTGACGCCTGCCCGGTGCTGGAAGGTTAAGGAAAGGAGTCATCCTTTTGGAGAAGCCCCGAACTGAAGCCCCAGTGAACGGCGGCCGTAACTATAACGGTCCTAAGGTAGCGAA
>CAZIKQ010000107.1:0-2174 GCA_964540025.1 uncultured Schwartzia sp. | reverse complement strand
CTCCTTCATAGCTCCTTCTGTATTTGTTATCGCTGATTGCGGGATAACCTTAAATGTTTTTTGAAAAATTTTTACTGCTTCATATATAACCAAGCGAATGAAGCGCATTTCACCTTTAAGTATTGCGTTCGTTTCACTTCTGCGTTACAATGCTCTCAAAGGAGGGATTGTCATGCCCAAGACAGCCAACATCAACCTTCGCATCGAGCCGGACGTCAAGGCCAAAGCCGATGCCGTTTTCTCCAGCCTTGGCCTCTCGGTCACCGATGCTATCAACGTCTTTCTTCACGCTTCCATAATGGAGGGCGGTTTTCCGTTCCAGCCCAGACAGCCGCGATATAACCGTGAAACCGTGATGGCTATGCAGGAAGCGCGGGACATCATGGCGGGAAGGCTCGAGGCAAAACGCTACAGCTCCTTGAATGCCCTTTTAGCCGATATGGATGCAGAGGTATAAGAGCCATAGACAGGGGTGATTTGCTTTGTATCGAAAAAAGACAGGACCATCCAATTCTCCGCCTCCATCGCTATGGTTTCTGCATAACTGAAAATAACAAAATAGCGACTAATATAAAACCCTGTTTTATATTAGTCGCTATTTTGTTGACAATGAATACCGAAAACTGTATTATAAGCGCAAGCATTGATCTTATAGGGAAAGAAACATTCCACGGTCGCTTTCTTCATATCAGCATAGGCCAACGGTCTTTGTAGAGTACGTTCTTTCAGGAGGAGAAACATGGGATACATAAAACGGGCGATCGCACCCCTTTTGCAGGCAAGGGCAAAACAGGCAAAGTGTCTGCTGGTGGCAGGAGCCAGACAGGTGGGGAAAACCACGGTCATTAAACATGAATTCCCGGATTATAACAGGGCTTCCTTTGACGACAGGCTGATTAGAAGCCAGGCTAAGGAAGAACCCGGATTATTTTTCCTGAATAATCCCTGTCCTCTTTTCATTGATGAGGTTCAGAAGGAAAGCAGTATTTTAGAAGAAATTAAGCTGCGGGTAGATGAGTCTGACCGCCGGGGCCAATTCATCCTGTCAGGTTCTCAGGGACTGGAACTGATGAAGGGAATGAGTGAGTCCTTAACCGGAAGAGTATCGGTGGTTGAGCTGGCTGGTCTTTCCCAGCGGGAAATTCGCCAAGTGGACTTTAACCGTCATTTTATTCCCACGGCCGAGTATATATCCGAAAGAGAGAAAAAACTGGTGCCCTACGGGGATATATGGGAGTATATCCACCGGGGAAGCTATCCTGAACTTTATGCTGAAGGCCGGGACTGGCTGGACTATTATTCCTCCTACGTTAATACATACCTGGAGCGGGATATAAACGAACTGATTTCCAGTGACAGCATTACTTTTATGAAATTTCTTACGGCAGCGGCGGCAAGATCCGGCGAGATCCTAAGCTATGCCAATATTGCCGATGATGTAGGCGTATCCCAGCCGACAATAAAAAAATGGATTTCAATTCTGGAACGGACAGGAATAATATATCTTTTGCAACCCTATAGCGCCAGCGCTCTAAAGCGGGCCATCCGGTCTCCGAAGCTCTACTTTAGAGATACAGGCCTTGTTTGCTATCTGACTCGCTGGCTTACCCCCGATACTCTGAAACACAGCGCAGTGGCAGGTAGTGTTTTTGAAACCTTTGCGGTATCTGAGATAATCAAATCCTTTTCCAATGAAGGGATGGACTACCGATTCAGCATTTTTTATTATCGGGGCAAGGACAAGAGAATTATCAGGGATAACGAGATAGATCTGATAATAGAAGAGAATGGAGTCCTGTATCCCATTGAGATAAAGATGACAGGAAATCCGAAGGCTGCTATGGGATCAACCAACCAGGTGCTGGATAAGCTGGGGGATAAGAAGCGAGGTATGGGCGTAATCCTGTGCCTGACAGACAGAAAGATGTATTTAAGGGATAATCTGCTGGCGTTGCCAATGGAATATGTTTGAAGCAAGGGCGAATATCTTACTTATTATGTCACCCCTCGGTCAGCTTCGCTGACAGCTCCCCTACAGGGGAGCCTATTAGACCGATTATAGGTCACCCCTCAGTCGCCTGCGGCGACAGCTCCTACAAACTACTAAGCTCTGCCATCATTGCACTCGGCAATCGCTAAGTAGTTTGCATGGCTCGCACTAAATGCGCTTCGCT
>CAZIKQ010000106.1:0-2314 GCA_964540025.1 uncultured Schwartzia sp. | reverse complement strand
ACCGTACCACAGGTTGTTCCTATTCGCTAGTTTTTTCTTTATTTGTCACATATCACTGTAACACCTACAGTCAGGGAAAATGGCCGTGAAAAAAGTTATTGAATATTAAGGAAAAACCAGATATAATGAAAAATCAGTAAATAAAAATCAATGAATTAACAACAAACAAAGACGAATGGGGTGGGATTATGCTTGGGATTGAACGGCGGAAGGCCATAATGGAGCGGCTGAAAAATGAAGAGAAGGTATATGTTCGTGATTTGGCGCGGGATTTTCAGGTAACGGAGGAAACCGTCCGCCGGGATCTGGAGCGACTGGAGAAAGAGGATCTTCTTTCCCGAAATTATGGGGGCGCCGTTCTGAAGGCTCCCGTGGCGGATGCCCTGTCCTTTACCCGCCGCACCTTTGTAAACAGCGATGGAAAAGAGCGGATCGCCCGGAAAGCCTTTTCCGTCGTTTCCGGCTTCAGCCGGATAATGCTTGACGCGGGCACCACCGCCCTGGCTCTCCTTACCTATCTGAAGGGGGAGCGGGGGATTACGGTAATCACCAACAGCGCCCGGGCCCTGACCCTTGCTTCCGATGGGGCTGTCACCCTGTACTCCACCGGCGGCAAGCTGAAGCGGCACGCCCTGGCCCTCACCGGCCCGGCGGCGGTAAAGACGATCCGGGGCTACAAGGCGGACGCGGCCTGCGTGGCCTGTAAAGGACTTGACCTGGTGGGGGGCGTCCTGGAGTCCGACGAGGACGAGGCGATTGTCAAGCAGGAGATGCTGAACCGGGCCGCCAAGCGGATTCTTCTGGCTGATAACACGAAGTTTAACAAGGCGGCCTTTTCGGTGATCGCACCCTGGGATACCTTTGATATGATTATAACTGACGAGGAGCCTGCGGCGGAGTGGAAGGATGTTTTCGCCCGTCACGGGGTGGAGCTGGTGGTGGCCGGGCCGGAAATGGATGAAAAGTAATCCGATAGGGAAATGAAAGAACGGCGGCGGTAGGGGGCTTTCCAACAAGCCCTCTCCGTCATGTCTGACGGCATGCCACCTCTTACAAACTACTAAGTTCAGCTTTCACTGCATTCAGCTTCTCTAAGTAGTTTGCAGGAGGCTCTATAGAGGACGGTTTCCTCAAATCACGGCATAAAAACAGGAGAGAGCGCTGCTCTCTCCTGTTTTTATGCCTGTTTTTATGCCGATTATCCCTATTGTTTCGCGTCGAAAAATTTCCGGACGGCAGATCTTACGGCTTCGGCTCCGCTGGATTTCAGCAGGTAGCCGGCCGGGTGGTAGCTCATTATCTGAAGGATGGAGTCCCGGTCGTTGCGGCCGGTAAGGAAGATGATGGGGAGATCCGCATAGTCGGGTTCCCCCTTGATCATCCGCAGGAGATGGGGGCCGTCGCAGACGGGCATTTCATAGTCCAGCAGCACCAGGTCGGGCCGGTCCTTGCAGATGGCCCTGATGGCCTTGAAGCCGGAGTTGGCCACGGTCACCGCGTATTCGTCCCCCAGCCAGTTGATGATGCTTCTCAGCACGGTGCCGGAGTCGTCCACCGCCAGGATTTTCTTGCGGACGATTACCGGTTCGGCGGGAGGGAGGTCAGCAGGCTGGTCCGGATCAGCGGTCTGGGCGGGTTCGACGGTTTGGTCAGAATCGGAAGTCTGGGGGGAATCGGCGGGCTGGGGGATAATGCCGTCAAACTCCGGTTCGGCAGGCAGGGGGACGTCGGAGGGCTTGCAGGGGCTGTAGAACCGGGGCGGCCCCGGGAGCCGGCCCAGGCCGAAAAGGTCCGCCTTCATGATGTTTGTCATTTCGCCGAAGTCGATGGGGCGAATAAAACTCCGCAGGATAAAATCCGGGGGAATGAGCTTTTGAATGTGGGCCAGCTCCACCGGGTCCTGGGCCAGGATGAAGATGGGAACGTCCATTTCGACGGCCTTGCTGCGGATTTTGTGGAGGATAGACTGTTTATCCAGCAGCTTGGGGCTGGCGTAGAGGAAAAGCACGTTGGCTTTGAGGCCGATGCGGTCCAGGGCCTCCCGGTCAGCGATCCCGGCCATTACCGGAAAGCCTGCTTCCTTGATCCTTTCCTTGATGGTGGTGTTGACGTAGCTGGTGCCTTCGGTGATGAGCAGGACGGTAAAATCGTGAAGGCGTATTTTTTCGTCCACCGGTGTGTCTGGCATGAAATCGTGCTCCTTTCTGCTGGGTGAGGTCAGTGGCGGGTACTTTTTCGGGGTATTTAAGGGAGTTGGTTTGTTACCCTCTCAGTCAGTCGACAAAGTCACTTATTCTGTCTGAGGCTCCCCTTT
>CAZIKQ010000105.1:0-2530 GCA_964540025.1 uncultured Schwartzia sp. | reverse complement strand
CCGTTTTTCGCGTTGCGAAAACTCCAGTTGCCGCAGCAGACTAAAGTCTATAAATAAAGAAAGACCGGAAAAATGATTCCTCATTTTCCCGGTCTTTCTCTTTAACAGGCTCCCCTCCAGGTTGGCGTGAGCACTTAAGCCGCTGAAAGTGGTAACCTATAATCGGCCTAATAGGCTCCCATTGAGGGGAGCTGTCGCTGCAAACGCCTGAAAGGTGAAATTTTTATTGTTCTCCGAAAGGCGAATAACTAATTATATTTCCCCCTTTTTTGTGATACAATTAAGCCAGCTCAAAGGAGCGTTTATTGATTTTTTCAGAAGCGAGGCGTAATATATGGCTGATGTTCAGGATAAAGCGGGCGGCAAGGCCCTTGAGGAATACCCCTGTCTCCCGGAGCCGATTTCCAATGAGGGCGTGAATATGACCGACGAAAAGGCCCTGGAGATTCTGCGGCAGATTTTCGCCGGCAACCGCTTCACCCAGTACGTAGGGATTATTATTGACGAAGTGAGCTACGGCAAGGCAAAGCTGCGGCTGCCCATTGACGCCGGGATCCATGCAAACCTTACCGGCCACGTCCACGGAGGAGCCCTGTATACCCTGGCCAATACCGCCGCCGGTGTGGCGGCAATGAGTACCGGCCGGTTCATCGTGACCCAGAGCATGACGGTAAATTACAGCCGGAACATCGTTCCTGGCGACACGGCCACCTGCTACGCTCGGGTGACCCATGCCGGACGGCGGATGGTTGACCTTACCGCCGACATATACGACGGGCAGGGGCGGCTCATGGTGAACGCCGTCGTCGCCATGTTTGTCACCGGCTACAGCAGCCTGATTCCGGCCAAGTGGTGAGAGCGTTCCGTTCGATCGTTCCGTTCAGTATAAGGAAGGTAAATTTTTTTGAAAAGAAAAAGAATGGATTCGGCAAGACAACAGAATGACCGGAAACCCCAGACCAGGCGGGGACGCCATGGGAAGAAAAACAGCCGGCGGGGCTTCATCGTCCTGGCCCTGCTCCTTATTATGGCAGCGGCGGCGGTGGCCGGCTTCTTTTTCAGCGGCTCCCTGCTGGACAAGGAAAAGGCGGAAAAGCGTCCCGAGGGCCGCCTGAAAAAGCAGGAGCTTCTGGTGGCAAAGGACAAGGCCATGATTCTCATCATGGGGGTAGACACCCGGGAGGATGATATCGGCCGCTCCGACACCATGATGGTGGCGGCGGTGGATCCAAAGCAGAAGCAAGCCTCCCTCCTGTCGGTCCCCCGGGATACCCGGGTTCATATCGATGGCTACGGCTATGAAAAAATCAACGCCGCTTTCCTGCTGGGGGGCCGCCAGCTCGCCCAGCGCACGGTGGAGGACTTTCTCGGCACCCCCATCGACCACTACGTCATGGTCAACAACCGGGCCTTCAAGAAGGTCATCGACGCCATCGGCGGCATAGATATCGACGTGGAAATGCGCATGGAATACGAAGATCCCTGGGATGATGACGGCGGCCTTGTAATCGACCTTTATCCCGGCTTCCAGCACCTTGACGGCAAGGAGGCCATCGGCTACGTCCGCTACCGGGACGAGGAAGGGGATATCGGCCGCATCGCCCGGCAGCAGAAATTCGTCCGGGCGGTAATGGAAAAAGTCACCAGCCCGGCCATCATCGCGGATCTTCCGGGAATCGCCTCGGTAGTCTACGACAACATCGAGACGGATATGTCCCTGCGCCAGCTGCTGGAGCTGGCCGGAGCCTTCAAAGAGGCAAAGAGTCACGGCCTGAAGGCGGAGATGATCCCCGGTGAGCCCTACGACAATCCGGAGGACGGACTGAACTACTGGGTCCCCAGCATCTACACCACCCGGGAAATGGTGGCGGAGGTATTGGGGGTGCCCATAACGGCGGCGGCCCGGCGGGCAATGGAAATCGACGCGGCTGACTACGCCGCCTCCCTGCCGGCGGCTGTCCGGGACAGCGTGTCGGTAGATGACGACGACGTGGCCTCGGTAAAGAGCGGCAAATCCGTCCGATCGGACAAGAAGACCAGGCGGGAAGCGGCCAAAACTGAATCCGCCAAAAGGAAGAAATCTAAAGACGCCAGAGCGGAAGTAAAGGAGGAGGACGAACGCTCCGAGGATACCGTTCCCCGGGAAAGAGAGCCGGAGGAAAGAGAGCCTTCCCGGGAACCGGGGGAAAACAGCTCTGAGGAAAGGGAGTCCCAACCGGAGCCAGAAGAAAAAACCTCTGAGGAAAGAGAGCCCCGGCCGGAAACGGCAAGACCCGCCGCCCCCAGCCGTCCGGCTCCCTCCGCCGTTCCCGGCATGAAAGGCGGCAAGGGGAAATGAGAAAATACGCTTATATTGTTTCCGAAAACCTCCCATGCAGCGTGTGTGCCGCATCCCACGCCTCCCCTAAAGGGGAGGCGCCTGAAGTGCGACTCCCTAAGCTCTGCCATCGCTTTGCGACTCCCTAAGCTCTGCCTTCGCTACGCTCGGCAATCGCTAAGGTCGCATGCATGACACTCACTAAATTCGTCC
>CAZIKQ010000104.1:0-2677 GCA_964540025.1 uncultured Schwartzia sp. | reverse complement strand
TCAGTCAGCTTCGCTGACAGCTCCTACAAACTACTAAGCTCTGCCATCGTCTTGCCTGCGAGTTCCTAAGCTCTGCCATCGCTACGCTCGGCAATCGCTAAGGTCGCATGCATGACACTCACTAAATTCGTCCGTCGTTTCACTCGGACTCATTAAGTGAGTTAGTCAAACTCGACAATCGCTAAGTAGTTTGTATGGCTCGCACTAAAGCCCCTTTCAGGGGCTAAGTGCTCACGCCAACCTACAGAGGAGCCTATCAGTTCAGCAAACAATGTACTTTATCGCCGGAGCCATTCCCTCATCACGACCGGGCCAGATCGTACAGGGCCTGAATTTCTGCCGGTAGTCCATCCGGCAGCATCTCCGCCAGCCGCTCTTCATTGCCGTCGGCCATCGCCTGCTCATAATACCAGCATTTGAACTTCACCATCGCCAGGTTTTTCTCCAGACTCTTCATCTGCACCTCCAGCGCCAGCTTTCGGCTTTCAAACAGCTCCCGGCGCCGCTCGTAGGTTGCCGGCCCCGCTTCGCACCAGGCGATAAACCGGCGGATATCCTTTATCTCCAGGCCGGACTTTTTCAGGCACTCGATCACCCGGAGAAGCTCCAGTTCACGATCAGAAAACCGGCGGATGCCGGAAGCCCGCTCCATGTGGGGAAACAACCCTTCCCGGTCGTAGTACCGCAGGGTGGAAACGGGCAGACCAAACAGCTGGGAAACCTGTCCTATCGTATACATAAAAAACCGCCAAACCTCCCGTAAAAAAATTGCAAAACCATATTGACCTAAAGTCAGGTTTAGGCTATATACTGACATCAGCATATCAGCTAACGGAAAAAATAACAAGCCCAAATGAAAGCGGGATTTCATCATGCTGAATTTTATCTGCGGCAGCCCCAGAATCAGGCTGCCCTGCCCCTGACCGGCCTTGCAAGCTCTTCCGGGAGACGCCGCTCTCCTCGTATCAATCAAGTTAAGCTACAAAAGGAGAAAAAAAGATGCTGAAAAAATTACTTACCGCCGCCCTTCTCTCCTGCTCCATCGCCGCTCAATGCTTTGCCGCCGAACCGGCTTCCCCCATGGAGAGCCGTACCGGGGAAACCTCCGTGGTGTATTTTACCCGGGATCTCAGCGCCGCCGGGCTGAAAAAAATCTATGCCCGGGTGAAGGAAAATATCACCGGCAAGGTAGGAATCAAGCTCCACACCGGCGAAAAGAACGGCCCCAACATTTTGCCCCGGGAATGGGTAAAGGAGCTTCAGGCCGATATCCCCGACAGCGTCATCGTTGAAACCAATGTCTACTATCCCAGCCCCGACCGCTACACCACCGAGGCTCATCGGGAAACCCTGAAGGTGAACGGCTGGACCTTCTGCCCGGTGGACATCATGGATGAAGAGGGCGCCGCCATGCTGCCGGTAGCCGGTGGCAAGCATTTGAAGGAGATCTCCGTAGGCAGTCATCTGCTGAACTACGACTCCCTGCTGGTGCTGACCCATTTCAAGGGTCATACCACGGGCGGCTTTGGCGGCTCCAACAAAAACATCGGCATCGGCTGCGCCGACGGCCGCGTTGGCAAGGCCATGATCCATACCGGCGACAACCCCGAGGAATGGGGGACCGATAAGATGTGGCAGATAAGCAAGGAACCCTTCATGGAAAGGATGACCGAGTCCACCAAGGGCACCGTGGATCACTTTGGCAAGCACATCGCCTACATCAATGTCCTGCGCAATATGTCCGTTGATTGCGACTGCGCCGGAACCCGCGCGGCGGCTCCCACCACCCCCGACATCGGCATATTGGCTTCCCTCGATATTCTGGCGGTAGACCAGGCGTCCATCGACATGGTCTATTCCCTGCCGGAAGCGGATCATCAGGACCTTACCGAACGCATCGAGACCCGGGCCGGTCTGCGCCAGCTTTCTTACATGAAGGAGCTGGGCATGGGCAACGATAAATACATTATCGTGGATCTCGACAAGGAATAAGCCGGGGCGCAGCCTGCCTCCCCCTAGTAAGAAAAAATTAAACTACTGAAGGAGATTTACCCAAATGAAAAAGAAACTATTCAGCCTGGTGCTTATGACCCTGCTCATAATGGTGACCGGTTGCGGATCCGCCGCGAAAACGGAGGCTCCCGCCCCCAGCGCGAAGCAAAAGACAACAACAACCGAAAAGGCGGTGACAAAGGAAATGACAAACAAAAAAATATTAGTGGCCTATTTTTCCGCCACCGGTACTACCAGGGCCGCCGCTGAGAAGCTGGCCAAAGAAGTAAACGCCGACCTGTTTGAAATCGTCCCCCAGCAGCCTTACTCCCGGGAGGACCTGAATTACAACGACCAAAGCAGCCGCTGCGTTAAGGAACATAACGACCCCAGCAGCCGTCCGGCCATCAAAAATAAGCTCCCTGATATGCAGAAATACGATGTGGTCTTCATCGGCTATCCTATATGGTGGGGCGTCACCCCCAACATCCTGCTGACCTTCATGGAAAGCTATGATTTCGCCGGAAAGACCCTTGTCCCCTTCTGCACGGTCATCAGCAGCGGCTTTGGCAGCAGCGACGCCGAATTGAAGCGGCTGGCTCCCAAGGCAAACTGGCTGCCGGGCAAGGATCTCACCGACGGCAACACCGCCCCCGTGGGCATGTACATCACCGTGGTTTACCTT
>CAZIKQ010000103.1:0-2684 GCA_964540025.1 uncultured Schwartzia sp. | reverse complement strand
ACACTCACTAAATTCGTCCATCGTTTCACTCGGACTCATTAAGTGAGTTAGTCAAACCGGAAGGGTGAAGATCAGCCGAGAGGTTTACTTATGTCACCCCTCAGTCAGCTACGCTGACAGCTCCCCTACAGGGGAGCCAAGGGGGTTCGTCAGGACTGACTGAAAGGGTAAAAAAGGTACTAAAGAACAGACATTATAATTACCATGCCAGGCTAAATTCGTTAGTTTTATTCAAGTCAATATGCAGTCAGGAGGCGCGGCGATGAATTATTCAGAGGACCCCAGCCGTCAATATCATATTCAGGTGGCCCCGGGAGAGGTAGGGCGGTACGTGATCCTGCCGGGAGACCCGAAGCGGTGTGAAAAGATCGCGGCTTATTTTGAAAATCCCCGGCTGATCGCCGACAACCGGGAGTTTGTGACCTACACCGGCGTCCTCTACGGGGAGAAGGTCAGCGTCACCAGCACCGGCATCGGCGGCCCTTCCGCCTCCATCGCTCTGGAGGAGCTGGTGAAGTGCGGAGCCGATACCTTTATTCGGGTGGGCACCTGCGGAGGAATCCAGCTGGAGGTGAAAAGCGGCGATCTGGTGATTGCCAGCGGAGCCGTCCGCCACGAGGGAACCAGCCGGGAATACGCCCCCGTGGAGTATCCGGCGATTGCGGATTTTACGGTTACCACGGCGCTGGTGGCGGCGGTAAAGGAGCTGGGCGTCCCCTGGCATCTGGGGGTGACCCAGTGCAAGGATGCTTTCTATGGCCAGCACAATCCGGAAATCATGCCGGCGGCCCGGGAGCTTCTCTACAAGTGGGAAGCCTGGAAGCGGATGGGCTGTCTCTGCTCGGAAATGGAGAGCGCGGCCCTCTTTACGGCGGGCCAGTTCCTCCGGGTCAGGGTTGGCTCCATATTCCTGGTGGTGGCCAATCAGGAGCGGGAGGCCGCCGGGCTGGACAATCCGGTGGCGCACGATACGGATATGGCGATCCGGGCCGCTGTTGGGGCGATTAAAATCCTCATTGCGCAGGAGAGGGAAAATTGACGGCATTTACCGATACGGGACAGAATATGCAGGAAGAAACGATTGTGGCCATCGCCACCGGCCGGGGCCGGGCCGGGGTGGGCATCGTCCGGCTGTCCGGCCGGCGGGCGGCGGAAATCGCCGGTCAGGTGTTTTTCCCCTTGGGAGGGAAAAAGCTGACCGAGGCGGAGGACCGCCGGGCCGTATACGGAAATATCATCCTGAAGGGGCAGACGCTGGACGACGGGCTGGCCATCCTCATGCGGGGGCCTCGGTCTTACACCGGGGAGGACGTGGCGGAGCTTCAATGCCACGGGGCGCCCGCGCTTTTGCGGGAGATTGTGGCCGCCTGCTGCGAGCTGGGGGCCCGCCCGGCGGAGGCCGGGGAATACACCCGCCGGGCCTTTTTGAACGGCCGCCTCGACCTGTTGAAGGCGCAGGCGGTAATGGACATAATCGAGGCGAAAACCGCCGCCTCCCTGAAGCTGGCGGCCGGGCACCTGTCCGGGAAAGCCTCGGCCAAAATCAGCCGCTGGCGGCAGGGGCTCCTGGATATTCTCGTCCACCTGGAGGCGTTGATTGACTTTCCGGAGGAGGGCATCGAGGAGCTGAGCCTGGCGGAGGCCGGGGACAGGCTCCGGAGGATTCAGGGGGAAATGGAACAGCTCTACCGGACCGGCAATACGGGAAAAATTCTGCGGGAGGGGCTGGTCACCGCCATAATCGGCGCCCCCAACGGAGGGAAATCCAGCCTGCTGAACGCCCTGCTGGGGGAGGAGCGGGCCATCGTCACGGATATTGCCGGAACCACCAGAGACAGTCTGGAGGAGTATGCGGATATGGGGGGCGTTCCCCTGCGGCTCATCGATACCGCCGGCCTTCGGGCTACCGCTGACCCGGTGGAGCGGCTGGGCATTCAGCGGAGCCGCCGGGCCATGGAGCAGGCGGAGCTGATATTGGCGGTCTTTGACGGGAGCCGCCCCCTGTCGGAGGATGACCGGGAGCTTCTAAAGGAACTGGCGGCGGCCGAGGGCCAGGGGAAAAAGGTATTCCGGCTGCTGAACAAGCAGGATCTGCCGCCCTGTTCGGACACGGAAAAAACTGTAAAAGCCGCCGCTGTGGATGCAGGAACTTGTTTTACGATCTCCGCCCAAAAGGGAGAAGGACTGGGACCGCTGACGGAAGCCATCCGGGAGTACGCCCTGTCCGGCGTAAGCGAAGAAGAGCTTGTTGAGGGGGGCGTGGCCACCGAGTGGGAGGCTTACCGGCTGGGGGCGGCAGTAAGCTCTGTGGAATCAGCCGCCGGAGCCCTGACTGGGGGGCTGGGGGCGGACTGCGCCGCCATCGACCTGACGGCGGCGGTGGACAGCCTGGGGGGGATCCTGGGCCTCACCGCCTCGGAGGATGTGGTGAACCATATATTCAGCCGCTTCTGCGTGGGGAAATAACGTTTAATCGGTCTCATAGGCTCCCCTGTAGGTCGGCGTGAGCGCTTAAGCCGCTGAAAGCGGCTTTTAGCGCGAGCCATGCAAACTACTTAGAGAAGTCGAACGCAGTGAAGACTGAACTTAGTAGTTTGTAGGAGCTGTCGCTGGAAGCGACTGAGGGGGTGACATAAGTAAACCTCTCGGCTGATCTTCACCCCTCCGGTCTCCGGCCTGCGGCC
>CAZIKQ010000102.1:0-2776 GCA_964540025.1 uncultured Schwartzia sp. | reverse complement strand
CCTCAGTCGCCTGCGGCGACAGCTCCCCTACAGGGGAGCCTCAAGCCTGGCCAAAGCCTCTACTACCCGTTAGTTAGCCGCAAATCCTCCTCCGTTAAGCTTACCATAACCTAAAATCCTCCCCTGTAGGTTGGCATGAGTACTAAGCCACTGAAAGTGAAACCCTCTAATCGGTTTGAAAGCCTCCCCTCTAGGGGAAGCTGGCCATAACCCAAAAGCCTCCCCTGTAGGGGAGGTGGTCGAAGGCCGAAGGCCGGAGACCGGAGGGGTGACAGCGTAGGTAAGCGGTCGATTTATTTCAACTACTTCACAAAGCGAGGGTATCATGCCCCTTTACAAATATCAGGGCCTTCATCGTCCTTCCGGTAACAAAACCCAGGGAACCATTGAAGCCGGAACAAGCATCGCCGCCGCCCGCGCCCTGTCCGATCGGGACATCACCGTAATTTCTCTGGAGGAGAAGGGGACTCTGCCCGGTTTCCCGACCTTTGGCGGCAGAATATCCACCCGCTGGCTGATCGATTTTTTCCGCCGGCTGTCAATTTATACCGGGGCTCATCTCTCTCTGCCCGAGGCTTTGGCCCTCATGGCGAAAGAAGGAAAAGGCAGCGAAGAACAAAGAGCGGTAGTGGAAGGACTGGCCGAGGCGGTCTCCGGCGGCCGTTCCCTGACCTCCGCCCTTCGGGAAACCGGCATATTTCCCCCTGCCGCCGTTGCTCTGGTGGAGGCCGGGGAAACCTCCGGCACCCTGGAACGGCTCCTGCCCGGGGCTGCCCGTATGCTGGAAACCGCCTATCGGGCAAAACAGCGGCTCCTTACCCTGCTGATTTATCCGGCCTTCCTGCTGGCGGCTCTCCTGGGGGCGGCGGGCCTGTTGCTGTTCTTCGTGCTCCCTGCTTTCAGTAAGCTTTTTGACCAGCTGGGGGCGGAGCTTCCCCTGATTACCAGAATTGTGCTGGCAGCCGGGAGCCTTTTGCTGGATTTTGGCTGGGTTATCCTTGCCCTCGTCATCCTGGCGGCGGCGGGGATTGTTTTTTCCCTAGGAAAGCCCTCCTACCGCCGGGAGCTGGACAGGCTCCTGCTGGATATTCCCTTTTTTGGGGAGCTTCTCTGCCTGGCCGACTCCGCTGACACGGCGGCGGCCCTCTCCGCCCTGCTGGGCGGCGGTCTGCCCCTGTCCGACTCCCTGAGAATTGCCGCCGGGGTCCCGGCCAATACGTATCTTGTCTGGCAGCTGAATCGGGCCTCCGGCGCCATCAGAGCCGGGCGAAAACTGACGGAGGCAATGGGCCTTGACAGCGGCTTTTCCCCGGTATTTCTCAGTCTGGCGGCTGCCGGGGAAGAAACCGGCGCCCTGCCGGACTCCCTGAGCCGGGCGGCGGAGATTTGCCGCTATGAGGGGAAAAACCGCCGGAAGAAGCTGGAATCAATGCTGGAACCGGCCCTGCTCCTTCTTGTGGGCGGCCTGGTGACGGCGCTTGTCTTCGCCTTGGCTCTGCCCCTCCTCGATACACTCGCTGTCCTGTGACCACTTGACCCTGTTCGCTTGGGGAAAATCAAAAATCGTTAATCGCAGGAACAAGTTTTCCCGTGGGGAAATCATAAGAACGGGGCCTGGGATGGTGCAAATCAGGACAAATTATGGTAGAATATCGCTGAAGGTTTTTAGTGACAATCTGTGGGAAAAGTCCCTTGGGGAGGTGACGCGGTTGAGTAATAAGGCTCAAATCCGGGAGGATGCCAAAAAGCTGAATCCCATAGACGACGCCCTGTTTATGGTCATGGCGGAGGAAAAGAGCTTTTGCCAGGAGATTTTACGGGTCATTTTAAGCGATAATGCGCTGATGGTGGTGCGGCACATTTCTCAGAAACCGTTGAAAAATCTTCAGGGTCGCTCCTGCGTATTGGATTTGGAATGTATTCTGGGCAGCGGCAAGCGCGTAGGGGTCGAGGTACAGAAAGTCGACAACGACGACCACCAGCGAAGGATCCGCTATGACGGCGCTCTGTTGACCACGAATATTGTGGAGCCGGGGAGTAAATTTCAGGAAGTTCCCGACGTGATAATGGTCTTTATTTCGGAGTTTGATATTTTTGCCGGAGGTTATCCTCTCTACCATGTAGACAGGGTCATCAGGGAGCTGAACAGGCGGACGGATAACGGTTTTCAGGAAATATATGTAAACGCGACGGTGGACGACGATTCGGACGTGGCCAGGCTGATGAAAGTCTTCAACGATGACGAAGCCTACGATGATGAAAAATTTCCGGCCACATCTGGTTGTAAACGCCGGTTTAAGACAACTGAGGAAGGAGTGAGCAGAATGTGCGGAATTATTGAGAAGTACAGAAACGAAGGACGTGCCGAAGGACGTGCCGAAGGACGTGCCGAAGGTCATGCCGAAGGTCGTGCCGAAGGTCGTGCCGAAGGACGTGCCGAAGGACGTGCCGAAGGACTCACGGAGGGTAGTATGAATACCTTGATGGCACTGGTGAAAAAGAATATATTGTCGATCAAGGACGCCGCAGAGCAGGCCGGAATGACGGAAACAGCTTTTAAGAAAATGGCGATGCTGTAAAATTTTTTGTAAAGTTGCTTTTTCCAATCTGTGATATTGAGGTGAGAGTAGCCGCCCCCCAAAAGCCTCCCCCGTAGGTTGGCGTGAGCACTTAAATCGTTGAAAGCGGCAACTGCTAATCGGTCTCATAGGCTCCCCTCAAGGGGGCCTATGAGGTGGAGCGGCTATAACCAAAGCCTCCCCTGTAGGTTGGCATG
>CAZIKQ010000101.1:0-2821 GCA_964540025.1 uncultured Schwartzia sp. | reverse complement strand
CCTCGGAAACCGGCTCCTCCTGTGCTTTTTCTACCGGCACCAGGCGCAGCCAGACATCCGCCATATATTCCTCCGCCGTGTACGGAACCCGCACCCAGTGGGATTGCAATCTATCCAAATAATAGCGGTAGCCATCGTCCTCCATGAACAGCTTGAAGCGGTACCGCTTTCTCCGATTGCGCCGGTTTTGTTTATCAACCCGCTTTTTCTCTTCCTGCTCCTTCAGGATACGGCTCCGCTCCGCCTGTTCAGCGTCAGCGTCAGGCATTTCCTCGTATATCCACCAGTCGTCTGCCGGGGACTCGTCGCCCTGGCGTTCTTCCAGCAGCACGTCCCGTATTTCGCTGCGCACGTTGCTCCAGGAGCTGTCCGGATGTTCGGCCGGCTTCCCGTCGATCCATTCATAGCTTTCGTCATAAATCTCCCATTCGCTCTTCTGGCTCCCCTCGGCGCTTGCTACCGAAGTTACGCCAAATATTACCGCTGCCATAAGCAAGGCAATACCCCGCCCCTTCATGGTACCACCTCAATATCCCGCAGGGCTTCAGCCAGCGCATTGTGAACGGCTTCTTCAAACAGCGGCCCGTTAAAGCCTCTCGTGCGTATTTCTGCTATCAAAGGCCAAACGCCAACTCTGGTTGTGTTATGCACTTTACCTTGCAGGACAATATTATTTCGGTAGGCGTAATTTCCCTTGGCCACGTCTACCAGGCGAACCCGGAGCCACACATTTTGATGCAGCGTCTCGCTACTAAAGATGACAAACTCATGAGGATCGCTGATTTTTTGGCCCCCGAGGTCCAGCGCCAGCGCAAGCACATAGTCGTAGCCGTTTTCAAGCCCCGCGTCCACATAATCCCGCAGCCGCAAATCTGCAAAACCACGCGGCTTCTGCCGACTGCCGACAGCGGGCCCATCGCCCACATAAGCGTGCATACTGTCCGCAGCAGCGGGCATACCGTCCACATCCGCGCTTAAATCTTTTGGGCCATCCCCAACGGCTTTTTCCCGCTCTCGGGCATATAGTTCTTCGGCCCGGGTCAAAAGGTACGTATTGACATCCGTCCCCTTGTAGACGCCAAAATCCTCCCGGGGAAATTTTTTCCGCAGCTGCCGGTAGATATCGTTTCGGATTCTGTCCTCGACCATGAGCCATTCGTTGCCGGTCAGCACGACGGCAATCTGCGTCCTGTATTCGTCGTTGATGCGGCTTCTGTTCTGGCTGCCGTAAATTATGCGGTGGGCTCTCTCGTAAATATCGCCGGGGTCGTACCCCTTGTACGGCTTCAGCTCCCGGTCCGCTGAGCGCAAAGACGGCTTCGCAGGCGCCGCTGCGCCGACGCCGATACTGCCAACAAAAAATACGCCTGATACAATGGCGGAAAACACGCGCTTTCCCAGATGTTTCATCGCCCATTACCCCCTGATTTTTGTTTTACATCGGCCTTATCTGCCGATAACACCGGCAGGCTTTCTTAAAGTGCTATCAGCCGGTCGACCGGCGACGCGAGCGAAGGTCGCCGTGTATTCATATAATATCACATGTGCCCCCCCGAAAAGACTTTTTCGGCCTTTTTTGAAATTTTCTAAATTATAGGAATGGGTGAAAATAAAATGCTTAAAGCCATATAGACATAAAAAAACCGCCGGCACATAGTGTCTGCGGTTTTTTATGTTTATACGGCTTATTCGCTAAACAGTAACCAAGTAGCCTAAATTTTGCTCAATTTGTTATTGCAATTTTCATTGCATATTCCTTATTGTAATCGGCGTCATTTCCTTCCTCGTAACCGTTATGCTCCACAAGCCAGCTGACGATAAGGGCCTCAAAGCCGTTTTCTCTTGTATTTGTGAATGCCATGCTCATTCCTCCTGCTCCTCGATCCGCTTACGCTCGGCTTCGATTTCATGCTGCAATTCCTCCGCGGACGGCAGCGTGAGACGATACCGTGAGGCGAAAACTTGCTGAGCATCGTTCAGAACAGAGTATTTGACAATTGCCTCATTCTTTTGAGAACACAGGATGATGCCGATGGTAGGGTTGTCATCTTCATTTTTATATAGCGCATCAAACATACGAATATAACTGTCCATCTGGCCAATGTCGCCGTGGGTCAGCTTGCCGATTTTCAAGTCAATCAGTACATGACATTTCAAAATGCTGTGATAGAATATAAGGTCGAGATAAAAATCCTCATCTTCGTAGCGCATCAGTTTTTGCCTGGCTACAAAACAAAATCCACGTCCTAACTCCAGCAAAAATTCCTGCAGCTTATCAATAAGGGCCTGTTCCAAATCAGACTCGCGCAAAGCCGGATAATTTTTCAAATCAAGAAATTCCAGCACATAAGGATCTTTGATGAAGTCCTCCGCCGCCAATGGCGCTGTGAGTTCGTCCGCCTCCGCTTTTACGGGCGATTGATCACGGCTTGCAAGGAGGCGCTCGTAGTAAAGCGCGGAAATTTGCCGCTCCAGTTGACGGCTCGACCATGCGGAGGCGACGGCCTCGTCCATATACCATTGCCTTGTCTGCTCATTTTCCACCGACAGCAGGAGGCGATAGTGCGTCCAGGTCAATTGCGAACGCAGTGCGTTCGGATTTGGAAACATCACATAAAATTTCTTCATCTGCTGCAATGTCCGCACAGAAAAGCCCTTGCCAAAGTCCTTGGTCAAACGGTTGGACAGTTCCTGCAATACAGATTTCCCATAACCGGCCCGCGCATTTCCGTCCTGCTCGTGTTCCACAATAATGCGTCCAATCTGCCAATAAGCCTGCACCATTGCAAAATTGACCGCGCTGTATGCCTGATTGCGCGAC
>CAZIKQ010000100.1:0-2977 GCA_964540025.1 uncultured Schwartzia sp. | reverse complement strand
GGATAGCTCAGGATTTATGGCGAACAGCTCGGCGTGGGAAACACATTTATAACAAAATGGAATAACCCAAGGCGCTGCCGATATGGAAGCAAACGCAAAAAAGCGCGTTTATCCCGAAGGTAACGCGTGCCAGAAATGTTATATGAAAGAGCTATTGCACAATGGTACGCTTACACCGAAGATAACCCGTGCCTAGAAGCAGCTTTTGAGATTTTAAGCTACGCCAAACCGCCAAGGTCTGACGGAAAATTTTTGCAATCTGGCGAGAAGGTTAAGCGAGGGAAGCCAATGGAGCGAAAAGTATTGTTCATCGCTTCTACTTATTCGCATATCGTAAATTTTCACCGTCCTTACCTGAAAAGGTTCCGGGATGAAGGTTTTTTTGTTTGCGTGGCCTCAGGCGGCAAGGTTATGGATATACCGGAAGCCGACGAGATTTTGCACCTGCCGTTTCAAAAATCCTTTACCTCGCCTGACAACTTTAAGGCCGCGCTGATTTTGCGGCAAAAAATAAAGCGTGAGGGCTACTGTCTCCTGGCGGCGCATACGTCCCTCGCCTCGTTTTTTGCCCGGCTCGCCCTGTTCGGTTTAGCCGAAAGACCATTTGTCATCAATATGGCCCACGGCTATCTGTTTGACGATCAAACCCCTTGGCTCAAGAGAAACGTCTTGCTGGCGGCGGAGAAAATAACGGCGTCCAAAACCGATCTTTTACTGGTCATGAACGACTACGATTACGAAACAGCGCAAAAGTACAAGCTGGGGCACAAAACAGGTTTAGTCCCCAGCGTAGGCGTAGATTTTTCGCGCTTGGATAAAATATCCCCTGACCTTCGTCAAACCATAAGGGAAAAATACGGCGTAAAGGATAACGACGTCTTATTGCTTTATGCGGCCGAGTTTTCGACGCGAAAGAGCCAAAGCGTTCTCATCCGCGCCCTGGAGTATTTACCGCAAAATGTTTTCCTCGCCTTAGCGGGGGACGGGGCGACCCGGGGAAAATGCGAGGAATTGGCCCATAAACTGGGAGTAGAAAACAGAACGCTCTTTTTAGGCTATACGCCCAACGTAGCCCAGTGGCAGAAAGCGGCCGATATAGCGGTCAGCGCCAGCCGAAGCGAAGGCTTGCCCTTTAACGTGATAGAAGCGATGCACGCGGGAACTCCCGTAGTGGCCAGCCGCGTAAAAGGCCATACCGACCTCATAGACGACGGGAAAAGCGGCCTTTTGTATTCCTATGGAGATGAAAAGGAGCTGGCAGAGCAGATAACGCTTCTCTTGAAATCGCCCGATGTAAAACAGCGGATAGTGAAGACCGCCAGGGAAAAGGTCAAACCCTACGGCCTGGACAACGTTTTCAACAACGTATGGGGCTACTACGCTGAGGCGCTAGCCGACGCCTCCCCATTGAAAGAAGCCGCCGCTAACGGATATAAAGCGGTATTGGATCATGAATAAAGCTAAAGCCAAACCTGAGCTAAGGATAAATATAGGATGGGCTATATCTTAAACGCCGCGGCCGCGCTGAAGAAATACCGCTTTCTCATCAGCCAGATGGTGGCCCGGGATTTCAAAACCAAATACAAACGCTCCGTTTTAGGGGTGTTCTGGAGCTTCCTGAACCCGCTCCTTACGATGAGCGTCTACTACTTCATCTTCTCGACGCTTTTTAAGAGCGATGTAAAAAACTTCGCCGTCTACCTCATGCTGGGCATCGTGTCGTTCAACTTCTTCAACGAAGCCTGCGGCATGACGCTGAGAGCCATTGTCGATAACGCAAGCCTTATAACCAAGGTATACGTCCCTAAATATATCTATCCTCTGGCCAGGATCGTTTCCTCGGCCGTGAATTTACTCATATCCCTGGCGCCGCTAATCATAATAGCGGCCTTGACCGGTTTGGAGTTTCATCTTTCCGCGTTCCTGTCGGTTTATTTTCTTATCTGCCTCGTCATATTCAGCATGGGAATGAGCCTGATGTTATCGGCCCTTATGGTGTTTTTCCGGGATATCCAATTCCTCTGGGGCATATTAAGCATGATCTGGATGCAGGCCTCGGCAATCTTTTATCCGGAAAGTATTCTGCCCGACAGGTTTAGAATCGTCCTTCAAATAAACCCCCTTTACCATTTTATAAAAAACATTCGCATTTGCGTATTGGACGGGGTTTCCCCTGACCCGGTAAATTATCTTATTTGCTTGGGCATAGCTCTTTTCATGCTCTTTATCGGAGCTTGCGTCTTCAAAAAACTGCAGGATCGGTTTGTCTTGTATTTGTGAGGTTCCTTATGAAAAAGACGATGCTCGAGCTAAACGGCGTGACGATGAAATTCCGGATGGACGTAGACAAAATAATGTCGCTGAAGGAATTTGCCACGGCGCTGGTAAGGGGCAAAATCCGCTATGAAGAATTCACGGCGTTAGAAAACGTCTCGTTCAAAATAGAACAAGGGGAAACGATAGGTCTTATCGGGAAGAACGGAGCAGGAAAGAGCACGCTCCTGAAGGTTATCTCGGGCATACTAAAGCCGACGGAAGGAACGGTAGCCCGCTATGGGAGTATCGCTCCCCTCCTGGAGCTGGGCGCAGGCTTCGATAACGACCTGACGGGCAGAGAAAATATATTTCTGAACGGAGCGATTCTGGGCTACGGCAAAGCCTTCTTAAAGGAGAAATACGACGAAATCGTGGAATTCTCCGAGCTGGAGCGCTTTATCGATAGCCCTATACGAAACTACTCGTCGGGCATGACGGCCAGGTTGGCGTTTTCAATCGCGACGGTAGTAAATCCGGAGATACTCATCGTGGACGAGATACTGTCGGTAGGGGACGCGGCGTTTCAGGAAAAGAGCCGAAAGCGGATGCTAGAGCTGATGGGAAGCGGCACCACGACGCTGTTTGTCTCCCATAACATAGCGCAGATAAAGGAGACCTGCGACCGGGTTATCTGGCTGGAGCAGGGCAGAGTAAAGGCTAT
>CAZIKQ010000099.1:0-2993 GCA_964540025.1 uncultured Schwartzia sp. | reverse complement strand
CGCCACCTCCCCTACAGGGGAGGCTTTTAGGGGATGGCCTGTTTCCTTACCCTCTTACATCGAGAAATTTTGCCTGGCCGTGAAGGGAAAGCTCAACTGATTCTGCCGGGACGAAGATACAGTCACCCTTGTAAAACTTAAACATTTCATCTTCCCAGCTGACGCTCCCGCAGCCATTGACGCACAGCAGCACCCGGAAACCGAATTCATCGGCCCGGTAGCTTACGATCTGCCGTCGCTCCGTATTGACGATCAGCCGGTACACTTCAAAGTACTTACAGCGGCAGAGCAGCTCCAACGCGGCTCCCCGCCGGTACTTAAGGACCCGCAGGGGCTGTCTTGGCTTTGCCGAGCCGCGAAAATCAGCCACCGCCATGGCCCTGTCGATATGCAGGGGCCGCTTCTTCCCGTCCTTGTCCTCCCGGTCATAATCGTAAAGCCGGTAGGTAAGATTGCTGTTTTCCTGAATCTCTGCCACCAGCGCCCCCGCCCCGAGAGCGTGAACGGTCCCCGCTTCGATAAAGAACAGGTCGTCCTTTTTTATAGGCACGCTCCGCAGATGATTCAGCAGGCTTCCCTCCGCAATAGCCGCTCTGATCGTTTCCTCATCGGTATCATGATTAAAGCCGTAAATGAGCCGCGTTCCCTTTTTCGCGTCCAGCACATACCACATTTCGGTTTTGCCCAGCTGCCCGTTCTCCTGCTCTCTGGCGTACTCATCGGTAGGATGTACCTGCACGGACAAATCTGCTTTGGCGTCAATAAACTTAATGAGGATCGGAAGCGTGTTCCAGCCCTGATACCGGCGGCCCAGATAATCCGGCCGGCTCCTTATGACCTCCGTCAGGCTCCGTCCCTGATGCTTCCCGGTTACCACAAAGCTGGGGCCATCCGGATGGGTGCTGCACTCCCAGGTCTCCGCCAGGGGAGATAGATCTATCCCCTTGGCAAATTCATCGTTTAATCTTTTTCCGCCCCAGAGGTAGTCTTTTCCCGCGGGTCTTAACAAAAATGGCTGATTCAATCCTTTATCCGTTTTTATCACCCCTTTCCCTGTTGGCTTCAACCCTTTGACTGCCGGCTCTCCATTTCAACAGTCCCGCTCGTAGGTCTCCTTATCGGCAACACTAATCGACTCCCCCAGCTGAACCTCGACTATTTTCAGCTCGCTTACCGCAACCACCGTATGCCTGCACCCTGCATTGATAGTAATGACGTCCCCGGCCTTGACGGTCTGTTCATAACCGTCCACAATCGTCCTTCCCTCGCCGCAGATAACTACCCAAACTTCATCCCGCAGCTTGTGGCTGTGGTAGGTCATGGAATGGCCAGGCTTCAGGGTCACCTTTATCGTCAGGGAACCGGTCTCAACATCCATGAC
This sequence comes from uncultured Schwartzia sp., assembly GCA_964540025.1. Lineage (GTDB taxonomy): Bacteria > Bacillota > Negativicutes > Selenomonadales > Selenomonadaceae > RGIG250. The sequence goes on along the minus strand of CAZIKQ010000099.1, from coordinate 1,612 downwards.
CTTGTATCTGCCCCAGGACTTTTCCGCAAACATTATCTCCTGATCGAATTTATCCACGAAGGGCTTGATATGGGCGCTCTCCTCCTTGTCGGAGACGAGGATCCCTTCCGGCGAGGCAGAAATAACCACATCATGGAGTCCCATGGCCAGCACGGGGACATCCATCTCGTTCAGGATGTGAACGTTTTCACAGGAGCTATTCATGACCCCTTTGCCGATAACCTTATCCTTCATGGCCTCGGTCAGAGTATTCCAGGTTCCCAGGTCTTTCCAGGCACCGGCGAAACGCTGTACCTGAATATTGTCCTCATGCTCAACCACCGCGTAGTCAAAGGAAATACTGGTCAGAGTATCATATTTTGCATACAAATCCTGATAGTCCGCAAAATCAATCAGCTCATGGGCTCTTTCCAAAATGTATTTCAGCTTGTAAGCGAAAACCCCGCCATTCCAAAGGGCCCCTTCTTTTATATAGGCTTTGGCCGCCTCCGCCAGAGGCTTTTCTTTGAAGGTTCTCACTTTGGCCGTATGGTCGGCAGTTTCGGGGATGATATACCCGTACTTTTCACTGGGATAGGTTGGCTCTATCCCCATGAGCACCAGATTGGCCTCGCCCTTATCCGCCTGTTTGGCCAAATCTTTCAAGGCGACAAAATAATCGTCTTCCACATAGGGATCTACCGGGCAGACAACAACCGCCTCTTCCGGGCTGACTTTCAGCACGTCCGTCAGATAGGCCGAGGCCAGGACGATGGCCGGAAACGTGTCCCGGCGGCAGGGCTCCACGGAAATGCCAACGTTTTCCCCCAACTGGTTGACGAGATCAGACACCTGGTTTTCGCTGGTGGCCACTGTCACCACCGCCTCCCGGTCTGCCCGTTTGATCTGCTGATAAACCCTCTGAACCATAGATTCATAGACTTCATCAGCCGTAGTATTGTTAGTTTCTTCTTTTTTGAAAATCTTTATAAACTGCTTGGATCTGATATCATTGGAAAGAGGCCACAGCCTTTTGCCGGAACCGCCGGATAACAGCACGATATTCATAAAGAATCACCTTTCCGCTCTCATAGGATTGTTCAGGAAGTCCTCATCGGACAGTCTGATGCCATCTTCCTGCAAGTAACCATAGCCAACCCCTGTAATTCCCTTCGTGAAGTCACAAAAACTCCTTGAGAACACCTCATTTATCACTTTTCAAATGTTACCCCTTTTCATCAGTATTCCTCACCGCCATTATTATGCAGTCGTTGTCGGCTTTGCTACACTTTCCTGAGCTATTAGCAAATCACTTAGAATTTTATCCAATTCCTGTATCGACCTTGGCATAAATACTTTATTCGGTTTATGTCTTTTCATATTCAAAAAAAATTCATACTTAGCATCCTCAATTTCAAATTCTTGTCGATATATATCAAATAAAAAAATATACTTGTTGTTATTATTACTGTTATTAAATATCTCAGTTGTACACGCAGCAGTTGAACCTACGGTTACATATATATTATTATCGTTTTCCGAATTTAATAATTGTACTTCCCAAGGTGTCTTATAAATCTGCATTTGTTTAATCTGGTTCTTCCAATCATATTCATCTGTATCGAAACTAGCA
>CAZIKQ010000098.1:0-3245 GCA_964540025.1 uncultured Schwartzia sp. | reverse complement strand
CTCAGTCGCCTGCGGCGACAGCTCCCCTACAGGGGAGCCTCAAGCTTATCCAAAGTTTCTACTACCCGTTAGTTAGCTTTACACAAAGGCATCCACCAGACACGAGCATTACATAAAAAAATAGGCAGGGGATAACCCTGCCAAAACATCAAATGCAAAATCATAATGCAGATATTCAAGGAACTGTGTTGCAATTCTTTCATCGTAGCCTGTAACAGCAAAAACCGTCACAAAGCCGCCACAGCCTTCGCGAAATCCTCAACTGTCATATCAGCCTGTTTTGCCGCCTCGGCCGGTGTAAGCAGCTTTTTCTGTACCAGAGAACCCAAAGTTTTCAGCATCCCTTCTGCTCTGCCCTCAGCTCTGCCCTCAGCTCTGCCTTCAGCTCTCGCAACCCTTTGCGCTTTTTCCATTGCCAATGCTAACGTCATATATTCCCGCCTCCACTCGTCACAGCTTCTCGCCGTTGCTACCTCGCAATCTATCTCCCCCGTGAGCTCGTCCGCCGGGGCCCGGCCATCAATGTAATCCAGAAAATTCTTCAGGGGCTTTGAAACATCCTCAGCCGTTCCCTTGGTGCTGAGGAACATCTTCGTCGTGCCGTCCTTTAGCTCCAGGCCCTGCTCCTCCAGACACAGGTTTTTGAAGGTGTACTTGTGCCGGTTGCCGCCAAACAGACCAAAGGTGCAGATAAAGATAATGTAGGTATCATTCAGGGTTTCGTAGTCCTGCCCTTTCTCCAGCAGATCGATATCGATCAACGCCTGATAGTATCTGGTTCGCTTTACCAGCTCTGCCATATCTTTACTGGTCTGCATTTCGATATTAAAAACCGTCCCCTTATCGTCGTTCACATAAACGTCCAGGCGGATGCTCTTGCTGTCCAGCCGGACATTTATGGACTTTTCCTCCTCCGGATAGCCTATATCCTTGATTTCAATATCCAGAAGCCGCTCAAGGGTTCCTTTGCAGATCCGCTTGTTCCGCATAACCTTCTGGAAGATAAAATTGTCCTGAATAGTCAGCTCTTCGTAGGGGATTATTCCCGTTTCTCTTGTCATCGGCCATCACCACCTCGGGAAAAGTATAACACGAGTGTTTGCAATATATCAAGGAGATTTCTTGGCGATATTTAGATACAGGGGAGCCAGCAGGAGTTAGCCGTCCTAAAAGCCTCCCCTCTAGGCCCCAAGCCTCCCCTGTAGGTTGGCGTGAGCACTTAAATCGCTGAAAGCGGTAACCGCTAATCGGTCTCATAGCCTCCCCTGTAGGGGAGGTGGCTCCGTAGGAGCCGGAGGGGTGACAGACAAGCCGCTTTGTATATTTTCGCCCCTCAGTCGCCTGCGGCGACAGCTCCCCTAAATGGGAGCCTTTGCGGTGGAATAGCCGCTCCCCCTTGCCTCTCCCTTTGGGAGAGGTGGCACATCGTCAGATGTGCCGGAGAGGGCAGAATCCCCCCAAAAAATTAAATTTCCCCACCCCCTTGCAAAAATAAAAATTCCGTGCTATCATGACTCTAGTTATCACCGGAGGGAGACTCTCGAGGAAACATGGACACTCGTCACACCCTCCCCGCGGACAGATAACTGCCGTGTTTTTTAGTTTTTTTATGTTTGGGAGGAATGTCCAAATGAAAAAATCTCTCGTATCTGCTCTGACTACTGCTCTCGTAGTTGGCGCTGCCAGCACCACCTTTGCTGCTGCAAATCCCTTCTCCGATGTCCCGGCTGACCACTGGGCCTATGACGCTGTCGCTCAGCTGGCTGCTGAAGGCGTAGTTGAAGGCTATGGTGACGGCACCTATCGCGGCGAGCAGGAAATCACCCGCTATGAAATGGCTCAGATGGTTGCCAAGGCTATGGCCAAAGGCGTAAACAGCGCCGTTCTTGACAAGCTGGCCGCTGAGTTCGCCGATGAGCTGAACCAGCTCGGCGTCCGCGTCTCCGCCCTCGAAAAGCGCATCGACAATGTGAAGTTCAATGGTGAATTGCGTTATCGCTATGCTCATAAGTCCCAAAAGGATGATGCTGGTCACAGGAGCACCGTTGAACAGAAGGCAGGCAATAAAAACAAGAACGAAGTCCTGCTCCGCCTCAACATGGCCGCCAAGGTAAATGAGAACTGGACCGTTAAATCCCGCTTCGACTATGGCGCTACCAATGATTTGAAGGATTCCAAAGATGTTAACAGCGTTACTGTAGACCGTATGTACGCTGAAGGCAAGTACAAGTTCGGCACCATCCAGCTCGGTAAGTTCAATGTCGCCACCAATGCTGACTACGGTCTCGTCAACGATGATACCATGTCCGGCGTTTCCGTTGAGGCCGGCAAGAATGTGAAGGTCAAGGCTATTGCCGCCCGTTATCATCAGGCAAATTTTGGCAGGGCTAACGCTGGTGATGTGTGGGGCATTGAAGTCTACAACAACCGGGCCAAGAAGTTCACCTATGGTCTCGGCTACATGGAGACCTCTCTCGGCGAGGCCACTGGCGAAGACAAGGGTCAGTTCCTCTACGGCGGTCTCGGCTACAAGTTCAGCAAGAACGGTCTCGCTCTTGAAGCCGCCTATGCCCGCAACTTGAACGATAAGGTTGGTTCGAAAAAAGTTGACAGCTCTTATCGTGAGCGTATGGCTTTCACCGCTCGTTACAAGAAGGCCAACAAGGCCAAGGCCGGTTCCTATGGCGTATGGGTAAGCTACCTGAATGTTGGTCCTAACTCTGGTCTCTACAGCACCTACACTTCTAGTAACAACGGCGTTATGAAGGATGACTTCCGCGGCTGGGAATTCGGCGGCCAGGTAACCCTCGCCAAGAATATCCAGGCTCAGGCTCGTTACCTCGATGGTAACACTGTCAGCAAAGGTGGCGACGGCTATCGCGGCTTCTTCTCCCAGGTTGACTTCTGGTTCTGATAACCCATCGAAACCACTTCGTCCCCCAAAGCCTCCCCTGTAGGCACGTGCCTCTTGGCTCTCCCTCTGGGAGAGCTGGCAGTCCGCTAGGACTGACTGAGAGGGGCATAGGGGTGACATACCCCCAAAGGCTCCCCTGTAGGGGAGCTGTCAGCGAAGCTGACTGAGGGGTGACAACAAGAACATAATAGTTGAGGACGAAACAGGAAAGACACCACCCAGTCTTTCCAGCAGTCACGACGAAAAAAAAGCCACCCCCTTCGGGGTGGCTTTTTTGTTCTCTGAATTGGCAAGCACCTCTTGCCTCTCCCTCTGGGAGAGGTGGCACATC
>CAZIKQ010000097.1:0-3320 GCA_964540025.1 uncultured Schwartzia sp. | reverse complement strand
AAAAAAACGGCGCAAAAAATCAAACAAAAACGGAGAGAAAAAAGCGCACGTTTATGCTGAAAATAACGCGCGCTTAGGAAGCGGTTTTTGAGATTTGAAGATATGTCAAAGGAAAAGATTAGCGGGGAAAATCGCCGCCAGGTAGCAAGCGTAAAACCAGCGCCGTCCGGCGCAGGCAGGCTTACCGCTCAAAAGGCGTTTAGTCGCGCGAGCACTTTTATACTCCGCAGCTGCGTATCCCTGGAATCCTACCGAGCGTTTGCCGCGCGGGCGCTTTTATACAACTACAAAGCCCTAAACGGCTATCGGATAACAAAGGAGAAGCGCAAATGACCAAGCCCTGCCCCGGCGGCGATACCGGCAGGATATACGACATAGCCTTTGTTATCCTGACGTGGAACTCCGAAAAATACATAGCCGATTGCTTAAAGTCCTTGCAAAGCTTTCACAAATTAAGCGTATGTATCTGCGTCGTCGACAACGGCTCCACCGATGCTACCCGCCGTATTTTACAAAGCTACAGCAGCGTTCCATCCCTATGTATGCAGGTAGTTTTACTGGACGGCAACTACGGAACGACAATCAGCCGCAATAAAGGTATCCGCTTAGTTTGCGACAAAGCCGAATACCTGTGCATACTGGATTCGGATACCATCGTAAACGAAGCCGCTTTTCTTCAAATGATCGCCACGCTCCGGCAGGACCAGCGAAACGGTATCGTCGGCCCCATCCTGCAAAGCCTGGACGGCTCCATCCAGCAATCCGGCCGCAACCTTCCTACGCTTACAATCAAGCTCTTAAAGGGTATGCCGGTAAAATTCCTGCAAGAAAGGGGAGAGCGGCTGGAAAAAATAGCCATATCCCCCGATAGAGCCACGAAGGTCGGCTACCTCATGTCGGCGTGCTGGCTGCTTCCTATGGGCGTGGTACGGGATCTTGGCTACCTGGATGAAGAAATATTTTACGCCCCCGAGGACGTGGAATATTGCCTGCGGGCCTGGAGCAAAGGATATAGAGCGCTGCTGGAGCCAAAGGCGGCCATCGTCCACGCGTGGCAGCGATTGTCAAAGAGAAAGCTGTTTAGCAGACACAACTACGAGCATATAAAAGGTCTGTGTTACTTATTCAGGAAGTACGGCTATTGCTTCAGCCGGAAAAAGTTTGAAAGGCTGATGAACGCCTGACGGGCGCTTTTGCGCGGCAAAAGATTCGAGGATTCATGGTAAAGGTATTGCAGGTATTGACCACCCTCAACGTATGCGGCGGCATAGAAAATTTCGTCATGAACTATTATCGGGTAATCGACCGGTCGAAGGTTCAATTTGATTTTTTGATACATAAGCTAAACCTGCACGGCAACAACTTCAAAGCGGAAGCAGAGGCGCTGGGCGCGGCGGTCTACCAGGCGCCGCCGTTTACTGTGCGCAATCTTCCTTCGGTATTTCAGACGCTTGACTCCTTTTACCGCAAAAATTCCGATTACGATATTATTCACTGTCATATAGCAAACGGGGCAGCGTTTCATTTCTTTTACGCGCCCAAAAACACCGTTAAAATCCTGCACAGCCATCAGCCGGCTGCCGCAGATAAACGATTTAACGCCGCAAGGGATTTTCTTTTGCTGAAAGCCGCCAATAAAATGGCCGACATCCGCTGGGCCGGTTCAAGGGCCTCCGGAGAATTTCTCTTTAACAAGCGGCCTTTTGCGGTCATAAGCGACGCAATCGACGCGCCAAAATTTCAAGCGGCGAAAAAATACGGCACCGAAATACGGCGGGAGTTAAACGCCGGCGATAAATACATCATCGGCCATATCGGACGGCTGGCCCCGGTAAAAAACCATAAATTTCTCCTGGCGATCGTAGACAATCTGCGCCGCACCATACCCAACGTATTATTATGCCTTATCGGCGAGGGAGAACTGAGGGACGCCATACTAAGCGAGATAAATACAAAAGGTCTTGCGGAGCATGTACGGCTGCTTGCGCCCCGCAGAGACGTTTATAAATATTACGGAGCCTTCGATATTTTTCTCCTGCCGTCCCTCTTCGAGGGCTTCGGCCTGGTGGCGATAGAAGCGCAGTACGCGGGGGTGCCCGTCCTGGCCAGTCAGGACAGAGTTCCGCCGGAGGCCAAAATCAGCGATCTATTGGAATATCTCCCCCTGGAAAGGGGCGCGGACGCCTGGGCAGAAAAAATATCAGCCATGCGAACAAAACGCATCGATCCCACTGTCTACAGTGATAAATACGATATACGGGTTCAAGCGCAAGCGATTGAACAAAGATATTTAGAATTGAGCCAAAAGAATGAGTCTAAAGGATCAGCCCCTAATCAGCGTCATAATCCCCTGCTTCAATCTATCGGCGGTCATCGGTAAATGTATCGAAAGCGTCATCGCCCAAACCTATAAAAATATCGAAATCATCATCGTAAACGACGGCTCCACCGACAGCAGCCCGCAAAAAATAGCCGCTTATGCGGCTAAGGATAAACGCATTACCACCATAAACCGCCAAAACGGCGGCGTAGGCGCAGCCTACAATACAGGGCTAAGCATAGCCAAAGGAAGCTATATCCATATCATAGACGGCGACAACTACCTGGACGAGGACTTTCTGGCGGTCATGCTTGACTCCATAAAGCGATACGATTGCGACGTCGCTATGTGCGATTATTACCTGGATCGTTACGATGCCGGACGATATAAACGGATCGGCTATCTTCGGTATAAACCCGATTTTATGCCCAACAAAACCGAGCTGGCCCGAAAAGCCTTCGATTTGTATACGGCGCTCATCCTGCAATCCCCCTGCAATAAACTCTACCGGGCGGAAATAATAAAAAATCTGCGTTTTGACGAGGACCGCGCCTACACGCTGGTGGTGGACAGCGATTTCAACGTCCGGCTGTTAGATAAGCTTAACAGCGCCGCCACGCTTGGAAGGCCCCTCGTTCACTACGTTCAATACGACCCCGCCTTTAGAAAGCAAATAACCTTAAATTGGCAATACCGCTACGACCGCAACGCCGTCCACTGTGAAGTAAGAATGAAAACCCTTTTTCAAAATTATTACAGGAATACAGCCGGAGTCTCTCCCGACAAGCTGAATGTAAGACTGAACAACTATTTTGTCGGCCGGTTCTTAAAGATAGCGCAAATCCTGACGCTTGATCCGCTTTTGTCCCAGGAGACAAAGCTTCGAGAATTCCGCCGCTTTAAGACCGTTTTTCAATCCGTCTTAAAGGACGGCGAGGCGACCCATCCGCCCTATAAAATCCTGTCTTATTTAATCCAAAAAGAACGGCTGAAGCTCTTG
>CAZIKQ010000096.1:0-3591 GCA_964540025.1 uncultured Schwartzia sp. | reverse complement strand
TGGCAGAGCTTAGTAGTTTGTAGGAGCTGGCGGCGAAGCCGCCTGAGGGGTGAAAGACAACCCACTCGGTTAAATTATTAACCCGGCCGCTACTGGCGCTTCCCATGAAAGTAGGCCTGAAGGTTTCCGGGGACATATAACGATGAAAAAATTCCGGGGGAATTTTTTTGAACCACTGCATTATTACGGGAGGTCAAATCCCTATGAATGGCAATTTTAGGAAACTCGGCTGGAGGAAGGCTGTGACAGGGGCCCTTGCGGCCTTTGCGTTGCTGACTGCGCCGGCAGCCTTTGCGGAGACGGTTCCCGTCAGGATAAAGGATCTGGCAAAGGTGCAGGGGGTCCGCTCAAACCAGCTGGTAGGCTACGGACTGGTGGTGGGCCTGAACGGTACCGGGGACTCTACTAAGTCTACGGAAACCCTCCAGTCGGTAGTAAACATAATGAAGAATTTTGGGATAACCATCAGCCAGAATTCCCTGAAACCGAAGAATGTGGCGGCGGTGATCGTCACAGCCACCTTACCGCCCTTTGTCCGGGAGGGGGACACCATTGACATCACCGTATCCTCCATGGGTGACGCCAAGAGCATCCAGGGGGGTACCCTTGTTCAGACGCCCCTTCAGGCAGGGGATGGCGTTGTCTACGCGGTGGCCCAGGGGGCAGTTTCCACCGGCGGCTTTACCGCCGGTAACCGCAACAGCGGGGCCCAAAAGAATTTCCCCACAGTGGGGACTTCTCCCAATGGGGCTATTGTGGAGCGGTCAGTGGAGGACGATCTGGGAAATATGAGTACCCTGTCCCTTTCTTTGGCCAAGGCGGATTTCACTACCGCCAGCCGGATCGCTGAGGCGGTAAATGCCCGCTACGGCAGCGTTGCCAGAGCCGCCAATCCCGGACGGATCGATATAACCGTTCCCCCTTACTATCGGAATAACGTGGTATCCTTTGTGGCCACTCTGGAGGAATTGGCTATCAGCCCGGATACGGCGGCGAAGGTGGTCATTAACGAGCGGACCGGAACCATCGTCATGGGCGGCGATATTTCCGTCGGGGATGTGGCTATCACTCAGGGCGGTCTTACGGTGAAGATAAGCTCTGAGGAGGACGTGATTCAGCCCCCGCCCTTCAGCTATGGCCGTACCGGCCGGGTGAGGAATGAAGAGACGGAGGTAGAAGAAGCTACGGCACAGTCTATCGTCCTGCCCTCAACGGCTGATGTGGAGGATATAGTGGGCGCTCTGAATGCGGTAGGGGCAACCCCCCGGGATATCATCTCCATTCTTCAGGCCATGAAAGCCTCCGGGGCCCTTCATGCGGAGCTGGAAATAATTTAATGACTTTTAATGGGGAAATGGCTCTTTTTGAGCAGAGCCATTTCCCGACAGGTGTCGATATGATAAATGCAGCTGATATGAATATTTTCCCCTTGGGGGCGAATGGAATTGAGAATAAAAACAATATTGCCCAGCGGGAAATCAACCGAGCGGAATCCTTCAGCCGGGTATTGGAGGCGGCTCAGGCAGTAGAGGATAAAGCGGCGGCCACTACGGCGGATATGGAGATCGCCAGGGCTTTGGCCGAGAGCAAAATGGCCAGAGCTATGGTGAACCCTCAGCCGGAGGCAGGCAGCTCCGCAATGACCGGGGGTAATTCGGCGGAGCTGCTGAACGATCTGGCCAGCGGCACGGCCAGCCTCATGGACCGGGCAAACGGAGCCATGAAAAATGCCATGGAGGCCCAGCAGCTGCGGAAAGCCCAGGAGCAGAAGCGGTACGAGGCCAAGGTAAGGGAAGCCTGCCGGGGCTTCGAGACCATGTTCCTGTCCATGATGTACCGTCAGATGAGGGACACGGTGCCGGACAATACCCTCTTTGGCAAGAGCAACAGTCAGAAAATCTGGCAGTCCATGCTGGACGACTCCCTGATGGAGGAGGTCTCCAAGGCCGGCGGCGTTGGCCTGGCCGACATGATTTACAAACAGCTGACCCTGCGCAAGCAGATTTGACGTTGACAGGGGTTTTACCTGTGTAAAGGGAACACTTTTATGAGAAAATTTTTCACAACGATGAGAGCGGCGTCCATCGCGGCTCTTTTCTTTTTCCTGAATGTCCTGTTTCTAGTTCCGGCGGCTTCTTCGGCGGCAGCTGCCTCGGGAGTCGGCGGGAAGAAAATCGCCGTTACCCAGATAACCAACATCCGCTTTGGGGCAAATGAGGAGCGGGAAAGACTGGTTATCGAGCTGGGCCAGATCTCGGAATACACCATCAGGGCGGAGCTGGAAGGGAAGCGGTACGTTCTTGAGCTGAAGGGCGTAAGCCGGCGCCGGGGGAAAATTCCCTCGGTCAAGGGCAGGCTTGTCAGGAGAGTAAGCTGCCGCAAGACCCCTGCCAGCCACATAATCACCATTGATTTGAAGGAAGCAGCGGCTCAGGAAATAATCAGCCTGCACAATCCGGCGAGACTGGTGGTGGACTTTTATCCACTGTCGGAAAAGGATAAGGCCGTGCCGGTGGCGGCGGGGATCATCCGCCGGGACTACGTGAAGAGGACCTTGTCTGGCTCCGTCCGCGGCTATATTCTGACCGTTGCCCCGAAGCTTTACCGGCTCGACCCGGTGCTGGCCGGTGATGTTGTTCCCGGGCGGGCCACCGTCAGCGCCATGGCTCGGGAATACGGAGCGGTGGCCGCCATCAACGGCGGCTATTTCGACTGGGACGGCACCATTCTCGGGATGCTTCGCATTGGAGGGAAGCTGGCCGGGACGGGCTATCAGCGAAGGACCGCCGTTGGCTTTAGAAGTGATGGCACCGGGGTGATCGGCCCGGTGGAATACACCGGCCGGGTGACGATTCACTCGGCAATGGTCCCCGTATACGGCGTTAATACCCCAAGGGAGAATAACAGCCTGGTTATCTATAATTCATACTATGGGAAGAAAACGGCCACGGATAAAAACGGCCGGGAATTCACCGTGGTAGATAACAAGGTGACGGACATCCGGCAGAACGACTCCCCAATTCCGGAAAAGGGCTATGTAATATCAGTGTCCGGGAAGTGCCGGGACGCTTACAGCCTGGTGCGGAAGGGCGATATAGTCACCTTCTACGAGTCGGTTTCTACCGGCTCGGTGGCTGCGGGGGCAGGCAGGGCCGCCTGGGGACAGCAGGAAATAGATTGGAAAAATATTCCGGATATTCTCGGGGCAGGGCCCCAGCTGGTGGCCGGAGGCAAGGCGGCAGTCACCAAGACTGAGGAACAGTTTCCGGCGGATATTGCCAAAGGCCGGGCTCCCCGGACGGCAATTGGGATAAGGGAGGACGGCTCCTGGCTGCTGGTGGTGGTAGACGGCCGTCAGGCAAATTCCCTGGGAATGACCTTGGAGGAGCTGGCGGAGCTCATGGTGAAGTATGGGGCCAAAAGCGCCGTAAACCTCGACGGCGGCGGCTCCTCGGAAATGGTGGTCAAGGGCAGTATCGTCAACTCTCCCTCCGATGGCCGTGAGCGCCCGGTGGGCAGCGGTATTATGGTGACTCCCAGGGACTGAGGCTCCCCTGTAGGGGAGCTGTCAGCGAAGCTGACTGAGGGGCA
>CAZIKQ010000095.1:0-3689 GCA_964540025.1 uncultured Schwartzia sp. | reverse complement strand
CCTTAGTGATTGCCGAGTCGTAAGACGATGGCAGAGCTTAGGGAGTCGCACTTCGGGCACCTCCCCTAAAGGGGAGGCTTAGAGTGGTTTGCTCCAAGTATCCGTGTAGTTAATCGGAAAATCCGTGCCGTTTAAGATTATTTTTGGCAGTGTCATTGCCTTGAGCTGCTGATTTGAGCCACCAGCTTACTGCTTGGCTATAGTCTTGCGGTACCCCTTGTCCATATTCATAGCAAACGCTAAGATTGTTTTGGGCCAGTGCGTGACCCTGATTCGCTGCTTTCCGACACCATTTGACAGCCTCGGTATAACTTTGCTGTATTCCCTGACCGTTAGCATAGCAAAGGGCAAGATTATACTGAGCATCGGAATGACCCTGTTCGGCGGCTTTTCGATACCAGCTTACTGCCTTACTATAATTTTGCTGTATTACCCAACCTTCAGCATAGCAAAGGCCAAGATAATACTGGGCCAGGTCAAGGCCCTGCTCGGCTGCTTTCCGATACCAGCTTACCGCTTCGCTATAATTTTGCTGTACGCCCTGACCTTTTTCATAGCAAAGGCCAAGATAATACTGGGCCATGGCAAGGCCCTGCTCGGCCGCTTTCCGGTACCAGCTTACCGCCTCGCCGTAGTTCTGCGGCACTCCGTGTCCCTGTTCATAGCAAAGGCCAAGACTACACTGGGCCAGTGCATAATCTTGAATTGCTGCTTTTCGATACCATTTTACCGCTTCGCCGTAGTCCTGCGGTACTCCTTGGCCCTGTGAATAGCAAAGACCAAGGCTACACTGGGCCGACTCAAGACCTTGTTCTGCCGCTTTGCGATACCAGTTTACTGCCTCGCCATAATCCTGCGGCACTCCGTGGCCCTGTTCATAGCAAAAGCCAAGATTGCGTTGGGCTAAGTCAAGATCCTTATCCGCCGCTTTCCGATACCAGTTTACTGCTTCGCCATAGTCCTTCGGCACACCGTAGCCCTGTTCATAGCAAAGGCCAAGGTTATTCTGGGCCAAGGCAAGACCTTGTTCCGCTGCTTTGCGATACCATTTTACCGCCTCACCATAATCCTGCGGCACTCCGTTGCCCTGTGCATAGAAAATGCCAAGATTGCGCTGGGCCAAGTCAAGACCCTGCTCTGCCGCTTTGCGATACCAGCTTACCGCTTCGCCATAATCCTGCGGTACTCCGTGGCCAGTATAATAGCAAACACCAAGACAATACTGAGCTGGTGCAAGACCTTGCTCTGCCGCTTTCCGGTACCAGCTTACCGCCTCGCTATAATCCTGCGGCACTCCGTGGCCCTGTGTATAACAAGTGCCAAGACAGACTTGGGCCAAGTCAAGACCTTGTTCCGCTGCTTTGCGATACCATTTTACCGCCTCGCTAAAATTTTGTTGCACCCCCAGACCATACTCATAGCAAAGGCCAAGAGCATTTTGGGCGGCTGCAAGACCCTGCTCGGCTGCTTTCCGATACCAGCTTACAGCCTCGGCATAGTCCTGCGGCACTCCGCGACCATGTGTATAGCAAGTGCCAAGACAGACTTGGGCCAAGTCAAGACCTTGTTCTGCTGCTTGGCGATACCATTTTGCTGCCTCGCCATAGTTCTGTGGTACGCCCTGACCTTTTTCATAGCAAAGGCCAAGGGAATACTGGGCCAAGTCAAGGCCCTGTTCCGCTGCTTTGCGACACCAGCTTACCGCCTCGCCATAATCCTGCGGTACTCCGTGGCCATTATAATAGCAAACACCAAGACAATATTGGGCTGGTGCAAGACCTTGCTCGGCTGCTTGGCGATACCATTTTACTGCCTCGCCATAGTTCTGTGGGACTCCGTGGCCATGTTCATAACACCCGCCAAGATTACACTGGGCGTCTGCATCGCCTTGTTCGGCTTTTTCACGCAGCTGGGCGATATAATCAGCCGGGGTTAAGTGTTCCTGATTATTCATGCTGTTGCCTTTGGCATAGCCGGCGGGGGAGAGGGCAATGCAAATCAGCGCCATAACCAATAGCAGAGAACGCAGCAGTTTCATTGTGATTCCTCCTTCACTCAATGAGCTGCCTTTAGGGGAGCTATTTTTCTTTGGTAAAAAGAGCAGTTCCATTGACGATTCGCTTATTCTTACAAGGCCAGTATAGCATTGCAAAGGGACGATTACAAGGACAAAACGCCCCGGCAGACTGCTCCAAAAAGCTGGTATTTTTTCACTGTATGGCTTCAGCCTGCTGTCAGTTTCCCTTCGTTGCTTTTTTAATGCAGTTCTAATATAATTGCTCTTGTATTCTAATTTTTTTTCTGCATAATACAGCCAAGATGATTTTTGAGAAATAGTAAAAACCAGAAAGGATGGAATCAATCATGAAAAAGATGAGTGTAAAGAAATTTGCGGCGGCGGCTCTGCTGGGTATCTTCGCTTTAGGCGGCGGCTTTGCCGCCTGGTCAGCCAGCCCTTCTCCGGCTGCTGCCCACCACGGCAGATGGAACTGCGATGGGCCCCGGCGGGGTGACTGCCCCTACGACGGACACCGCTATGACCGTCAGCCGGGAGAAAACTGCCCCTATGGACAGGGTCCCCGGGAGTCGGGCCAGAGCGACGAGCGGTAAAGAAGAGCAGGCGGTTAATTTTACGGGAGCGATGGGGTTCCCAAAAAATGACCCGTTAGGATCAGGCTATACGGTCGGGATAATATCTGAGAAACAGCAGAAATGAGAAAGGACTGCATTGGTTATGAAAAAATTTAGTGCAAAGAAACTGGCGGTGGTTGCCCTGCTGGGGATTTTCGCCGCAGGCAGCGGTTTTGCCGCCTGGTCAGCGGGCCCCGCTTTTGCCGCCGCTGGCAGACATCATGGAGAGTGGAACGGGGAAGGGCCCTGGCGGGGCGACTGCCCCTACGATGGACACTGCTATGACCGTCAGCCGGGAGAAAATTTTCCTGAAGGGCCGGGCTGGCGTGGCTGGCACAATGGACATTGGCGGGGAGCAGATTTTCAGCGGGGCGGTTGGGTTCCGGATAAAAAGGATTACAAGGTGATTTCTGCGGAAATAGCGAAGGATTTCGACTTGGATGAAAAGGAGATCCTGGCGGCCTGTAAAGACAAGCGGAGTTTTTGGGATATAATGCACGCGGCGGTTGTGGCAAAGGCTTCGAATCAGCCCTTTGCCAACGTTATCCGGTTCAAGACGGCGGAAAATAGCTGGGGGGACGTACACGCTGCCATGCGGGTTTCTCCGGCCATGATGAGGGCGGCCAGGGCTGACGCTATGACAAACCATATGGCGGCTCGGCTGGCCATGGATAAGGACCAGGTGAAGGGGTTGCTGGAAGAGGGCTATCGCCCGAGAGATATTTTCTGCGCTTCCGTGATTGCAAAACTCTCGAACGTCGGAGTGAAGGAAATTTTACAGGAAAAGAAGATCAATAACCGGTGGGAGGAGGTTGCCCAGGCCCACAATATAGATCGGGAAACTTTCTGGGGAGCCATGCAGGAAATGGGCGGCTTCGGAGCCGGTTTTCACGGCAGAGGTTATTACGGCGAAATCCACCGTCCTATGCCCTTGCCCCTTAAAGCGGAATAAGCAAAATAAAAATGAGGCGGTTTGCCGCCTCATTTTTATTTTGCTTATTTCTTTTTTATAGACTTTAGTCTGCTGCGGCAACTGGAGTTTTCGCAACGCGAAAAAC
>CAZIKQ010000094.1:0-4074 GCA_964540025.1 uncultured Schwartzia sp. | reverse complement strand
CCTACGACCGATCGGTTAACAGCCGATTGCTCTACCAACTGAGCTATCAAGGAATAAACTTCGCAGACGATGTGACTGCGAGAGAAATTATATTACACCTGCGGGAAAATTGCAAGGAGAATTTTTACTTTCTCATGCAGCAGAACTTATACTTCTTGCCGCTGCCGCAGGGGCAGGGGTCATTGCGGCCCACCTTGTTCTTGTTCCGGCGGCGGGCTGCCAGGCTCACCACGTTCTCCTCCTCCGGGTCAAGCTTGCCGCTGATCAGCTCGCCGGTGGTATGTCCCTTGTAAATCCAGAAGCGGATGGAGTGGTGATAGCCCATGACCAGCGCTTCCAGCTCGCCGTTCTTTTCAGGGGCCAGCCTGCCAAGGGAGGCGATATAGTCCAGTCCGGCCTGGACGGACCCTTCATTCTGCCAGAGAACAGCCAGCTGGCCCACTACCCCGGCGGCGTTCATGACGTCAAGCCCGTATTCCTGCATGAGGAACTGGGCCAGGGCCTTGTACGCGTCGGTAGCCTCGATGTAGTTTTCATCACCGGCATCATAGACCTGACCATAGGAAAGCTTCGCGTAGGTCAGCTCCCGGCTGTGGGCCATATCGTGGATCTTTTTGGGATCGGCCACGGTGTAGTAGGCCGCGTAGTGCTGATCCATCTTGATCTGGTACTGCCAGCAGCAGCCGGTGAGCAGGATGCCCATGAAAGCGGCGAAGCCGAAGCCAGCTTCGTTCTTGATTTCCGCCGCCAGATGCTTCTTGACGGCGGCAAACAGCTCATCGTGGTCCAGAACGCCGTAGTAAAAGAGGATTCCGGTAGAAATCCGGAGCACGTCCGTATTAAATTCAACGGCTTTCCGGAAGGGCTCGCTGTCCAGACGCCTGAACTCCTCCATGATTTCCTGAGGCATATACCAGGCGACCTTGCCGTCAACGCTGCCGCCAAAGACAACGCCGATTCCCTGGAAATAATCCAGGCGCATTTCATCTTCCCGGAACTCGGTAGTAACGCCGCCCTTTTCCACAATGTGCTTAAAGGCGTTGTACTGCTCATCCACGATGGTAACGAACCAGCGGCCGGCAAAGCTTTGAACCGCCGGGCCGATAGCCGCCACCAGCTCCGCTTTTTTCCAGCTGCTCTTTACATCCACGCCTACGTTAAAGGCCACATCCTCAAGGTCTGCCTTGGTGAGGGTATTGAGGGCGTTGGCCAGCGTGGTCTCCTGGGGGACGGCTTTCTTCAGCAGCTTTGCCTTGCGGGCGGCGGCCGCTTCCTGGAGCTCGCGGCTCATTTCGGCCAGAACATCGTTTTGCTCACCAGTTTCCACCGGCTGATTTTTCTTTTCTTTTGACAATCCGGGTCACCACTTTCTTCCATAGATAATCCTTGAGACAGACATATCGGGGTATTTTATCACTTTTTGAAAAATTCCGCTATACCATCGGCAACACCCTGAGCCGCCTTCTTAACGCCGGCGGAGGAGGTAAGCAGCTTTTCCTCGCTGGGATTGGAAAGGAAAGCGATCTCCACGAGAGTGGCGGGCATACGGGTCTTTCTGACCACATAGAAATTACAGCTCTTCGCCCCCCGGCTGTGGGTGTTCAGCTGACGGACCACGGAGCTTTGGATCAAGCCGGCCAGCCTGCGGCTGTCGGCTGTTCCCTTCACATAGTAGTAGCCGGTGGTCCCGCTGGCCTCACGGCTGCTGAAGGAATCCAAATGTATGCAGACGAAGGCATCGGCCTTTGCCTTGTTGGCAATGTCACAGCGGGCCTGAAGCTCATCAATATCGGAAGCGTTCTCCCCCTTGGGGGAAACCTCCACATCGGCGGTACGGGTCATGATCACCTTTGCCCCGGCAGCCTCCAGCAGCTTTTTCGTCTCCAGAGAGATCCGGAGCGTAACGCTCTTTTCCGTGATCCCGGTAGGACCGATAGCCCCCGGGTCGCAGCCGCCGTGTCCCGGATCGAGAACGATGAGCTTGCCCTTTAAGCCCGGCTGTTTCTTCTGGTCAGACTTTTTATCGCCTTTTTTATCTTTACCGTCCGTGGGCTTTACTTTCGGCTTCTCTTCAGGCTTTGTTTCCGGCTTTTTCTCAGGCTCCCGTCCCGGCTCTGTCTCCGGCTTGCCCGGCTTTTCCGTTTTATCGGTATTCTCCGGGTCATCGGGACGGTTGGGGTCCGCCTGGGCTATTTCATCCTCCGAAGCGTACTGATCCGCTCCCCCCAGCTTGCCCAGATCCATTACCACCCGGTAGGGGATTTCTTCCCCGGCAAATCCAAAAACCGCAAAGTTTTCCTTTTTTACCTCCGAGTGAATAACTACCCGGACGGTGTCCGGATCGAACTGGCCAACCCGCACCCTGGAGGCAAAACGACTTTCAATGAGGGTCTCTCTCGATATGCCCGGATCCAGCCAGGCCCCTTTTATATCGATAATTATCCGGCCCGGTTCCCTGAGCGCCAGGGTTTTGTACTCCACCTTTTTGGCGATATCAATGACTACCCGCACCCGGCTTCCCGTGGCTCCCATCCGGATATTGGTCACCTTCGCCATGGACCCGGCCCGTTCACTGAAGCCCTCTGCGGAAACGGGCAGGGCGGCGCCAATAACGAAGGTCAGCATCAGCAGCAGGCTGAGAAAATAACGGAACCGTCCTTTACTCATAGGTATCACCCGTCCAACCATCACACTCAGATAACCATTTCCATTGCGATTTCATCGCAGTTGGGAAACTTGGGGCAATCGATGCAGTCCTTCCAGACCTTGTGGGGAAGCTCGTCCTTCGTCACCCGGACAAAGCCCAGGGTCTCAAAAAATTCCGGCTTATAGGTCAGGGTAAATATTTTCTTTACCCCGTATTGCTTCCCGTCCGCAATCAGGCGGCGGACGATCTCCGCCCCGATGCCCTGCCTGGCAAATTCCGGCTTTACCGCTGTGGAGCGGACCTCCGCCAGCCTGTCCCAGATAAAGTGCAGGCAGCCGACGCCTACGATAACCCCGTCCTCCTCAGCGACGATCATATCCCTGATGGCCTCATAGAGAGCATGGCGGGAGCGGGCCAGCATGACACCGGTAGCCGCGTAGTCGTTTATTATGCTGTAAACAGCTTCAACGTCGTCAAAGGTCCCGCGACGATAATTCATTAAATACACCTCTATATTTATTTTGCCCCGTCACAGCCCTTGGAGGGGCAAACTTGGCCGAGGGGGCATTCACTGCAAAGGGGACTCCTGGCCCGGCAAAGCTGGCGGCCATGGTAGATGAGCCAGTGGTGGGCCTGCGACCATTTTTCCCGGGGAATTGATTTCATAAGCCCCTCCTCCACCTGAAGGGGCGTCTCTCCCACGGCCAGCCTCAGCCGGTTTGCCACCCGGAACACATGGGTGTCCACGGCAATGGCCGGCCGGCCAAAGGCAATGCTGGTAACCACATTCGCGGTTTTTCTCCCTACCCCCGGAAGCTTCACCAATGCCTCGTAGTCCTCCGGCACCTGTCCGCCGTATTCGTCAACCAGAATCCGGCAGGCGGCCAGAATATTCTTCGCCTTGGCGCGGAACAGACCGCAGTCATGGATCTGCTCCTCCAGCTCCGGCTGGGACATCGCCGCAATTTCCGCCGCTGTGGCGGCCCGCTTGAACAGCCGCTCCGTCACCAGGTTCACCCGTTTATCGGTACACTGGGCGGACAGGATAACGGCGATAAGCAGTTCAAAGGGATTGCGAAAAACCAGCGCCGGCCGGGCATCCCGGTAAACATCCTCCAGAATGGCCAGCTGCTGGCTTTTTATTTTCTTTGTAACACGCATAAGGAAAACCTCAATTGTCCCCAGCAGAGCCGGGCGTCCGTAACAGTCTCTGACCGCTTCCCTAAAGCCTCCCCTTTGCCGGAGGTGGCCGCACCACTCCAAAGCCTCCCCTCCAGGGGAGGTGGCCGCACCACTCCAAAGCCTCCCCTGTAGGGGAGGTGGTCGCACCGCTCTAAAGCCTCCCCTGTAGGGGAGGTGCCCGAAGGGCGAAGGGGTGACAGACAAGTCGAGAAGTTTGCCATTTCACCCCTCAGGCGGCTTCGCCG
>CAZIKQ010000093.1:0-4240 GCA_964540025.1 uncultured Schwartzia sp. | reverse complement strand
CCCCTACAGGGGAGCCTGTGAGACCGATTAGCAGTTACCCCTCCAGGGAGCCTGTGAGATAAATCAGAGATTACTAACAAGCAAAGGCGCCGGAGAAAGATGATCCCTCATCTTTCCCCGGCGCCTTCGTTTATCCAAAATCCAAAATTCTATTCTATCCTGTGCCCCGGCTCAGAGCTCCCCGCGTCTGTTGGCGGCATTTTCCGCGTGCTTCAGGAAAATGTACAGCTGGCAGGTTTTGGTGGACCGGTTTATCCGGCAGCCCAACAGGACCCGGCCCAAATCCAGGTGCTCCCTTCTGACGACGGTACACTCGGCTTTTACGGGATAATTGACGTCCTGTACCATATCGTCAAACCGTATTTCCACCTTTTTCCCCAGGAAGATTGCATCCTCTTCGTTCAGGGAGAAAGCCACGCCCCCGTTGTTGATATTTTCATATTTCACGTCGTAGCGCTTTTGATCCCTCAGGTCGGTCACCGTCCCCGGCAGATTCAGCTCCACGCGGACGTTGCTTCTTCGCTCGGCGGGGTGGGAATGGAGGCCCAGGATGTTTTTCGCCTGAACCTGATAATAAATTTTCCCTTCATACTCGATTTTCCGCAAATCTATATTCGCCCAGCCGACCCGCTCTCCGGTATCGGGGTTGACGTAGAAAAGGTCGACCACTATATCGGATCTTCTCACATCGGCCAGCCCGATGGTATTCCCTTTGTACCGGAAAGGCTTGATCAGCGGCCCGCTGTCCGTCATGCCCACGATGGTGGCGCTGAACTCCAGGGTTTTCTCCTGCCATCTGAAGGTCAAGTTTGCTTTCTGACCGGGGATTATCTTATTGAGGTGCATTTATTTTCCTCCTTAATCTCCCTGATCGGGAATTGATACAGCCAACCGCCAATGAGAGGATTTTTTACTGCCAGTTCTTCGCCTGGCGGATGGCGTCCCGTTCCTCATCGGTAAGGGGGTAGGCGCTGGCCCCGTTCTTGATGGGCTTCACGTAGCTGCGGGAATCGTCCCGGCCGAAGATACTGGAAAAGACCACTCCGTCGTCGTTCTGGTTCAGCAGGGCCACGGCGTAGCTCAGGTCGCTGCCGGTGTCGGAAAAGGCTGAAAAGCGGACGACGCCGATCCGGTTCACCGATATGTTCAGCAGGTCAGAAAGCCGCTTCTGCTCGTCCCGGATGTCCATATTTTCCTCCGCCACCCGGTCGGTTCTGGCGATGTGCCCCATGAGCATCGATTCAAAATCTCCGCCGGTCTGCCCGCCGGTCATCATCTGACTGTAGCGTTTCTTGAGGCCCGACAGGGAGACCTGGAGGCAGATGTTCCACAGGAACAGCAGGGCGCAAAGTCCCGCCAGACCGGCTACTACATATAAAAGATTAGCTTTGATAAGCTCCAACTTTCCCTTGCTCCTCTCAAACGGTAAATTTCCGGCTGGCCGCCCGGAGCGCGTCCTTCTTCCGCTCCACGTCCTGTTCATGGCGGTCGCCCAAGATGCCCAATACCCGCTCCAGCTCCTCCCGGGAGGAAACCTCTATCTCGATGCGGCTCTTTTTCTGCCCCAGCTTAATGCGGGCCATTGTTCCCAGATAAAGCTTCAGCCGGTCCTCGCTTTCCTTCAGGAACAGCTCGTCCGCCCCGGCCAGGCTGGGATTTTCTTTTTCCTTCTTGTCTTCCCCGGCCTTTTTCTCCATGGCAGCGATCCGGTTGCAGAGGGCTTCCGCGGCCCTGGCCGAAAGCCCCTTGGCGATGATTTCCTCCGCGGCGGCAATCCGGTTTTCCTCTCTGCCGATAGCCAGAATCGGCCGGGCATTGCCCACCGTGAGCGTTCCTGCCTCCAGGGCTTTGATGGCCACAGCCGGCAGCTCCAGCAGGCGGACCAGGTTGGCGATGAGGGAGCGGCTCCGGCCCACCCGGAGGGAAAGCTTTTCCTGAGTGAGCCCGTAGGCTTCCATGAGGGTAACGTAGGCTCTGGCTTCCTCAATGGGAGTGAGATCCCGGCGCTGGATATTCTCGATGAGGGCGATTTCGCTCTTTTCCTCATCGCCGTACTCCCGGATAACGGCGGGAACGGTTTTCAGCCCGGCGATTTTCGCCGCCCGGCAGCGGCGTTCCCCGGCCACCAGCTCGTATCGCTCCCCGCCCGGCAGCCTCCGGAGGATCACCGGCGTCACCACCCCGTGGAGCATGATCGAGGCCGCCAGCTCCTTCATGGCTCCTTCTTCAAAGGTTTTCCGGGGCTGATCCCCGGCGGCGGTGATTTTGTCCAGCGCCACCTCCAGGGGAGTTTCCCCGGTTTTTGAGGGTTCCTCCTTCGGGGGAACGGCGGTTTTTTTATTGCCAAACAACGCGTCCAGGCCCTTGCCCAGACCTCTGTTTTTACCTGCCACGGTTAATAACCTCCTCCGCCAGGTCAAGATATGCCTCGCTGCCCTTATTTGACGGGTCGTGGACCAGCACCGGCATTCCGAAGCTGGGGGCCTCGGCAATGCGGACGGAGCGGGGGATCACCGTGTCGTATACCTCGTCGGGATACAGGGTCCTGACTCCCTCCGCCACGTCGGTGGTGAGCTTCGCCCGGCTGTCGTACATGGTCAGCAGGATACCGTCGATCTTTATTTTCGGATTCAGAAATTTCTTCACGCTTTCGTTGATGGTCCGCACCAGCAGGGACAGACCCTCCACGGCATAGTACTCGCATTGGAGGGGTACCAGAACCCCGTCGGCGGCGGTGAGGGCGTTTACCGCCACCATCCCCAGGGAAGGGGGACAGTCGATCAGGACGTAATTGTAGAGGCTCTGAGCTTCGCCAATGCTGTCTCTCAGCAGGATGAACCGGTCCTCCTCCGAAAGCTTGGCCAGCTCCACCTCCGCCCCGGCCATTTCCCGGCTGCCGGCGATCAGGTCGAAATCGTAGCGGGTGGGAATCACCGCCGCCGGAAGGGACACGTCGCCGCTCATGAGGTCGTAGATGGAAGCCTTCACTGTGTCATGGCTGAACCCCGCGCCGCTGGTGGCATTGCACTGGGCGTCGCAGTCGATGAGCAGCACCCTCTGCCCCAGCCTGCCCAGGGCGCAGGCCAGATTTACCGCCGTGGTAGTCTTGCCCACCCCGCCCTTCTGGTTGACGATGGCAATGGTGCGGCAGCCATCCCGCTGGGGCATGGCGATCACCTTCCGCACAGGTTTCTTTGCCGTTTTCTTGCGGGGAGCAGACTTAGCCGGTTTTTTTGCAGCCGTCTTCTGCCCCGCTCGTTTGTCAGTCTCAGCCATGATGCTTCTTCCTGTCCCTTGTTCCATAAAGTATCCGCCGCTTGGTTAAAGGAGCGTAAATCTTTTTAGTCGTTATCCCCGTCATTTTATCACAAAAGGCTTTTCATGGGGAAATTATTTGAAAAATTTAATTCCCTGCCCCAAAAATCCTCTCAAAAAAATTTCGCCGGTCAGATTGGCTCCGCCAGCCGGGCCACCCCTCTGTCCGCAAAGGAAACCCGTCCCATCAACAGATCCGTCAGCTCCCCTCTGACATTTTCCAGCTTCTCCGGCTCCAGCAGCAGCTCCGCCGTAACCTCCGCCCCGTAGGACGCGTCCGCCAGCCGCAGCTCCCGCTTCCGCAGAAAGCTCTCCAGAACGCTGTAACGGCTGTAGTCGCAGGTCACCGCCAAACGGCTGTACTCTCCCACCGCCAGCCGCCGTGCCCCGTCCACCGCCAGCGTCGCCGTGTCACCATAGGCTCTGGCCAGCCCCGCCGTCCCCAGCTTAATGCCGCCGAAGTAACGGGTCACCACGCAAGCCACGTTGGTAAGGCCGTTCCTGGCCAACGCCGACAATATCGGCTGTCCCGCCGTCCCGCCCGGCTCTCCGTCGTCGCTGGACTTCCGCTTGTCCCCCGAAGGGGTAAGAATCCAGGCGGAAGGATTGTGACGGGCGTCATGAAATTCCTTCTTCACCGCCGCCACAAATTCCTTAGCCGCCGCCTCCGTCTCCACGGGGGCCAGGCTGGCAATGAACCGGGAGCGCTTGATTACCAGCTCCTGCCGCACAGGGGCGGCGATTGTAATGTATGACATAAATTCACCTTGTCTATTGGTGTAATTAGTTGCAGGAGAGACTTTGGCAACTGCCCTCTCCGGCACATCTGACGATGTGCCACCTCTCCCAGAGGGAGAGGCAAGAACGAACACCCTTGGCTCCCCCCTTTGGGGGAGCTAGCAGTCCGTCAGGACTGACTGAGAGG
>CAZIKQ010000092.1:0-4345 GCA_964540025.1 uncultured Schwartzia sp. | reverse complement strand
TTCGCTACGCTCGGCAATCGCTAAGTAGTTTGCATGGCTCGCGCTAAATTCGCTTCGCTTATTAAGCGCTCATGCCAACCTACAGGGGAGCCTATCATATTGATTATTTGAAATTTTATGAGGTGATATTTTTTGGATTACGGTCAGGACAAAATCGTTCCCGTCGACCTTGCGGCGGTAATGAAAAATTCCTATATCAATTACGCCATGAGCGTCATCGTCTCCCGGGCCCTTCCCGACGTGCGGGACGGACTGAAGCCGGTTCACCGCCGCATCCTCTACGCCATGCAGGAAGCGGGCATGGGCTCCAACAAGCCCTACAAGAAATCGGCCCGCATCGTGGGCGAGGTACTGGGTAAGTACCATCCCCACGGAGACAGCTCCGTCTACGACGCCATCGTCCGCATGGCCCAGGATTTCTCCATCCGCTACCTGCTGGCGGACGGCCACGGCAACTTCGGCTCCGTGGACGGGGACCCCGCCGCCGCCATGCGCTACACCGAAGTCCGTATGTCCAAAATCTCCGAGCTGATGCTGAAGGACATCGAGAAGGACACCGTTGACTTTACCCCAAACTACGATGAATCCCTGAAGGAGCCTGCCGTGCTCCCCGCCCGTTTCCCCCAGCTGCTGGTAAACGGCTCGGAGGGTATCGCCGTGGGCATGGCCACGAAGATCCCGCCCCACAACCTGAAGGAAGCCATTGACGGCGCCCTGATGGTTCTGGACAATCCCCAGGCTACGGTAGACGACCTGATGAAGGTCATTCAGGGGCCTGATTTTCCCACCGGCGCCCAGATCATGGGCCTTGGCGGCATAAGCGATATGTACCATACCGGCCGGGGCTCCATTAAGATGAGGGCCGTCAGCCACATTGAGGAAATAAAGAGCGGCAAAAAGCAGATAATCGTCACGGAGCTCCCCTATCAGGTAAATAAAGCCCGCCTCATCGAATCCATCGCCCAGCTCCACCGGGACAAAAAGGTAGAGGGCATTACCGCTCTCCGGGACGAATCCGACCGGGACGGTATGCGCATCGTCATCGAGCTGAAACGGGACGCCGCCCCGAAAGTCGTCCTGAACCAGCTCTACAAGCACACCCAGCTGCAGGAATCCTTCGGCGCCATCCTGCTGGCCCTGGACGGGGGAACTCCCCGGACCATGAACCTGGCGGAGATCCTCACCGCCTACGTCGAGCACCAGAAAACCGTCACCAGCCGCCGCACCCGGTACGAGCTGGACAAGGCCAAGGCCCGGGCCCACATTCTGGAAGGACTCACCATTGCCCTTGACCACCTGGACGCCGTCATTACCACCATCCGCCAGAGCAAGGACGGCGACACTGCCAAAACCGCCCTCATGGAAGGCTTCGGCCTCTCCGACAAGCAGGCCCAGGCAATTCTCGATATGCGCCTCCAGCGGCTCACCGGCCTGGAGCGGGACAAGATCCGGGAGGAATATCAGGAAGTTTTGAAAACCATCGACTGGCTCGCCAGCGTCCTCGCCGATGAGGAAAAGCTCAAGGCCATTATCCGGGAAGAGCTTACCGCCGTCAGAGAACAATACGGAGATGACCGCCGCACCCAGATCGTGGCCGCCGACGGCGAAATCGATCTGGAATCGGTGATCCCCACGGAGGACATCGTGGTGACCCTCACCAGAGGCAGCTACATCAAGCGCCTGCCCCTGGCCACCTACAAATCCCAGAAGCGGGGCGGCAAAGGAATCACCGGCATGAAAACAAAGGACGAGGACATCGTGGAAACCCTGCTCCTCACCACCACCCATCACACGATCCTCTTCTTCACCAGCCGGGGCCGGGTCTACAAGCTGAAGGGCTACGACATCAACGAAGCTGCCCGTCAGGCCAAGGGACAGCACCTTTCCAACCTGCTGTCCCTTTCCGGCGGCGAAAAGATCACGGCGGTGATCCCAATCCGCAAGTTCACCGGGGACTGCAAGTCCGACAAGGAACGGGAGCAGATAAGCCGGTTCCTGGAGGAGAATTTCCTCCTGATGGCCACCAAGCGGGGCATCGTCAAAAAAACGCCCCTTTCCGCCTTCGACAACATCCGCTCCGGCGGCATTATCGCCATCAAGCTGGACGGGGACGAGGGAGATTCCGCCGAGCTGGCCGCTATTCCCAACAGCGGCGGCGATATTATCACCGGGGGCGAGCTTGACGGCGACGACTTCCTCCAAAGCGAAGCCGGGGACGAAGTTGATCCGGGCCTGGACGAGCTCATCTCCGTCCGCCTTACCAACGGTTCCAGCGACGTGATCATCGGCACCAGAGACGGCCAGGCCATCGTGTTCAACGAAGCCGGCGTCCGCCCCATGGGCCGTCAGACCCGGGGCGTAAAGGGCATAACCCTGGCCGAAAGCGATGAAGTCATCGGCATGGACGTAGTGGAAGACCTGGCCAACGACGGCCGGGAAGTCCTGGCCGTCACCCAGCTGGGCTTCGGCAAGCGCACACCCCTGACCGACTATCGGAAAACCGCCCGAGGCGGCAAGGGCGTCAAGAACTTCAAGGTAGCCGAGAAAACCGGCTCCGTCGTCGGCCTCAAGCTGGTCAAAGGGGATGAGGAGCTTCTCCTGATCACCACCGGCGGTATCGTCATCCGCACCCCTGTGGGGGACATCAGAAACGTAAGCCGCAATACCAGCGGGGTAAAGGTCATCACCCCCACCCCTGGGGACATGGTAGCCTCCTTCGCCGTCAGCGACGTCAAGGAGGAACCGGAGGACGGCACGGAAGGACTTTCGGTGATAAAGGCGGAAACCGGTGAAATGGAAAAAGCCGCCGCCCTCGCCAGGGAAGCCCAGGCCGCCGATAAAGCCCTGGACAACCTCACCGGCCCGGAGCTCGATCCGAAAGAGGAATAACCACTGACCCGGTAATTCAAAATGAAGCCGCTAAAATGGCTATTACCCGATGGACACTGGTTCCTCTAATCATAAACGGGCTGCACCCCGTAAAACGGACAATCAAAATAAAAAAGAAACCTCCGGCTGTAGAACAAATAGAAAACTACAGCGGGAGGTTTTCTTATACCGGAAAAACACGCAAAAGAAAAAAGGCCGGCTGGCACTACGCCAACCGGCCTTCAGTGCCGCTTCCGGCACAATCGTATGTACAGCCGTCTGCCTGGTGGAGAAACTCCTGTTAATAATTTACCCTCTGGAGAATCAGCAGTAATAATCAATCCGGCCAAAATAATCATACCATTTTTTGATAATCTCTCCGCTTCTCGCTTCAATAATATCCATAATGTTCCTTAAAATTCCCGGCTTAATATGCGAATTATTATTGGCCAAAAAGCATTTGCCTGCCTTTGTTATCCATACCTTGGTAGCATTTTTCCGAGGAGGCCCCTTCGCTATATGCACATGGATGGGCTCTATGGGTTTGCCCTCATTAGTCCAGAAAAACACCCAGTATGAGCCTATCTTAAAAACCTGCGGCATTTTCAAAACCACCCTCCCGGGAAAAGCGCAGAATCAAATGCGCCGTAGATTCCAGGATTTCCTGATAGCGGGCGATATCAGCTTCATCAAATTGATAAATATCCTCCCAGGTATAGCTGGGAAGGTAGCAGGTAGCGTGCCGGAAGCAATATTCCGCATCAGGTTTTTCTATATATACCTTGACGGTACCGTCTTCCCGCATATCAGAATGAACAATTTCCGTATCATCTTCCAATGTCATAAATGGATAGATCATGCTTTTACCCTCCAGGTATAATATTTCTCGACAATAAAGGCCGGTTGGCACCACGCCAACCGGCCTTCAGTGCCGCTTCCGACACAATCGTATGTACAGCGGCTGCCTTCTGCAGCCGCCGGATATCTGGTGGAGATGAGGAGAATCGAACTCCTGTCCGAAAGCATTGTTTCACCGACTTCTCCGAGCGCAGCCACTGATTATTTTTAGCCGGAGACGGTTCAGGGGCAATCCGTCCTTTGGCGATCTCCTTGATTCTCCCGGCGTAAGTCGGAGCTCCTTACACCGGTGATCCCGCTGTTTGACCTCCCGGCTCGGAGCGCGGGCTCAGCCGGGCGGGAGGGCAGCCAAATCAGGCTGCGAGTGCGTAATTGTCGTTAGCCTTTATATTTATAAAGGATTCCGCCTTTTTACGGAGTGGACGGAGACTCCGGCTCGCTTACGATGCACCATCTGCCCCCGTCGAACCCATTACATCCCCGTTAATGGACGCCCCGAGGCGTGAGCATTTCTGCAATTATGTATTATACCATCTTTGGTCAAAAAGTCAAGCCACTCCGACGGCTCTTCCCCTAAAGGTCAGGATACTAGTTATGGCTCCCCTGTAGGGGAGCTGTC
>CAZIKQ010000091.1:0-4468 GCA_964540025.1 uncultured Schwartzia sp. | reverse complement strand
CTCCTTCATAGCTCCTTCTGTATTTGTTATCGCTGATTGCGGGATAACCTTAAATTTTTTCAGAAAATTTTCCTACTGCTTCATGTTCAGAATATTTCCCACCGCCGACAGGCTGTAGGGATCGTAAGCCCGGGCAGTCGACTGCCGCTGGCGGCCCCTGGCGATGACCCGGCGGGCATAGGGTTCGCTTTCCTTATCAAGCCGACGGATCTCCTCCGCCATGGCCAGAGCCTCAGCCGATTGGTTATATCCGGTGTCCGCCAGGGCTATAAGGCAGTCGCCAATAATCATCCGCTGGCGACCCAGCTCCAAATATTCGTCAACCTCACCGGCCACGATGTAATCCCGAAGTTCCTGACTTACCTGAAGATAACGCTGCCAGTAAGCCTTTGCCGCCGACCGTCGGGCTTCCGGCTCCCGGGGCAGGCTGGGCAGCGCCGGTTTCGCCTGACCGGCCTCCAGAGTAACAGCGCTTCCGGTTCCGTAGTCTTCCTCCTGGGGAGAGCCTTTATCCGCCATCACACCTCGCCCCTTTCAATGCGGGCTTTCTTCATGGCCTGAGCCCAGGCATCCCTCAGCTCCGACATAATGGTATAAGCCTCGTGAATTGGCGCCAGATCGCTTTTCAAATTCCCAACGAAAATCCGGTCGTAGCAGTAATTGTAAAGGGGCAAAAGCTGCTGGGCGATTTCATACTCCATTTTTAAGGTCATGCGAAATTCGTTTATAATCTTCTGCGCCTTCTGAAGGGCTGTGTTCGCCTCTTCATACTTCTTTTCTTCCAAAGCCTTCATGCCCTCGCTCAGAAAGCGTAGGCAGCCATTGTACAGCATGAGGGTCAGAGCCTCCGGGGTGGCGGTCATGATCTGCTGTCGTTTGTAGGCTTCAGCGGCAGGATTTGTCATAGGTTTCTCCTAACTGCTAATAATCCGATGAGTTTCCCTTCAGGGAAGACTTCGGGAATGGGACGGACGCCGACCTTTCAGGTGATGATGCTTTCAGGAGCCTCATCTGAAGGGTCGGCGTGAATCCTCAGCGGTAAATCAGCCGTTGTTTCCGGTGACCATGGCCAGCTGAACCGACAGCCTCGCAATCATAACTTCCAGATTATCGTACCTCTTATAAAGGCTGTCCTGATATTTGTCCATCATGATCTTGAAGCTTTCCATCCTGGTCTTCAGGCTGGTAATCTTCAGGCCGAGGGTGCTTTGGTCATCGGGGTCTCCGGTAATACCGGCGTAGCTCTTCACCTTGTCCATACCGTCGGTGAGAGCCGTGTAGTAGAGGCGGTTGGCGATACCGGTGTTGCCGTAGGACTCCTTTTTCAGGTAGTTATAATTGCCGGAAGCCTTCTCCGCGGCAGTGAGGTCACCCCAGGTCTTAAGGTAGTTGTATTTACCGGAGGCTTTGTCCTCGTCACTGAGTTTTGCCCATTCAGAGTTGCTGTCCCCGTCGGAAGCAAAGATCTGATAAACGCAATCCGGGTCCTCGGCCAGGGCTTTCTCCAGCTTATCCATATCAAGGGTAAGGTGCCCCGAGTAGCCGAGCTTGCCATTGCTACCTGTGCTGCCGGTAATACCGATGGCGGAAGCGCTGTTGTATATGGAATCCACTGAGTCAACCCGGGTGTAAATGGACTCCCTGAGGGAGCTGACAATGTTCCGGAGGATACTGCTCCGGGAGAGGAGTCCCGTCTTGGCCTTTTCTTCCCAGGTCTTGATCTGAGCCTCGGTCATGTCCTTCTTTTCCGCATCGGTCAGGGGGTCGTAACCGGAGGCTTCCTCGTTGATGAGGCCGTTCAGATAGTCGATGAGCTCATTGTACTTGTCAACGAACTCCTGCATATTCTTTTTGATGGCGTCCGTATCCTGGGTGACGGTTACGGTAGAGGTTTCCCCTACCTTCGCGTCATAGAAGGTGTAATTGACTCCGGCTACGCTGAGATAATTTTTATCCAGGGTATATTCCTTACCGTCTATGGTGACGGCCGCGTCGGTTCCGTAAGTCTTCACGGTAGCGCCTACCCCGAATGTAATGTTGCCGGTAGCGGCGGCGTCCATTTTTGTAGGATCTGCGTCAGTACCGGCCGGCACGCCCATTTCGCCGTTGCGGGACTGGCGGAGGTTCAGATTGTTCAGGAGAGTAGCCGCGTTGTCGTCTCCGGCGGTTATATCGATGCGGTTTTTCTCACCGGAGTTGGTATTGTAAATCTGGAAGCTGTCGTTGACGGAGTCATAGCTGGCGCTGAGCCCCAGCCCCAGGTTCTTGATATCGGTAGCCATACCGCTGAAGGTTTTGCCGCCGGCCAGATCCTTGTAGGTGTAGGAAATCTCTTTTGTTATCTCGTTTCCGTCATCGCCTGTCTTACCGGTTTTGATGGAGAACTTCAGCGCCACATCGTCAGCCGCCACGGTCTTTTCAGTACCATCGGCTAATTTGACCTTGTAGCCGTCGCCGTCTGCTTCTATGGACTGAAACACGCTGTCCGCCAGTTTGTTGGAGTTGGCCGCCCCTGGATCGGTATTGGCTCTGGTAATTTTCTCCGCCGACATAAGGTAGGCATTGGTGGCCACAGAGTTTACCATTACCTTATGGGTCATGGCCAAAGCCGAGCCGTTGGCGGTGGCGGTGACCATGCCCTCGTTGCTGCTCTTGGCGCCCATGGTCATGAGCATACTGCTGAGCTTGAAGCTGGAGGCCACGTCCTGGAACTCCTTCAACTTGGCGTAGACGTTGCTGTAGGCCTCCTTGATCCACTCCTGCTTGGTGGCGTTCTTGTACATCTTATCGTATTGCGACTGTCTGGTCATCATGCCAGCCTTGACCATGGACTCTATGTCCAGGCCGGAACCGGAGAGACCGTAAATTCCGTTTACACCCATGATTTATTCCTCCTGTAAGCAAGCCAGAAGCCTGGCCATTCAATGATTTTTATTAAAATGGACAGCTTGTCCAAATCTGTCATACTATGCGGTCAAGGAAAGCGCCAATCCATTCCTTTGCCTTCACCATGGATTCTATAAGCTCTTCCGGGGGATATTCCTTGATGACCTCGCCGGTCTTTTTGTCCATCATTTTCACGGACATCACGTCTACTTCTTTGTTGTAGCTGAACCGGAGGTCGCAATTTATTTGTCTCATGAGCTCGTTGAGCTTTTCAGTCATGTTGGAGACGGTTTCCTCCGTAAACCTCTCCGGCTGCCGGGCCGCTTCAACGGCGGCGTCCAGCTCATCGATGTCGGTGACCGCCGCCGGGGCGTTGACTCCCCTTGCGGGCTGAGGCCGGATCGCCTGCTGAGCCTGCCGTCCCTGCTCTGTCTGATTTCCCTGTTTTCCGGCGGCTGAACCGTCCGCGTCGTTGACAGGTTTTACCCTTTCAACCGGTTCTACAGCCCCTCCCTCCAATGCTCCGATGACCACCGAGGCGGTCACCACGTCCTGAATCCGTCCAATCATTTTTATCCCTCCATAGATTATTAAAACATTTGCCCATTCCTTTGGGCAATAATTTTCTCTGCGGGTATATCGTAAAATTTATCTGTCAACTTAAATTTTCGGGTGAGGGCAAGGAACTGACGTCCAACGTTGCCGGAGCGGCGGCGGCGGTATTTTCCTGCCGGATTGCGGTGTATATCTCCCCCCGGTATATCTTCATATCTCCCGGGGCGTCAATGGCAATGCGGACATTGTCTCCCTGAACCTCGGCGATGTTAATGACGATATTATCGCCTATATACACCTGCTGTTTCGGTTTCCGCGTGAGAACCAGCATTACTCTCCGCCTCCCTTTGACTCCCGAAAGAGACGATGCTTCGTGGTATAGCATGATGTTTCCAGGATTATCTGACAGGCCCGGCCGCTCTTTTTGTTCACTACTATCGGGGCCAGAAGATTGGCCGACAGGCGGCTCACATCTCCGTCCGGAACGGTGACCAGAGTGTAGATGACCGCGTCGCCGTCACTTTCGATCCCCAGCTTATCCACCACGTCATCGGTCAGCTCGCAATGGTAGTCCGGGAAAAACAGAAACGGACGGGTTAGAAGGAAAGCCAGCTCCGGCGTAAGAAAGGATTGCATAAAGACATAGGGGCTGTCCTCTGCCGCCGGGATAAGGGCAAAATCCCGCTCTTTCTCAAAAGCGGGAAAACCGTCCTCAAAGTGGAGGCAGGTGAGGGTATCAACATCGATTTCGCCGAAGCGGGTGGTTTTTAGCATCTTCATTTTTTATCCTCCCTATGTGCAATCCTTAATTTCTAAAATCCTGAAAAGCTGAAATCCGTGAATGTGTCTGACGAAAATAAAATTGAAAATCCCGGGGATGTCATTTCACCCCTCCGGCACCTTCGGTGCCACCTCCCCTACAGGGGAGGCTATGAGGTTTCACCCTCTCAGTCGCCTGCGGCGACAGCTCCCCCAGAGGGGGAGCCAAGAGGATCTTGCCTCTCCCTTTGGGAGAGGTGGCACATCG
>CAZIKQ010000090.1:0-4514 GCA_964540025.1 uncultured Schwartzia sp. | reverse complement strand
ATCATTCCGCCTCCAATTTGTCAAACAGGGCGTCCACGCTGTCAAAGACCGGCTGCTCCCCGGACGCGATTTTTGCTTTTACTCCGTCGATTTCTTTCCGTAGTTCATTCAGGACGTTCTTCGGATAGACGGCCACCGGCATAATGCAGATAGAATTGTCCTTCTCGAAAATATCCAGCTTATCCCCTTCTGATAGACCCAGTTTGACAATTATCTCTCTGGGAATCGTGACCTGGGCTTTTTGACGCAATTCGGCCAGCATACGCTCATCTCCTCCACTCTAAGTTCAAAAGTGAGAAATTCTCACTATCTCACTTATAGCATACCCCCTTTGGGGGATTTAGGCAAGGACTGCAAAAATTTTCAAAATAATTAAAGTTAGCGTAGCTTCCCACGATAAAATTGTCAGAGAATGATTTTATCGTGGATTTTTTGTGAAGGATTGATTGATTATGGCAATGGTAATAGCTCATAACCTGGCGGCTCTCGGCGCTCTCAACACGCTGAACGGGAACACGAAAGCTCTGGGCAAATCCCTGAAGCAGGCGTCCAGCGGCCAGCGGATAAACGACGCCGGAGACGACGCCTCGGGCTATGCCATTTCCGAGAAAATGCGGGTGCAGATCCGGGGCCTCGACCAGGACAAGAGCAATGCCCAGAACGCCATGAGCCTCCTCAAGGTGGCGGAGGGAGCCGTGGCCCGCAGCGTCGACATCATGCGGACCATGAAGGAAAAAGCCATCAACGCCGCCAACGACACCAACACCGACGAGGACCGGGCCATCATTCAGAAGGAACTCGACCAGATTATCGATCAGGTGGACGACAACTCCCTTGTCACCTTCAACGGCAAATATCTTTTTGACGGAGCTGCCGACAGAAGCGCCAACGTGGAGCAGACCATTGTAAAGGCTCTGTACAGCGAATGGATTCCCAACTCTCTTGATCTGATCGAATCATCCATGGGGCTGGGGTTCAACCACGGCGATCCCTCCGTGAAGGAAATGGGAGTTTATTTTTCGGATGAACCCGCTAGCGGCACTCTGGCCTATGTGTCCAATTGGCATAATTCGGTAACCGGGGTGACAAACAGGCTGGCCCTGACGATCAATATGAGTTATTTCGCCGACATGAAGGAAGATGATGTAAACGGTAGCTCCACTGGCGGATACCTTGACCGTACCATCGCCCACGAATTGACCCACGCCGTGATGGCCGCCAATATTGAGGGCTTTAATGACTTGTATGGCTGTATTACCGAAGGGGCCGCCGAGGTAGTCCACGGAATAGACGATGTGCGTGATATAATAGATGCAGCTAATAATATTACGAGCTACATTAGCACGGCTACCGGTACGGGTGTTACGGGAATGTATTCCGGCGGTTATATGATGTTCCGCTATATGGCCGCCCAGTCGGGGGGGGTACAGCGCCACGGAGTCCGTTACCCACTTTATGGCCTCCCTGGCCAGCGGCAAGGGAGCTATGACGACGGCGAGAATAGACACCGCCGTGTCCGCTGCTACCAAGGGAAAATTTACCTCTTTTAATGATATGGTGACTACCATGCAGGCCGACAGAAACGCCTCGGCAAGTGCCAAAGACTTTCTGCTGAAATATTGCAATATCAATCTGGACAATAATGCGACTGATGTGGGATCCATCTCCGGCTCCGATGCTGGCAGCCGGTTTCACAAGAATGCCGAGGACACGGTTTATGAAGCGGGCTCAACGAAATTCTGGACGAACCCTACCGAAAAATCCAGCTTCATTAACGGCCTGGAAGTGAAATGGCAGGAGCCCGCCGAAGAAGTTACGTTCACAGGTGGGACGAAGAAAACTTGGCATTCTGCGGCCATACAGATTACCGGCGGAATGTTTTTTCAAATCGGCACCAAGGCGAACCAGACCATCAACGTCAAAATGTCTAATATGGATGCCGAAGCGCTTGGTCTGCGGGACAAGAACCGCAAAAATCTCCAGGTCACTACCCAGGCAAAAGCTACGGCGGCTATTTACCAGCTCGATAAATCCCTGGAAAGGGCCCTGAATCAGCAGACCTTGATTGGGGCGGCGGAGGCCCGGCTGGAAATGACGGCCGCCAACCTCACCGTGGCCCACGAGAACACCACCAACGCCGAGTCCGTCATCCGCGACGCAGATATGGCCCTGGCCATGACTGACTTTACGAAGAACAACGTTCTGGCTCAGGCCGCCCAGTCCATGCTGGCTCAGGCAAACCAGAACTCCTCCAACGTCTTATCCCTTCTCCAATGATTTATAGTTTTGACAGACGGTCTTACCTTTGCAGAGAGCTGCGACGGCAGGACTGTCTTTTTTCATGAAGAGAAAATGAAAAAGTTGCAAATAGTCCTAAAGTAAATCAAATTTCCTACGATTAAATTATTAAGAAGTAATCCCCCAGAGGATTTTTGACTGGAGGTTTTTGGTTATGTCAATGGTGATTGCTAACAATCTGGCGGCCCTGAACGCCCTGAACACCTTAAACGGTAATACGAACTCCTTGGGCAAAGCCCTGAAGAAGGTAGCCAGCGGCGAACGGATAAACAATGCCGGGGACGATGCATCCGGGTATTCTATATCTGAGAAAATGAAGGCCCAGATAAGAGCCTTGGGACAGTGCGACCAAAACACCAAGACAGCGCACTCGATGCTGAATATTGCGAGTAAAGCTGTTGATGAGCAGGTGTCTATTTTTCAAAAGGTGAATGTCATTGCACTGAAAGCCTCAGATGATACCTATACAGATTCAGACAGGGCAACTTTGCAGAAAGAAATTGACCAACTACTGGATCAATCAGAGTCTATTGCTCAGGAAACCACTTACAATGGCAAATATCTGTTGAATAAAAGGGTTGTTTCCAGGACGGATCTTTATTTTGATCCGGATATCCCCTATCGACCAAACCCTAACGCGGAGCCTGTTATTGCTCAAGCAGGGCCTACAGGTAGGTACGATGTTCCTCAGGGTCAGTATATAGACATAAAGAAAGATACGTCTGGGGCACCGACAAATATTTACGAAAGGGGTTCAGGCTTGACAACAATGCCCAATGTGGGCGATTTTGTGTGGGATGATGCGGCTAGTAGATTTGTAAAAGTAACAACAGATAGCAGTGGAAATCTGATGGCAGGTGGTAAAATCATTCCTAATCCGCCGACCGGTTTTTCAGGAGCCGTTATGCCATCTACGGTTCCAGCTACGGGAACAAGTGTAGGGATATTGTCGGGCTCTGACATAATGACGGGAACGGTGCAGTCTGACCCCCGTACTGGAAATGATGCTGTATTCACGCATTATCCTTATTCCAGTATAAGTATATCAAAGATGGATTTATCTGCTCTGGCAGGAAGCGTTACCAACTTACCCGCGGGTTTGGATGGGTTGGGATTTTCTCTTGATTGCAGTGGATGTGATCAGTTTGTAACGGTGATGTTTGACGCCAGTACAGACAAAACTGAGAGATTCGAAGGAATATCAGGCAATCCGCCCCCCCTTTGTTACAAGATTGGCGTTGCAGGAGTCACGGGAACACCTTCCCTGGAGGAAGAACTGGGACAGCGGATTTTTAATGGTGTGTCAGCGACAACAAAGGATGCACATGGAAGTAGACCAACCTTGCCAAGTACGAACAAAGAAACAACAACGATTACAGCACGTCATGACATAAATCTTGTCTATTATCCTGGCAGCGGTATTTTTATTGAGAAAAACGGACCCTCAATGACGTTGATGAATGGTATGATGGGTGGTCTTGCTTCAGATGATTTCTACAAACCGCATCAGGATATGTATGTTCAGGGAGATACCAGGCAAAGTCAGGCTACTCACGTGCAGGTACCTAATACAACATTATCTATTCTGTTTCCCACAGTGGCTGATATGTGGGATATTGAGCCGCCGGATGATTTCTTCCCGGATAAATGGCCTGCAGAATATGATCGATATGCCAGTGAGGCGGAGAAGCGGCAACACTACATTGACGATGTATGGCAGTATCCGGGACATAATGTCAGACTGGATTTGAAAAACTGTGTTGCTACTCGTGAGAAAGCGTCAGAATTTCTGGAAGATGTAGGTCAGGCGATAAAGTACCTTGTAGAATCGAATACCACTCTTGGTTCAGAGCTTTCACGCCTTGATTATATGGGTAGAAATTTGGTTACTCGTCATGAGAACACCACGAGTGCCGAGTCCGTCATCCGTGACGCGGATATGGCCATGGCTATGGCTGACTTCACCAAGAACAATATCCTGACCCAGGCCGCCCAGTCCATGCTGGCCCAGGCCAACCAAAACTCCTCCAACGTACTCTCCCTGCTCCAATAAACAGGTAAATAAAATGGCGGGAAAGTAAGCGGGCAGATAAAATGGTCAGGTAAGTACACGGATAGATAAAATAAACAGGTAAGTAAGCAGGTAGACAAAATAATCAGATAAATCAGCACCACCCGTCAAACGGGTGGTTTGCTCAAGGGCTATAAGCCCTTGT
>CAZIKQ010000089.1:0-4515 GCA_964540025.1 uncultured Schwartzia sp. | reverse complement strand
ACCCGCTTTTTCGTAAATGGTCTTCTTTTACGAAAAGGCTTATACTTATAAAAGCGCGCAACGCCTTGAAGGACGCGGGCTCCTGCACTGAAATACCGCTCGCCATCGCAAGAAAATTGCCACGAAAGATTTCCCGGAAACGGCAGCTTGTCTTTGTTTAGACTGCGCTGTTTTGCTAAAGCTCAACGCTTTAATTGTTACTATAATTAAGTGAAACAAAAGAACGCGCAGGGATGCATATATTCCTGCGCGGTCTTGCTGTTGTCTCTAAGGTTATTTTTTCTTAAATATACTTGACAAACAAAATAGGTAGGTTGGGCAAAGCCCAACCTACCTATTTTGTTGAAATAGGTAGATATATAATCAAAATAAAAAAGGGGAGGCGATTCCAACGTCCAAGTTTCAATCTTTCGACGAACTCATCGACGCTTTGCAGGGGGCGGTTATCAAAGCGCATACCTTAACGCAGAACCAGCATATTCTTGCCATGAAGGATTATTTCGATGAAGACGGCGTTCCTCGTATGGTGAAGATCCAATTGCCGTACAAACCGGAAGAAGGGGCTCAAGAAAGCGAGATAAGATACAGAACAGTAGAAATACCGGCCTTTTCTTTAGTACCGCAGATTTCGTTAAAAATGCATAAAGTAAATATGGATTTTGACGTGAAACTGGTTGGGTTAAGTCAGGAAGCGCCTAATCAGACAAATGCGTCCAATGGGATAATATCGGACAGTTCTTCGGGGAGAAATCTAAATTTACAAAAGAAAAATTCGCAAAAACTCCTGACGAATGTCTTTGCCGGGACGGATGACAGCAATAAGGTTCACGTGGAGCTGGAATTTATCAGCCACGAACCGCCGGAAGGCTTAATGCGCATCAACGATATGCTTATAAGGCTTATGCCTTAAATCAGACTGTTGACAAAATAGCCTCCCCTAAAGGGGAGCCTCAGACAGAATAAGGGACTTTGTCGGCAAGCTGAAATGTTATTACATGAAGGAGATGGATTATCATGGGAAATGAGTTTAACGAGCTTGATATGGGGCTGTTGATTGGCGGCCCTCTAAAAGCGGCTTGCGAGGCGCAGGTTTTGCTATCCAAATCTACGGCGGATTTTATTACCGGCGTATGCATGACCGGCGAGAACGAAAGCGCTCTGCAAGCGCGCACGGTTGATTTCAGCTTCGACCGGGTGCGTTTTGACGAGGAAAAAAATCAGGAGGTGACGGAAAAGGTTTCGCTGAATGTGCCAATGCTGGCGGTGGTAAAAGTCCCCGCTCTGGGCGTGGAAGACGTCGACATTTCTTTCGATATGGAAGTCAAGTCCTCGGAAACGTCCAAAAACAGCGTGGCGTCTACCACTGACATCGACTCGACGTTCAAAATCGGTTTTGGCATATTTCACTCGAATATTCACATTAAAGGAAACGTTACCACCAACAAAGAGAATACCAGAACCAGCGATAAATCCGCTAAATATCACGTACAGGTACACGCCAAACAGGGCGACCTGCCGGAAGGCCTGTCCCGGGTACTGGATATTTTGTCAAGCTCTATTAAACCCAGTGTGGAGGCTAAAAGCGCGTCCTAACGGGCGACTGGATATTGGAAAGATAAGTTTAGGAGGTATGTAAAATGTGCGGATTACCGGTACAAGAAGGAAACAAATGCGGAGCTTACGCTACGGCCTATTATATTTTTTTTCAAAGCGGCGAAACTAACAGAGATATCCTTGCCGCGGGAAAAATTAACGACATATATACAGAGGTACGGCTTTATGGACAAGAGGGTTCTCATCCTGTAAAAATAAAAGACTATCTCCGGGGTACAAGGTCGGTAGAATTGTATGTACCGGAGAAAGTTGACTGCGCCCTGCAAGGCTTAAAAACTAACTTCCTTCAAGCCGGATACCAGGAATATAAATTCCCTTATACTGACATTGATAAGGTAAAAGAATATATTGCAGAAAAGCAATACGCAATTACTCTGTGGCTTCCTACCGGCTGGAAGCCGGAAGATGGGCTCGCCAGGCTGCATTATATGCTTGCAAAAGCCGATACCGATACGCTATCTGTAATAGATTCGAATAATCCTAATATATCAGATATAGCCCCAAACTGGCAAACAGTCACAGATCTTAATGAGTTAAAGCTGGACACTGGTGCGGAGTTTCGATTTACCGGCTTGATCATCAAGTAAATGAGCGAACAATTTGCCCTTACCGATATTGGTTTTATCAAGCGAATTATTATCGGTAACGATAACCCGGAAAAACCCGCTGACGAGGAACATATTGCCCGGCAAACGCACCTCTTGAATAAATGTCTGCGCGAATATCCCCGGGGGAAAATTATCGGCGTAGAAAAAAACTTTTACATTCTGAACATCGGGGAACATCAAGTGGTCATGCAGTATATCGTTTACCACGTAGGTTTCAAACGAAAACCCGATTGGATAAAAAGTTCTTAGAAAGAGTTCGCTCAGATGAATAAATAGAAGTTTGATTTTTTAGCTAACCTTAAAGTCTGGGAAAATAGACGTAGAGGTTAGCTGTTTTTTCTCAACCAAGAGCTTTGTAACTGCGTGACAATAGCGCTTAATATAACGAGAGGAGTGATGACAATGCGGGAAGTCACGATCGACGAAATACGAAAGCTGACCGACGACGCGTGCGGGCAGATTTGGGCGGATGCGCGCAGATTTACCCGGGAACCGAAGATATACCTGCATTGGTCGGCCGGAACCTACCAAACACTCTTTGACGACTACCACATCAATATTACCGGCGAGGGCAGAGTATATATCTTTGAAGAAGATTTGTCGGCGGTATTATCCCACACCTACATGCGCAACACGGGTAGCGTGGGAATCGCCCTGGCTTGCGCTTACGGCGCGACTACCGATTGTTTAGGCTCTTATGCGCCTACGCCGGTACAAATTGAAGTAATGGCGCAAACGATAGCGGCGATAGCCGGCGGATTACGGTTGACTATTGATAGAGAACGCGTTATGACCCACGGCGAAGCGGCTGATAACGAAGACGGGCTGGAAATTTGCGAACCCTACGGCCCGAAAAACAGCTGCGAGCGATGGGACCTGGAATATCTGGGCATCCCGGAATCCCCGAAGTTCAATCCTTGGGCGACCGATGGCTCGCGCGGCGGCGACGTATTGCGCGGTAAGGCGAACTGGTACCGCCAGCTCAAAACTACTTGACGACATTTATTACAAAAAAGACCGCAGCATGAAAAGGAACGAACCCTTCTCGCGCCGCGGTCGTTTTGCCTTTACGCCAGCCCTTGCACAGAACGTAAGGAAATATACGTCAAGCCAATAAGTCTAAATAAATACGCCCGCTAAAAGCTCGGCTGCCAAAGCCGTTACTTTAGCGGGCACATTTTTATCTGTAACGCTCTGGCCTCAATCGTAAGTCAGGCGGTCAAGCTGACTGCGCTTAAACTCCATCGACGGATGAACATAAAGGTCGAGGGTCGTCGAAACCTCGCTGTGTCCAAGGATCTCGCTGAGCGCCTTAATATCCATCCGCTGCTCCACGCACCGCGTGGCGAAATTATGGCGCAGCTGATGAAAATTAAAATACGGAATAGCCAGCTCCGCCAAATATCGTTTGAAGCGATACTGCAACGTGCGCGGGTCTAAAATTTTCTCCTTGAAGCCGAAAATAAAATCCAGCTGCTCCTTATTTTTACAAAGTAAATTAAAATGCTTCCGCAGAATTTTTGGAATGGGAATGACCCGATAAGAGGACGCCGACTTCGGCGAACCCAAAAGCAAGCGCGTCCTTTTTTGCCCGCCGCTGCAAGCGACCCGTTGAACGGTGTGGCGAACGTACAACAACCGGCGCGCCGTATCCACATCCTCGCGGCGCAGCGCGCAGATCTCGCCGATCCGAAGCCCCATAAAGCACGCGATGGCGATACAGCCCGCTGCCGCGCGGTCATCGTGCAAAACCGCCTTCAGAAGCCGCCGGTAATCATCGTACCCGACCGGCGATTTTCTTTTTTTATACGGCGGCAACCGAAATGCCCCGTAAGAAATATCCGTATGGTAATGCGTTTGGCCAAAGCGCAGGATCGCGCGCAGCACCGTCAGATGATTGCGCAGCGTCCCGTCCGATAAATTGCGGTGACGCGCTATATAGCTTTGCAGCGTTGCCTCATCGATCGCCGACGGCGCAAGCTCGGCAAAATCCTTGGCTAAATAACGCAGCCAAACGTAGCGATAAACCTGCCGCGTGGAAATTTTCGCGTACCGGCTAAGCCCGCGCCACCACTCGTAGTAAACCTCCCGCAAACAAAGCTCGCGCTTCTCCCCTGCCTCCCCGCTAAAATGATCGTCCGTCTGATAAATGATTTGTCTCATAAATACGCCTCCCAAAATCTCGCCTATCGCTACGCTTTGACAGATTAAACCTTGACATATAAAGCGCGCCTCATTATACTGACAGACATAAGCCTTTTCGTAAAAGAAGACCATTTACGAAAAAGCGGGT
>CAZIKQ010000088.1:0-4524 GCA_964540025.1 uncultured Schwartzia sp. | reverse complement strand
GGGTGCCAGCCCAGGCGACCGGTTTATATTTTCACCCCTCAGTCAGCTTCGCTGACAGCGCCCCGACAGGGGAGCCTATGAGATGAATTAGAGGTTGCCGTCTCCAGTTGGCTACAACCATGCCTCCTCAATGGGGGCTTTTCTCCTTGCCGGTAAAGAAAAAAATAGTAAATAACTGTTTACTAATATAAAATTTTATAGTATGTTATGGTACAGCATCGTTTTGGACGCGCTGGTTTTATGTGCAGACGTACCTGCCGCCACTCCGTTGGCGGCGGAGTTTTCCATTTATTTCAGGGAGGAAAACGGATTATGTTTTTGTTTGGATCAAAGGGGCGCAGACTGAAAGCCGCTGCCCTTGGACTTACCCTTGCCTCGGCTGTAACCATGTTTGGCTGCGGAAAGCAGCAGGCTGCTCAGGGCCCCAAGGAGGTACCGGTAAAATCCATGGACGTCATCCGGCGGGACACGCCTAACGTCTATGAGTTTACCGGATTTATCGAAGCGCAGAAGGAAGCCGTCCTGCAAGCTCAGGTCAGCGGAAAAATCACCGGCAAATTCTTCAAGGGCGGCGAGCAGGTAGAAGAAGGTCAGCTCCTTTACACCATTGATAACCGCCTTTATGAGGGCGCGTATTTGAACGCCAGGGCCAACTATGCCCGGGCTCAGGCCGACCAGCTGCGCCTGAGTCAGGATCTGGCCCGCTATGAAAAGCTGTATGCCGAAGCGGCAATATCCCGCCAGCAGTATGATCTGGCAATTTCCCAGGCCGCCCAGGCGGAGGCGGAAGCGGCCGCGGCGGGAGCGGCGCTGCGCAACGCGGAGGTAGATTTGGGAGAAACGGAGGTCAGGGCTCCTTTTACCGGACGGGTCAGCACCTCGGATCTGTCTGTAGGCAACTCTGTGACGGCTATGAACACAGTCCTGCTGAAAATCAGCGACTATAACCCGGTGAAGGTGAAATTCACCATCTCTGAAAATGAATACCTGACTCTGATGAAGGCCCGGAACGGAAAGGACTCCGACGCTTTGACCGGCCTGTATCTTATCCTTTCCGACGGCAGCAAGTACAGCGAAGGGGGAAGAGTCGTTGAAATCGACAAGGGTATTGCCGATGGCACCGGCACCCTTACCATCAAGGCGGAATTTCCCAATGAAAACCGGGTTCTGCTGCCGGGAATGTTTGCCCGGGTGGAGGCAAACGCCGGGATAAGAAAGCAGGCGATCCTGGTGCCCCAGCGGGCGGTGAAGGATATTCTCTACAAGAAGTTCATCGCCGTTATCGATGGGGAAAACAAGGTTCAGCTTAAAGAAGTCAAATTGGGACGGAACGTGGGTCGCCTGGTGATCGTGGACTCGGGAATAGAAGGCAACGAAAAGATTGTCGTCGAAGGGATTCAGGATGTAGGCAATGGCGTAACCGTAAAGCAGGAGCCCATTACCGAGGCTGACCTTGAAAAAGCAGTCGCCCGTTGACAGGAGGCTTGTAAAAAGTGGCAAAATTTTTCATTGACCGGCCGGTATTCGCGATAGCGCTGTCGATTCTCATCACCCTGGTGGGCGCTATTGCCGGATTCAGTCTGCCTATCGCCCAGTACCCGAACATTACGAAGCCGCGGATATCCGTCAGCACCAACTATATTGGCGCCAGCGCCCTGACGGTTGAGGAAGCGGTAGCCCAGGCCATCGAGCAGAAGGTAAACGGCGTGGAGAATATGCGGGATATGCGCTCTACCTCCACCAATACCGGCTCATATAACCTGGATGTTACCTTTAACCTGGAGAAGGATGCGGATATCGCCGCTGTAGAGGTTCAGAACCGCGTGTCTCAGGCAGCCACGTCTCTGCCGGCGGAGGTTACGGCTTACGGTATTACCACCGCCAAGGAATCTCCGCAGACACTGATGTTCTTCAGCCTCAGTTCCCCAAATAAAACTTATGACGCAATGTTTCTGCGCACCTATGCCCTGTCAAATTTCCTTGACGCCATGAAACGGGTTAAGGGCGTTTCGGAAATCAGCGAGTATGGACCGGAGTA
This sequence comes from uncultured Schwartzia sp., assembly GCA_964540025.1. Classification (GTDB taxonomy): domain Bacteria; phylum Bacillota; class Negativicutes; order Selenomonadales; family Selenomonadaceae; genus RGIG250. The sequence continues at coordinate 2,486 of CAZIKQ010000088.1, read as the reverse complement.
CGCCATGCGCCTCGAGCTTCTGCCGGACAAAATGGCTCAGCTGGGGCTGACGGCTTCGGAAGTGGCGGCGGCCATCCGGAACCAGAATATTCAGGCGCCGGTAGGCTCCATCGGTACCCGCCCCACCGCTCAGGAGCAGGAAATGACCTATTCCGCTTCCGCCGAAGGCCGTCTGAAAACACCGGAGCAGTTTAAGGACATTATCATCCGCTCCCGGGATGGAGAGACTCTTCGGGTAAGGGATATAGCCAATGTAAAAGAAGGCTCCCGCATGGATTTTCCCTACTCCGAAATCGACGGAGGCGAGTCGGTGGCTTTCGCGGTATCCATCACGTCTGACGCCAATGCCATCGAGACGTCGAATAATATCAGAGCCGCCATTGAGGATGCCCGTACCCGTCTGCCGGACGATATGGAACTGAATGTATTCATGGATAACAGCGACTTCGTTAAGGAATCCCTGGAGAAGGTTGCTCACACCTTCTTTGAGGCGCTGGTTCTGGTTCTCATCGTGGTGTATATATTCCTGGGCAGCTGGCGGGCGACGCTTATTCCGATGCTGGCGGTACCGGTATCTCTGGTGGGCACCTTCGGTGCCTTTGTCCTCATGGGCTTTACCATCAACACCATCAGCCTGTTCGCCATGATCCTGGCCATCGGCCTCGTGGTGGACGACGCCATTGTGGTGGTTGAGGCGGTGGAACATCATATTCAGGATAACGGGCTGAAGCCGAGGGAAGCCACCTATCGGGCCATGGAGGAGGTTTCCGGTCCGGTTGTGGCCATTGCGGCAGTGCTGGCCTCTGTATTTATCCCCACCGCCTTTATGGGCGGCACCACCGGCGAGCTTTACAAGCAGTTTGCCTTGACCATCTCGGTGTCCATGGCCTTGTCGGCTCTCGTGGCTCTGTCCCTGACGCCGGCTCTCTGCGCGCTGATCCTGACGGAGGAAAAGTCAGCCGCTCAGGCAAAAGGCACATCCTTCGTGGACAGGATAATCGGCGGCTTCAACCGTTGGTTCAACCGTACCCTGGAACGATACACCAGCACGGTGGGTATCTGTATCACCAATGCAAAGCTGATGGTCATCGGCCTGGTGGTCATCGTCATCCTCTGCGGCGTGGTGGCTAAGGTGACGCCCACATCATATGTGCCGGAGGAAGACCAGGGTATGATCATGGCCGCATACAATCTCCCGGAGGGGGCCGCCAGCAACCGGGGCATCCAGCAGATGCAGGAGCTGGAAGCCCGCATTGGCAAGATCGAGGGCGTGAAGCATGTCATGGGGGTAGCCGGGTATGATCTGCTCTCCGGCTCGCAGAAGGCCTCAGCCGGCCTGATGCCAATCGCCTTAAAAGATTTTTCCGAGCGGAGTGTATCCTCCAATCAGATAATCGCTCAGCTGTTTGCCATGGGCGCCACCATGCCGGAGCTGAGCCTCATGGCCTTCAACCAGCCGGCGCTTCCCGGTCTGTCTGAAACAGGAAGCCTTTCCCTCTACGTAATGAATCTCGGCGGCGACAGCGTTCAGGTAATGGACAAGTACGCCAAGGAATTTGTAAAGCGGGCCAATCAGGAACCGTCAATCGCGGTGGCCTATACTACCTTCAACACAGATACTCCCGCTTTGAAGTTCGAGGTGAACCGGGATAAATGCGAGGCTCTTGGGGTGCCGGTAGCCGATGTATTTTCCACTCTGCAAACCTTCCTCGGGGGTATGGAGGTAAACGACTTCAATAACTTCGGGCGTACCTGGAAGGTTGTTATGCAGGCTGACGCAGATTTCCGCAACGATGTGCGGAAAATGAATAACTTCTACGTCAGGAGCAGCGCCGGGCAGATGATTCCCCTTGATTCTCTGGTTGAAGCCCAGCCGGATATGACGGTTCCCACAGTGGCTCGTTTCAACGGGGCTTCTGCCTTCAAGATTGCCGGTTCCCCTCAGAATGGCTACTCCACCGGTGAAGCCATGGAAGCCCTGGAGCGGATTGCCAAGGATATCCTGCCGACTACCTACACCTATGAGTGGGTGGATCAGAGCCGGGACGAACGGGAAGCCGGGGATCAGTCCCTGTACATAAATATTATCTCCGTCATTTTCGTTTTCCTCTGCCTCTCGGCCCTCTACGAGAGCTGGTCGATACCCTTCGCCGTCCTGTTTACCCTGCCTCCGGCGGTGCTGGGCTGCTACGGTTCCCAGCTGCTGCGGGGACAGAGCAATGACGTTTACATGAACGTGGCTCTCATCATGCTCATCGGCCTTTCCACCAAGAACGCCATTCTCATCGTGGAGTACGCCAGGATGAACCGGGACAAGGGAGCCAACGCGGTTACGGCCGCAAAGGATGCGGCTCGTCTCCGCCTCCGCCCCATCCTCATGACCTCCTTTGCATTTATCGTTGGCTGTTTGCCGTTGGCGCTGGCCACCGGAGCCGGGGCCGGTTCCCGGGTTTCCATGGGTAACGCCGTGGTGGGCGGCATGACCT
>CAZIKQ010000087.1:0-4641 GCA_964540025.1 uncultured Schwartzia sp. | reverse complement strand
CGGAGGGGTGACAGACTAGCTGGAGAGCTTGTCTTGCCCCTCTCAGTCAGTCCTGATGGACTGCCAGCTCTCCCAAAGGGAGAGCCAGGGGATTTCTTCTTGCCTCTCCCTCTGGGAGAGCTGGCGCATCGCCAGATGCGCCGGAGAGGGCTAATACTTCCCCTCAATGCCAGCCGCTCATTAAACTTTCATTAAAATACAATAGAATTACTAAATGCAAACCACTAACATTTCGATATATTATTAGCAACGAAAGGAGGTGAAAAACATGAATGCAGTGAACACAGCGAACACGAAGGCCAGCCTTTTCTCCGTTCTTCCGACCCCGGCCGTGTCAACTGACCTTAGCAGTCAGACTGACCTGACGGCAAAGGCGGACAGTACAGCCGGCAAGTCCTTCGACAGCGCCCTGGACAAGGCCCGGGAGCAGTCAGCTGACGCCGGTCAGACGACGGACAGCCAGCCTGCCGGCAAGGACGCCGCCACTGACCAGGTGAAGGAACCGGCCAAAGAACCGGAAGAACCTGGAAAAGCTGACGACCCGGAAGATGAAGTAAAGACCGCCGTGAAGTCAGGTGAAGTCCTCACCCTGCTGACGGTCACCCAGCCGGTGGCAGTGGAGCCGGAGACGGAACAGCCCATAGCCGTGCAAGACCCGGTGGCTGATCCCGTAGAGGCAGTCGCCAGCGTGGAAGCCATCGGACAGGAAGCCGGGGACGGCACAAGCCGGACGCCTCTCGCCACCCTCCAGAATGGCGGCAGCGCTCTGGCGGAGCTTCTGCCCGACAGCGCTACCGCCGGAAAGGACGCTTCGCTCCTCAACCAGCTCTCTGGACGCTACGAAGGAGCAGTTACCATTGGCGAAATGGCGCCGGTGGCGGAGGGAGACCCGCAGAACATTGAAGGTCTGCTGAAGAACTCCGCCGCCTCTATCCCGGACGACCTGGCCGCCGTGGCCGCCGCTACCGCCGGACGGGCCATGAACCTGAAGCAGGCTCAGACCGATGAGCAGCAGCCACTCATCAGCGCCAGGGATCTGGTGGCCGATGACCAGCTGCTGGATGACAGCTCCGCCCTGGGACTGGCCAATGTGAAGGTAGCTGAAAATGCCCGGAGCAGTCTGGCCGGGAATCTGACCCAGACTCCTCAGCAGGAGCTTTCTCAGGCCATCGGCCTGCGGCAGGAACAGCTGAAGGAACGCCTCAGCGACCCCGAGGGAGATCCGGAGGACAAGCGTACCGCTATCCCAAAGGGAATCCTTGACGACGCGGGGGCGAAGAACCCCGAGCTTTACCTCACCAAAGCCGCCCGTCAGCTTGGCGTCCGACCGGAAAGGGAGGACAAGAGCCAGACTTTGGCGGCCGCCGCAGGCTCCCAGTCGCAGTCTCTGGAGATCCAGCCAGAGCAGGTTCAGACCCAGCCCCAGACGGCCAGAACGGCTGACGTCTACGACATCCGCCAGCAGATTCTGGAGCAGGTCAGGATGATCCGCACCGCCCAGACCACTGAGCTGGTAATGCAGCTGAAGCCGGAGCACCTTGGCCAGCTTACCATGAAGGTCAGCGTCGCCAACAATGGCTCCGTCACCGCCGTATTCCAGAGCGAGAACGCCCAGGTTCGAGCCGCCATTGAAAGCCAGATTACCCAGCTGAAGCAGGAGCTACAGCAGCAGGGCTTGAAGGTGGACAATGTAAGCGTGGGCGCGGGCCTCAGCGAGGACTTCTTCACCCGGAGCGAAACTCAGGGACAGATGGGTCAATTCACCCAGCAGAACCAACAGGCCGGTTCCAATGGAGCAAGCCGCCGGGTTGACCGGACAGAGACCGTTGATTCAGTCGAAGGCGTTGCCGCCGTAAACAGCGGCGCGGGAGCCATCAGCACCGACGCGGCAAATCCCGTCAATAACGCCACCGATACCATTCTCGACTATCGGGTTTGAGCCGGAATCATAAGTCCAAACCGTCCCGACAGTCAGCATGTTACGGACGAGTTTTGACGGATTCCGGCAGAAAAGGCGAAGAAAAGAGCATTTTCAGAAAGGAGCAAAACAAATGGCAGTATCAGGCGTAGGAACAAATACCACCACCGAAACCAATAAAACAAACAAGCAGGATACCGCTCAGGCCATCACCAGCGCCGCCAAGGACACCTTGGGCAAGGACGCGTTCCTCCAGCTGCTGGTGACCCAGATGCGCTATCAGGATCCCCTTGATCCCATGGACAACGGCGAATACCTGTCCCAGCTGGCTCAGTTCTCCGCTCTTGAGCAGATGACCAACGTGGCCGAAGGACTGTCCAGCATTATGAATGTGGTTGACAACATCGACACCTCCCTGCTGGTAGGCCAGCTTGCCTCCATGATTGGCCAGGGAGTCCAGTGGATTGATGAAGAAGGCGTCGCCATGGAAGGCAGTATAAAAGCCGTTTCCATTTCCGACGGAAAACCCTCCGTCGTGGCCGTGGACGCCGCAGGAAAACAGCACAAGGTAATTATTGGAGAGATCACCCGCATTGGGACTTTAAGCTAAAAGGAGAAGGAAATGGCAAGCCTCGGAATATTTTATACCGGGCAGCCGCTGATTCCCGTTCCGGCCTCGTCCGGGGAAAGCAATCTCCGCTCCCGTATGGGCGGGAATGTTGGGGAAAGCGGACAATCCTTTGCCATTGCCCTTGACACCGCAAGGAAGCAGGCGAAACAGGTTAGCTTCTCCCGTCATGCCGTGGAGCGGCTGGAAAGCCGCCAGCTGAACCTTTCCGAACAGGATTTGGCGAAGCTTGACGACACCGTGGAGAAAATGGCTCACAAAGGGGCGAGGGAATCCCTCATTTATATGAATGACATCGCCCTGGTGGTCAGCGTCGCTAACCGCAAGGTAATAACCGCCATGGACGGCGACAGCGCCCGGGAAAACATTTTTACCAATATCGACAGTGCAGCGATAATCTGAACGAGCCGGACCTCTACAGGAGGCTCTGAGCCGCCGACTGACGGACGCGGCTCCCCGCTGCACCTTCAGAAAAAAGGAGTGTGTGATTCACTATGATGCGTTCCCTTTATTCCGGCGTGGCCGGACTCAAAGTCCACCAGACCGGCATGGACGTGGTAGGTAATAATATCGCCAATCTAAACACAACCGGCTTCAAATCCTTCCGCGCCACCTATCAGGACACCCTGTACCAGACCTCCGCCGGAGCTACCCGGGCTCAGAACAACCGGGGCGGCACCAACCCCATTCAGGTAGGTCTCGGCGTCGGTAACGCCTCCATCGACAAAATATTCAAGGACGGCAGCCCGCAGACTACCGGCCTCTATACGGATCTCTGCCTTTCCGGCGACGGCCTCTTCATCGTCAAAGACGGCAGCGGCGAATACTATACCAGAAACGGCGCTTTCAAGTTTGACGGCGAGGGTAACTACGTAAACTCCGCCGGTCAGTTCGTTATGGGCTGGATGGGCACCGATGGGGTGGTGAATACTAATGGCCAGCCGGGAATAATCAATATTCCTTCCGGTAAGCCCATGGCCGCAAAAGCAACTACCATGGCCAAGTATGCAAACAATCTTAATGCCGCCTCGGCAATGGTGACGAAGATAACGAACGCAGATGGCACGGATGCCGGCGATACGGCTACGGCTACGGCTACTAAACCTCTAACCCTGACCATGTCTGACGGTACCACGGTGACGGTTACCAGCGGCGTATACAGGAAAGACTACAGTCTGCCTCTGACTACTACCATCACCGTCTACGACAGTTTGGGCAATGACTACACCGTCCCTGTTATGATGTCAAAAAATGGTATTACTGAAGATACTTGGAATGTGTACATCGAAAGCGATCCTGCCCCTGATGGTACTATAAGTATAGGCGGTGAGAGGACTCTTTACGAGGCGGATGGAACAACCCCCAAAATTAAATTTACCATGGTTGATAAAGGGATAACATTGAAATTCAATAAAGATGGTTCCTATTCGACCGGTTCTGGATCCATAAGCTTTGAGCCATTGGGATACGGCGAGGCGAATACGGGAGATGTGGCAATAGATCTTTCCGGTCTTACTCAGTACGCTGGCTCCAATACCGTAAAGGGTACTGCGGACGGCTACGCCGCCGGCAACCTTACGGAACTAAACTTCGACGCCTCCGGTACCGTCACCGGCACCTATACCAACGGCATCATCCAGAAGGAAGCAGTGGTGGCGATAGCCCAGTTCAACAATAGCGGCGGTCTGACAGCCGTGGGCTCCACCCTGTTCCAGAAGTCCAACAACTCCGGCGAGCCCAACGTAAAGACTGCCACCGACTTGGGCTGTAAAATCACCCCCTCCGCCCTGGAAATGTCCAACGTGGATCTGGCCAACGAATTTTCCACGATGATTGTCACCCAGCGCGGCTTCCAGTCCAACTCCAAGATAATCACCGTCTCCGATGAAATGCTGGAGACGCTGATTCAGATGAAGCGTTAAGCTGACAGCTGACGCCCGTCCCCCGAAAGCCTCCCCTCTGTAGGAGGAGCTGTTCCTTCAAAGCCTCCCCTGTAGGGGAGGTGCCCGAAGGGCGGAGGGGTGACAGACCAGCCGGAGAGCTTATAAGGTAAGCCGAACAGTTTATTCACCCCCCAGTCGGCTGCGCCGACAGC
>CAZIKQ010000086.1:0-4673 GCA_964540025.1 uncultured Schwartzia sp. | reverse complement strand
GTCTCATAGGCTCCCCTTTAGGGGAGCTGTCAGCGAAGCTGACTGAGGGGTGATACAACAAACCACTCGGTTAATCTGTCACCCCTCCGCCCTTCGGGCACCTCCCCTAGAGGGGAGGCTTTGGGCACGGTCCCTCTGGTCACTGTCAGCGTAGCTGACTGAGGGGTAACACATAACCGGCCAACCCCATTGAACTGCCCACGACCTCAGTATAGCGGTAAACGGCGGAATTTACAATGCGGAAAAGGCGGAGGGCATCCTGCATCTCACAGTCCAGCCTTGTATTTTGTATACTATTTGAAAAATAACTGAAAATGGAGTATCATACGAATTGTCCTTATAAATTTTATCATATTCAACGGAGATTTTTTTATGGCAGACACTGAACAATTGAAACGGGCCGCCTTCGCCGCCATCGACGAAGGGGCGGCCGACCTGGAGCAGTATGCCGCCAGCGTGGCCCGGGAGCCGGAATTCGGCTTCAGGGAATTTAAGACGGCGGAAAAGGTCAAGGCCCAGTTTGAAAAGCTGGGGATACCCTACCGCTCGGAGCTGGCGCTCACCGGCATCAAGGGCGAGCTGAAGGGGAGCGCTCCCGGCCCCACCATCGCCATCCTGGGGGAGCTGGATGCCATGGGCTGTCCCGAGCATCCCCTGGCCGACCCGGACACTGGCGCGGCTCACGCCTGCGGCCACCACATCCAGCAGGCGGCAATGCTGGCCGCCGCTTACGGCCTGGCCCGCTCCGGCGCGATGAAGAAGCTGGCCGGACGGGTAGTATTCTTCGCCGTTCCGGCAGAGGAATACGTGCAGATCGCCTATCGGAAAAAGCTGGTGGAAGCGGGCAAGATCCACTACATCCACGGCAAGGGCCAGCTTATCTACGAGGGCGAATTCGACGACGTCGATATGGCCATGCAGATCCATTCCCAGAAAAACTGCCCCCGGCCAACGGTAGCCATCGGCCAGAGCAGCAACGGCTTCATCGGCAAGACCATCCGCTACGTCGGTAAGACCGCCCACGCCGCCGACGCCCCCGACCAGGGCATCAACGCCCTCAACGCGGCGATCCTGGGCCTCATGGGCATCAACGCCCTGCGGGAAACCTTCCGGGAGGCCGATCACATCCGGGTCCATCCCATAATCACCAAAGGCGGCGACCTGGTCAACAACATCCCCGACGACGTGCGGATCGAAACCTACGTCCGGGGCGCCACCATGGAGGCCATCGACCGGACCCATAAAAAGGTGGACGCGGCTCTCAAAGCAGGCGGCCTGGCCAACGGCGCCCGGGTGGAAATCGACACCCTGCCGGGCCAGCTGCCCCTCATCTGCAACGCCCCCCTGAACGACCTGTTCGCCGCCAACGCCAAAGGGGTTTGTCCCGGGGTAAAGCTGGTGGACGCCGGTCACTTCAGCGCCTCCACGGACATGGGGGACGTTTCCCATCTGATGCCGGCCATCCACCCCTTTATCGGCGGCACGGACGGCATCCTCCACGGCGCGGATTTCAAAGTGGTTGACTTCAACGCGGCGGCGCTCCTGCCGGGCAAAACCTTCGCCGGTATGGTCATCGACCTGTTAAGCGACGGAGCTGCCAGAGCGAACGCCATCCTCAGGGACTACAAACCGGCCCTGACGAAGGACGAATACATCGCCAAACTCGACAGCTATTTCAGTAAGGGGGAAGATCAATGAAAAATTTCAAGCTCCACGGCATAATAATCTGCCTCATCGTCATCGCCGAGCTCATCGGCGTCAAAGCCTTCAGCCTGGGCCCCGGCAAAGTGGTGCTGCTGCCCATGCTCTACGCCCTGATCCTGGGCATTTTCACCACGCCCACGTTTTTGAAAATAACCAACCAGAAAGACATGGAAGACGCTGGCTCCCTCATCGGCCTGACCCTGATGCTGCTAATGGCCCGCTACGGCACATTGGTAGGCCCCACCCTGCCGAAGATCATCAGCGCGGGCCCGGCCCTGCTCCTCCAGGAGTTCGGCAACTTGGGCACCTGCTTTTTGGGAGTGGCCGTCGCCGTATTCCTGGGCCTGAAGCGTGAGACTATCGGCGCCGCCCACTCCATCGCCCGGGAGCCAAACGTGGCCCTCATCGGCGAGCGCTTCGGCCTGGACGGCCCCGAAGGCCGGGGCGTCATGGGCGTGTACATCTCCGGCACCGTGTTCGGCACCATCTTCTTCGGCCTCATGGCCAGCGTATTCGCCGGGCTGGGTATTTTCCACCCCTACGCCCTGGCCATGGCCTCGGGAGTAGGCAGCGCCAGCATGATGACCGCCGCCGTGGGCTCCCTCTCCGTCATGTATCCCCAAATGGCGGACCAGCTGGCCGCCTTCGGCGCCGCCAGCAATATGCTCTCGGGCCTGGACGGCATCTATATGTCCATCTGGCTGGCCTTGCCCCTAACGGAATTTTTGTACAGAAAATTCTGCGTATTGAAATACGGGCATGAGCTGACGAAAGAGGAGGAAGGAAAATGAAACAGTATAATCTGGCCGAAACGTTTATCATTCTGCTTTTGATCGGCGTCATGTCCATGGTCAGCAACACCCTGTCCAGCAACGTGGGCATCCTGGAGGGCATCCCCGGCCTGCTGATCCTGGTGGCCATCGCCATGGCCGGCATCCTCATGGGCAAATACCTGCCGGGCAACATCCCCGCCGTGGCCTACGTGGTCACCCTCGGCTGCATTTTGACTTATCCGGGCTTCCCCGGCTCCGACGTCATCAACCTCTACATGAAAAAGGTCGGCTTCGTCTCCCTCTGCACCGTCATCCTGGCTTACGCCGGCGTTTCCATCGGCAAGGACATGGACGCCTTTAAGCATACGGGCTGGCGGATAATCGTCCTCAGCTGCGTCATCTTCGTCGGCACCTACCTGGGCTCCGCCGTCATCGCTCAGTTCGTCCTGAAGGCCATCGGCCAAATTTGATAAGGTAAGAAAATCGCAAAATAAAACGGCTTTGCTTCGTATTGAGAAGTAAAGCCGTTTTCGTTTGCGGAAATCCCCTTTAACGCAAAATTTCCCATTCTATGTTCCCCTGGCGAATTGCCATGATACGCATAAAAGGAGTATAATAAAAGCGAAGGAGGGCGGGACATGAAAACGAAGGACCTCATAGAGCTTTTGGAGCGAAACGGCTGGCGGTTCAAACGGCACGGAGCCAATCACGATATTTACATTAAGGGAAAAGAGCGGGAAAGCATCGTGCGGCATAAAGAAACGGACGAGGAATTAGCCAGGGCGATTATCCGACGGCGCGGGCTAAAATGACCGCCCCGGTAAATTTACAGGAGGACGAAGAACATGAAGAATGCGTATCCCATCGTTATGACCAAAGGTAAGAAATATATCGTGGCATTCATTCCCGATTTTAATATCAACACGCAGGGCAAAGATATTCCGGAAGCTATCGAAATGGCCCGGGACGCCATCGGCCTGATGGGGATAGATATGCAGGACGAAGGCGAAGCGCTGCCCGAAGCCTCCAATATAGCCGACGTGCAAAAAGACGCGCCGGCGGGAGGGATAGTTTCGCTCGTGGACGTGGATTTTTCGGAGTATCGGAAGAAAAACGATCTGCGGGCGGTAAAGAAAAATTGTACTATCCCCTCATGGCTTAACTTTGAAGCGAAAAAGGCGGGGCTGAATTTCAGCGCCATCCTGCAATCGGCCCTGAAAAGAGAATTAAAGATTGCAGACGCGATTTAAGAGCGCAAAAAACCGGCTTTGCTTCGTTTAGGGAAGTAAGGACAGCTTATCGAAGTACCCCGAATTAAAGAAGCGTATGCAGAGCCTTTTACAGAATGGCAAGAAGATAACGCCGAAACAGTGGAAAGCCGAGATACAGCCCTTGCAATCCGAGTATGACAGTATCGACCAAGAGCAGGCCAAGACTACCACAGAGTTAGCATATGCCGAGGTAATCAGCTATAACAAACAGGACCTTATGCTTGCTGAATGGGGTGCTACTGCTACTATAAAAGCTATCAAGTAAATCCAAATTTGCCCAAACAATTATTACCAAAATCACGGCTAAATAAGTAGCACAGTGTCAGAGCTTACAGAAAGCCAGGAAAAACTTTATATATAATTTAATTTTCAAAGGGCGTCGTCTAATGTATAATGCAAGCAGTGAAAGAAGGTGATATTTTGAGTACAACAGAGCAGACACATCAGAAGGATATAGAGCGTTTGAAATCACTCCGATATATGGACGATGATTTTATGACTGTCTGTCTTGCAGATAATTTTGAAGGTGTGAAACTAATACTACGGATTGTTTTGGGGCGAAAAGATATAAAAATTAAATCGGTCAGGATACAAGAGTCATTGAAGAATTTGCAAGGACGGTCCGCTATTTTAGATGTTCACGCGATTGACAGCACTGACAAGGAATTTGACGTAGAAATTCAGCGAAAGGACGCGGGAGCAGGTGCAAAGCGGGCAAGGCATAATAGCAGCCTGTTGGACGCGCACATATTAAAATCTGGTGATGATACAGAGGATATCCCCGACAGTTATGTAATTTTCATAACCGAAAATGATGTAATGAAAGGAAATCAGCCGATATATCCAGTAGAGAGATATGTTACTATCGGAGAAAATAAGGTATTGTTTGGTGATGGTTCGCATATCATATATGTTAATGGGAAAT
>CAZIKQ010000085.1:0-4689 GCA_964540025.1 uncultured Schwartzia sp. | reverse complement strand
CGGAGCCAGCTCCCCTACAGGGGAGCCTAACAGATCGATTAGATCCTCTCGATGGAGCCTGCGAAGTTTTCTCCTTCGCTAACCCACAACGCCAAAATCCCCCATTTGAAACAGTCAACTCTGTTTCAAATGGGGGATTTTCCTTTGGCCGCCGCCATAAAGCCCCGGCCCAACGATACAGCCGGTTTGCCGCGCCTTAATCAAGGGATATCGTCACGCTGACGTTTCCACTGCCCAATATACTTTTTAATTCCCTTTGATCCACCCCGTTGATTTTGCCTAACCGGGTGAAATCCCAGGTGTTGGTGTCGTAATATATGACGAATATACGCCCCTGATACAGGATCAAATCTCCGGGAACGGTGGTGAATTCCTCATCATTTCTCGGGAGCGTCGTCCCCAGTTCCCCCGTTTTCTCGAAATTGCCGAAGTCATGCATATCGATGGTTACGGGGCCCCGCTTCAGGTACTCCACTAAGGCTCGCGCTGATGAATTGTCCACCAGTGTCGCCGTCAGCTTGCGGCCGCCTGCGGTGATGTACAGCGTCATTTCATCTTTTTCCGCTTCCACCTCAGCCGCGTGGGCTTTTGGTTCTGTCACCATTGGCTCATTGCCCGGCAAATTTTGTCCTCCGGTAAAAAGAAAGGCCAGCGCGGTCAGTACTCCCACAAGCGCCGCTATATATTTTCGCTTCATCCTTTTTCGCTCCAATTTGAAATATTTGGTTACCGGCTCCCGCCCAGGGAACCGGTCTTATTCCACCGGCCAGATTTCCTTGGCCATGTTGAAGACGGCCCAGCCCTTCGGCCAGCCTACGTAGAAGGCGCAGTGGGTGATGATGGCGGAGATCTCCTTCTGGGTCACCCCGTGGTTTTTAGCGTTTTGCAGGTGAAATTTCAGGGAGGAGTCCGTGATCCCCGAGGACATCAGGGCCACCACTGTAATCATGCTCCTGGTCTTCACGTCGATGTCCTGATTGTTCCAGTTTTCCCCGAAGAGGACGTCGTCATTGAAGTGGGCAAACTCCGGCGCGAAGGCTCCCAACCGGTCCCGGCCTGCCGTCTGGACGATTTTCTCTGCCTGCTGATTGTTTGCTGCTGCTTCCACGATCTTTACCCCCATATCTGATTTACTAAACAAATTGCCTGTCAGCGGGAAAGTACCCATAATTGACAGTACGGCCAGGGCGGCGGCAATGCGTTTGAATTTCATGGTTATTTCCATCCTTTCATTTAAGGCAGGGAAGCATTGGGAAAATGTTTCCCTGCTTTTTCTTTATAACAGACTCCCCGCTTTTCAGCGAAGCTTCCCGTACTCCTCAGCGTTCACCGGTTCAAGCCATTCGTTACTGGTGTCCTCGCCGGGCACCTCCACGGAAATGTGGCTGAACCAGCTGTCGGCCTTGGCTCCGTGCCAATGCTTTACCCCGGCGGGGATGTAGACCACCGAGCCCGGCTTCAGGCTCACCGGCGCCTGGCCCTCCGCCTGATACCAGCCCTGTCCGGCGGTGCAGATGAGCATCTGGCCGCCGCCCTTTTTGGCGTGATGGATGTGCCAGTTGTTCCGGCACCCGGGCTCAAAGGTCACGTTGGCCAGGAATATGGGGGATTCTCCCGGCTTCACCAGCGGGTTGAGGTAGGAATTTCCCACAAAATACCGGGCGTAGACCGTGTTATCCTGGCCCTTGCCAAAAACGTTTACCTTGTCAAATTCCTTTTCGTCCATAATCTTCATGCCGTCTCCTCCTGCTATCTCCGTTCTGGCCGCCCCGGCTAAGGGAAGCTTGTTGTACTCTTTATCGCTCACCGGCTGGAGCCATTCGTTGCTGGTGTCCTCGCCGGGAACCTCCACGGAAATATGACTGAACCAGCTGTCGGCCTTGGCCCCGTGCCAGTGCTTCACCCCGGCGGGAATATAGACCACAGAGCCCGGCTTCAGGCTCACCGGCTCTTTACCCTCCTGTAAATACCAGCCTTCCCCGGCGGCGCAGACCAAAAGCTGGCCGCCGCCCTTTTTGGCGTGGTGGATGTGCCAGTTGTTCCGGCACCCGGGCTCAAAGGTGATATTGGTCATGGATATGGGGGCCTCCCCCGGCTTCACCAGCGGGTTGCGGAAGGACTTTCCCACAAAGTATTTGGCGTAGGGCGTGTTTTCCACTCCTTTGCCAAAGACGTTTTCCCGTTCAAAGGCTGCCTCGGACAGCGGCTGCCCGGCCGCCTTATTGGCCGCTTCCACGATTCTTACCACCACGTCCGGCCGGCAAAACAAGCTATCGGCCACGGGGAAAGCGGAAATGATGGACAGCCCGGCGGCGATGGCCGCCATGCATTTGATGTTCATAAAATTTTACCCCTTTTCTGATAGTTATTTATTGTCTGACTGTAATACCGGGCTTGGCCGTTTACAGGTTAGCGCCGATTTTTTCCGCCATATTGCCGAAATCCGAGGACTCCACCAGCGAACGGGAGCCGCAGCCCACGCCCCAGATCTGCCCCGCGTCCTGCCACTCCATGTAGCGGACCAGCGTGTTGTAGTGGGCGGCCAGCGCCTCAAAGGTCCAGTCAGCGCTGTTGTAGGCGGTGGACATAAGGATGGACTTTTTCCCGTGGAGCCTTTCGGTCCGGGAATAAAACCTGTCCACGATGGTCTTCAGCTGGGCGGACATTCCATAATAATACAGTGGCGTAACCAGCGCCAGCAGATCCGCTTCCAGCATTTTCGGCATGAGAATATTTTCGATATCATCCTTAAATACGCAGGGGCCGTCCATACGGCACCGGTCACAGCCCCGGCAGGGATGGACGTCGGCATTGGCCGCATCGAAGGTGAACACCTCATGGCCCGCGCTCAGCGCCCCCTTGGTAAACCGGTCCGCCAGATAAATGGAGGTGGATTCGTTCCTCGGATGGGGACTGCTGTTTATCACGACAATTTTCATTTTCTTCCCTCCTGATACACTGCCTTTTTCCGGCGCTTTACTGCTGGCCTTGCCCGCTTCCGTCCCCAGCAGGGCCGACAGGCCGCAGCCGCTCAAGAGGAGCGTCATGGCCCCCGTACCGGAAATTTTCAGAAAATCCCGCCGATTCATAGTACACCTTCCTGATTCTTCCACCCCTGGCGGATAAAATACTGCTGCAAGTAGTAAGCGATGATCCCGAAAAGCCCCATCAGGCCCAGGAGCATCAGGTAATACATCCCCGCCGGGAGCCTTGAGGCCACGGTGCCGAATAAATGCTTCAGCAGCAGCCGGTCTCCTACCCGGTCAAGCTGCCACATCCGCCAGCCTGTCCAAGAGATCAGGGCAAGCGCCGCCAGCCTGAGAGCGGGGTATCTGTCAAGGCTCCCCAGCCCGGGGAGCCGCCTGAGCCTCGGCCAAAGACCCGGCCAGTGCATTCCCAGGTGCATCCCCCCAAGGATTACCATCAGATAAGCGCTGGCGGTATGAAGCCCATGGATGAAGGTACTGCGATGGAGCGGCACTCCGATCCACAGCTCCCGAAAGAGCCAAGCGGAAACGATGCAGCCGGTGACGGCGGCGGTAAAAAATGCGATCACCAGCAGCAAGCCAATGGCCGTCTGCATTAGCCGCAGGCCGCTCCAGCGCCCCTGCCAAAAGCTTCCGAACCAGCGGCGGTTCAACAGGAGATGTCAGCCCACCCCCGCCAGCAGGATCAGGCCGCCTGCCTCGTGGGCCAGCCCCGGCAAGAGGTGGAACCCCATGACCAGCAGAATCAGCCCCAGGAGAGTCATGTCCAGAACAAAGCGCTTCATGGTTTCGCCTCCGCTTCCGGGCCGGGGGCCGCGCTTAATTTTGTACCGGATTCCGCCCCCGCTCCCCTTCCTTGTCTCCGGCTCCGGTTGTTCCCCCGGTTCCCAGCCCGGCCCTCCGGCGGCTCCTTTCCCAGCTCATGCTTCATATAGTCGATACGGGAAATTTTCTTTTCCAGCTCATGAACCTTATCCAAAAGCTTTTGCCGCTGATTGCCCAGCATCCGCATTTTTGCGGCTGTACCGCGGCTTCTTTCGGAAAGCTTCAGGTAATCCCTCCGCTGGTCAGTGGAAAAACCAAGGCTGCCCAGGGTCAGGAACTCACCGAGCTGCTCGATGTCCTCCTCGGAAAACCGGGGTGATTTCTCCCCCTCCGCCTCCCGGCAGGAGAGAAATTCTTTTATGTCCGCCTCCGGAACCCCACAGCGGCTTTTCAGCTCCTCAAAAGTGAACGACTGATTTACCACTATCCACATCCCCCCTTCGTGGCTTCTATAACGATGCTGCCGGGGAAAATGATCCGGCCATCTTTTTTTGATTCGGCATCAGCTAACGGGTCATCCGCCGCCTGATAAATCGAAGCGGGGATGTCTTTCAGCCGTTATTATAGAAAAAGTTTCGCCCAAAATAAAATGCTTATAATTTATTTTCTGTCATGCCTGAAATGAATAGCAGACCGGACAGCAAAAACGGCGCCCCTTCAAAGAAACAGCGCCGTTTAATATGCCAGTATTATGTTCTTCTAAAGCCTCCCTTACAGGGGAGCCGCCCTCCCAAGCCTCCCCTGTAGGGGAGGTGGTCGAAGGCCGCAGGCCGGAGACCGGAGGGGTGACACAGACAAGCCGATATGTCTACTTGTCACCCCTCAGTCAGCTTCGCTGACAGCTCCTACAAACTACTAAGCTCTGCCATCGTCTTGC
>CAZIKQ010000084.1:0-4781 GCA_964540025.1 uncultured Schwartzia sp. | reverse complement strand
GCGTAGTGGACTTTCACCACCTAGTTGTTGCCCATGCCGGGCACACTAGAAAAATCCTCCGCCCTGTCAGGCGGAGGATTTTTCTCGTCCTATTCTATTTCAGCCGATTTTATTTCTTGGTGATGTCAGCGGCAAACCAAGCCTTGGAAATCCTGGCCATGGCGCCGTCCTTTTTCATCTCGTTCAGCGCCTTTTGGACTTCGTCCCGGAGAGCCTTGTCCTCCTTACGGAAGCCGATGCCAAAATCGGACACCGGCCCGATGACCACATCGAGGGCCTTCAACTTGTCCGGATGCTTGGAAATATAGTAGCGGCCAACGATCTCATCGCAGATCACCGCGTCGAGGCGGCCGTTCTCCAGATCCATGAAGCAGGCGATGTAGTCGGCGTAGCGCTTTACTTCCTTCATGCTGTCCTTGAAGGCCGGGGTGGCGTCGATATACTCCTCGGTGGTGCCGCCGGCCTGAGTGCCCACTACCTTACCGGCAAGATCCTTCTCCCCCTTCACCGCAAGGGCGCTGTCCTTCTGGAGGAAAACGATCTGGCGGTTTTCCATGTAAGGATCGCTGAACATCATGTTTTCCTTGCGCTTTTCGGTGATGTCAAGGCCGTTCCAGAGGATGTCCACCCGTTTGGACTTCAGCTCCGCCTCCTTGGAGGACCAGTCGATGGCCTTGAACTCCACCGGCCGGTCAAGGCGCTTCGCTACCTCCCTGGCCAGGTCGATGTCAAAGCCGGTGATCTGGTTTTTCTCGTCCTTGAAGCCCATGGGCGGGAAGTTGTCGTCAAGGCCCACGACGATCTTGGCCTTGCTGTCCGCCTTCTTCGCCGGGGCCTGCTTGTCCGAGCCGCCGCAGCCCGCCGTTACCAGCATGGCCAGCAGCATAAAAATTGCCAAAAGTTTCTTCATTCCTATTACCTCCACGTAATAATTTCTTTGCTTCATTATACTGAATAATTAAAGAAATAGCAAGCAAAATAAACCAGCCGCAAAATTTACGGCAAAAAATCTCAAACAAAAGAAGCGGCCGCGGCTTTATTCCTTCTCGGCGGCTCCGCCGCTTCCCTCATACCGGCCGGTATAATAGGCCGCCACTTCCCGGCTGTAGCCGCCGTAACCGTCGCCGTGGACGACGAGCTCCGTCAGCATTTCCAAACCGGGCCTGGCTCCCTTCTTCGCCTCCAGCAGAAACAGAGCCGGGGCTTTCCCCGGCCTGGCGGTAACGAGCCGCAGCCGCTTTGGCTGAAGGTTTGCCGCCGTCAGGGCTCCCATTACTTCCACCAGCCGGCCAGTAACGTGGATCAGGCTGAACCTTCCGCCGTATTTCAAAAGATAGGCAGCCGCTCCCGCCACGTCTTCAATGGTGGCGGTGGTTTCGTGCCGGGCGTCATTTACGCCGGATTCCCGGTTGGCCGCCCCCACCGCTGCCCCAAAATAGGGAGGATTGGCAATCGCCGCGTCAAAGGCTTCCCGACCGGCAATGTTCAGCACCTCCCGGCGACAATAGTCCCCGGCCATGATCCTTATCCTGTCCGCCAAATCGTTAAGGCGGACGCTTCTGGCTGCCATTTCCGCCTGATTTTCCCGCAGCTCGATGGCCACCGCCGATTTTATCCTGTCCGCCAGCAGCAGCGGCAGGATGCCGGTGCCGGTTCCCAAATCGGCAATATGGTCACGGCGGTTGTCTCTAAGCCTGACAAAATTTGCCAGCAATACGGCATCAAGCGAGAAACGAAATTCGTTTCTCGCTTGAATTATCTTCCGCCCGCCCCCTAAATCGTCCAGGGTCTCATTCTCTTTCAGGGCGGCTGTCATGATTTTCGCTGTGTTCATTGTCATAAGCTCTGGGGGAACGCTCCGGGCGAGGCGGCCGCTGGGGGCGGAAATCGCCGTTTCGGTTATCCCGTTGGCTGCGCTCGCCCCGGCTTTCCCGCCGTTCCCGGCCTTCGCCTCTGCCCCGGTTATTGCCTCGCTCGGGGCGGGGACCTCTGGGACCGCGGTTCCGGCCTTCTCTGCTCTCCCTGTTCTCCCGGAAATCCTTCCGGCGGGGCTTCCGGCTCTCCCCGTCTCTTTCCCGGCGGCTGGGGCAGTTATCGGCCGCCCCTTCCTTCAAGGCCCTCTGCTCTCCCTCATTCAGCATAGTGGCAACGGCAATGGCGGCAGCCATCTCCTCCGGGGACACCGCCTCCTCGTCCTTCTCCACGATATCCTCCCAGGCGGCGACGATGGTCTTGCTGTCGTCAAGGAGGATCGTGGCCGTCCGGCGCTGTTCGCTGACAGAAATAACCTTGCCGTCGCCCTCCATGGTAGCCACCCGGCAGCCCGGCCTGGGCGCCTGGATCTTCCGCCGTTCCTTGCGGCGGCTCACATAGCAGTCATTCTCATACTTGAGACAGCACATAAGGCGGCCGCAGATACCGGAAATCTTGGCGGGATTCAGGGAAAGGCTCTGTTCCTTCGCCATGCGGATGGAAACCGGCACAAACTCGTCCAGGAAGGTGGCGCAGCAGAGGGAGCGGCCGCAGCAGCCGATCCCGCCCATCATCTTCGCCTCGTCCCTTACGCCAATCTGCCGCAGTTCAATGCGGGTGCGGAAAATCGCCGCCAGATCCTTTACCAGCTCACGAAAGTCAATGCGGCCCTCCGCCGTAAAGTAGAAAACGATTTTATTGACATCAAAGGTGTACTCTACATTCACCAGCTTCATGGCGAGACCATGCTCGGCAATTTTTTTGCCGCAAATGGCAAAAGCTTCCTTTTCCTTCTCCTTATTTTCGGCCACCTTCTTCCGATCCTCGTCACTGGCCAGGCGGATGACGGCCCGGAGGGGGAGAGTCACCTTTGCGTCCTCCATCTCCCGGGGAGGAAGGAGAACCTTGCCATATTCCAGACCACGGACCGTTTCGGCGATAACCTTATCACCGTACTTCAAGTCCATGCCCCCGGTGCCAAAATAATAAACCTTGCCCGCCTGCTTAAAGCGGACACCTACTACAGTCTGCATATTTCACTCCTGATTTGTAATCTATTTGTATGAGGGACTTGAGAAAAATCCAGCCCTTCAGTCTTTACGCTTTGAAAGAGATTCAATCAATATCCCGCAGCTCCAGCAGCAGCGCCTCCACCGAAAGCCTTGCGGTCATATTGCTGGTGACCAACCGCCGGCAGGCTTCCTTGACAGCATCCGACGCTTCCATCAGCTGAACCGGGGTAAACGCGGCGGAAAGCTCCGGTAAATCCGCCGCCAGGTCCTTGTAGCGGGGCGGTATCCCTGTCCCCAGCCGCCGGAGATCCTCGATTATCCGCCGGAAATAATGATAATAATCGGCCAGCTCCCGGCGGTCCAGCTTTCCCAGCTTTTCCCCCAAGGCAAAAATCTCCGGAATGTCAGGCTTCTTCCCGTTGCAGCCCCGGATATCCCTGAGGAGCTTCAGCGCCTCTGCCCGCCGCTCCAATCCACCATTTGCCGCCAGCTCCAGAGCCCGTCCGGCGCTGCCGTCAGCAATACAGGCCAGGCGCCGGGGAGAGGGATACTTCTCCGGGCTTCTGAGCAGCAGGGACAGCAGCTCTTCCTCCGACAGAGGCGAAAAGGAAACAGGCGTCACCCGGGAAAGAATCGTCGGCAGTACCGCTGCCTGCCGCTGGGCAATCAGAATGAAAACAGTCTCGCCTGCCGGTTCCTCCAACGTCTTCAGCAGACTGTTAGCCGCCGCCTCATTCATAAAGTCCGCCCCGTCGATTATGACCACCCGACGGCGGGAAAGGGCGGGCGCCAGTTGGGCCTGACCGATGACCTCCCGGATCATCTCGATCTTAATGGACTTTAGCTTTTCCCCCTGGGGAACCACGGCTTTGAAATCGGGATGGGTCTGCTCCCTCAGGCGGCAGCAGGCTGGACATACGCCGCAGGGAACGGTTTTCCCGTCAGCTGAATCAAAATTTTCACATAAAAGCGACGCGGCCAGCACATCGGCAATCAGCCGCTTACCTATTCCTCCCGGCCCGTAAAAAAGCAGGCCGTGGGGCACACGGCGGGCCTCGACCATCCGCTTCAGACGGTTTACCTTGTCTTTGTGGCCGGCCACATCCGGCCAGTCGGGTAATCTGTTCATGATCGGAACGCTACATATATAAATCTACCAGCATACCGCGGATGGCATCCTGACTTGCCACAATATCCAGCTGATTCGTCTGCCCCAGGCGGATTCTCTCCGCCATCGTCTCCAGCTCCCTGTCAATGTTCCGGACGGTGGTAAAGACCTTTTGCCTGCCCATCCGATCCCAACCGGCATTTGTCTGAAGAAAATACATCCGGTCAACCGCTTCCCTGACAAAGGTCTGAACAAGGGAACGATAGGAGGCAAGCTCATCGTAGGTAGGAGTGCTGGACAGTCTGGCTCCCTGCTCATCGATCTGTTTCAGAAGCTCCTCCAGCTCCTCCTTTGTCATGGGCTGATCCTGCTCGGCCAGCTCCATGGAAAAGGAAGTGTCCGCCGTCTCAGACCGGCTGACTCTTTCATGAGAAAGAGTATTGGCCGGACGCTGGGTAGAAATACCGTCAACCTTGATGGCCATCTTTCTCACCTCTCAGTCTCTTGAAAATAAAAATCCAGCATCATTATATCATAAGTGCCATTCAAATAGAAGAAGGAATTAAGGGCCCGCGAAATCCCGGCTTCATTTATCATACAGGCATAGAAAAAGACCACCCGTAAGAGTGGTCTATTGTAATCAGCGGCTATCTATCCTCCCGGGCCGTCGCCAGCCAAGTACTTTCAAC
>CAZIKQ010000083.1:0-4805 GCA_964540025.1 uncultured Schwartzia sp. | reverse complement strand
TAATAAGTCCGAGTGAAACGATGGACGAATTTAGTGAGTGTCATGCATGCGACCTCAGCAATTGCCGAGCGTAGCGAAGGCAGAGCTTAGGGAGTCGCAAAGCGAAAGCAGAGCTTAGGGAGTCGCAAAGCGAAGGCAGAGCTTAGGGAGTCGCACTGTCTGACGGGCACCTCCTGCAAACTACTAAGCTCAGCCATCATTACATTCGGCTTCTCTAAGTAGTTTGCATGGCTCGCACTAAAAGCCGCTTTCTGCGGCTTAAGTGCTCATGCCAACCTACAGGGGAGGCTTTGAGCGGCGTGTGACGGGCACATCCCTTACAGGGGCGGCTTTTATCCTTTGATATATGGGCTTTAATTTTGCTTTTGGACGCCGGCTCCCGGGCCGTCCTGGGCGACGGCGACTCCGGCGTCGGCAAAGGTCCGCATATCGTTCAGGATGTGGAGGGCGGCTTCAATCAGGGTGATACCGAGAGCGGCAACGAGGTCGCCGGGGCAATTCACGTTAAGGGACAGAAGCTCAGGCTGCACGTGCAGGAGGTAGGGGGAGGCGGCAGGCAGTTGCTCAACTGCCTGGGCGGCCAGCTTTTCCATGGCCGGGTTGTCCAGCACGATAGTCATGGATTTGGCCGCGGCTGAGGCAATGGCGCCGCCAACGGCAGCAGCCAAAGCATTTTTGCCGCAGGAAAAATCATCAGGGGCGCTGTCCAGGGCAAGGCCCAGGACGGGGAGTTGGAGTTTTTCCCGGAGGAGGCAGACAGCGGTTTCCCCGATGGTAAAGGCTGTTTCCGGGGCGATGCCCGCGGGCAGGCTGACAGTATAAATTTTTGTTCCGGCTGTTTTGGCAAAAGCGGCGCCCAGGGGAGCGATTTTGCCGTTGTAGTTTTCCTTCGCCGTGAAGCAGAGGATGGCCCGGGGGAGGGTCAGGGGAGGTTTGGTGTTTCCGGCGGACACGGCCAGCTGGAGGGCAATATCCTCCAGACGGCCGCAGCAGCGGGCCGGTTTTGTCAGATTGTCCAGGTAGTATTGGCAGTTTTGCCGGAGCTCCCTGTCCGGGTCTGGGATGGAGCTGTTTATATCCTGCATACTCCTGGAGGAAAAATCGGTTTTTTCCGGCCGAGTAAAGCCCAGGGAGGATAGTGGGATAATTGTTTCGGAAATTATTGGTTGATCGTTTTTCCCCGTCAGTTCGTTGCAGGCAGCCACCATGACGTCGATGAGGCGGGAGGCTATGGAGGAGCCGGTGGCTTCTCCCAGTCTGAACCGCAAATCCATGTGGGTTTTGAGCTTCAGCTTTTCGAGGGTGTTTTTTTGGGCCGGTTCTGCCGCCAGGTGGGAGGCCATAAGGTAGCCGGTAATGCGGGGGCAGCAGGCAGCGGCCATGAGGGCGGCGGCTCCGGTGTTGAGACCGTCCAGGATGACGAAGGCGTGATGGGCGGCGGCGCCAAGGATTATGCCGGTGATGGCTCCCAGCTCAAATCCGCCCAGATGAGCGAGAATATCGACGCCATCGTTGATGTCAGGCTGGTTGACGGTCAGGATGCGACGGACTACTTCGATTTTGTGGGCAAGCCTGGCATCGGAGATGTTGGTGCCCCGGCCGGTGGCTTTTTCGGGGGTGAGCCCGCAGACAGCGGCTACGATGGCCGCGGAGCTGGTGGTATTCGAGATGCCCATTTCCCCCGGAAGGAGGCAGCGGGCGCCTTTTTCTACTGCCGCCTCGGCCAGCTCAATGCCGGTGACGATGGCCTGAAGGGCCTGCTGGCGGGTCATGGCGGGGCCTTTGGCGATGTTTTGGGTGCCGGAGGCGATGCGGCAATCGAGCAGGCCGGGGATGTCATAGGAGGGGAAGTTGATGCCCAGGTCGATGACGGTCATTTCTGACTGGCAGAAATTGGACAGGGCGTTGGCAACGGCTCCCTTTGATACGAGGTAGTTGCGAACCATTCCCAGGGTGGTTTCCTGGGGGTAGGCGCTGACTCCTTCTTCGTATACGCCGTGGTCGGCGCAACAGATGAGGGTATGTTTTTGGGGAATTGTGAAGGGCTGGCCGGTAATGGCGGCGTAGGAGGAGATTATATCCAGCAGGGAGCCCAGCTCCTGCCGGCCAAAACCGGCTTCGGCAAATATGCCGGTTATAGCGGTAATGCCCTTCTGGGAGGGGGGATCGATCAAATTTATCGTGGCTTGAAGCTTTGATTCCAGAGAGGCTGTGTCCGTAGGGGTTTTCAGGGAGAAATCACTTGGTTTCATAGAATTGAGACTCCTTTATGTCAGGCCGGCGATTGTTTTGGAAGCGTTGTTTGCGGCAATCCGGGGACTTGGCCGGTATGTCAGGCTGTGTTTTTGGAAGAGGTATCTACGGTATTTTGGGAGATTGGTCGTTACGTCAGGCTGGTTTACTTTGATTCAGGAACCCGTTTGCGGGATAAGCCGATACGGCCTCGTTTTTCATCTACCTCCGTGACCATTACCTCCACGATGTCGCCGACGGCAATGACGTCAAGGGGGTGCTTTACCCGTTTCCGGGCCAGCTCGCTGATATGGATGAGGCCGGCTTTTTTCAGGCCGATGTCCACGAAGGCGCCGAAGTCGGTAACGTTTTGAACGACGCCGGTCATAATGGCGCCGGTTTTCAGGTCGGAGAGCTTCACGAGGCTTTGCCGGGTGATGGGCTTGGGCAGGTCGTCGCGGATGTCGCGGCCGGGAGCCGCCAGCGCGGCAAGGATGTCCCGGACGGTGGGCAGACCGGCGTTTAAGGCTGAAGCCAGCTTTTCCGGGTCAGCCATTTTTATTTTTTTCTGGAGGAAAACCTGCTGCGACCGGTCGGAGATTTCCTCGGGGGAGATGTTCAGCTTTTTCATAATGGCGGCGGCCAGAGGGTAGGATTCCGGATGGATGGAGGTGTTGTCAAAGGGCTCTTCACCCTGGGCGATCCGCAGGAATCCGGCGCATTGGGTAAAGGCGGCTTCCCCCAGGCGGGGCACCTTCAGCAGCTGCCGGCGCTGTTTGAAGGCGCCGTGCTCGTTCCGGTATTTTGTGATGTTTTTGGCTACGGCGCCGCTGATTCCGGCAATGTGGGAGAGGAGGCTGGGGCTGGCGGTGTTCAGGTCGCAGCCCACATGGTTTACGGCTGATTCGATGGTGGCGTCCAGCACCCGGGTCAGTTCTTTTTGGTTTACGTCATGCTGGTACTGGCCGACACCGATGGCCTTTGGTTCAATTTTTATCAGCTCGGCCAGAGGGTCCTGAACCCGCCGGGCGAGAGATACAGCCCCCCGGATGGTAACGTCGTATTCAGGCATTTCCTCCTTGGCCAGGGGAGAGGCGGAGTAGACAGAGGCGCCGGCTTCGTTGACGATGAGATAGCGGAGGGTAAGACCGTTATTTTTTATCAGGTCCGCTACGAAGCTTTCCGTCTCATAGCTGGCGGTTCCGTTGCCGATAGCGATGAGGCTGACGCCGTGTTGCTTTATGAGGGCAAGGGCCTTGCCGGCGCTTTGCTTCTTCTGGGCGTCGCTGTGGGTGATATAGAGAACGCCGTGGTCCATTATCCGGCCGGTTTCGTCTACTACGGCCATTTTACAGCCGGTGCGGTAGCCGGGGTCGAGGGCCATGACCACGTACCCTCTGAGAGGCGGGGCCAGGAGAATCCGGCGGAGATTGGCTCCGAAGACCTTGGTTGCCTGGGCTTCGGCTGATTCCGTCAGACGGTTTCTGATTTCCCGCTCCAGGGCGGGAAAGAGCAGCCGCTTGTAGCTGTCGGCAGCGGCTACTTTAATGATTTCAGCATCGATGGCCGGGGCGGGCAGGAACCGGCCCACGATCCGCTGGATGTATTCTTCGCTGTTCACTTCCAGCTTCACCTTGAGGGCGCCTTTCTTTTCGCCCCGGTTTATGGCCAGCACCCGATGAGAGGGCAGGGTGCGGACCGGTTCCCGGTAGTCGCCGTACATTTCAAAGGTTTGCTTCAGTTCCTCCTCCGCATCCTCCTCTATCGCCGTCAGGAGGATGGCGCTCTGCCAGAGGAGGGGACGGAAAAGCTTGCGGAGTCCGGCGTCTTCGCTGATTGTCTCGGCGATAATATCGGCCGCCCCGGCGAGGGCGTCTTCGGCGCTGGCTACACCATTTTCTTCGTTGACGTAGTCAGCGGCGATTTGGTCAATGGTCCGGTCTTCCCCGGGCATCCGGGGCGCAAGGAGCAGTTCCGCCAGGGGAGCAAGCCCCTTTTCCCGGGCAATGGTCGCCCGGGTCCGGCGTTTTTCCTTGTAGGGGAGATAAATATCCTCCAGCTCTTGCAGCTTTGCGGCTTTTTCCAGGGCGGCGGCGATTTCCGGAGTCAGCTTGCCAAGGCCCTCGATTTTGCTCCTGATTTCCTCTTGACGGGCCACCAGGTTGCGGAGGTAGCTGAGGCGCTCCTCGATGGCACGGATCTGGGTTTCGTCCAGCTCGCCGGTGGCTTCTTTTCGGTAGCGGGCGATGAAGGGGACCGTTGCGCCGCCATCCAGCAGCTCGGCGGCGGCAGTGACTTGGCGGGGGTTTATGGCCAACTCCCCCGCTATTGCGGCAGGTATGTTATCTATCTTCAAAATGGAGTTCTCCTTTCGCTTGAATATATTTGTTAATTATATCATAACGGCGAAGGGATGTCCTCATTTCGGTAAGGTAAGTTATGACCTGCCTGACCGAACAAGGTGAAGTTAGTATTTTCCCGCCGTTGAACGCTATATGGATAAATTGCTTCGCAATTTCAGACTGTTGACAAAATAGCCTCCACTCCAGGAGGGTCAGACTGTCGACAAAGGC
>CAZIKQ010000082.1:0-5000 GCA_964540025.1 uncultured Schwartzia sp. | reverse complement strand
GGGGTGAAATAAATTGACCGCTTGCCTGTGCCGTCACCCCTCCGCCTTCATAACGCAATTTCTCCCTATTGGCAATAAACGGCTCTGCCGTTATAATAATAACTCGGAGTTTCTCAGAGTTTTTTAGGAGGACCATCATGAATCTCAGTGAAAATAGAAAAAGCTTTTACATTACCACCCCCATTTATTATCCCAGCGCCAAGCTCCATATCGGCCACGCCTACTGCACTACCATTGCGGACTCCATTGCCCGTTACAAGCGTCTGGCCGGTTACGATGTTTTCTTCCTGACGGGCAGCGACGAGCACGGGCAGAAAATTCAGACGGCCGCCGCCGCTGACGGGGTGACGCCCATTGAATACGTTGATAAAATTGTGGCCGGTTTTCAGAACCTTTGGGAGCGCCTGAATATTTCCAACGATGATTTCATCCGCACCACCGAGGAACGCCACGTGAAGGTTGTCCAGGAGATCTTCCGCCGGATTTACGACAAGGGCGACATTTATCTGGGAGAGTACAAGGGCCTTTACTGCACCCCCTGCGAAAGCTATTGGACGGAGCGCCAGCTGGATGAGGACGGCTGCTGCCCCGACTGTCACCGGCCGGTGCAGGAGGTTACGGAAAAGGCTTATTTCTTCAAGATGTCCCGGTATGCGGACCGGGTGCTGAAATACATTGAGGATAATCCGGAATTCGTCCAGCCGGCGGCCCGCCGCAATGAAATGATAAACTTCATCAGGCAGGGGCTGGAAGACCTCTGCATTTCCCGTACCTCCTTCGACTGGGGGATTCCCGTGCCCATCGACGAAAAGCACGTTATCTACGTCTGGTTTGACGCCCTGTCCAACTACCTGACCCCTGTCGGCTTTCTGGATGATCCGGAAAAATTCAACAGGTTCTGGCCGGCGGATATGCACCTGGTGGGGAAGGAAATCGTCCGCTTCCACTCCATCATCTGGCCCTGTATGCTGCTGGCCCTCGACCTGCCCCTGCCGAAGAAGGTTTACGGCCACGGCTGGCTGGTGGTGGACGGGGACAAGATGAGCAAATCCAAAGGAAATGTGGTTGACCCCAATCTTCTGATCGATGAATTTGGCGCTGACGCTATCCGCTACTTCCTCCTGCGGGAAATAAATTTGGGACAGGATGGCAATTTCTCCCGGGACGCCCTGATCAAGCGGATAAATTCCGATCTGGCCAACGATATCGGCAATCTCCTCCACCGGACCCTCAGCATGGTGGCCAAGTACCGGGCCGGCATCGTCCCTCCGGCGGCTCAGCAGGATGAAACCGGCGGCCGCCTGGCGGCTGACGGGGAAAATATCGTGGCCGAATATGAGAAAAGCATGGAGTCTTACGCCCTGTCCGATACCATTAAGCTGGTCTGGAGCTTCATCGGCCGGGCCAATAAATACATCGACGAGTCCCAGCCCTGGGTACTGGCCAGGGACGAGGCGGACAGGGCGAAGCTGGACACCGTCCTTTACAATCTGGCCGAGAGCCTGCGGGTATCGGCGGTGCTGATTTCTCCCTTTATGCCCCAGACCGCTCCCCGAATCTGGAGCCAACTGGGACTGGATGATGTAAAGCCCCTGGGGGAGGTCCGGCTGGCAGAAATCAAGAGCTGGGGCGGCTATCCGGCGGAAAATCATATCGGCTCCCCCGAGCCCATCTTCCCCCGGATCGAAACCGATGAGGAAAAGGCCGCCAAGGCGGAGAAAGCCGCCAAAAAGCAGGCCAAACAGGCGAAAAAGAAGCAGCAGTAATTCTTTTCGCGTTCCGATATGAATACAGTCCTGAACTGCAATAAATACAGAGAAAAAATCATGGAGCTTTTTGAAAATCCCGACGCCCTGCCGGTTTTTTCCGGGGAAGGGGAAGAGGCCGGCATATTTCTGGTGGATACCCACTGCCACATCGACGGGGCGGAGTACGACCGGGACCGGGCTGAAATGATTGCCCGGGCGGGCCGGGCCGGAGTCAGGCTGCTGGTAAATATGGGCGACAGTCTGGAGTCCAGCCGACGGAGCGTGGAGCTGGCCGCCCGCTACAAAAACGTCTACACCGGGGTGGGGGTTCATCCCGAGGAGGCTTTTCCCTTTACTCAGGCGGATGATGACCGCCTGGCCGCCTGGGCCGGAGAGATCGGAGTCGTTGCTATCGGGGAGATCGGGCTTGATTATTACTGGGAAAAGGATCAGGACAGGCGGCAGCTGCAACGGGACATTTTCATCCGCCAGCTGGCCCTGGCCAGGGATCTGAACCTGCCGGTCTGTATCCATGACCGGGAGGCCCACGGCGACCTCCTGAAGATATTGCAGACGGAGGGGAAAGGGAACCGGGGCGTCGTCCATTGCTTTTCCGGCAGTCTGGAAATGGCCCGGGAGCTGTTGAAGCTGGGCTGGTACCTGGGGGTGGACGGGCCCGTCACCTACAAGAACGCGAAAAAAGGTCTTGAGGTTGTCCGGGAAATTCCGCTGGACCGGCTGCTCCTCGAGACCGACAGTCCCTACCTTACGCCTCACCCCTACCGGGGACGGCGCAACGAGCCCGGGCTGGTGCGGCTGGTGGCGGAGAAAATTGCGGAGCTCCGGGAAATACCGCTGGCGGAGCTGGCGGCACAGACCACCCGGAACGCCCGGGAAATATACGGGCTTGACAAGTAACTGTGGTAAGGAGCCGGTGGTTTTCCCCCGGGCTGCGGTGAGAAACCCATGGGGTGAATATAGGGAGAAATTTTGTGATAAGCGTTACAAAGCTGCTTTTTCGGGATGACTACGAGGGGGACAGGCTCCGCTATGCTCCCGGAGCCGGGGCCATGAGGCATGGGGCGGCTCCCGGCCTTGGCCCGGTGGTGGTCTGGAACAGTACCCGTACCTGCAACCTTAACTGCCGCCACTGCTACATGGAGGCGGACAATACCCTTCATCCCGGGGAGCTTACGACTGACGAGGCAAAAAATTTTATTGACGATTTGGCCGCCTACCGGGTACCGGCCCTGCTTTTTTCCGGCGGCGAACCCCTTATGCGCCCGGATTTTTTCCCGCTGGCTAAATACGCCCGAGCAAAAGGACTCCGTCCTACCCTTTCCACCAACGGCACCCTGATAAACCGGGAAACCGCCCAGCGGATAAAGGACGTCGGTATAACCTATGTGGGCATATCCCTCGACGGGCTGGCGGAGGTAAACGACCGCTTCCGGGGTAAAGCCGGGGCCTGTGAACAGGCTATGGCCGGCATAAGGAACTGCGTGGCGGTTGGCCAGCGGGTGGGGCTGAGATTTACCATCAACCGCTGCAATATCGCCCAGCTGGATAATATTTTTGATTTTATTGAACGGGAAGAAATAGATCGGGTCTGTTTTTACCACCTCGTCTATTCCGGCCGGGGGGCGAAGCTGGCGGCGGAGGACGTTTCTCCCGCTGAATCCCGGCGGGCCATGGACACCATCATTGCCCGAACCAGAGATTTCGCCCGGCGGGGCTTGAAAAAGGAGATCCTCACCGTCGACAACCACTGCGACGGGGTCTACCTGTACCTGAAAGCCCTGGCTGAGGGAGATGAATCCCTGGCAGACCAGATAAAGGACTTCCTCCTGGCAAACGGGGGAAACCGTTCCGGTATCGCCTTTGGGGAGGTTGACCCAGAAGGCTTCGTCCATCCTGACCAGTTTACCCGCCACATTACCTTCGGCAACGTAAAGGAAAAGCCCTTCGGAGAAATCTGGGAGGACACGGCGTCCAGCGAGATCCTCGCCGGGCTGAAGGACCGGAAGCCATTCCTCACCGGCCGGTGCCGGGCCTGCAAATTTCTCAGCGCCTGCAACGGAAACTTTCGGGCCAGAGCCGAGGCCGTCTATGGCAGCTTCTGGGCCAGCGACCCGGCCTGCTATCTCACCGATGAAGAAATACAAAAGGGTTTTCTATGATAGTATCCTGGAACACCACCAACGCCTGCAATCTCAAATGCGCCCACTGCTACCGTGACGCCGGGGCAAAGGCGGAAGAGGAGCTGAACACCGCCGGGGCGAAAAAACTCCTTGAGGGGATTGCCCGGGCGGGCTTCAAGATAATGATTTTTTCCGGCGGCGAGCCCCTCCTGCGCCCTGACATTACGGAGCTTGTGGCTTACGCTTCCAATCTTGGCCTCCTGGCCGTCTTCGGTACCAACGGCACCCTTATCACCCGGTCAAAAGCCCGGGAGCTGAAGGCCGCCGGAGCGAAGGGAATGGGGATTTCTCTGGACTCCCTGGACCCGGAGAAGCACGACCGGTTACGGGGAAAGACCGGCGCCTGGCAGCAGGCGGTAGAGGGCATGAAAAACTGCCGGGAAGCCGGGCTCCCCTTTCAGATCCACACCACTGTAATGGGCTGGAATGAAGGGGAACTGGAGGCCATGACGGATTTTGCCGTGAAGCTCGGCGCCAGGGCCCATCACTTTTTCTTCCTCGTCCCTACGGGCCGGGGGGCGGACCTTGGCGGCAGCGTCCTTACCCCGGAGCAGCACGAGGCGGTTCTGGCCCGGATAATGAAAAAACAGCGGACGGTGGAGATAGAGCTGAAACCTACCTGCGCGCCTCAGTTTATCCGCATTGCCGCGGAGCTGGGGATAAAGACCAGATTCCGCCGGGGCTGTCTGGCGGGACTGGCCTACGCTGTCATCAGCCCCAAAGGACTGGTACAGCCCTGCGCTTATCTGCCCCTATATCTGGGAGACGTTCACGAAAGACCATTCGATGAGATCTGGCGGGACAGCGAGGCGCTGAAGAAGCTGCGGACCTTGGAATACGGCGGCAGCTGCGGCCGGTGCCGGTTCCGGCAGACTTGCGGCGGCTGCCGGGCCAGGGCCGCCGTTTATTCCGGGGGAGACTACATGGCCGAAGATCCCTGGTGCCGCATCGCTTCTCCTAAGCCTCCCCTGTAGGGGAACTGCAACCTAAAAGCCTCCCCTGTAGGTTGGCATGAGCGCTTAAATTGCTGAAAGCGATAACTGCTAATCGG
>CAZIKQ010000081.1:0-5215 GCA_964540025.1 uncultured Schwartzia sp. | reverse complement strand
AGGCAAGTGGTCAATTTATATCACCCCTCAGTCAGCTTCGCTGACAGCTCCCCTACAGGGGAGCCTATGAGACCGATTAGAGGTTACCCCTCAGCCGGCTTCGCCGCCAGCTCCTTCAAGTACCGGCGAAGGGCGTCCGGCCATTCCGGCATCGGACTTATTCCCGCCGAAGCAAGCTTTTCCCTGTCCAGCCGGGAATTCAGCGGCCGCCTGGCTTTGGCGGGGTAATCCTCCGTGGAAATGGGCTTTACCGCCGCAGGCAGCCCCTTCAGCCGGAACACTTCCCCGGCCAGCTCCGCCCAGGAGCACTCCCCCCCGTTGGTAAGATGGTAGGTGCCGTAGCGATCAGTGGCGGCCAAATCGATGATCCGAGGGGCCGCGTCGGCGGTATAGGTGGGCGAGCCGATCTGATCCGCCACCACGTTTACCTGCCGGTGGTCTTTCCCCAGGCGGAGCATCGTTTTGATAAAATTGTTTCCATTTACGCCAAAGACCCAGGAGATCCTGACGATGAAATGATTGTCCAGACCGGCCCGCACCGCTATCTCCCCGGCCAGCTTCGTAGCCCCGTAGACATTTTTCGGTCCCTTGGGGTCATTTACCCGGTAGGGAGCGTCCCCCTCCCCCGGAAAAACGTAGTCGGTGCTGATATAGACGAGGACGGCGCCGATTTCCCGGCAGACCCTGGCGATAGTTGCCGCGGCCTCCGCGTTGATCCGCCAGGCCCTGTCCGGCTCATCCTCCGCTTTGTCCACCGCCGTATAGGCGGCGCAGTGAATTACCACGTCGGGGGCGGCGGCCCTGAGAGCCGCTTCGATCTGCCCGTCATCCTCCAGGGGCATATCCTCCCGAGTGGGGGCGATAAAGGTCAGGCCCCGCCGGACCAGCTCCTTTACGATGTCATAGCCCAGCTGTCCCGTTACGCCGGTAACCAGATATTTCACGCTGCACACGCTCCTTCTTGTCGATTCTCAAAGGGATACTTTCACGGTGGTGGCGGCGCCGGGATGGGGCCAGAAGCCCTCCTCCCGGGGCAGGGATATAATCACCCGCCAGCTCCGCTCCGGGTCAAAGTTCTCTCCATCCATCGGTTCAGAATTTTTCCCGTCAGTTTTTTCCGCTTTCTCTACGGCCAGGATAACTCCCGACCGCTCCTTCCCCGCCAGCTTATAGCGGGCATACATTCCCGGCGTCAGCTTTTCGGCTTTCTCCGGCGTAACCGGCGCCGCCAGCACCAGCCGGGCCACATCCCCTACGGCGATGATCGGCTGGCCGGGAAGCACCTCGCTGCCTGCCCCCACCTCCAGCAGCAGGGCCGTTCCCCCTATGGGAGTGGCGACGGTAGCAGCTTCCTGCTGGCCCCTGGCCTGGACCAGCGCGGACCGGGCCTGCTCCAGCCGCCGCCTTGCCTGCTTCAGGGTGTTTTCGTCTGCCGGTTCATAGGTAGTCTCCATGACCACCTGACCCCGGCCGCCGCCATAGGTAGCCCGGGCCTGGGCCAGCTCGGTGGCGGAGATGGCTCCCACCTCGTAAAGGTGCTGCATCTGGGCCATTTTTTCGCTGTCTCCGGCGCCGTCCGCATACACCGGCTTCTGCACCGGCACCCCCTGCTCCAGGGTCCGGAGATTCTGCTCCATCACCGTTACGTTTTTCTCCAGCTCGGCGATTTCTTCCTCGGTGACCCGGACCTTTATCTCCGCCACCTTGTCCCCGGCCTTCAGGAGCTGGCCGTCGGAAACCAGCAGCTTTTCCACCGTCCCGGCTGTCCAGGACCTTACCGACAAATAGCTGCCGGTGACTCTGGCGTCATAGAGCTCGGTGGTCCGTGATTCCACCGCCAGGTACCAGGCTGTCCCGGCCACGCCAATGAACAATAGGCTAAATCCCGCCGCGAATCTCCGGGCGAAGCGGCGGACGTTCTGACTAATATCTATTTCCGGCATTTATTTTTCCCACCAAATCACAAACCTGTTCCTGAAGCATGACCTTCCGGCTGCTGACCGCCGCTGATACCTGCCCGGCCAACCCGCTTCAAAATTTAACCGGCGAAAACTGATGTAACAAAGTCATTTCATTTCCAGGTCATTTCCAGCTCTCTTTTATTGCTCACGCAATCCGTCAGGTACAGGTTAATAAGCGTTTGATAGGGCATATTTACTTTCCTCGCCTGTTCCTTGAAATAATCGATAACCGATGGTGAAATTTTTATCGTCACCTGCTTTTTCAACTCTTTAGCGTAGGGATTTTTTCTGGGGTTAAGCCGGTCAATATCATATTCCTCCAGCATACCTGTCTGCCTCCTTTTTCGTTGCTTTTCTTGCCGATATGATCCGTATCACCGTATCAGAGTCCCTGTAGCAATGACATACAATACAAACGTTTTCCCTCTCGCTCATTCCCAGCAGCAAAAATCTGTCTTCGTACTCCGAGTGTTCCGGATCGTCAAACAAGATCGCTCTTTCATCAAAAAACACCGTGCTGGCTTCATCAAAGCTAAGGCCGTGTTTTTTCTGGTTGATCCTGTTTTTATTTTCGTCCCAGACAAATGTATACATATTGCTGCTTCCTTTTTATATTTACAAAATAATTATAAAATATTCATTTTTCCAATTCAAGCCCTTTTTCGTCCCCTGTTCCTTTTTCACGGTCTAAACTATCATGCTCAGTCGTCAAAGGGGCGTTTCCCCGCCGACCGGCGGAAATATTCATCCACTATCTTCACGGCGCAAAGGCTGCCGCACATGGAGCAGCCCTCCTCATCCCCCTTGTTCCGGAGGGCCCGCACCTTACGGGCCCGGGCCGGGTCGATAGCCTCGGCGAACTGCCCCTCCCAGTCGAGGCGGCGGCGGGCGTCAGCCATCCGGTTGTCCCAGGCGATGGCGGAGGGAAGCCCCCTGGCCACATCGGCGGCATGGGCCGCAATGCGGGCGGTGATGACTCCCACATGGACGTCCTCCTCCGTCGGCAGGGACAAATGCTCCGCCGGCGTGACGTAACAGAGGAAGTCAGCCCCGGCCACCGCGGCCATGGTCCCGCCGATGGCCGCGGTAATGTGGTCGTAGCCGGGAGCCACGTCGGTGACGAGAGGCCCCAGCACGTAGAAGGGCGCGTTGTGGCAGAGCCGCTTCTGGAGCTTCATA
The DNA here is from genome assembly GCA_964540025.1 of uncultured Schwartzia sp. GTDB lineage: Bacteria > Bacillota > Negativicutes > Selenomonadales > Selenomonadaceae > RGIG250. Next base: position 2,075 of record CAZIKQ010000081.1, on the reverse strand, counting down.
TTGGCGGCAATCTGGTCAAAGGGCATGTGGCCCGGCCCCTCCACCATTACCTGGACCCCGGCCCGGCGGGCCCGCATGGTCAGCTCCCCCAGGGTGATAAGCTCCGTCAGCTGGGCGCTGTCGGAGGCGTCGTCTATACAGCCGGGGCGGAGGCTGTCCCCCAGGCTCATGGTCACGTCATATTTCCGGCAGATGTCCAGGATTTCGTCGTAATGCTGGTAGAAGGGATTCTCCTGCTCGTTGTAAATCATCCAGCCGGTGACAAAGGAACCGCCCCGGCTGACGATGTCCATCCGGCGTCCCTCCCTGGTCAACCGGTTCAGGGCTTCTCTGGTGACGCCGCAGTGGATGGTCATGAAATCAGCCCCATCCTTCGCCTGCTTCTCCACCGTGGCCAGAATATCCCCGGCAGTCATATTTACCACCGCCCCATGCTCCCGCTGAGCCAGGACCGTGGCCTCGTACAGGGGAACGGTCCCCACCATGACCGGGGAATTGGCTATGATGGCCCGGCGGGACTCATCCAGCCGGGAGCCGGTGGAAAGATCCATCACCGCGTCAGCTCCCGCCGCCACCGCCGCCTCCAGCTTCTTCAGCTCCGGGTCAATGTCCGGATAGCTGTCGCTGGTGCCGATATTGGCGTTTACCTTTACGGACAGCCCCGCCCCCACGCCCCGGGGGCGGAGGCTCCGGTGGTTCACGTTGGCGCAGATGACCACCGTGCCGGCGGCCACCCGCTGGCGGACTGTCTCCGCCTCTATCTTCTCCTCCCGGGCCACGAGCTTCATCTCATCGGTGATTTTTCCTTCCCGGGCCATTTCCATCTGAGTTGCCATTGCATTGCCTCTTTCCTGCAAAAGATTTTGATCGGTCAAAATTTTAGCATAACCGCCTGCCTATATCAAGAATTCCTTCCCCGGCTCCTCCTTTCAGAAAGCTTCCATTGTCACTGCAAAACCCTTTGTGCTATACTGGATCCACTATGAAAATGACAATTTTGCACAGAAAAGCCCTGGCCTCCATCGCCTTGGCCGCCGCCCTGGCCGGAGTCCCGGCCCCGGCTCTCGCCGGAGAGCCCGCCCCTTCCGACGACGGCGTATGGTTTGGGGGCGCCGACGCCTTCTACGAGGACTTCACCCCGGAGGCCGTTGAACGCAACGAGAAGGAGCGGGCAAAGGCCGAAGAAAGAGCCAGAAGGAACGCCGAAAAGGCCAAAAAGCAGCGGGAGGAGGATATCCGGGAGGCTGCCCGCCGGGACAAGGAGGCGGAGGAGCGCCGGAAAAAGAACGAAGCCAGGGACGCCCGCCGGGCGGCTAAGGCCCAAAGCCGAAACTCTGAGGCCGCCTCAAAACAAAACGCTGACTCCGGAAAAAAGAAACGCGCCAAGGGTGAGCCCGGTCAGCTGGAGTCCGCCGACCTCGTGTACCGGGGCGTGACCTTGGGGGACGGGGTTGACAATATGCGCAAGCAGCTGGGAGAGCCTGACTTTGACCGTCAGAGCAGAGTCCACGGCATAACCGTCCGCTATTACGTATATGGAAGAAAATTGCAAGTGGGGGTCTTTGAACCGGAGGGAGCCCCGCCCCGGGTAGTGGACATCGTAATCAGAGACGAAGGCTACAAGGGACGGAACAACGTCCGCTACGGCTCCACCTTCTACCATGTCTTTGAAACCTTCGGCCGCTCCCTGCGCCAGCCCATCGACGGTAAGCTCTACCACGTCTTTGAAGCGGCGGGCCCCGGCCACAAGCGCCTCCTGCTGGAATATCAGCCACCGGAGAACATCGTGGTGGCCTGGCGGATAACCAGCCTGCCCCTCTCCGAGGCGGAAGCGGAACGCCGCTACGATGAATACGCGCCCGCCGCCGTAGCCGCCGACGTCGCCTCCCTGATGATCCGGCAGAAGACAATCGACACCTCAGAGATAAATATCTCCGGCGGCAGTCCCCAGATAAATATTGCTATCGATTGAGGCAAGAGCCCTCTCCGTCACATCTGACGGACTTAGAGGGCATAATAAGCCTCCCCTGTAGGGGAGGTGGTCGAAGGACGCAGTCCGGAGACCGGAGGGGTGA
>CAZIKQ010000080.1:0-5271 GCA_964540025.1 uncultured Schwartzia sp. | reverse complement strand
CATTGATTTTGAAAGACGCTGATACGGCAATCGGGATTATGGCGTTTAACGAGGTAACGGGGAGCATCGATTTCTTTGGGGTACACCCGCAGTATCGGAAAAGAGGGATCGCGAAAGCATTTTGTGAAAAAGCATTGTATGAGCTTGCTCGTTCCGCCCGGATTAGCGTGACGACTTTCCGGGCGGGCGACAAGGCAGACACAGGCTATCGGGAAATGTGGGGTAGTCTCGGTTTTGCCGAAGCGGAACTGCTAATTGAATTTGGCTATCCGACACAGCGGTTTATACTTCACAGCGAAAAGTCGGCGGGCGGGAACAATGGGTAATCCAAATCCACTATCACAGAGCTTTACTATAAAATCGTTGCTGAAATTTGCCTTTCCGACAATTCTGATGATGATATTCATGGGGCTGTACACAGTCGTTGACACGATTTTTGTAGCGCGGTTTGCCGGTACAAACGCGCTTTCGGCCTTGAACATCGTCTGCCCTGTCATCAATCTGATTGTCGGTCTTGGAACTATGCTTGCAACAGGAGGAAGCGCGATCGTGGCCCGCAAAATGGGAGCAGGGGAACAAAAAAGAGCGGCCCAGGATTTTACGCTGATTATCCTGGCAGGCATTTTACTTGGCGTATTGATTGCCGTCCTGGGGACGGTTTTTATTGACCGGATTGTCTGGGGGCTTGGAGCGAGCGGTATTCTATTTCCCTACTGTAAAGAATACCTTTTTATCCTGTTGTTATTCACGCCCGCAAGCATCCTGCAAGTGCTTTTTCAAAATCTAATCGTAACGGCGGGACGCCCCGGAATGGGTATGGCGCTTGGCGTAAGCGCGGGAATCGCTAATATTTTGCTGGACTATATTTTTATGGCGCCGCTTCACATGGGCATTAAGGGGACGGCGTTTGGCACGGGCATTGGCTATATGATACCGGCGGTGATTGGCTTGCGGTTCTTTTCCGCAAAGAAAAACAGTCTGCATTTCCGGAAGCCAGCCAGAGATTTTTCCGTATTGGCTGAAAGCTGTACCAATGGTTTTTCAGAGATGGTAAGTCAGGCGGCAACAGCGGTTACAACGTTCCTTTTCAACTGGATTATGATGAAGCTGCTTGGAGAAAACGGAGTTGCATCAATCACAATCATTATCTACGCGCAGTTTTTGCTGAATTCCCTTTACATAGGCTTTTCCATGGGCGTAGCCCCTGTCATCAGTTATCACTATGGAAAGCAGGACGAAAAACAGTTGAAGAACGTATTTTCTATTTGTATGCGGTTCATTGTCTTTGTTTCTATTTCTGTTTTTGCAATAGCTTTTATTTTCGGCTCCCCATTGATCGGTATTTTTGCGGAAATGGGAACGCCTGTTTATGAAATCGCCCGAAACGGATTTTTGATTTTCTCCTTTAGCTTTCTGTTTTGTGGGCTGAATATTTTTACCTCCGCCACATTTACGGCCTTATCAAACGGGAAGCTGTCGGCCATTTTGTCATTCCTGCGGACTTTTGGCCTGATTGCAGCGCTGTTGCTCACATTGCCGAATATTTGGGGCATAACAGGCGTATGGCTTGCCGTACCGATAGCAGAGTTAATCACTATGATTGTAGCATTGGTTTTTCTTCATCAGAACAGGGAAAAATATCACTACGCATAAAAATAAGCAAGTACGAAATGCTTTATTCCATACTTGCTTATGCGCGTTCTCATTCTGTTTGCCGGCGTTGACGATAAGCTGTTGTGAATACTTCATCATCAACGCAAACCAAGGTTGTCGGCGGATTTTTTCTTTAAGGGGCTCTTAACCATGAAATACCTTCCTGCGGAGTATCCCTTGCTCTTTAAGAGAGCAGCAGTCTGTCCGTGACCATCTCGCTGCCGGCGGCTTCCTCGAACATCCTGAGGAGGTCGGGGACCGTAAGATTTTTCTTTTCCTCCCCGGCCACGTCGATGATGATATGGCCGTCGTGAAGCATGACGAGACGGTTCCCCAGGGCAAGGGCGTCCTTCATGTTGTGGGTTATCATGATGGTGGTGAGGTTTCGCTCTGTAACGATGGTATTGGTCAGCTCCAAAACCTTCGTGGCGGTTTTGGGGTCAAGGGCGGCGGTATGCTCATCCAGAAGCAGCAGCTTTGGCTCCGCCATGGTGGCCATGAGCAGGGTCACTGCCTGCCGCTGGCCGCCGGAAAGGAGACCCACCTTTGACTCCAGCCGGTCCTCCAGTCCCAAGCCGAGAGAGGCCAGCATTTCCCTGAACTGCTCCCGCTGGCTGCTTCGAGCCGACCAGGCAAGGGTGGGGCGGCGGTTGCGGCGGGCGGCGATGGCCAGATTTTCCTCGATCTGCATTCCGGCGGCCGTTCCCATCATCGGGTCCTGAAACACCCGCCCGATATATTTTGCCCGGCGGTGCTCCGGCCAGTTGGTAATATCGGTGCCGTCGATGGTGATGGAGCCTTTATCCACCAGAAAATTTCCGCTGATGGAGTTCAGCATCGTGGACTTACCGGCGCCGTTGCCGCCGATGACGGTGACAAAATCCCCGGGGGCCAGGTAGAGGGAAAGATCCTTCAACGCCTTCTTTTCGGTTATAGTGCCGGGATTAAAGGTCTTAAATACGTGTCCAACCTTCAGCATTTCACGCCACCTCCCGGTTTGACTTCAGCTTCTTTTTCACCAGGGGCATTGCCAAAGCGACAGCCACGAGAGCGGCGGTAAACAGCTTCAAATCATTGGGCGGCATCCCCATTTGCAGGACCACGGCGATAACCACCCGATAGACGATAGAGCCCAGGACAACGGAAACCAGCCAGTTAAAAAAGTCTCTGGTGCCGAACAGCACCTCGCCGATAATGACGGAAGCCAAGCCGATGACGATGGTGCCGGTTCCCATGCCCACGTCGGCGAAGCCGTTATCCTGGCCGATGAGGGCGCCGCTTACCGCCACCAAAGCGTTGCTGAGGAGCAGGCCGAGAATGACGGTGGCGTCCGTATCAATCCCGTTGGCCCTGATCATGTTCGGGTTGTTGCCGGTGGCCCGGACAGCCGCGCCAATCTCCGTGCCGAAGAACCAGTAATTCCCCACTATCACGATGATGACGGCAATAAGCCCCACCGTCATAGCCACGATGTTTCTGTCATCGCTGATAAAGGCGGCCAGGGAAAAAATCGTGTCTACCCGGAGCAGGGAAAGATTCGCCTTGCCCATGATCCGCAGATTCACGGAATACAGGGCGATCATCGTCAGAATGCCCGCCAAAAGCGCCGGGATTTTCAGCTTCGTGGTGAGAATACCGGTGACGACGCCGGCCAGCATCCCAGCCACGGCGGCCACTCCGATGGCGGCAAAGGGGGTATATCCGGCCGTAAGCATCGCCGCGGCCACCGCCGCTCCCAGCGGGAAGCTTCCCTCCACTGTCAGGTCGGCGATATCCAGCACCCGGTAAGTGAGAAACACGCCGATGGCCAAGATAGACCAGAGGAGCCCCTGGGATATTGTTGGAATTACTAAGTCCACTATATTCACCCAAACCTGTAAAAAAACAAACCGGCACGCCGCTGCCTGTGCGGCGTGCCGGCCTGCTTAAATATACTTTTTCGCGCTTTTCCTGAAATTATTTTTTCTTTTCAGAGACTACCTTTGCGTCCTTCATGACATCCTCAGGAATCTTTATGCCCATGGCGTCAGCCGCATCCTTATTGACGACCACCGAGAGAGTGGCGGCTGTCTGAACCGGCATATCCTGGGGCTTGCTCTTGCCCTCAAGGATGTCCGCCGCCATGCTGCCGGCCTGGGTGCCCAGGGAATAGTAATCGATGCCGTAGGTGGCAAGGCCGCCTCCGGCTATCATGCCCGGCTCCGCGCAGATTATCGGCTTCTTTGCAGCCGTGGTAACGGCGGAAAGGGTCGGCATGGCGCTGGCTACGATATTGTCAGTGGGCTCGTAAAAGGCGTCAACCTTGCCCACCAGGCTCTGGGCCGCCTGCTGGAGATCGTTTACCGTGGAGATGGTAGCCACCTCTACCGTCAGACCCTTGCTTATGGCGTACTCCGTCATGAGCTTGACCTGAATTTCCGAGTTTACCTCGCTGGAGGTGTAAATCGTTCCGATGGTCTTTGCCTGGGGGACGATCTTCAGAAGGAGGTCTATCTGCTCCTTAATGGGGTTCATATCGCTGGCCCCGGTTACGTTGGTATTTGGCTTATTGTTCTTCTCCACCAGCTTGGCGCTCTCGTAGTCGGTGATGGCGCAGCCCACAATGGGAATCGTCCTGGTGGTATTGGCCACGGTCTGAGCCGCCGGAGTGGCAATGGCATAAATCAGGTCAACCTTATTATTGACGAAGCGGGTCGCAATATTTTTCAGGTTGGACTGGTCAGCCTGGGCATTCTGCTGGTCCAGCTTCAAATTCTTGTCCTTTTCGATGCCCCTCTTCTTCAGGCCGTCTACAAAGCCTTTGTTGGCCGCGTCGAGAGCCGGGTGCTCTACCAGCTGGACGACGCCGACGCTGTACGTCTTTGCCCCGGTCTTCGGCGCGTCGGCCTTCTTATCTCCGCCGCAGCCTGCGATAACCCCGGCGGTAAGCATAGCAGCAACAGCCAAAGAAAGCTTCTTCAGTTTAGCGGATTTAATCATTGCCCTATTCCCCCTGTAGTCACATTCAATTATTTAACATGATAAACATTATACAGACTTTAGCCGAAAAAAGCTATAAAATTTCCCGGTTTTTTTATTTTCTTTGCAAAAAGCGCCGGCCTAAGACGACGGCCGCCAGATCGTCCACCGGCCCGGGCGGCGTCAGCATCGTTACCGGCAAAAGCTTTTTCAACCCCGCCGGCGGGTTCAGGGCCCAGTAAAGAAGTTTTGCTTCGTCCGTGGTGCGGTACTCGTCCACCGTCTCCACGGTCAGCTCCGGCAGAATTTTTTTCAGCCGGGCTATTGCCTGGCGGCTGGTGGTGCCGTCGCCGATTACCAGCCTCTCCGGTTTCTCCCTTTGCCAAAGCTCCCGGACAGTCTCCGCCAGTGTTTCGGCAGCAATGATCTCATGAAGAATTATCTTTCCCTGTCCATCGAGGACTGCTACCCCGCACTTGTCACGCCCCGGGTCCACCGCCACTATTTTATCCATAATCACACCTGTAAAAAATGGGCTGTCCTGTACAACAGCCCAAAGATAATTTTCCGCTTGAAATAAAAACCGGCCGCCTGCGGCTACGGTTGGCTCCCCTGTAGGTTGGCATGAGCACTTAAGCCGCTGAAAGCGGCTTTTAGTGC
>CAZIKQ010000079.1:0-5736 GCA_964540025.1 uncultured Schwartzia sp. | reverse complement strand
TCATCCGCCCAGGAGTTGGCGATGCTGGGCCGGTTGGTGACGATCAGCACCTTGGCCAAGCCCATCTGCCGGACGAGATCATAGGAAGTCAGCGTCTTGCCGAACCGGGGCTTGGCGTTCCAGAGAAATTCCTCCCCGCCGCCCTCGAAATAGGCTTTCGTCATGGAAACCGCTTCCTGCTGCTCCTTCCGAAGCTCGTAGGTCAGCCGTTCGCTGCTGGTCGCCGCCAGCTCCCGCCGGGAAAAAATATCAAAGTGCCGATGGGAAGTGGGGCCATCCACATGAAACCACTCTGTTCCGGGACTACGCTCCACCCCCATCTGCGATTCAAGAAATGAGTGAAAATCGTGGTCGGTGAAATACTCCCCGGAGCCATCCTTGAATATAGCGTTATCTTGCCAGGCCAGCTGATACTGTATCCCGGCGGTGTGGGTCTGCTGCCTGATGCGTTGGGTGACGGTCTGCTTTTCCGTGTAGCCGATTTTTGTCCAACCCTCGTTATAGATTACCCCCGGAGTGTTGTAGGCGTAAATCATCGGCACGACATGGGAAAAGGAGTACCTTTCCGCAAGGTTGAATGATGATGTTTTCATTGCACCGGGCAGAGAAAATTCAGGAAATGAATATGGAAAGCCGATGAGTTTTGTTATATACTTTGGGATAATAAGGTTAAAGGCGGTTTGCGGAAAGGTACACCTTCCCGCCACACTGCTCATTTACGGTAATGTGATCTTTTCGTAGACCTTCGCCTTGTCACGAAAGGTAGACAGCGACAGACCACAGGCTTTTGCCGCAGTGGTGCAGGTGATCTCCCCGCTTTTCCAGCGCTGGTAATTCTCGTGAAAATTTTCCGGCAGCGGCAGCGGCGGTCTGCCAAACCGAATTCCTTTTGCTTTCGCCGCCGCGATGCCCTCCGTTTGCCGCTGGCGGATATTGACCCGCTCGTTCTCCGCCACGAAGGATAGAACTTGCAGGACAATATCGCTGAGAAATGTCCCCATCAGGTCTTTTCCCCGACGGGTATCCAGCAGCGGCATATCCAGCACAATGATGTCCATGCCCTTATCCCTGGTCAGCGTCCGCCACTGATTTTGGATTTCCTTATAGTTGCGCCCCAGCCGGTCGATGCTTTTGATGTAGAGCAAATCCCCCGGCTTTAATTTTTTTACCAGCTTTTTGTACCGGGGACGATTGAAATCTTTGCCGGACTGCTTGTCCATGTAGATGTTTTTCTCGGGCACAGACATTTCCCGCAACGCAATCAACTGCCGACCTTCATTCTGCTCTCTCGTGCTGACACGGATATACCCATATATGTTTGACAACTTCTCACCTCCGCTGATTTTTTGAAAAAATACTCAGGCATACCTGTTACAAGGTTATACCTGAGTATTGTCGTGCTTGATATATTAAAAGTGGTAATTGCAATAATCGGCCATTGTCGGCAATACTTTACCTATCCAATTCATAATGGCTGACGCTCGAGGGGGAGATTTTTGTTGACCAAATCGCCGACAGCAGGATTCACATATAAACAATGAAAACCAGGAAACCAACAACGGCTTGAGAAAAAAGCTCAAATAAGTGTTGGTTTTTTGGGTAAAATCGCATATAATAGAGGCAGGAGGGAGGCACTATGTTAATTCAATTTAGATTCAAAAACTTCAAATCTTTCAGAGATGATACAATACTTGACCTTTCTGCCACTAAGATTACAGAGCATTCTGATCGCATAATTCAAATCGGGGCAGAGAGAATATTGCCAACAGCCGCTATTTACGGAGCAAACGCAAGCGGAAAATCCAATGTACTTGAGGCATTTCGCTACATGATGACTTATGTAGTGGAGTCTTTTTCCTATGGCGGAGAAGCTGATGATAAAAAATCAAGAACAAGGAAGCCCAGGCATACGCCGTTCTTATTTGATAATACAAGCAGGCATGCAGAATCTTCATTTGAGGTATACTTTATTACCTCGGAAGAAGATGGCTGTAAATCCTATAATTATGGGTTCACATTAAATCAGGACGGAGTGGTAGAAGAATGGCTAAATTCAAAGGCCAAAACAGCCAGAGAGTACAGGACTATCTTTTATCGCAGTAAAGAGGAACTGGATCTTTCTGGCCTGCCTGATAAAAATCAGGAAATTATTCGTATGTCATTATATGATGAGGCCCTTATTGTATCCCTCGGCGCGAAGCAGCGAATTGCAAAACTGAAGTTCATTCGAGACTGGTTCTATAGCGCAAATTTTGCAAACTTTGGAAATCCGCTTGAGAATGCGTTCCTCTCTTCAGTGATACCTGCTGGTTTTGCTGATAGTGAAAAGATTCGGGCTAAAGTAATTGATTATTTTGCAGCTTTTGACCCATCTATAATAGGATTTAAGGTTGAGACCATAAAGAGCGATGATGATGCTGAACAGGTGAAAATAGACGCTGTTCACCGCATTATTGAATCAGATAATACGGCGTCTATTCCCCTGCAAGATGAATCTGATGGTACATTGAAAATGTTCGCCCTGTACCCTGCCCTGCATGATACGCTTGAAACTGGAAGCGTACTGTTTGTTGATGAACTTAATGCCAGGTTGCATCCTTTGCTGGTCAGGAGCTTTATTATTATGTTTCTCAATGCTGAAACCAATCCTAAACATGCACAATTAGTTTTCACCGCTCACGATTCGTGGCAGTTGTCGAATAGCCTGTTGCGCAGGGATGAAATTTGGTTTACTGAAAAGGCGGCATCTGGAGTGTCTACACTCTACTCGCTTGCGGACTTTGTTGATGAGGATGGTTCAAAGGTTAGGAAAGATGAAAGTTACGAAAAAAACTATCTTCTGGGTAAATATGGCGCGGTCCCCACTCTTAAGTACTTTGATATGTTTAAGGGAGATTAACAATGGCCAAAGCGGATAGGAACGGAAAACGCACATCCAGAGAGCATTTCCGCACAAGAGTCCCGGATTTGGGTTATTACTTTATTGTAACAGATACAAGGGAAACAGAGGCAAACTATATTCATGGTCTGCGGGATTCTTTGCCCGAAGAACTTCAGGGACGCATAGTCATAAAGGTATCCAAGGCCAAAACTCAGGAGTTGGTTAAAACTTGTAAGGAGCAAGCGGCATTGAATCCCCAGTATGGTCAACCGTGGATTGTGTTTGACAGAGATCAGATTGAGAACTTTGATAATATTATTGAACAGGCTCAACAAGAGGGTGTCAATGTCGGGTGGTCGAATCCCTGTATTGAGATTTGGTTTGATGCGTATTTTGGCACAATGCATTCGTATGATAATTCTGTAATCTGTTGTAGAAAGTTTGGCGAAACTTTTAGGAATAAAACCCGCCAGGAAGAGTATCACAAGAACAGCAAACAGATTTATGCGGTGCTTAATTGTTATGGGAACGAAGCACAGGCCATTCAAATTGCGGAAAGTCGACTACAAGGATATTTGAAGGATGGCAAGAAACTACCATCTGAAATGTGCCCTTGCACTACAGTACATAAATTGGTGAAAGAGATAAAAGGAAAACATCTATGATAGAGGGAAGGTAGAATTTGCTTATTTTAGATTAAATCGAATCCGTAGGATTAGCTAAAAAAGCGAGACAGAAAGGGCAACACTGTTTGTCGACAGGCTGAACCACGCGACTATCGCGTGGTTTTCGTTATACAAAAAGAGGCGGCGCAATCATTCTGCGCCGCCTCGGTTTTTTATATCATATATACTTCAGCACATCCCGCGGAGTTTTTACGATGGGAAATTCAGCCCCCTCAGGATCACGGCTGAAATCATCGGCCTCTTTTAGGGTGAATCCAAAGCCGTAGCTTACCCCGATGAAGTCCGTTCCGGCCTCCAGAGCCCCCACTCTGTCCTGCCGGGTGTCGCCGATCATGACCGCCTCCCCCGGCAGACTGCCGCACTGCTTCAGGGCCTTCTCAATGATGAGGGCTTTTGTTCCGGCGGCGTCATCAGCTCCGCAGACGGCGTCCATCCACCGAAAAAGCTGGAACCGCCGGGCCAAAAGGTCAACCTGCGGCTGCGGTTTGTAAGTGGCCACCGCCAGCTTCAGCCCTTTTTCCTTCAAGGCGTCGAACAATTGGAAAATCCCCTCATAGGGCTTCGCCAAATAGATGGCCCCGGCGCTGTAATGCTCCCGGAAAGCCATGGTCAGCTCCCGGCTCCGTTCCTTCGTAACCCCCATCGTTTTCATAAAGGAATCATAGAGGGGAGGACCGATAAATTTGAACAGCTCCTCCGGGGGCGGCGGCTGACAGCCGCAGGCGCGGAACACATGGGCGAGGCTGGCGATGATCCCTTCGGAGGAATCAAAGATGGTGCCGTCAAAGTCAAAGACGGCGGCAGTGTATTTCTTCATTAGTCTGACACCCTTTGAACGGAAAATTTCACAGCTGGATGCACATTGGGAAAATTCCTCCACCGCCGGTCAGAATACTCCCAGCAGGTGAACGGTATAAGCTGCGTAAAGGGCCAGCATGGTGACTCCCAATGGCCGGCCGGCTTTGGCTGTCCGGAACACTGAAGCCCAGAGGAACAGCCCCACGCCGACGTTGATGATGCCGTCCTGAACAAACTCTTCCGCAAAGCGGACGGGGACGATGAGGGTCGTGGTCCCGAGGACGAAGAGAATGTTGAAAATATTGCTGCCCACGATATTGCCCACCGCAATGTCCGCGTTTCCCTTGAGGGCCGCCACGGCGGAGGCGGCCAGCTCCGGCAGGCTGGTGCCGATGGCCACGATGGTAAGGCCGATGAGGCGGTCGCTCAGGCCGAAGAGCTGAGCGAGGGTTTTCGCCCCCTGGACGGCCAGGTCGCTGCCGTATATTATCATGGCGGCCCCCAGGATAATGAGCCCGACGCATTTCCCCACCGAGGGAAGCTCTTCCTTCTCCTGCGGTTCCGACGGCTCCGCCTCCGGGGTCTTGTCCGTGAGAAATTTCAGATAGATGAGATAAACCACAAAGAAGCCCCACAGGATACCGCCCTCCATCCGGGTGATAACCCCGCCGCTCATGCCCATGGCCAGGAGAACGCCGGAAATAAAAATCATAAAGGGGATCTCGTAGCGGATGGTGGACTGCTGTATCCGCAGGCTGGTGATGGCGGTGGTGACCCCCAGAATCAGCAGGATGTTGCAGATATTGCTGCCCACCACGTTGCCGATGGCAATGCCGGCGGAGCCCTTCAGGGCGCCGGTAATGCTGACGGCCGCCTCCGGCAGGCTGGTTCCCATGGCCACGATGGTAAGGCCGATAACCAGCTCCGGTATACCAAATTTCCTGGACAAACCGGAGGCCCCGTCGACGAACCAGCCGGCCCCCTTCACCAGCACGGTAAGGCCAATGGCCAGAAATCCCAGTTGAATCAAATAGTCGGTCATGCTTCACCTCGAAAAATTATTCCAGTATTTTTGTTTGAGCCAACATACTACCATATACCGGGCCCAAAGACAATAGACGGGGAAAAATTAAACCCACCGGGGGATGCGCTCAGCAGTTGAAAAGGCGGCGCGGCTGCCGGGGGCTGTAGACAAAGCCACTTATTCACTCTGAGGCTCCCCTTTAGGGGAGCTGTCGCTGAAAGCGACTGAGGGGTGAAGCAGGAAAACCATTGATTTGTCTGTCACCCCTCCGGCTCGACTAACTCACTTAATGAGTCCGAGTGAAACGATGGACGAATTTAGTGAGTGTCATGCATGCGACCTTAGCG
>CAZIKQ010000078.1:0-5945 GCA_964540025.1 uncultured Schwartzia sp. | reverse complement strand
AGGCCGCAGGCCGAAGACCGGAGGGGTGAAGATCAGCCGAGAGGTTTACTTATGTTATCCCTCAGTCAGCTACGCTGACAGCTCCTGCAAACTACCAAGCTCTGCCGTCACTGCGTTTGGCAATCGCTAAGTAGTTTGCAGGAGCTGTCAGTCCGTCAGGACTGACTGAGAGTGTAAAAGACGAAGGCTTCGTTAAGGAAAGAAAATGCCTGGAGCATTTTTATAAACAATATCGTTATAAGGAGTGATAAAATGAGCGAGAAAGTAAGTAATAAGGCAATCGCTATTATGACCAGCGGCGGGGACAGCCCCGGCATGAACGCGGCGGCCAGAGCCGTCGTCCGCACCGCTCTCTATGAGGGGATAGAGGTTTACGGCATAAACAACGGCTTCAAGGGAATGATCGAGGACGATATTGTCCAGCTGAACGGAAAGAGCGTCAGCGATATTATCCAGCGAGGGGGAACGTTTCTGGGAACGGCCCGCAGCAAGGAATTTATGACGCCGGAAGGGCGGACAAAGGCCTATGAAAACCTGAAAAAGCGGAAGATAAACGGCCTCTGCGTCATCGGCGGCGACGGAAGCCTCCGGGGAGCCGCCGCCCTGGCCAAGGAACACGGCATATCCATCGTGGGCCTGCCGGGCACCATCGACAATGACGTCTGGGGCTCTGATTACACTATCGGCTGCGATACGGCGGCAAATACCATCATCGACGCCATCAACAAACTGCGGGATACAGCCAGCGCCCACCGCCGCTGCGCCGTCCTGGAAGTAATGGGCCGCCGCTGCGGCTGGCTGGCAATGGTTACCGGCATTGCCGGGGGCGCCGAGTACATCCTTGTCCCCGAAGTAAACTACGACTTGGAGGATATAATCAAAGAGATCAAGGACCTCTATGAAAATAACCGGAAGCGCTACATCATGATCGTGGTGGCCGAGGGGGCCGGCAAGGCGGTGGACATCGCCGAAAAGATCCAAAAGGAAACGGGTATCGATACCAGGCCGACGGTTCTCGGCCACGTTCAGCGGGGAGGTTCTCCCACCATTCAGGATCGGATCAAGGCCAGCCAGCTGGGGGAAAAGGCGGCCCTGGCCCTGATTTGCGGCATTTCAAACGTGGTGTACGGCTTCAATGCGGGCCATGTGGTGCAGATCGACCTCTTCGACGCGGTAAACAACAAGAAAACCCTGGACCCGGATTACGTAAGGCTGGCCAGGGTATTGCAGTAAATGATTTCCTTGTAAAGGAGCTCGTGAGATAGCTTTTAATTGAAGCAGAAGCTCATAAAATCAGGAGGTATGTATCATGGAAAAATCAAAGGTGTATTTTACCGATTTTGTTACCGGCTACGGCGGGACTCCGCTGCCTCTGAAATTGAAGAAGCTGGCGGAAAAAGCCGGCTTGGCGGATATTGACATGAAGGGAAAATTCGTCGCCATCAAAATGCACTTCGGCGAGCGGGGAAATATTGCTTTTCTCCGGCCGAACTATGTAAAGGCGATAGTTGACCTCATCAGGGAAAAGGGCGGCAAGCCCTTCGTAACCGACTGCAATACCCTGTACGTGGGCAGCCGCAAGGAAGCCTTGGAACACCTTGATACCGCCTACGAAAACGGCTTTAATCCTCTGACTATCGGCTGTCATACCATCATTGCCGATGGCCTGAAGGGCACAGATGAAGCTTTTCTTCCCGTTCCCAACGGCGAACTGGTAAAGGAAGCGAAGGTTGGCCGGGCCCTGGCCGACGCCGATATCATCGTTACCCTTACTCACTTCAAAGGCCATGAAATGGCCGGTTTCGGCGGCGCCATAAAGAACATCGGCATGGGCGGCGGCAGCCGGGCCGGCAAAATGGAAATGCACTGCAACGGCAAGATGGTAGTAAAGCAGGAAAAGTGCGTAGGCTGCGGCAAATGCGTGTCTATCTGCGCCCACGGAGCCCCCTCCATCACCAACCGCAAGAGTACCATTGATATAAACAAATGCGTAGGCTGCGGCCGCTGTCTCGGACTGTGCCCCACCGACGCCATTGAACCCCAGGAATGGAGCAGCGTGGAGAGGATGAATATCCGCATGGCGGAATATGCCGCCGCCCTTACTCACAACCGGCCCCAGTTCCACCTGAGCCTCATCGTGGACGTTTCGCCAAATTGCGACTGCCACGCGGAAAACGACGTGCCCATCCTGCCGGATATTGGGATGCTGGCTTCAGCTGATATGGTGGCCATCGACCAGGCCGCCGCCGACCTCTGTTGCGCCTCCGCTCCGCTGCCTGGCGGCCAGCTGGCAAAAAATCTGGCGAAGGATCCGGAAGGCTGCAAGGGACATGACCATTTCCACAACACTACTCCCAATTCCGAATGGCAGAGCTGCCTGGCCCACGCGGAAAAAATCGGAGCCGGGACCCGTCAGTATGAATTGATAAAGCTGAAGCTGTAATATAAATTTGACCTCGTAAATAAAGTCTGCCGAAAACACGTTCTTGCGACTCTCTAAGCTCTGCCATTGCTTTGCGACTCCCTAAGCTCTGCCTTCTCTACGCTCGGCAATCGCTAAGGTCGCATGCATGACACTTACTAAATTCGTCCATCGTTTCACTCGGACTTATTAAGTGAGTTAGTCGAACTCGGCAGTCGCTAACCACCGATGTTGATTAACGATTTTCTTACAGGCTCTATTTACGAGGATTTACATTAGAAAGAAAGGAAAGCAGCCAAGGCTGTTTTCTGGACGATAGGGACACAAGTAATTCTGACAAATGAAAGTAAGGGATAATCTCATGTTCTTTTCCAGCAAAAGCAGTGACAATAAGTCCGTCGGGAAAGGATTAAACAACGGTCCGGCTCAAAATGACCATAAGGTCGTTATGAACTGGCTCGACCGTATAAACAATGGCGAGTTGTCGGCAGAGCCCCCTGTTCCGGTCCAAAAGGAATATCGGGAGTTGGTGCAGAAGATATGTCATTTCATAGACAGCCAGCGGGCGGATATGCGGCAGTTATTGCTGGGTCTTAACAGAGCCGTCTATGAATCAACGGAGGTCAGCGATACCCTGAATACCATCGTTCGGGGAAATGAGCGGGTTGGCATCTGCATAGATGAAATGAACAAAGTCGTCGAGTCACTGGCAAATGATATTATCGATCTGGCCGGCACGGCCAACGAAACCTCCACCCAGACAAAAGCCGGTCAGGACGCCATGACCATGGCCGATAAAAGCATTGCCACCGTATCTGACGAAACCGCCAATGCGGAGCAGGGGCTCCAAACCATGAACACCAGCGTTACCCAGCTTAACGACTCCACCTGCCATATCAATGAGCTGGTGGCGGCGGTAAAGGGTATAGCCGACCAGACAAACCTTTTGGCCCTGAACGCCTCCATTGAAGCAGCCCGGGCCGGGGAGCACGGCCGGGGCTTTGCCGTGGTGGCGGAGGAAGTCAGGAAGCTGGCGGAGCAGTCAAAAAATCCGTTCAGGAAATAAAGGGCCAGCTGACGGCCATCAGCGACGCCGCCAATCATATCACCGGGGAATTTTCCAATATGGATCAGGCCTTCAAGAACAACGCCCGCGCCGTCAACGAGGCGAGTATCCATACCCGGAAGCTGGCAAAGGTCTTTGACGGTATCGGCGAGGCAGTCAGCATACTGGCGCCAATGGCTCAGGAGCAGTCCGCCGCCTTCGAGGAGATGACCGCCAGCCTGCGGACTACCCTGGAGGACGTTCACAAACAGAACCAGTCTACCCACGACTGCAACCGCTACATTTACGAGGCCCTTCAGACCAACGACGAAATGCGGACGGAGCTGGCCAGGAGAAATCTGGACATCAGCAGCCGGGAAATCATCGACCTGGCTAAGACTGACCACCTGCTGTGGCGGGCCCGGATAAATCAGATGCTCTGGGGCAACCTGTCCCTGGATAGCGGCAGTGTCCGGGATCACAGCGCCTGTCGCCTGGGTAAATGGTGCAGCGGACAGGGCCGTCAGATGTTTGGGAATCATCCCTTGTTTCACCACCTTGAAGACTGCCACGCGGAATTTCACCGGACCTGCGCTGAAGCTATTGAGGCCTACAGGAATCATGATTCCAAAAAAGCGATGGAGCTGGCGGACAGCGTAAGGGATATATCCCAGGATGTGCAGGGCTGCCTTGACGAAATAGGCAAAAGCGTGGAATAATTGCGAAAGTTCACATCAAGAAAAAGAAAAGCGTGCCCGGGAGGCCGGAAAATAATCTCCGGCCTCCCGGCGCGCTTTTTTTATTTATTCGGTTTTTCTGATGTATTTTATTGAAAAGATATTTAATAGATTGATATAGCCTGGTGTTAGTATACATAACCTGTGAAGCTGATCAATTTAACCGGCAGACATTATCTGTTGAATATGGCACAAATTGTTTCACATGAAACAGATTTATCGGAGAGGGCCACCTCCATGATCAAAGTATCGTCGGTGGCAAATTGTTTCACATGAAACAAAATTTACCGGAGGCCGGAAAACTATAATAAAAGTTCTTTGCCACATGATCTGATCGTTTATCAGGGTTGAAACAAAAGTCTGAGCAGACTGTTTTAATTACATTATCTATCTGCTAGAATATAGGGGCAATCTAATTTATCTACCAGGCCCCTATAGGAGAGCTGGCGGCGCAGCCGCCTGAAGGGTGACTATCTAAAAAAATATGGAAAACATAAACTGCGAAATCATCCGCAGCCACCGGCGGACATCAAGAATAGAAATAAACAGCGAAGGAATCCTCCGGCTTAGAGTACCTCTGAGAACCACGAAAAAGCGGGCCCGGGAAATAATTGAGGAGAACCGGGACTGGATCGAAAAGCATCTCACTATTGCCCTAAGGGAGTGGGAAAGGGTGGAGAGCCTCCCGCCCATTACTGATGAGGACATCCGCCGGTTGAGGAAAGAAGCCGGAGAATATATTCCCGCCCGGGCGGCGCATTATGCGGCAATCCTCGGGGTTTCTTACGGGCGGATTACGATACGGTGCCAAAGAAAACGGTGGGGCAGCTGCTCCCGGGCGGGAAATCTGAGTTTTAACTGCCTGCTGATGCTTACCCCGCCGGAGGTAATAGACGCCATCGTCGTCCACGAGCTTTGCCACCGGCTGGAGATGAACCACTCGGAAAGGTTTTACGGCCACGTTCTGAGAGTTTATCCCGAATACCGGCGGTGGAACAAATGGCTCAGGGAAAAGGGCAGGGAGATCATGCTGAGGCGAAGAGAATAAAATTTACCGGAAATTATGGATAAGAGGCTGGATACAGAATTCCCTGCCGGGAAAGAGAGGCGGACAATGAAGCGGGAAAAACAGGTCGCGGAAAAGCTGATAGCCGCCGGAAAGACCATAACCTTTATGGAAAGCTGTACCGCCGGGCTGCTGGCGTCAATGCTGACGGATACGGAGGGAGTCTCCGCGGTTTTTAAGGGCAGCATCGTTACTTACTCCAATGAGGCAAAGGTGGCCGCGGGGGTTTCTCCCTTTATCATTCAGGAGTACGGGGTGTATTCAGCCCAGTGCGCCCGGGAAATGGCCGCGGCGGCCCAGGAGACGTACTGCGCGGATATTGCTGTGGGGATTACCGGCACCACGGGCAATACGGACAGGGAAAATGCGGGCAGCAGGGCGGGGGAGGCGTATTACTGCATAATAGACGGCGGAGATATTCACGATTACCGTATCAGGGCCCAGGTAGCGGGAATGACCCGCCGGGAGATAAAGGAGCTGTACGCGGCGGAGGTGTACGAAAAACTGCTGGAACTGCTGTAGCTGTCAATCGGCCCCCATTGAGGGGGGCTGTCGGCGTAGCCGACTGGGGGGTGTAGAAAATCAATGCTTCGGCTAGTCTCGTTACCCCTCCGGCGGCTTCGCCGCCACCTCCCCCTACAGGGGAGGCAATGAATTGTGGCTCTCATTGAGGTA
>CAZIKQ010000077.1:0-5987 GCA_964540025.1 uncultured Schwartzia sp. | reverse complement strand
ACAGACCAGAAACATTCTTTTTCCCTGACACAATATTTTTCAGATACGCATGAACATTCACCTTTTTCTGCTTTACTCTCAATACCTTATTAAAAATATGGAGTTCCCTTTTTCGTTCTGTTAAGCGATTGATATCTTCAGCTTCACTTATACAGATAAAATCCACGCAATCATCAACAAACAAAGTCATTTTTGCATTAATCGCATTTAGAATTTGGTACCTCGTATTACACAACATCAATACTCTCATGTTTGATTATTCCCCATACTTTATTACTGCTCTTATTAAGCCAATCTAAATATCCTGACGATATTCTCTATCAAGTTTTTATGACTGTATTTCTCATTCGCCCCAAGGAGTCCGACCTTGTATTCTTCCGCCTTTTCCCTAAAAGCATTCACGAAGTTTTCCAGTTGGCCGGAGAAAGTCTCTATGCTGTCTAGCTTTACTGCCTCCCCGATGTTAAATTCTCTCAACACCTCTGGGTTAATCTCCGCTGACTGGAGGATTGGCTTGTGAAAGCCAATCGCAGTAAAAAGCATAGCACTCCAATGATACCGATATCGCTCCGCTCCATAAGGCATCAAAAGTATGTCGCTATCCATCAGGTACTGCTGCCATTCTATCCCAATCAGGTTTTTATGCAAAAATCGTATGTCCATGTTAAACCCGTACTTCTTCGCCAATCTCTCAAATTCTGCCGAATCTGCCGGAGTGGGAGTTGCCCCCTGAACCAGTAAGTGAACCGGCACCGCAAAATTAGCTTTGCAAAAAGCCTTAAGCAAAAACTCCAAATTTTTCTCTTTGCGATACTGACCAAAAAAGCCCAGTCGCAAGGGATTATGTACCTCAAACTCAGGAGAAATATTCAGGTCAAAAGGAAGGTATACAGGCGGCAGTATTGTATGCAGATTTGGGCAATCCGCTAATTCCGAGAACGCAGTCTGTAACCCTAAGACCGCAATATGGATATTCCGATACTTCTTTACGGAACGCACCGCTTTTATAAAGTTGCCCCGTTCCCCCGGATTTATTCCATGAAATATGAACAGCACGGGAATTTTGGAATCTCTCAAAGGACTATGACGCACCGCCCTCATGTTTCGCCAAGTTGCCGTCGGTATCAATATAGCATCCCATTTGTTTTCCGATTCCCTTGAAAATGCGATCCTGTACCAAGCCAGCCTCCGCCACTCCCTGACGATTGTCAGGAAAAGCTTCTTCAGCTTGCTCACTCCTGCGTAACTAACTGCTCTCCCCCCCTCCAGATATTCGACCTTTGTCTTGTAATCCAGCTTAAAAGGGAAGTCCTTCGGCACCAGCATAATCGGCTCATGCCCCTGCTTTTTGAACCCCTCCACCAGTATCCGATCAAATTCCACCTCATGCCCCGCCGGCATGACGATTGATTCCAATATCGCAATTCGCATATTGATAGCCACCTAAAATTTCTTACAGATACTTCTCATTGAACCAGCTGTTCACTTCACTGGCTGGCTGACGCCCGTATAACCTGAATATTTCCCTAATGACCCGCAAATATGCTGGCATCTTAATGAAATTTCCGCCGTTGTCCAGCTTAATATTATACACCTCGACCCGCTCATCTATCGGAAAAAAGAATTTCCCGTCTCTTTCATCTGCGTGAAGAAGGCTCACCTCATGACCACGCTCTGCCATTGCATTTGAAAGAGCGCAGGCCACCTTGGCCAGACCGCCTGTATCTTCCACCATCCTTGCCAGATTTACAAACATTATCTTCAACCACGAAAGCCCCCTAATTCCTAAACAGACATTAAATAAACCAACTGTCTGTAACCAAAAATTCCATTAGCAGAATTCACATACAAAAATTTCCCTAATCAGCCAATGCTTTAGACGCCGCTCTATCATGAGCGTAATCTTAAAAATGGCCTCCTACAGCTTCCCACCGGTTCTCTCCAAATAATACAGCCGTACATATTTCGTCATGGTATAGAAGTAGTGGTTCACGGAAAAAATCCAGCCCAGCTTGCCATCCAGGAAGCCTCCGTTTATAAAGTAAATTTTTATAAATGCCCAAAGGGGTCTCAGTACTATGTCCTTCAAAAAGGTCGCGTGCTTCCCCTGCTCTCGTGACTTCTCAGCGGCCAGCCTTGTATAGTTGTTGAACTTCCCGAAATATTGATCCCAATTGTCATAAGTATAATGGTAAATCGGGCCGGTCAAGTGTTTCAAAGAATACGGCGTAATCACAGTTTCGTGAACTCTGCCCTCGACCAGGCTCCCTTCCTTGGGAAACAACCGGGAAACCCGATCCGGGCGAAGGATTCCATGAGTTGCCTTATGGTACCGAAATCGGTTTTCCCGGTGCATATCATAAGTGTACTTTTCCCCGGCGGAAACTACTGCGACAATTTCTCTTGCCAATGGCTCGGATATGCGCTCGTCTGCATCCAACAACAATACCCAGTCATTAGCGGCATTATACAGGGCAAAATTTTTCTGCTGTCCCCAATTCCCATTAAGGGGATGAGACAGCACCTTTGCTCCCAACCGCTCACTCATGGGCACAGTTTCATCGGTGCTTCCGTCGTCTATTACCAAGACTTCATCGGCAAAGTCAATCACGCTCTCAATGCAGTCCTTGATGTTTCGTTCTTCGTTCCTCGTCAGGATTATTACTGACACGCCAACCTTGGTCATCTTATCGCCTTTCAAAATTTGCGCAGATTTCTCCCGTAATATTGTACAGTCTATCACAAAAGCAGGCTTATTTCCATCGAAACTTCATTTATAGCTAATGCCGAATAAAAGCACTTATACAGTTTCCCATCCTTATAATGCCGTATTGTAATTGGAGGATGATCGTGATAGAATGGTCCCGTTTGAAAAAGCTGCTATAAGGTATATACAATGATAAAATACAAAAACATTTTGGTACACGCTCTTGTTAATCTGGGAGATGTAGTTCTGTCAACAAGTGCCATCGCCCTCCTAAAAAAGATTTATCCAGGAGCCAGAATCACCATGCTCGTTCGCCCCGAAGTCATGGGTGTTGCCCAGCACAATCCCGTTATTGACGACATAATCGTTTTCAACTACCGATCGAAGCACAATTCTCTCGGTTATATGCTGACAGTTCTCCGGGAAATAAAAAGCCGCCACTTTGACCTTGTTATCTCATTCGACAGGAAACTGCGCCCCGCTCTTCTCTGCTGGCTGGCTCGCATCCCCACCCGTGTATGCAGCGATATTATCTTTGACGACAAACCAAGCAGGGTAACTTGGTTCTACAACAAAGTAATCTACATTGGCAAGGAATTTCTTCACAACAATCCTCAAGCTGAATCATTTCAGGAAATTGTCCGCCAATTATCAAATGATAACCGGCACGATGTCCCTGTCATCCCTACTCCTACTGCCCAAAGTCAGGAAACCGCCCGCACTCTGTTATCCGTCTTTCCGCAAAACACAAAGAAAATTGCCCTGTGCGTCAAGGGCACCTTCCCCTTAAAAACCTGGCCAAAGGAATCCTTTGCAGACCTCGTTCGTCGTCTCTCCCATAAGTATAGGGCTTCATTCTTCATAATAGGCGCCCCCGATGACAGAGCTTATGCAGATGAAGTCATTGCTGCCATAGGTAATGATATTGGTGTATTAAACTTTTGCGGAAAAACATCTATTAATGAACTGACCGCTTTGTTTGGCATGACCGATTTATTCGTTTCCGTAGATACCGGTTCCGTGCATATTGCCTCAACCACAGGGATTCCCATGGTCACAATGATTGGTTGCGGCAACCCGAAGCGTTGGCCTCCATTAAACAAAAATGCCCGGCTTGTTGCTGCCGATATCCCCCGCCGCCCCTGCTCTTGTCCCCCAGAAGGCTG
Source organism: uncultured Schwartzia sp. (assembly GCA_964540025.1). Taxonomy (GTDB): domain Bacteria; phylum Bacillota; class Negativicutes; order Selenomonadales; family Selenomonadaceae; genus RGIG250. The sequence goes on along the minus strand of CAZIKQ010000077.1, from coordinate 2,114 downwards.
TCCAACTTGGCCAAAGCCAGAGTGCCAGCAACTCATTACAGTAGACAATGTCTTCAAAAATTGTTGTGAACTCCTCGGCGAAAGCTAACATCGTCTATATCAAAAAGGCTCACTGCATTGGCAGTGAGCCTTTTAACTTTCCAATCAATGGTGGAACAGCCTGATTCGGGTGAAGGCCATGGCGATCCCGTATTTATCCGCCGTTTCAATAACGTTATCATCCCGGATGGAGCCGCCGGTTTGGGCGATATAACTGACGCCGGACTTGGCGGCTCTCTCCACGTTGTCCCCGAAGGGGAAGAAGGCATCGCTGGCCACGGAGCGGCCGGTGGCCGTCGCCAGCCACTTTTTCTTTTCTTCGCGGGTAAGGGGGGCAACTTTTTCCGTGAATACCCGCTGCCAGCTTCCGTCGGCCAGCACATCCTCCGGGGTTTCCCCGAGATATACGTCGATGGCGTTATCCCGGTCGGGACGGCGGACGTCATCCCTAAAGGGCAGGGCCAGGACTCTGGGGTGCTGGCGGAGGTACCAGATATCCGCCTTTGTCCCAGCCAAGCGGGTGCAATGAACCCGGGACTGCTGCCCGGCCCCGATGCCGATGGCCTGACCACCATAAGCATAGCAGACAGAATTTGACTGGGTGTACTTCAGGGTGATCAGCGCGATGAGCAGATCCCGCTTAGCCGAAGCGGGAATTTCCTTGTTGATGGTGGGCCGCTCCGCCAGACAGCTTTCGTCAATGACGACCTCGTTTCGCTCCTGTTCAAAGGTGACGCCGAATACCTGCTTTTTCTCGAGCTTTTCCGGGCGATAGGCCGGATCCATCTGAAGGACCAGATATGTCCCCTTGCGCTTTTTCCGCAGAATTTCCAGAGCTGCCTGACTGTAAGAGGGAGCGATAATGCCGTCGGACACCTCCCGGGACAGGAAGCCCGCCGTCTGCTCATCGCATTCATCGGACAGGGCCACAAAATCACCGTAGCTGGACATCCGGTCGGCTCCCCGGGCCCGAATGTAAGCGGTGGCCACCGGCGAGAGCTTCACGCCCTCCACAAAATAAATTTTCTCCAATGTCTCGTCCAACGGCACGGCCACCGCCGCCCCCGCCGGGGACACATGCTTGAAGCTGGCGGCGGCGGGCAATCCCGTTGCCTGCTTCAGCTCCGTTACCAGCTGCCAGCCGTTCAGAGCATCCAACAGATTTATATAGCCCGGCCGGCCGTTCAAAACGGTAAAGGGCAGCTTCTCTCCTTCCACTGAAACCTTCGCCGACTTCTGATTGGGGTTGACCCCGTATTTCAATTCCATTTCCGCCATGCTGCTATCTCCTATACTGTAACCGTCAGACCACTTGGGTCAATAAATTACCTGAGCGGTTTGTCATTTCACCCCTCAGTCACCTTCGGCGCCAGCTCCCTTACAGGAAAGCCTGCAGACTCTACTTTACCACCAACCGCCCCGCCGGTCAAGGCAAACGCCGCCCCGGCTTTTCCGAAATCCTCTTCCTAATTAAATATTTCTTGCTTTTTTATTTTTCGCATGATAGTATATTTGAGTAATTCTCTGCAAGGAGGTGAAATCTGTGCCAAATATTAAAGCTTCTATCCTCAGCGTAAGAAAGGATGCAAAGCGCCACGCCAAGAATGTTGCGGAAAAGGACGCCGTAAAGGCTGCTATCCGCAAGGTCAATGCGGCTGTTACCGCCGGTAACGCTGACGAGGCGAAGGCTGCCCTCAATCTGGCCGCCAAGACCATCGACAAGGCGGCTTCCAACAACACCATTCATGAGAACGCTGCCGCCCGCAAGAAGTCCACTCTCGCCAAGAAGGTAAACGCTATGGCGTAAGCACCCCGCATTATTACATATAGGCTGCTCATCGGTTTGTTCGATACGGTTTGCCTTTCAGGCAAGGTCGCGACGGGACGATGAAGGGTAATTGTTGCTTGGATGCTTAATGCGCAAAAGCAGCCGAGTACAAAGTTGCTCCCGTATGCCCGTGTCTCTGGGGCCCAACTTTCGTACCGCCAGGCTAGTGACTTCAAAATTTTAATTTACCGGTAAATCAGCACCACCCGTCAAACGGGTGGTTTGCTCAAGGGCTATAAGCCCTTGT
>CAZIKQ010000076.1:0-6022 GCA_964540025.1 uncultured Schwartzia sp. | reverse complement strand
CCTCAGGCTCCTACGGAGCCAGCTCCCCTTGAGGGGAGCCTATGAGATGGATTAGCGGTTATCGCTTTCAGCGATTTAAGTGCTCACGCCAACCTACAGGGGAGGCTTTGAGTTGTGGCAGTTACTCCACGGGGAGCCTTTGAGATAGATTTGTAGTTACTACTTTCAGTGGCATACTGCGGAAAAATCTCCCGGAAATTTTCCTATGTTGGCATTTAACGTGGTTAGCATTATAATGAGAGGCGGAGGTATCGGTAGAATACAGCACAGAGGGAAGAAAAGATATTGATACAGTTAAGGAGGGTTTGTAAAATGATTACGGCGATAAGCAAGGAGAAGAATTATAAGACCGATATTACGGGGGAGTCAGCTTCGATCACCATGGATATGCCGGTGGCCAGCGGCGGCAGCGGAGGGGCGATGGTTCCCTTTGAACTGCTGCTGAGCGGTTTTGCCTCCTGCCTGAACATAACTATCCGGATGCTCCTTGATAAGAAAGGGGTGTCTTACCGGCAGGTAAGGGTTACCGCCGATGAAGACAGAAATAAAAAACCGGGCTCCATGATCATCAGCTGGCAGGCGGAGATCGAGGGAGACATCCCCGAAGAGGATAAGCAGAAATACATTGCCCGGGCGTTTGAAAAATGCCCGGTACATAATGCCCTGGCCGGGAATATTGAGTTCGCCCGGAATAATTAAGCGCGGATCTTCCCGGGGACATTTGTCAGGCGGGTTTTCCCGGATTAGCGGATGAGGAGACTTATCGGTAATAAAAGCCATGCAGGCAGAAGTCGTCTATTAGTAGACGATTTGCTTCAGATGAAGAACCTTATCAGTAAAAAGCGATGGAGGAGGGACGGAGGTGATGACCCTGGCTTGTTTTGGGGACTCCCTTGTCTATGGATTCCCCTTTTCTCCGGATTACAGCTGGACGGCTGTGCTGGAAAAATACGGATTCAGCATTATCAATAAGGGGGTCTGCGGGGCAACAACCGGCGAGATACTGGATAATATGCGGTATGCAGTTCTGCCGCAGGGCGTTGATCGGGTGCTTTTCTTTGGGGGCGCAAATGACATCATACAGGGCGTCCCGAGACGGGTTATCCTCGATACCGTCGGGAAAGTAAAGACATTGGCGGCGGAGAGAGGCTGGCATCTCTGCCTGGCGCTGCCTTTACTCAGCGGCGAGGAAGGAGCCAACGGAAAGATAAGGGAGCTTCGGGCGGAGCTGGCCAGGGAAGCGGGGGCCTTTATCCTCGATCTTCAACCGGCCATCGGAACGTCGGAGGAGGAGCTGCGGGAGGCGTACCTTGATGGCTGGCACCCAAAGGCAAGGGTGTATGAAAGGATGGGAGAGTACGCAGCCACCGGATTACTAAAGTGGCTTAAACAGGGTGAGGCGGAATAAACGCCTTTTGGGAATAGCTTGAGTTTATCTTTGGTTTAACATTATTTTATCCTCGGTTTATTGCATTTTGAGAGATTTTTGCTACAATACAGGTAAGAAAAGTTTTCAGTTGGATTTTTACCGAATGAAAAGGAGAGATGATTATGCTGAAAAAGACGTTAGCTGTTGCGCTGGCTGCGGCGACCCTCTGCGCGGGGACGGCATTTGCTTCAAAAACCGACGAGCTGTATGACCGGTATGGTAACGGAGCGGCCGTTCAGGAGGCTGGGTCCAGCTATCAGGAGGCGCAGGAATATACCGCGGTGCTCATCGGTTCCCAGCAGGAATATCTGGACCGGCAGGATTTATTCTTCGGGATTATCGCGGAAGAGATGAATGATAACCTGATGCCCGGCCGGCAGCGGGTGGTCTGCGACAAGGCGATCCAGGCAAAGTGGATCGAATACTGCAACAGCACTGCCCATACCGGAGAGCATATTCTCCAGCCGGAGGCTCTGGCGGAATTCGCCGCCCAGCAGGCCCGGCCCGTGCTTTTCATCTATGCCACCGAGGACATTACCTACGGAGAGAAAAAGAAGTATGACGATGGCCGGTTTAAGACGAAAAACACGGCAAGCCAGCGCTTCGTGCTGGTTTTGGCCGACAAGAACGGCATTGGCAAGAGGTACGATTTCACCGTTGAGGGCGACAGCGGTCGGAGCCGTGACCGGGCGTTGGTAGATGCTTTTGAGGAAGCCATGGATGAGGGAGAAAAGATGATCTTCCGCATGAGGTGATCTCAGGCCGTAATATTTGTGGATATGACCCCGGGTGGAAAATCTGCCCGGGGCCTTTTTGGAAGAATGAATCAAAGGAGCAGCCGGCAGGCTGTCGATTTAACCGGTGATTTTCTACAATGCGGCAGCTGAGGAAATTGCCGGGCAGTTTTCCTCTGGAGGGATTCAACGGTTAAACTTGTTGCAGGTAATCCGGTTATTCAGCCGGCAGGATTTTTTATCAAAAGAAAGAGGGATCAAGATGGCGAAGGAAATAATATATATCTTTATGAAGGGATGCCCCTATTGCCGGAGGGCGGATATTCTTATCGAGGAGCTCAGAAAGGCGCATCCGGAGTACGAGGACGTCAAGATAACAAGGCTGGAGGACGGGAGTCCGGAAGCCCAAAAATACGGGAAAGACTATTATTACGTGCCTTCCATGTTTGTGGAGGGGCAGAAGCTGTATGAGGCTCATCCCGGAGAAACCGAGGAAGAGTGCCGGGATTTGGTAAGAAAGACCTTTGAGGCGGCGGTTTAAGCTCCTCCGGACGGAACAGGGGATTAGCGGGTAGTAACGGCAAAGGGCTGTCCCCTGTTCCGGGTAAGTATGGGGCTCTATCATCTATCAGCTAATGGAGCGGGGCCGGAGGATTTTATCAGCAGGAGGAGACCGGGAATGATTAAAAAATTACGGGTAATATTTTTAGCCCTGGCCGCGATTCTGACGATCGGCTGTACCGGCGGGTCGGCCGGGAGCGGGGGGAGGATGGAAACGATAACGGCGGAGCAGGCGAAGAAGATAATGGATTCGGGGGCGGCGTATATTCTGCTGGATGTGCGCCGGCCGGAGGAATACGCTGCGGGACATATCAAAGGGGCGGCGCTTATCCCGGATTTTGAGCTGGAGCAGAGAGCGCCCCGGGAGCTGCCCGACAAAAATGCCCTGATCCTCGTATACTGCCGCAGCGGACGGCGGAGCCTGGCCTCGGCAAAGCTGCTGGCCGGGATGGGGTATGCCAATATAAAGGATATGGGCGGGATAATCGACTGGCCCTACGGAGTGGAGCGATAAGCTATGCCGGGAAGCCCCGGTGAGGCGACTGGCTTTACCGTAAAAGGGATATTTCTCTGAAAAAATCCCAGCTTGTCGACAAAGTCTTTATTCTGTCTGAGGCTCCCCTGTAGGAGCTGTCGCTGAAAGCGACTGAGGGGTAACTGCTAGGCTAATCGGTCTTATAGGCTCCCCTGTAGGGGAGCTGGCTCCGCAGGAGCCTGAGGGGTGATATGACGAGCGGCTCGGGTTTAATCTGTCACCCCTCCGGTCTCCGGACTGCGTCCTTCGACCACCTCCCCTACAGGGGAGGCATTGGATGCGACTTATCTTTGGTCATTCCGACAGGCTCTATTTTAGGGGACTTAGCCTTATTGGTTAATGACGCAAAATAGGTATTTGTCGACAGGCTGGGCTCCCCTATAGGGGAGGCTATTTTGTCAACAGTTTGAAGAGAGCAGCTGGCGCGGGCTGCTCTTTTTTTGTGAAAGACTGATGATTGCGCAAGACTAATGATGCAGTCTTTTCGGAAATTGCAAAGCAGGTTAGACCACCCTCATAATCAGCATGGCGATAATAGGTATTTTAGATCATACTGATGTAGGCAATTTAGCCTGTTATCGGGGGGGGGGGGAAGGGGGGGACAAGCTCTGGTGTCCCAAACCCGGAACCTGCTAACTACCAATGGTTATGGCTGTTTTTCTATAGAGCCTTTTGTTAGGAATTTACGGTTAGGACTTTACATTAAAGGGATAAAATATCTGTTGCATTTATCGGACAATAGGCTTATAATGCCTTAAACGAGACACAATCTTTGGACTATTGTCCAATGTACCACTTACAGTTCAGGGAGGGACGACATTTTGAAGTTAAAGCAAAAAGCAGTTATGGCCTTTGCCATATTCATTGTTCTGGCCTGCGCGGTCAGCTCTGCAATCGGCTATATTATGGCCGGGCATGGTTTTGAAACAGCCCTGGCGCTGAAGGCGGAGAGCGATACGGCCACGGCTGAGGAGATCGCTTCCGCCATGGACAAAGGACCCTGGCAGGTAGTGGATGGGGCCCTGTACAAAGGGAAAACGATGATCGACGGAAATACGGGGTTCGTTGACCGTTTGGGCGAGCTTACCGGCAACCATGTGACCTTCCTCCGGGGGGATACCCGGGTAGCTACTACCGTCAAGAAGGAGGACGGCGCCCGGGCCACCGGTACCAAATGTTCAGCCGAGGTGGCTGAGGCCGTTATCCACGGCGGTAAGAACTATACCGGTTATGTGGAGGTTATGGGCCATCAATACTACAGCGTGTATGAGCCCTTAAAGGGCGGTGACGGCCAGATCGTCGGCATGATTTTTATGGGCATTCCCACCAGGACCATCGACGCCATCAAGGATGATTATATTTCTTCCGTAGGGATCGCGGTTCTCGTTACCGTCATCCTGATTTCCGTGGTGGCAACCTGGGTCGTGGGCCGGGTCGTCAGCAAGCTGGACATTGCGGTAGACGCCCTGGGGGTTATTGCCAGCGGCAATTTCCGGGGCGAGGATCTTACGGTGGATTCCCAGGACGAAATCGGCGAGGTCTGCCGCAGCGCAAACAAGATGAAGAACAGCCTGACCCGGTTCCTGAAGGACGTGGCCATGATGGCGGAGCAGCTGGCGGCGTCGTCTGAGGAGCTGACCGCCAGCTTTGGCCAGACCAGCGATACCATCCGGGTGGTGGCGGAAAGCGCCACCTCCATGAGCGAGGGGGCGGAAAAGCAGTCCCGAAACCTGGAGGAGATTAATACCCGGGCCACGGAAATGGGCGGGGATATGCAGGGACTCCTGAAGGATTCTGAAGAAATGCAGCAGATGGCCGAGCGTACCCGGCAGGGGGTTGAAAACGGCCGGGCCGCCGTAACCGAGGCCATTGGCAAAATCAGGGAGATGGCTGAACAGATCAGCGCCAGCTCCCAGCAGGTAGAAAATCTGGGGAATCGGGCCCAGCAGATCGGCCAGATCGTCGATACCGTTTCCTCCATCGCTGATCAGACAAACCTCCTGGCTTTGAATGCCGCTATCGAGGCGGCCCGGGCCGGGTCGGCCGGACGGGGCTTCTCTGTAGTGGCGGAGGAGGTCCGCAAGCTGGCGGAGCAGTCCGGCGAGGCCGCCCGCAATATTGCGACTTTGATTGCGGAAATTCAGAACGATACGGCCTCGGCTGTTCAGTCCATGCAGCGGGGCAACGAGGAGGTCGTTGCCGGAACCGAAAGCGTCCGCCGCACCGGGGCCGAGTTTGAAAATATCGAGGAGCTTATCACCAACCTGAACAACAATATTGGCCAGGCCATCGCCCACATTCAAAAAGGGGCGGGCAGCGCCCAGCAGATCGTTGTGGAGCTGGAAGAGGCAAAGACCATCGGTCAGGAAACGGCCAACGAGGCCCAGAGCGTCTCTGCCTCCACCGAAGAGCAGGCGGCCACCGTCCATGAGATGTCCGAGGCATCCCGGGTGCTGGCGGAGCTGGCGCAAAAGCTCCAGAACGGCGTGGCAAAGTTCCAGCTGTAATAAAACCAGGAAAGAGAATCAGGCTCCCGCAGGGAAGGCAGCTCGACAGGGCCGCCGTCAGGCAGGGAGCCTTTTGGTTGGGGTCCGGGGGAAGCTGCGGGGGATTGACAGACAAGCCGAGGCGTGTTTGATTCTTCACCCCTCAGGCGGCTACGCCGCCAGCTCCTGCAAACTACTAAGCTCTGCCGATGTCTTACGACACGGCAATCGCTAAGTAGTTTGTATGGCTCGCACTAAAGCCCCTTTCAGGGGCTAA
>CAZIKQ010000075.1:0-6232 GCA_964540025.1 uncultured Schwartzia sp. | reverse complement strand
GCACGCGACCTTAGCGATTGCCGAGCTTAGGGAGTCGCACTTCGCCGCCACTCCCCTACAGGGGAGGCCTTTTGGGGCCGTTTCCCCTAAATGGGGGCTTCAGCCGAGGCCCAGATCCCTGATATAGCTGCCCAGGCAGGCTTCAAAATTCACGCCGTAGCGGATGTCGGTACCGGCGGCTCGGGTGAGGCGGATGGCCCGGACGGTGAAGTCCACGGCGATGCGGACAGCTTCGGCCAGGCTGTGGTCCGTAAGAGCGGCTCCTACGAGAGCGCTGCCAAAGACGTCGCCGGTGCCGTGGTAGCTTCCCTCTACCGCCGGGCCGAGAATGTAGTCGATCTTCCCGGTGGAGCGGTCGCAGGTGGCGGCTCCCAGCTTAGAGGGGTCATCCTTCAGCCAGGCGCCCGTGAGGACGATGCTGGGTTTTTCCGTGAGGGCGGCCAGCCGCCGGAGGATGCCTTCGAGATATTCCCGGCTGTAAGGGCCTTCCTGGTATTTCTCCCCCAGCAGGAAAAGGGCTTCCGTGATGTTAGGCTTTATGATGTTAGCCACCCGGCAGAGCTCCAGCATTTCCGGAGGGAAAGCTTCGTTGAAGGCGGCGTAGAGGCGGCCGTTGTCCCCCATTACGGGATCCACCAGGACGAGGGTATTCTCGCCGGAAAGATCGGCGGCCATTTTTTTCATGAGCTGTACCTGATTGAAGGAGCCCAGGTAACCGGTGTAAATGGCGTCAAATCTCACCTTCAGGGACTGCCAATGGCGGACCATGGGGATGATGTCCGCCGTCAGGTCCCGGACAGTGTAGCCGGTGAAGCCCCCGGTGTGGGTGGAAAGGACGGCGGTTGGCAGGACGGAGCATTCCACGGAGGCGGCGGAGATGATGGGCAGCGCCACCGTCAGGGAGCATTTGCCCACGCCGGAAATATCGTGAACCGCCAGGGCCCGCTTTTGAACAATCGGTTTATCGTAATCAAGCATGGTTTGCACCTCGTGAAAGTTGGAAAAATTATCGAGAAATTATAACGTCATTGTTCAGGAGAATGCGACAGGCGTTTTTTCTTCCTCTTTGCGGGGAGAAAAATTCAGAAATTTTATGTAAATAATGGCGACATACATATTTTTACGTAAATTTTATGATGAAATTGCCGCGGGAATTTTGTTGCGCAAGCTTATTTACCAGCCCCGGTCCCTATGCCAGAACTCGGGGGTAAAGAGAGCCAGGATGGAAAACATTTCCAGCCTTCCCATGAGCATGGCCAGGAGGGTGACGATTTTTGACCAGGTGGAGAGGCCCGCGTAGCTTTCCGTGGGGCCCACCAGGCCGAAGCCGGGGCCCACGGTGGTCATTGAGGCCAGGGACAGTCCCAGGCTGTCGTAGAGCTTCATGCCGTCCAGGGTGTACAGGAGGGTCCAGAGGGCCAGAAAGAACATATACAGAAAGAAAAACCGGCCGACGCCGTAGAGGACGCTGTCGTCAATCCGCTGGCCGTTGATCGTGATGGCCTTGTGGACCCGGGGATTGATGGATATTTCCACGGAGCGGGCGACCATTTTTACCAGCAGGATGAGGCGGGAAATCCTGAGACCGGCGGTGGTGGAGCCGGAACAGCCCCCGAAGAGCATCAGCAGCACCAGCACGCACTGGAGGGAGGCCGGCCAATGCTCATAATCGAAGGCCGAAAACCCGGCGGAGGCCTGGGCCGTGGCCACAAAGGCCGCTTCCCGCAAGGCTTCTCCCGGAGAAAAATCAAGGGCATTCACGAGGGAAAGGGCGATAAATACCGTGGCAGAGGCCAGAATCCCCAGGTAAGTCCGGAACTCCGTATCCTTCCACAGGACCTGGAGGCCGTTCTTGTAAGCATGGTAGTAGAGGTTGAAGTTTCCGCCGGACAGCACCATGAAAAAAATCACCGCCCCTTCTACCGCCGGGCTGTCATAGTAGGCGATGGACTCGTTGTAGACGGAGAAACCGCCGGTGGAAATAGTGGTCATGGCGTGGTTCAAAGCCGCGAAGAACTCCATGCCCGCCAGCCAGTAGACGGCTCCGGCCAGAATCGTGAACAAAAGATAAATATTGAAGATTACCAGCACCATTTCCTGCAGGCGGGGGCGGCGGCGGCCCGAGGATATCCGGGAGGTTTCCGCCTGGTAGAGCTGCAGGGCGCTGTGCCCCGTCTGAGGCAGCAGGGCCACGAAGATGACGATGATCCCCAGGCCCCCCAGCCACTGGGTCAGGGAGCGCCAGAAAAGGAGGGAATGGGGGAGTCCGGACAGGTCGGGAAAGACCGTGCCGCCGCAGCCGGTGAAGCCCGCCGCCGTTTCAAATATGCCGTCCAGGATTCCCAGATAGCCGGAGAGAATGTAGGGAAAGGTCCCCAGAATATTTACCAGTAGCCAGCCGAGGGCCGTGATGGCGACGCTGTCGTGCATTGACAGCTCGGTAACCGGACCGGGGCCGTTGCGGCCCCACGTTTTCATGTTTATGCCCAGGATAAAGGAAATTCCGCAGGAGACGATGAAGGCGACCCCGTCGCTTTCCCCGTGGAGAATGGCGATCAGGGCGGGAATGATCATCAGCAGGCTGAGACCGGTGGCCAGCCTGCCAAGATAGTGAACTACAAGCCGGATGTTCATTTTCTGCCACCTTTCAGCAGGCGGCCCAGGAAGCTGCCGCTTTGGGAATCGGACAGGGTGCTGGCGTCTCTGATATCCCGGAGGCTTCTCACCTTTCTCTCCCCTGCCCTGCTGCGGCGGCCCTGACCCTTTTCCCGGTCACCGGAATGCTTCGCTGCCCCGAAGAGCAGGAAAAAGGCGAACACCTCCAGCCGGCCGATGAGCATCAGGAGGGCGCAGACCAGCTTCAAGAGGGGCGGATAGCCGCTGAATGCGGCGGAGGCTCCCGCCAGTTTCGCGGCGGACGCTATGCTGGAAAGGCAGGAGACTCCCAGCATGAGGGACTCCATCAGGGACAGATCGCTCACCAGGGAAATGAGGAAAACCCCGCTGAAAAGCACGGATATGTACAGGAAGAAAAAACTCATGACCCGGTTGACGACGACGGGATCCACCGGCCGCCGCCCCAGGTATACCGGAATAAACGCCTGGGGATGGAGAGTCTTTTTTACCTCTCCCCAGAGGGCCTTCAGCATGATTACCATCCGGGCAACCTTCAACCCCCCGGAGGCGGAGCCGATACAGCCGCCGGTAAAAGCCAGCAGCAGCATACAAAGGCGGGCAAAGGGGGGCCAGGGCAGGTACTCGGCGGTGGATATGCCGGTGGTGGTGGCGAAGGAAACCGCCTCAAAGAGCCCCCGGTGCAGAGCGTGAAGGAAATCGTACACTCCGTGGGCCCAAAGGGAAAATCCCATCAGAAGGCCGACGGCAAGGACGGTTATCAGAAAAATACGATGCTCCGCGTAACGGAAAAGATTTATGGGATTGCGGCGGCGGAAGGCCTCATGGTACAGGAGAAAATTTCCGGAGGAAAACAGCATTCCCACCATGAGGGCCGTCGTCATAATGCTGTCGTTTATCAGGCCGGGCTCAAGGGTATTGTGGGTTCCCCCGGAGGAAATCACCGCAAAGGCCAGATTGACGGCATCAAAAAAACCCGCCCCCGCCAAACGGAAAATTACTATCAGGACAGCGGTGACCATCAGGTAAGTGAGAGCCACCCGGAGGGCCAGGCGGTTGATGGAGGAAAGCCGCCTCGATACAGGAGCCCGGCTTCCCTCAGGGAGAACCAGGCCGAAAGCCCCGCCCAGGGGAAAGAGAACGGTGAAAAAGGCCACCAGAATGGACAGTCCTCCCAGCCACTGGGTCAGGGAACGCCACAGGACGAAGGCCGGGGGAACATCCCCCGGCAGGATGGTCATCCCCGTGGTGGTGAAGCCGGAGACGCTTTCCAGAAAGGCGTCAAGCAGGTCAAACCGCCCGGAGCTGTAGTAGGGGAGCATACCAAAGACAGTCATATAGGAAAAAAAGAGAGCCAGCAGAATGGAGCCTTCCCCAATGGGAAGCACCCCCCGACGGTAGGCGCCGGTGGCAATGAGGACGATTCCCAGGGCGAGAGAAACCGCCAGGGTGGTGGCAAAGGCCGGCAGACCGCTGGCGGCCCAGGCGGCGCCGATAAATTTACTGCCGTCATAGGCGGTGGAGCCGTCGTAAAGGGCATAGGCCAGGGGAATCAGCAGGCTGAGGGAAGCAAAGCCGATAAGCCGCCCCAAAATTCCGGCAATAAGACGATAATCCGTATCGGCGCCTCCTTTCTGAACGGGGATAAGGGTTTGTGAGCGTTGGATGTGAAGATTTGATTATCGGGGGAAACCTCTGATCGGTTTAGCAGGCTCCCCTGTAGGTTGGCGTGAGCGCTTAGCCCCTGAAAGGGGCAACCGCTAATCCATCTCATAGGCTCCCCTACAGGGGAGCTGGCTCCGCAGGAGCCTGAGGGGTGATATGACGAGCCGCTCGCTTAATCTGTCACCCCTCCGGCGGCTACGCCGCCACCTCCCCTACAGGGGAGGCTTTATGGTGTGGCTCCCCATTGAGGTCCCATGAGCAGCTGAAGGGGCATTCAGGTGTGTGTTTTTCCTGAAGGGCCGTTATTGTATCGGCAGGAATCATGTCTTGCTGCCCTTGAAGTATTCCATCACCTGATTGGAGTAACGGGTATCGAGGATGAGGATGACGGTATCCCCGGCGGACAGCACCGTGCTGCCCCGGGCGATTTGGGCCTCCCCGTCCTTTACCACGGAGCAGACGAGACATTCCCTGGGCAGCTGGGCCATGGAGAGGGATTTGCCGATAACGGGAGCGCCCCGCTGGACCTTTACCTCCACCGCCTCCGCCTTGGCCCCCTCCAAAAAGGATACGGACACGACGCCCCCCCGGCGGGCAAAGGCGAGGACTTCGGCGGCGGACAGGAGCCGGGAGGATACGGCGATATCCACCCCCACCTTCTTCATGAGCCCGGTGTATTCACTGCGGGCGATCCGGACTACTGTTTTCTCCGCTCCCATGTGCTTCAGGAGCAGGGCCAGCATCAGGTTCAGCTTGTCGTCCTCCGTGAGGCAGATGGCTACGTCGGAGTCCCCGGCCCCTTCGGTGTTCAGGAGGTCGATATTGGAGGCGTCGCCGTGGATAATCAGGGCTTTTTTCAGCTGGTCGGCGGCCAGCTGGCACCGGTCCGGATCGCTGTCGATGATCTTTACCCGGAGGCCCTCGTCCTCCAGCATTTTCGCCAGGGCCCGGCCGGTACGGCCCGCTCCCACGATGAGCACCCGGTTGATTTTCTTGGCCGTCCGCTGGACGAAGTTGCTGCTGACTTGCTCGATGGAGACGGGATCGCCGACGAAATAAGCGTTGTCCCCGGGGCGGAGGGCGTCGCTGCCGTGGGGGATAATCATGTGATTGTCCCGGAAAATCATGGCCGCCAGCACATTTTTCGGCAGGTGCAGATCTTTCAGCATGACCCCGGAAAATTTGGAGCCGCGCCTGATTTTTGCCTCGAAAAGCCGGACCTTTCCCCCGGCAAAATCCTCCACGTCAAGGGCGGCGGGGGTCATGATATCCCGGCGGATTTCCCGGGCGGTAATCAGCTCCGGATTGATTATCTGGTCTATCTGGAAGCTTTTTTTCAGAAATTCCTGGCCATCCTGGAGCAGCTGGGCGTCCCGGATGCGGGCTACGGTGTGGCGGATGCCGAAGTGCTTCGCCATGAGCGAGGCCACCATGTTTGTTTCGTCGCTGTCAGTAACGGCGATAACCATGTCGGCCCCCTTTACATCCAGGTCGAGGAAAAGGGATTGGCTGGTGGCGGCGCTGCAGATGGTGAGAACGTCGAGGGTGCTTTTGGCTTCCTCCAGCCGCTGTTCATCCCGGTCGATAAACACCACGTCGTACTGCTCATTGCTCATTAGCTCGGCAATGCTGTAGCCCAGCTTGCCGGCTCCGATAATAACAACTCGCACGGGTCTGCCTCCTGTTTAACCGTCTGTTTCTGAGTATTTGGCAAATTTTGTGGATAAACGAGGGGATTTTCCCCAGTTATCCACATTTTTATCCACAATATCCACCGGTTTACCCCGGCTTTTGCACAAAATTTGTTGAAATGCAGTGGGATGATAGCCGCTGCCGGGGAAAATGGTGCAGGCTCCCCTTTAGGGGAGCTGTCGCTGGAAGCGACTGAGGGGTGAAAATATAAACCGTTCGCCTAGTCTGTCACCCCTCCGGC
>CAZIKQ010000074.1:0-6236 GCA_964540025.1 uncultured Schwartzia sp. | reverse complement strand
ATTGCCGAGTCGCAAGACGATGGCAGAGCTTAGTAGTTTGAAGGAGCTGTCAGCGAAGCTGACTGAGGGGTGACATAATAGGCAAGATATTCGGCAGGTGTTTCACCCCTCCGCACTTCAGGCACCTCCCCTAAAGGAGAGGCAATTATCCTCTCCGCCCGTCATTACGATCCCTTGAAAATACATTTCAGACTTTTATTGAGATTAAGAAAGCACGGCAAGAAAAAATGCTGTCCGGCGAAACCGCCGGGCAGCATTTTTTTTGCTAAAGGGAAAAGATATTATGATTCCTGCTTTCGGGGATGGCGGAGGGTCTGGAATCCCTCGATGGCCAGCACGATGGCCAGGACGGTGAGCAGCACGCCGAAGAAGACCTGGGCGTAAGGGCCCCAGTCAGCGCCCCCGGCCGAGATTTTGGCCAGCTGGTCTTTGGTGTTCAGGCAGAGGGAGGAGATGGTCACCACCAGCATGAAGCAGACCGGGAAGATGAACATCTTGTTGTCCTTGCCGATATTGGCCAGCCAGGCAGCTACCGCCATGAGGCCCAGAGCCGCCAGCAGCTGGTTGGCGGAACCAAAGAGGGCCCAGATTTTGGCAAAGCCGTTCATGCCCAGGAGCACTCCGAGGATAACGGTAATGATGGTGGCCACGTAGGGATTTACCAGGAACTTTTTGAAGCCGGTTACGTTTTCCGGAGTTTCACCCCTGGAGGAGTCGATCCAGAATTCCTGGAACATGAAGCGGGCCAGACGGGTGGCCGTATCGAGGGAGGTCAGGCAGAAAGCCGAATAGGTCAGCACCAGCAGGGTGTAGAGAATATCGTAGGTGCCGGGGAAGGTATCGTCGATCATGTGGGCGATGCCGCCGCCGAAGATGGCGGTAGCTCCCTTCAACAGAGCATCGGGATGGGTGGCGTTCCAGTTGTAGGCGTAAGCGCAGGCGCAGAGGGTCAGGATGGCCAGAACGCATTCCAGGAGCATCCCGCCGTAGGCGATGGGCTTGGCGTCGCTCTCTTTATCCAGCTGCTTGGAGGTGGTACCGGAGGAAACCAGCGAGTGGAAGCCGGAAATAGCGCCGCAGGCAATGGTGGTAAAGAGCACCGGGAAGATGTAGGTCTTGCAGCTGGCCGATTCGATGAGGGGCAGAGCGCTGAGGGTCGGCTGGGAAACTACCACGGCCACCACCGCGATGGCCAGCATTGCGTAAAGAAGGAAGGAGGACAGGTAATCGCGGGGCTGGAGCAGGATCCAGACCGGAGCGACAGAGGCGATCGCAATGTACAGACCGATTATCCACATCCAGGTGGAGTGGGGCAGGTAGAAGGGGTGCCAGTTGATGCCAACGGCGATGATGGCCACGATGGCCACGATACCCATGAGGGTGGAAACGGCCATGGAGGTATTGCGGCGGTACACGCAGAAGCCGAAGACGATGGCAATGAGGATGAACAGCAGGGAAACCATAGCCACCCGGGCCTGGCTGACGCTCTGGGCCAGGATCACGTTTCCGGCGGCGTCAAATTTGGCGGAAAAGGTGGAGGCCACGATGGCGGCGAAAGCGGCCACTACCAAAATGAGGGTCAGGTAAGCGAAAATGATGAAGAGCCGCTTGGCCCGGAGGCTCATATTGGCGGAGATGATTTCGCCGATGGACTTGCCATCGTGCCGGATAGAGGCAACCAGAGCGCCGAAGTCATGGACGCCCCCGAAGAAAATCCCGCCGATGAGGACCCAGAGGGTGCAGGCCAGCCAGCCGAAACCCAGGCCCACGGCGGCGATAGGGCCGGTGATGGGTCCGGCGCCGGCGATGGAGGAAAAGTGATGGCCCATAAGCACCGGAACCGGAGCGGCCACATAGTCAACCCCGTCCTCCATCCGGTGGGCCGGGGTCACGTTTTTGTCATCGAGGCCCCACTTTTGGCAGAGCCAATCGCCGTAGACCTTGTAGCCAAGACCCAGGATCACCAGGGAGATGACCAGGAGAATGAAACCATTCATGCTGAAAAAACTTCCTTTCTTGGTAAATGATGATGTATGTAAAGCGTTTACATCCCGTTTTAAGCCGCCGGGTCAGCGAAAGATTCGCCGCAGCCAGCCCCGCCAGCCCCGGTTCCTGGCCCGGTACCGGTCAGGATACAGGAGGCTCTCCAAAAAGTCCTCCAGCCGCCCGCCGCCTTTACCGGTGATGATGGACCGGGGGGTAACGAGGGCCGCCCGCCCGTCCAGCCAGCCGTAGAGGGACATTTTGAAATTCTCCCGGTACGACCATTTTTTCAGGGCGGCCAGCCCCGGATCATCAGCACCATCCGCCACAATGAGACAGGTGACGTCCGTGCGGAGGTGATTGGCGTCCGGATGAACCCGCTCCCGGCCCAGACTGACGGCGGTATCGGAAATTTCTGAAAACAGCTCTTTCGTGAGGGGAACGCCCGACCGCAGCAGAAAAAAATAGACGAATTCGTGGCTGTGGCTTTCCCACATGGTGGCCTTCCGGGTCAGGAGATAGGCTCCCTGCTCCTCGTGAAGGGCCGCCGAAATAATCGGGGCCGGGGACAGCTTTCCGGCCCCGGGAGGAGCATCAGCGGGGATCGTCGAATCCTGCCCCTTAATTTTTTCTGACAGCCGCTCAAGGCATTCCGCCGGATCCCGGTCGAAATCATACCACCGGCCGTAGCCGTCGACGAGACGGGAAATAATATTATACAAAGGCGGGCTAACCGCCGGAGCTTGTGGTTCCATCAGCGCTACCTCGTTGTAAGGGACATTATACAGCGGCAATAATGGTTTTTCAATAAATTATGAAAGATTTTTCAGAATCGGCGCTAAATGCAGGCCAGCAGATTCCCGCCAGCCGTCCGGGCGCACTTAATAGATAAAAGGGCAACCCATGCTACGTCTGATTGG
Organism: uncultured Schwartzia sp.; assembly: GCA_964540025.1. Classification (GTDB taxonomy): domain Bacteria; phylum Bacillota; class Negativicutes; order Selenomonadales; family Selenomonadaceae; genus RGIG250. The sequence goes on along the minus strand of CAZIKQ010000074.1, from coordinate 3,333 downwards.
CCTCATTCAGGGGGGCTGGCGGCGCAGCCGACTGGGGGGTGAATAAATGATTGCTCGGCTGGTCTTGTCACCCTTCCGCTCTGTCGGGCACCTCCCCTTTAGGCGAGGCTTGGGGGCGGCTATTTATTTCAGGCATGACAGACCATCTAATATAAGCATTTTATCTTTTGGCACCCGTTGATTATAATGCAGTCAAGAAAGAAATTTTCCCGGGAATTTCTTCATGAAAACATTCAAGGGTTCTGCCATTTCATTTCCCGTAGATGGCGGATTTTCAACAGAAGAAAAAGGAGAGGATACTATGTCTTTAGGCATAACGGAAATCACATTGATACTGGCGGTGATGCTTTTGCTCTTCGGCGGCAAACGGATCCCTGAGCTGGCCAGAGCTTTCGGCCGGGCTTCTTACGAGTTCAGAAAGGCAAAGGATGTCATAAAAAAGGAAACCGACGAGCTGAAAGAATCCATAGAGGACGTGGTGGAGCAGCCGGTTGAATATCAGGTGAAGGGCGTTGTAAACAGATAGCAGGCATAACGATGGAAAATTATCAGAACAATGAAAATTTAATTTCCCACCTGGAAGCCCTTAGAGAAACCCTTTTGAAATGTTTTATCTCTATCGGCGCTGCGTTGCCATTCGCGTTCTATTTTTCACCGGAAGTTTTAGACTACTTAATAAAAATCTTAACAGGGGACAATAATATAACCTTTAGTTATTTTTCACCCGCCGAGGTTTTTATTCTTCAGATGAAAATTGCGCTGGTCATGGCCTTGGTGGTGTGCTTCCCTTACATCGCCAGGAAATTGTGGGATTTTATTTTACCGGCCCTTTATGACAGCGAAAGAAAGTTTATAAAATCCATTGTCCTGTTATCAAGCGGATTATTTGTCTGCGGCGTGTTATTCTGTCTGTTTGTGATGCTTCCCCTGATAATAAATTTCGGCATGAGTTTTTCAACCGGGCAGATGCAGGCGGTGTTTGGGATTTCTAACGTGATAGAATTGTCCCTTTGGCTGGCTGTGGTGTTTGGACTGATGGCCCAAATGCCGCTGATTACCCACGCGCTGATTAAATCAGGGTTTATAGATTACGAAACAATCGCCGATAAGCGTCCGTACATTGTCGTGCTTTTGCTGGTTTTGGCGGCAGTGCTGACGCCCCCGGATGTCGTGAGCCAGGTCATGCTGTTCGTTCCAACGTATGCGCTGTTTGAGTTGGGATTAAGGTTTTCTAAAAGGAGGGTAGATAAAGAGGGAAAGGCTATCACCTAAAGGGGAGACTTCGAGTGAGTTATTATAACTCAAAGGAGCAATATGAATCTTAATATAATTTATACAAATTACGTTCAGGGAGGCGTTGTACTATGTTTGACGGGACTATGAACCGCAGAAAATTTTTACAAACTGCATCGGGGTTGGCTGTTTTAGCGGCAGCTTCTTCTACCGGGCTTACGAAGGTTTTAGCCAGTGGGGAACCCGGCGGCACGTCGAGAAGATGGATGACGAATGTTGAGAAAAGATTTTTAGGCGGGCTGAACGTTTCGGCCATCGGCCTCGGTTGTCTGCCCATGGTGGGTTATTACGGCGGAAAATATCGGGAAGACGATATGATCAAAATGATCCGCCACGCTTATGACTCCGGGGTGACGTTCTTTGACACAGCCGAGGTTTATGGGCCCTATACCAGTGAGACCTGGGTGGGCAAGGCCCTGAAGCCCGTTCGGGATAAGGTGAAGATCGCCACGAAGTTTGGCTTCGGGGTGGAGGAAGGCCAGTCCACCGCCCTGAACAGCGAGCCCAGCCATATCAGGCGGGCTGTTGAAGGCTCGCTGAAACGGCTCCAGACGGACCATATCGATCTCCTTTATCAGCATCGGGTCGACCCGAAAATTCCCATGGAAGAGGTTGCCGGTACCGTTAAGGACCTGATACGGGAAGGAAAGGTTTTGCACTTCGGCTTATCGGAGGCCAGCGCGAAATCCATCCGGCGGGCTCATGCCGTCTGCCCCGTCGCCGCCGTCCAAAGCGAATATTCCCTGATTTGGCGGGAACCGGAAACAAAAATATTTTCCACCCTCGAGGAGCTGGGGATCGGCCTCGTTCCCTATTGTCCCCTGGGCCGGGCTCTGCTGACCGGGGCGATAAAAGCCCACGACCGGTTCAAAAAGCCGGACCGGCGGGCCACCCTGCCCATGTTCGCCCCGAAAGCTCTGAAGCACAATATGCAGATCGTGGAGCTGGTGGAGAAATGGGCGAAGCGGAAGAATGTCACCCCGGCTCAGTTCGCTCTCGTCTGGATGCTGTCGGAGCAGCCCTGGATCGTTCCCATTCCGGGAACCACCAGCATTAAACATCTGGATGAATTCCTGGGGGCGATGAAGGTCCGGATGTCCACCGATGAATTGCAGGCTTTTGAGAAGGATTACGCCAAAATTCATCTCATGGGTCACCGGGCCGATGAATTTACCGAAAGCCAAATCGATAAATAAAAAATGGCGCTGGTGTTTTCTTGAATAATGGGATTGGGAAGAAGCGATTGGGAGAGAGCGTCCCGGTCGCTTCTTTCGTCTAAGGACCCCAGCAGGTTGGCGGGAGCCTTAAAGGAGAAGCGAGCGCCCTCTCCGTCACATCTGGCCGGCATCCTGCCCCACAGGGAACCGGAGGTACCAGTGCTTGCGAAGCGCGCAATAGTAATATTGCACATTCTTAAAATTGCGTGCGCACACATATTGTGCTATAATACTTGCAGTTAGGAGGAATATACCTATGCGATTGTTAAAATGGCTTTCGGTAACAGACCGATTTTACAAAATCTATTTGGATAAGCAGCTTGCCCCCTTTGGGATCAATAGCAGCCAACATATGTTCCTGATCAAAATTTGTCATTCGCCCGGCATATTACAGGATTCCTTGATGGATATGTTTTATGTTCATCCGAGCAATATTGTACGGACGGTTGCGGCGTTGGAAAAGCAGGGAATGATTACACGTTCCCCGCATGATAAGGATAAGCGGACGTGTAAGCTGTATCCTACGGAGCGCGCGCTATCTGCAATTGACGAGATACAGACGGTATGTGAAAAGACGGAAACTCTTTTATTGCAGGGTATGAGCGAATCCGATCAGCGCCTTTTTACGGATTTCCTGATACAGGCGGGCAAAAATATCACATCGGAACTCCATATAGAAAGAAAGCTGGAGGAGTTTAGTGACTGAAAATCCGCTGGGCTGTGAAAAAATTTCAAAGCTGTTGAAAAATTTTGCTGTTCCAAGTATTGTGGCGTCTCTTGTCGGCTCAATCTACAATATTGTGGATCAGATTTTTATTGGTCA
>CAZIKQ010000073.1:0-6475 GCA_964540025.1 uncultured Schwartzia sp. | reverse complement strand
ATTGACCGCGGCAGTTATGAGGCGGTTATAATATATTTCAATAATCTATTGCAACAAGCCCCAACAAAAGGTAAGATTACAGTAAGATTACAACAGCCGATGCTCCCGAAGGGAATATGCTGCGAAAGGTGGTGGCTGCTCTGAAAAAATTCACGGCTCTGGCTTTTACGGTCCTTTCCTTTGTGTCCCTGGCCCTGCTGCCGGCTGAGGGGACGGCTCTGGCCGCCAGCCGGATCGTCCGGGTGGGCTATCTCGTGCAGGCAGGCTTTCAGGAGGGAAGGGACGGGGAGGCAAAATCCGGCTACGGCTACGAATATCTTCAGGAAATTTCCTACCATACAGACTGGCAGTATGAGTATGTCTACGGGGACTTTGAAATCCTGCTGGCCAAGCTCCGCCGGGGAGAAATCGATCTGATGGCCGGAGTGGCAAAAACTCCCTTGCGGGAGAGCCAGCTTCTTTTCAGCGCCCTCCCCTGCGGGGTGGAAGAATACTATATTTACACCCACCCGGGACAGCCGGTGGTTTCCGCCAGCATCCCCTCTACCCTGGACGGCAAAACCGTCGGCATTACCCCCAGCAGTTACCTGGCCGACATCTTTGCGGAGTTTTGCCGCCGCCAGGGGATTAAGTGCGCCACCGTCCCCATTCAGTCCCAGTCCACCCTGCGGGATACCCTGAGCACCGGCTATGTGGACGCCATCGTCACCACCACCATCACCAAGGCCCCGGAGCGGAACGATTCCTTTGTCATGGGGGCCAAAGTAGGGCAGGCCGCCACCTATTTCGCCGTTTCCCGGGAAAATCCGGAGATAATGGACGAGCTTAACTATGCCATCCGCCGTATTCAGGGCCTCAACCCCTTTTACAATGAAGAAAATTATCTGAAATACATAAACGGCAGCACCATTGTCTCCGCTCTGAAAACCGACACGGAGCAGGTTTTTATCGAAAACAATCCCGTGATTAACGTGGGCTACGTTCAGGAAGCCGCTCCCTACTGCAAGACGGATGTGAACTCTTCGGACTCCGTATCGGGAATAATGCCGGAGGTCCTGAGCCACATCGCCCTGTCCTCGGGGCTGAAATTCCAATACGTTCCCTATAGCAGCCCCGGCCAGCTGGTCTACGCCCTGCGGTCCGGCATCGTCAACGTGGGCGTGCCGGTAATCGGCAGCTACTGGGCCGCGGAGGAGCAGAACATCGTGATCACCCGCCCGGTCACCACCTCCAAAATGTCCCTGATCTACCAGCGGGCCATCTCCTCAACCTACAAGGAGCTGCTGGCCAGAGTGGCGGTTCCGGCCCAAAACAACCAGTACGCCTACTATATAAATATCCACTATCCCGACGCCCAGGTGAAATTGTACCCGGATATGGAGGACTGCCTCGACGCCCTGAGCTGGAACGAGGTGGACAGCGTCATCATGGAATCGGATCTGCTGCAAAATATGATTGCCCAAAACCGCAGGCCGGACACATTTTTCCGGCACCTTCCCCTGCCGGAGCCCTACCAGGTGTCCATGGCGGTGGCCGCCGGCAGCAGCACCCTCCGGGCCATCCTGAACCAGGGGATTTCCACCCTGCCGGCGGCGATGGTCAGCGATGCCCGGATAAGGGCGCTGGCGCAGGAGAAAAACGCTTTTATCGTCAACCGGATAAGTCCCTTTGAATTTGGGGTCATCGGCGGCTTCATCCTCATGCTGGCTGGCATAATGGTCTTTATCTACCAAAATATCGCCAGGAAGCGGGAGGACAACCGGATCCTCAAGGAGCTTCTCGCCGACGCCCGCCGCAATGCCAGCGACCGCCGGGCCATCGTCGCCGCGGTCAATGAGACCGTCCGCCGGCGCCTGGACGAAATTCAGGAGAGCGCCGCTTCCCTTCAGACTCCCGCCGGTCAGGCCGATCCGGCCTCCCTTCAAAAGCTGAAAAAATCCGCCGCCGCCCTCGATACCATTTTACAGGATACCCTGCGGCTCACCACCATCCATACGGGGGAGATGGACTTCACCCGGGAGAAAATCCACCTGGACCAGCTGCTTCAGCGGATCATCAGCGACGCGGAACAGATCAGCGCTCCCCGCCGGGTGACCATCGATACCAGCCTCCGGCTGCTCCACCGGCAGGTCTACTCCTCCCCGGCTCATTTGGAATTTCTCCTCCGTCAGCTGCTTACCATCGCGGTGATCTTTACCAAAACCGGCGGGGCCGCCAACTTTGCCGCCAGCGAGCTCACCGACGATATGGCGGGACAGGACAGCGGCTTTGCCTTCTTCCGCTTCATGATCTCCGATGCCAGCCAGGGCCTCTCCGATACCCAGCTGCGGCAGATTTTACACCCGGAATTCCCCCTGTCCGCCCTAAGCGAGGATCTGACCTATACCTCCCGCCTGACCACCCTGGTGGCCCTCCATTTGGCGGAAATTATGAACGGGCGGCTCACCATCACCAGCAACCAGGGCGAGGGCACTACCTTCATCCTCACCCTTCCCCTGGATCTGGCGGAGGATGACCTGCCGGAAAGGAAGGAGGCCGCTGTATGACCGCCAGCTTATGGTATTACCTGAACCTGATCTGCATCCTGATCGCTACCGGCGTATTCCTTGATGTCTACCGAAACGAAAGCACCGGCTTCCGGAGCCCCATGCTCCTTTTACTGGCCTGCTGCATTTTTGCCCTGGGCACGACCCTCATGGGCTACCACGCCCTTTCCCTCCACGAAATGCGCTCCCTGTCCCGGCTGACTGTTCTGGCCGAAAATCAGGCCTGCCTGTTCTGCACCCTGTTCATCTGCCAGTTCTTTGGCCGGAAGCTTTCCCCCCGGCTCCTGCTCTCCCTGACCCTCGGGGCCGTCGCCGCGGCGGTACTGGTTCTCGCCGCTGACGATTACGGCTTCGGGATTTCCGATTACGCCTTTCTGGACTCCACCCTTATCCCCGGAAAATATGTGATCGCTTCCGGCGGCGGCCCCGCCCGGCTCTTCATCGGCCTGTTCCTGCTGGCCAATATCGCTCTGGCCCTGTCCGTCATCCGGGAGCGGTACAAAAGGAGCCTTGCGGCGGAAAATAAAGACAGCGCCGCCCTTTGCCGGAATATCGCCGCTGTCCAGCTGTTTCCCATATTTTTTGCCCTTCTCTCGGGAAGCGGCGCCGTCACCGACAACATGATCCCCCTGGGCATATTCCTGGATGCCTTTGCCATGTACCTCCTCATTTCCCGCTACGGGGTTTACGATATCGTCCGGACGGCGAAGGACACCGTGCTGGACACCGTGGCGGAAGCGGTCATCGTGCTGGACAAGGACCTGCACACGGTCTACACCAACCAGGCCGCCAACGCCATCCTTTCCTATGTGCTGCCGGGCCAGCTGGTCATGTGGCTCCAATCGAAGGCATCTCAGATCGGCCCGGAAAAAACCAGCAAGCTGAACATTGCCGGCTCCACTTACAGCGCCCGGCTTCAGACCATCACCCACAACCGGGCGGATATCGGCTGCTTCATCACCCTGGTGGACATCACCGAGGAGGTAGCCCGGGCCGACCAGCTGAAACAGCTGAAGGACAAGGCGGAAGATGCCAACCGGGCCAAGTCCGTCTTTCTGGCCGCCATGAGCCACGAGATCCGCACCCCCATGAACTCCATCGTGGGCATCACGGAAATTCTCCTGCGGGATCACCTCACCAGCCAGCAGAAGGAATATCTGGGAAATATCTGCACCGCCGGCAGCTCCCTCCTGTCCATAATCAACGAGATCCTGGACTTCTCCAAGGTGGAGTCCGGCAAAATGGCGCTGGTAAACGGCGGCTACGCCCCCCTCTCCCTCCTGAACGACATGAGCATGATCCTCCTGAACCGCATCGGGGAAAAACCCATCGAGCTTCAATACGCGGTGGACAAAAGCCTGCCCCGGGAGCTCATCGGCGACAGCGTCCGCATCCGCCAGATCATCATAAACCTCACCAACAACGCCATCAAGTTTACCGACCGGGGCCACGTCCGCCTCTCCATCGATATAAAGAAAACCGGCCCGGACACCATCGACCTCACCGTCACCGTCGCCGACACGGGCCAGGGCATCAGCAAAGAAAACCTCCCCCGGCTCTTCAGCGACTTCCAGCAAGTGGACCAGCTGAAAAACCGCAACAAAGAGGGCACCGGCCTGGGGCTCTCCCTTTCCAGGAAGCTGGTGGAGCTCATGGGAGGTACAATCGGCGTCCGCAGCGAGCTGGGAGCCGGCAGTGAATTTTACTTCACCGTCCCCCAGAGAGTATCGGACCCTGCCCCCGCCGCCTGCCTGAAGGAATCGGTACTGGCGGCCATCCCCTCCGTCGGGGCCATCTTCCAGTCGAAGGAAACCCTCCAGCTCCTCCAAAACATGGCAAAGAACTTCGGCGTGCCCTATCGGGAGGTTCGGGAGCTTTCCCTTACGGACGGCTGGCCTGACTACGTGTTTGTAGACAGCGGCGCCTATCAGAGCCGAACCCGGTTCTGCCACGACCTCCTGACCCGGACCAGACTGGTGGTCCTGCGCAACGCCATGGCCGGGGGCAGCATCAACGACCCGGAGGCCATCGTGATCAGCCAGCCCCTTTACTCCCTGAACTTCTGTCAGGTACTGAACGGGGAAAGGGGACTGCCCGCCGGAGAAGAAATCCCCCTGGACGACTACTTCAACTTCACCGCCCCGGAGGCCCGGATCCTCATTGTAGACGACAACGAAATGAACCTGAAAGTTTCCACCGGCCTGATGAAACCCCTGGAAATGGAAACATTTACCGCCTGCAGCGGCCCGGAAGCCATCCGCATGGTAGAATTGATGGAACCATTTGATATAATATTCATGGATCACATGATGCCCGGCATGGACGGCTGTGAAGCCACCGCCCTCATCCGCGGCCATGAAGGGGACTACTTCAAAACCGTCCCCATCATCGCCCTCACCGCCAACGTCTTTGCCGACAGCCAGGCGGCCTTTAAGGAAGCCGGAATGGTGGATTTCGTAGCCAAGCCCATCGACAGCAAGGAACTCACCGCCATCCTTCGGAAATGGCTCCCCCCGGAAAAGATTATCCGTCCGGCCCGGAAAGCTCCGGAGGCCGCCAATGACCCCTCCGCCCCGGCGGAAAAGGGCCCCGCCGGCGGTCCAGTCTACATCCGGGTGGACTCCCCCGGCCAGGACCGGCCAAAAGGGGAACCCCTTCCCGCTGCGGCCGGAAATCCCGGCCCGGAACAGGACGGCACCGGATACGGCTTCGGCTTCACCGCCCCGGAGGCCCGGATCCTCATCGTGGACGACAACGCCATGAACATCACCGTCACCTCCCGCCTGCTGGAACCGCTGGCCATGAAAATATTTACCGCCAGCAGCGGCCCCGAGGCCATCCAGCTGGTGGAATCCGCCCTGGAAGCCGGGGAACCCTTTGACCTCATCTTCATGGACTACATGATGCCCGGCATGGACGGCTGTGAAACCACCGTCAACATCCGCCGGCGCCAGGGAGATTACTTCAAGCGCGTCCCCATCGTCGCCCTCACCGCCAACGACTCCGGCGACAACCGGGAAGCCTTTAAGGAGGCCGGAATGGTGGACCTCGTGCCCAAGCCCATCGTGGACGAGGAGCTCACCGCCGTCCTCCGCCGCTGGCTCCCCCCGGAAAAAATTCTCTATCCTCCCCGGGAAACGGGGCCCGGCAGCCTGTCCCCGGACTCCCCCCCGGCGGCTCCCGCCAAACCCACCCTGTCGGAGCTGCCGGAAATCCAGGGCATCGACAACGCCACCGGCGTAAAGAACTGCGGCGGCGTGGAAAATTTCCTGGAACTGCTGGAGGATTTCGTCAAGGCCGCCGAGGTAAAGTGCGAAGAAATCGAAAACCTCATGAACGCGGGGAACGTCCCCGGCTACACCATCGAGGTCCACGCCCAGAAAAGCATCGCCCGGCTCATCGGGGCCATGGAGCTGGGGGAGAAATTTTTCGCCATGGAAACAGCCGGAAAAAACTTCCAGCTGGACCTCATCCGGGAAAAGACCCCGGAGCTCCTGGCGGAATTTTACGATTACAAGGAACGGATCGCCGCCGCTCTGCCAAAGAAGGGCGAAGCCCCGAAGACCAGCCTGGACAACGATACAATCCGGAACCTCCTGAATTCCCTGAACAGCGCCATAAAGGAGCTGGACATCGCCCGGATGGACGATGCCATGACCCGGCTGGCCGGAGCCAGCCTGCCGGAGGACTGGTCAAAGGATATAGCCCGGCTGGAAGCCTATGTGACAAACATGGACGACAGCGGCGCCGCCAGAGTCATAAACAGCCTGTTGGAAAAGCTGACGAACTGACCCTCTCCGTCATGTCTGACGCCATGACACCTCTCCCAGAGGGAGAGGCAAGAACGTTCCCCTTGGCTCTCCCTTTGGGAGAGCTCAGACTGTTGACAAAATAGCCTCCCCTGTAGGGGAGGTGGCGGCGTAGCCGCC
>CAZIKQ010000072.1:0-6483 GCA_964540025.1 uncultured Schwartzia sp. | reverse complement strand
CCTTTTTTCAAAGTGATTCATGTTTGCTGCATTGTTCAGTTTTCAGAGAACACCCAGCTCTTTTCGAGCCTGTCTGCTCACTCACTTGCGTGAGTCAGCTTGTACATAATAACCCATGCCTTTGATTTTGTCAACAAGTTTTTTGTATTTTTTATTCATAATTTTTTTGACTGTCTTCATTACGAAATGCGACCCGCTGCTCTCGCAGGGTTTCAGGCTTTATCGGGTCTTCTGTAGGCCCAGCTGTCCAGCTTATCGGTATTCGGGCTGTTGATAGGCTCTGTTTCAGCCGGCGCGGTAACAGTCTCCTCCCCAGCCGTTCCATCGCCGGTCAGGCCGGTTTTTATCCCATTGCTTAGGGATTCCCCCACATCGGCAATGGCGTCCTTCATCACTCTGCCTGCCTCATCAATAGCGGTATTGGCCACCTCCCCGATTGTGTCTGCTCCATGGGAAACTATATCAGTGCCAAGCTGGGTTGCCTGGCGGCCTGCTTCCATGGCGGCCGCGGCGACAAATTTCCCGCCCAGCTCCTGGGCTTTATCTCCCACGGCCTCCACCAGAGAGGTCCCCTCATTTGCCTTTTGGACTGTTTCCGCCGCGGTACTGCCGTCAGTAACCGCCGCCGCTATCGGCCGGACTGTCTGTCCGACCGCATCGGTCACGGCGTCGGGAATCATCGTGTCCGGAATGAGGGCGTCGATAACGGATTCCATAATGGAGAGCCGGACAAAGGGGAGGACAAAGGCGATGATAATCAAGGGGGTAAGACCCATGATGCCGTATGCCCGGTTGGTGTCGTAGCCGCTGCGGTACAGCCAGTAAATCAGGCCGTGAAGGATCACGGTGGCGGCTGCCACAGCCGGCAGGAAGTACGGCTCATATTCGGCCAGCCGCTCCGTCTCCGGCAGATAAAGCAAAAGAAGGTAGCTTCCATAGGCGTAAAGGCCGGTAAATATCGCCCGCCGGTTTCGCCAGATGAACCTTATTTTCAGCAGTATCCCCACGATGGCAATCAGCATGGCAAAGGGGGCCAGTATGGGAAAAATGGCGCAGAGAAGCACCACCGCCGCAATCCCAATAATCAGCCATTTCAAATAGCTCCAGGTAGTAAAGAGAAAAAACACGACCAGGGCCAGGATCCCCCACTTTGGTTCCCGATAATAAACGGCTGTCCCCAGACTTCCGCCCCAGATGAGCAAGCCGAGGTAATGTTTTACATGGTTTATGTTCATCATTGCCGCGCCTCCTTTAATCTTTACGGCGCTCCAGATATGTCCCTCAGCGTCTTCTGAATCTTCCGCCTTCAATTTCCCGGACGGAGTTTATCGTGAGGAAAGCATTTTCGTCAACGGCCTTTACGCTGGTCTTGAGGCTCTCCAGCTCCAGACGGTTCACTACGCAGTATATGATCTCCCGGGGGTCTCCCAGGTATCCGCCGCAGCCATGGAGCAGGGTGACGCCGCCGCCCATATCCATCAGGGCCTTTGAGACCTCCTCATGCTTCTGGGAGATAATGAAAACTGCATAGTTATCGTTTAAGCCCTTGATCACCACATCGATCATCTTGGCGATAACAAAGTAAGTCACCAGGGAATACATGGCCGTGTCCCCGCCGTAGACGATCCCGGCGCTGCCGAGAATTATCAGATTGAAGAACATGATGATCTCGCCTACGGAAAAGGAAATGCGCCGGTTCATCATGATGGCCACGATTTCGGTGCCGTCCAGGGAGCCGCCGTTGCGAATGATGAGGCCGCAGCCCAGCCCGGCTACGATGCCGCCGAATATAGCCGACAGAAAGGGGTCACGGGTGACCGCTTCCGGATTATGGTACCACTGAGAAAAAACCGACATGGCAATAACCGAAAAAAAGGTGGACAGGGCAAACTGCCACCCCATACTCCGCCAGCCCATCAGGACAAAGGGCAGATTTATCACCACGAACCAAAAGGAAAAGGGCAGGCTCGTCAAGCTGTCCGCCATTAAGGCAATGCCCACCACCCCGCCGTCGATGAGCTCATTGGGCACCAGAAACATTTCCAGCCCGTAGGCGTACAGCCACGCCCCCAAGAGCAGGAAAAAGCCCGTCTCCGCAATTTCCACGATTCTTTTTTTCGTTACAATCTTCTGAAAAATCATCCGCCCACCCCTTCTCCCCGCCAATTCTACCGAAGATATAAGGCAAAATCAAGCTGTTTTCCCCGGGAGCAAATACCAAATGGCCCCTCAGGTTGAGAATATGCCTTGCAATTTCCCGAAAGACTGCATTATAATCAAGAAGGTTGTAATGCTATACTTCGCGAAGATGCGCACATATTTATATTATGGAAGATAATATGGACTCACCGAAAAATTTCAAAAATATATTGGTCATAAACCTGATGCACATCGGGGACCTGATGATCGTCACCCCGGTGCTCCGCACCCTGCGCCACGCCTATCCCCAGGCCAGGCTGTCCCTGCTGGCAGATAAAAAGCTGGCCGACCTGGTCTGCTGCAATCCCCACCTGGACGAATGCCTCCTCATCGATAAAAAGGGAGCCGACGACAAGCTGCCCGCCTTTATCAAATACATCGGCTACGTGCGGAGCAAGAAATTTGATCTGGTAATTAACCTCCACCGAAACGAGCGGGCCTCAGCCCTGGCCGCCTTCTCCGGCGCCGGCAGGATCGTGGGCTACGCCAAGCCCGGCTTTTCCTGGTTCTTCGACAAGGTGGTTGATAACAACCACTGGACCCAGCACCAGGTGCTTGCCCACTTTGAAGCGCTCACCGCCACCGGCGTCATCGGCAAGGCGGACATCGACGACGGGGGCCTGGAGATGGTTCTCCCTCCGGGAGCGGAAGACAGCGCGGCGGCCATTTGGCAAAGGGCCTACCCCGGCCCTCTCGGGGGGAAAAGAGTTGTGGCCTTCAACATCGGGGCCAGCTGGCCCACCAAGCGATGGCTCCCTGATTATTTTGCCCGGGTAGCAGACAGCCTGATCGAGGACGGCTGCCTCATCGCCTTCTTCGGCGGCCCCATGGATACGGCAATGGTGGATGAGTGCGTAAGCTTCATGAAGCATAGGGAAGACCAGCAGGATAAAAATAAAAATCCTCTCATAACCCGGTTCACCGGAAAGGTCAGCCTCGGGGAGCTGGCCGCCCTGCTGAAGCGCTGCGCCCTGCTGATCACCACCGACTCCGGCCCCATGCACGTAGGAGTCGCCATGCACGTACCGATAGTCACCATGTTCGGGGCCAGCCCGGTAACCGGCTTCTACCCCTACGACGGCAAGGACATTCTCATAAAAACCCCGGCCCCCTGCCATCCCTGCGGTATTCACAACTGCCCTAAACAGGGCGAAGAGCACTTCATGTGCATGAGGCTCATTCCGCCGGAAGCCGTCCTCGCCGCCGCCCGGCAGCAGCTGGACAAATACGGCGGCTTGGCGGGCAGCGCCCCATATCCCAAAGGGCAGTATACCTGCAAAGTAATCGAGCTGTGATCGTATTTAAGGAGGAATATTATGCCCGATAAAAAAATGCTGCGGAACTTTGTTGAAACGAAAACCCAGTCCCTGAAAATAATGGTTGTGGGCGACGTAATGCTGGACAAATATTATTACGGCAATGTTACCCGAATCAGTCCCGAGGCTCCCGTCCCCATCAATCGGATAACCCTCCAGAAGAACACGCTGGGCGGTGCGGCCAACGTGGCCCACAACCTGGCTCTGCTGGGGGCTATAACCTCCATCGGCGGCTACGTGGGGGACGACTATCACGGCCAAACCCTCTTCGACAAATTCACCGCCCGGGGCATCGACTTCCGGGGCCTTGTCCACAACGGCGCGCCTACCACTACCAAGCTGCGGATTATCGGCGGCCATCAGCAGATGCTCCGCCTGGACTTTGAAGAAGCCGCCCCGGTAACCGGTCAGTACGCCGCCCGGCTCATGAACTACATCGACCAGCGGATCGAGGAAGGGCTGGACGCCATCATCCTCTCCGACTACAACAAGGGCGCTCTGACCCCGGAGCTTATAAGACCTACCATCGCCGCCGCTCACAATGCCGGAATCCCCGTCATCATCGACCCCAAGGGCATCGACTGGAGCAAGTACAGCGGCGCTGACTACCTGACCCCAAATCTGCGGGAGATCCAACGGATCCTGCCCTTTGAAATTCAAAATAACGACGAGGACGTTGTCAAAGCCGGTCGTTATGCCATGGAAAAATTTGGCCTGAAGAATATGATCATCACCCGCTCCGAGGCCGGACTTTCCCTTATCACGGCGGATAATGCGATTCACATCCCCACCATCGCCCGGGAGGTCTTTGACGTTTCCGGCGCGGGGGATACGGTGATCGCCGTCATGGCCCTCGCTCTGGCCGGTGGACTCACCCCGGAGGATGGCGCCTGCCTGGCCAACATTGCCGCCGGTGTCGTCGTAGGCAAGCTGGGCACCTATGCGGTAAGCCGTCAGGAGTTGAGCCAGGCCATTGGCGAGGCCGAATAAAATGCAAAAACCGGATTGCGAAAATGCGTATGCCTTCTCGAAGTCCGGCTTTTATTTTTCAGAGATTCCGGCTCAAGCGCAAACTATCTACCCTGGCAAATAACTGTTTGGCGCGTTCCGTCAATATATGGTATATTACTGTATATACTCTCCCCAGTCTGTAATACAGCCTGGACTAAACACTCAAAAATTCAAAAGCTTTTCTCACAGGAGGATCTATCATGATTATCGTTACCGGCGGAGCCGGATTTATCGGCAGCAACATTGTAAAGGAGCTGAACCGTCAGGGACGCAGCGACATTCTCATCGTGGACGACCTGAAGGACGGACAGAACTACAAAAATCTCCGGGGCCTGAAATTTTTTGACTATCACCATAAGGACTGGTTTGCCGACGACATCCGGGGAGACGTGTACAGCGGTACGGAAATAGACGCCATTTTCCACGAAGGCGCCTGCTCCGACACGATGGAATACGATGTGAACTACATGATGGAGACCAATTACGAATACAGTAAAATGCTGCTTCACTTTGCCATCGACCACCGGGTTCCCCTGCTGTACGCCTCCAGCGCCTCCACCTACGGAAACGGTGACCGGGGCTTCATCGAAGGGGATGAATACGAGGATGCCCTGAACCCCTACGCTTACAGCAAGCTGGCTTTTGACCGCTATGTCCGCCAAATCCTGCCGGAGACAAAGAGCCAGATCGTCGGGCTCCGCTACTTTAACGTCTACGGCCCCCAGGAGCACCACAAGGGAAAAATGGCTTCCATCTTTTACCAGCTCTACAACCAGCTAAAGGACGAGGGCGTCTGCAAGCTCTTTAAGGGTTACGGCGGCTATGGCGACGGTGAGCACCGCCGGGACTTCGTCTACGTGAAGGACGTGGTGAAGGTCAACCTCTGGTTCTGGCAGAAGAACGGCCCCTCCGGCATCTACAACTGCGGCACCGGCCAGGCCCACACCTACAACGAAACCGCCGAAGCGGTCATCGCCGCCCTGGGACGGGGCCGCTACGAATACCGGGACTTCCCGGAGGTTCTGAAGGGTAAATATCAGTGCTATACCCAGGCTGACACGGCCAATCTCCTGGCCGCCGGCTATGACGGAGGCTTCACTGACATGAAAACCGCCGTAAAGGAATACGTGGACTTCCTGGAAGCGGGAGGCTACTTCAAGTATGTGGAATAAGGCGGTTTTCTTCGACCGGGACGGCACCCTGAACGTAAATACAGATTACCTGTACAAAAAGGAAGATTTCCGCTGGATGCCCCAGGCCGTAGAAGCCGTAAAATACGCCAACGACCGCGGCTATCTGGTCATTGTGGTAACGAACCAGTCCGGTGTCGCCCGAGGTTACTACACGGAGGAGGACGTGAAGCTCCTCCACCAGTGGATGAACGAAGAGCTAAAGAAAAAAGGCGCCCATATCGATGCCTTTTACTACTGTCCCTACCACAGCTCCGGCAGCGTGCCTGAATACGCCCGGGACTCCGAAGACAGAAAACCAAAGCCGGGTATGGTTCTGAAAGCCCTGGCAGATTTCCACATCGATCCCCGGCAAAGTATTATGATCGGCGACAAGCCCCTTGACATAGAATGCGCTCATAATGCGGGAATAAGGGGGGTACTGTACGACGGAAAGTCCTTATTAAAATGCCTTACAAACCATATCAAATAGAGCTTTGGCCGGCCTATCAAAGCTGGCAATGAAAAGAGGCGTCTTCCAAACAAAGACGCCTCTTTTCATACCGTTATTCAAACAAGCACGTAAATTTCAAACCCAAATTCACGAAAATTTAACTCCCTGATAAAATACCTTCCCAGAGAGCTGGCGGCGTAGCCGCCCAAGGTGTAATCTATAATCGGTCTAATAGGCTCCCCTGCAGGTTGGCGTGAGCACTTAAATCGCTGAAAGCAATAACTACTAATCCATCTCATAGGCTCCCCTCAAGGGGAGCTGGCTCCGTAGGAGC
>CAZIKQ010000071.1:0-6949 GCA_964540025.1 uncultured Schwartzia sp. | reverse complement strand
GACGGTTCGCATATCATATATGTCAATGGGAAATATAGGGGCAATGATGAAATCGGAAAGCTAATGCACGATTTTTCATGTACTAATCCCGATGATATGCATTATGAAATACTTGCTAAAAAGGCGCGATATTTTAAGCAGGACGAGAAAGGAGTTGCGGCTATGTGTAAAATTATGGAAGATATGAGGAATGAAGCTGCGAGGGAAAACTCAAGGGAAACGGCAAAAAGAATGATAAAAATGGGAAAGTTATCACTTGATGAAATTGCGTTATATGTTCCCTCATTACCATTAGACGAATTGCGGGAACTTGAAGCCGAGGTTATGCAGTTGGCGTAATCAATCATATCACTCAAAATCAAATATAAAAATATAGTAACAGCGTTAGAGCATATAGGAACTGGAACCTGTATGCTCTGTTTTTTTCCATAATAGATTCAACAACATTTGACCGCTTCACTTGACAATCGGCAGAAGTTACTTTCGCTCAGCGTTCTACCCGGAACAGCTCCCGGAGCCGGGCCACCTCCTTTTCCGTAAACAGGGCCGTAGGGCTCAGCCGTGCCGATATTTCCCGCAGCCTGCGGCTCATGACCTCGGGCGCAAATTCCTCCTCGGAGCGGCAGTAGCCCTCTGCCGCCCGGCTGGTCTCCTGAACCATCAGCTTCAACTGATTTGCATAGTCCGCCGTCCGGTGGTATATGACCGCCGTCAGGTCGTAGGCCTCTCCCTCCAGCTCCAGCGGGGGCTTTTCCCGGCGGATAGCCCGCTCCGCCTCCGCCGCCTGTTCCGCCAGCTCCGCCAGCCGTTCATGGGCCGACTCCACGCCGATTTCCTCTTCGGCAAACTGCCGCTGGATCAAAATGTAGCTCTGCCACACCCGATCCAGCTGCAGCAGGTGTTCCTGATGTTCACCGTACCATCCGGCAAAAACCATCCCCTGCCGGGTCCGGGCGTCGTCTGCCGCCTGGCGGATAGTCTTTTCCTGTATTTCCTTCTCCAGAGGGGAAGACCAGAGCAGAAATCCCCCGGCCAGCAGCAGGCAGACAATGACCGCCAGGCGGGTGTACCGCCGCCGCTTCCGCCGGCCGAATCGCCGGGAACTGTCGATTATCCGTATTGATGACATAGGCTTTCTCCTGTTACACTGGCATAAAATCTTTAATAATCCTTGATGATATAAAGCTTAAATTCTGGAGAGATCCAAGAGGCAAATTCAAAAGCTATATCAGTATGAGCGTAAGTGCCGCCATGCCGCCCCGATTTTGAAATAATGCCAGTCGCGCCCGTGGCTTTTATCCACTGCTGCGGCGTTAATGTAAAAGCATTATCTCCCGACTCTGCCTTAAACCTATCGAATTCGATTGGGTTAAAATTCGGATTATGGATCTGTTCCCACAAACCCAAAAACGAAATTGTGGAACGGTTACGCATCCAGTTTGCAACCACGATAAAAGCATTGGCCGGGTTTTTATATTTGGCGATATCCGTCAGCGAAATGTAAGCATTCTCATTAGTAACGTCGCCCGTCACCCTTATTTCTGTCCCATTAGCGTCTATTTTCATATTTTTCATGAAATCCTTCTTTTCTCCTTTATCCGTATTTTCCCGGACGAAAACAGCCGGTTCCCATAAACTGCCCGGCGCATCGGGTAAATAGAGTTTTCCGCCCCCTGCTAAAAAAGCCCCCTGCCTGAAACAGGGAGCTTGACAATATTTATTTTTCCGCCGTTCCCATTCGGGAAATGCTCCGGCCGGCTTCGCTGAACAGCTCGCCCCGGGCCAGCTCAAAGCAGTGCATGATCTCTTTGGAAAAGGCCCCGCACTCGCCCCGCAGAATCATATCGAAGGCTTCACTCATCCCATAGGAATCCTTGTAGACCCGCTTGGAAACGAGGGCGTCGAAGCAGTCCGCCACGGCGGCGGCCTGGGCCCAGATAGGGGTCTGATCGGCGGTCAGGCCGTCCGGATAGCCTTTTCCGTCCGCCTTCTCATGGTGCCAGCGGCAGATCTCATAGCAGTAGCGGTAAAATTCGCTCTCCTCCTGCTTGAACCGTTTCAAAATATCGCAGCCGATCAGGGTATGCTGCTTCATGGTCTCAAACTCCTCCGGAGTCAGGCGGCCGGGCTTGTTGAGAATCGCGTCGGGAATGCCGATTTTTCCCACGTCATGGAGGGCCGACGCCCCGGAAATCACGTTTATCTGGTCATCGGTAAGGCCATACTGCGGGTAGTTGGATTTCACGCTCCGAAGCAGAATCTTCGTGAAGCTTCTTACCCGCTGGATGTGGGTACCGGACTCAAGGTTGCGGAACTCCACCACGGAGCCCAAGGCGTTTATCAGGAACTCGTTATTTCTCTGGAGCTTTTCCTGGCTCCGGCGCAGCTCCACGGTCTGCTCCATGAGCTTCGCTTCCATATCGTGGCGCTGCTTGTACAGCTCGATGAGGTTTTCCGCCCGGCGGAGGATGACCCGGGAGTCGAAGGGCTTGTAGATGATATCATCCGCCCCGTATTCGTAGGCTTTTAAGTCGCTTTCCACCGTGGCCTCGCCGGTAATCATAATGACCGGAAGATGAGCCTTCCGCTCGGAATACTGCAAGAAGGCCAATACCTCCAGCCCGTTTTTCTTCGGCATGATCAGATCCAGGAAAACGAGGGAGATCTCGCTCCCCTTCTCCTTGATAATCTTGATGGCCTCTTCTCCGTCACAGGCCTCCAAAATATTGTACTTGCGGTCACAAATAATGTGCAGAAGATCGCGGTTGAGCTCTGCATCATCTACAATCAAAACTGTTTCCAACACGTCCACCTCTCGTCCCTGATTTTTTACGGTCTCTGACCGGGTAATTTATTGGTTAGTTATGGCTCCCCTGTAGGGGAGCTGGCGGCGCAGCCGCCTGAGGGGTGACATGACAAACCTTTCGCTTAATCTGTCACCCCTCCGCCCTTCGGGCACCTCCCCTACAGGGGAGGCTTTGGGCTGTGGCTCCCTGTAGAGGAGGCATAATTTCATTTTTTCTTCAGTATCCTGGTGAGGGTCTCCATCAACAGCGCCACGTCCACGGGCTTGGCCACGTGGCCGTCCATGCCTGCCTTGATGGCGTTCCGCCTGTCTTCCTCAAAGGCGTTGGCCGTCATGGCGATGATGGGCACCGCCGCCCTGGCCGAATCCAGCTTGCGGATGGCCATGGTGGTTTCGTAGCCGTTCATCCCCGGCATCTGGATATCCATGAGAATGGCGTCGTAGTATCCGGCGTCCACGGCGGTGACTTTTTCCATGCACTGCTCGCCGCTTTCCGCCCAGTCCACTTCAAAGCCTGCTTCCTTGAGGATCTCCGTAGCGATTTCCGCGTTCAGGGGATTGTCTTCCACCAGGAGGAGCTGGCTGCCGGTAAAGTCCACAGGCTCATCCGACACCACCTCCACCTCCTGAGCCTGTTGCTCAATGGTGGCAATCCGCTGGGGAATCTCCACCACGAAGGTACTTCCTTCTCCCAGCTTGCTCTTTACGCTGATGGTACCGCCCAAAATATCTACCAGCTTCTTGACGATGGGCATACCGAGGCCGGTACCCTCCACCTTTGTTTCCGTGCTGGTATGCTCCCGGGTAAATTCATCAAACAAATGGGGCAGGTAGTCCTCACTCATGCCGATGCCCGTATCGCTGACAGTGGCCCGCATCAGCACATAGCCGGAGCGGTCGCTGGGCAGCTCGTCGACCTGATAGTGAACCGTGCCGCCGGGGTTCGTGTACTTGTAGGCGTTGGAAACAAGATTCATCATGATTTCCCGCAGCTTTACCGCGTCGCACATGATATATTCGTGCTTTATGTTTGCTGACTGGGTAAATTTGATGTTCTTGTTTTCCATCATATCCTTGAACATGTTCACCAGCATGGGAATCGTCTGGCCGGTTTTCCAGACGGTCTCGGTGACTGTCACGGAGCCTTTTTCTATCCGGGACATTTCCAGCACGTTGTTGATGATGGACAGCAAAATCCCGCCGGAGTCCTTGATTTTTGACAGGCAGTCGGAAAGGCGATCCGGCTCTCCCCGATGCTTGATGGCCAGATCCGTAAAGCCGATAATGGCGTTCATCGGGGTGCGGATATCGTGGCTCATGTTGAAGAGGAAGCGGGTCTTGGCCTGATTTGCCTCCTCGGCTTCCAGCCTGGCTTCCTGAAGCTCCTGCTTCGTCTTTCTTTCCGCCTTGACCACCGCGTCGATATCCCGGAATCCCAGGACGAAGTACCTGCCGTCCTTATCGTTGGGCAGTGAGGCATAAGCGGCCTGATAGTAGGTGGTTATATTTGGTTCGTCAATGCACAGGTAGTTTACGGCATAAATCTTGTCGGAAGCGTCCAGATGGCTGAGGACCACCTCCGGGGAGAACTCCCTGGTCACCCGTTCCCGATCCTCCGGAGAAACAAAGCGCTCGATGTACAGCTTGATGGCTTCCCGGTAGTCGTCACCGTCCAGACCCATTGCGGCGGAAGCCCTTCTGCTGTCATTCTGAGCGGTACGGATAAGCTTCATTTTCAGGGTCTTGCACTCCACGAGCCACAGGGTGCTGTAATCCTGACTGACGGCTTCGATAATGCCAAAGGACCGGGACAGCTCCCCGTTTGTCCGCGTGAGGTTTTCCTTCTGGGTTTCCAGCAGGTCGTTCAGGGCGGTGATTTCCTCCAGCTGGGCTTCCTGCTCGCAGGCAAGCTCCTCCATCTTTTGCTGCTTTGTTTGCAGCTCCTCTTTCTGGTTTGAGAGAATATCGTTCAGGGCGGTGATTTCCTCCAGCTGAGCCTCCTGCTCGCAGGCAAGCTCCTCCATCTTCTGCTGCTTTGTTTGCAGCTCCTCTTTCTGATTGGAGAGGATATCGTTCAGGGCAGTGATTTCCTCCAGCTGAGCCTCCTGCTCACAGGTGACCTCTTCCAGCTTCTGCTGCTTTGTTTGCAGCTCCTCCTTTTGATTGGAGAGAAGCTGGTTCAGGACGGTAATTTTCTCCAGCTGGGCTTCCCGCTCCTTTACCGCTTCCTGTAAACTGCGGCTGAGAGCCTTGTCCCGTTTGGAGGCATTTGACCAGTTGATAAGCAGAACAATGCAGAGTCCGATTATCAGAAGCATGACAGCTACCGCCAGCATGATGTTCTGGTACACGAAATCCACGACGGAAACTTCTTTATACGAATTGGCGTAACGCTGTAAAATCCCCAGGGCAAAATTGTTTTTCTGAAGGCCGATGGCCCGGTTCAGCAGGCTCAAAAGACCGACATCACCCTGATTTACCCCCAGGCTGAAGCTGCGGATGCCGATAACCCGGGAGTTGAGTCCCCGGTATTCCAGCGTGCCGGACATCCGGCTGATGGTGTAGGCGTCGACCATCGTCACGTCAGCCTCGCCGTTTTTTGCGGCCTTCAGGGCGGCCTCCCGGTCCTTATAGGCAATCTTCTTCGCTCCGGGATAATAAATGTCAACCAGAGCCTGATTGAGGGCGCTGTCCTCCGCTACCGCTACCGTTTCGACTTCCGTGCTGTTGCCCCCGTCCCGGTACACCACCCGCCAGGGAACAGGAACCACTTCTTCCGTTACCAGAAGTCCGGAGGTTTCGGCGACCCAGATGTCTGAATCCACGGGGAAGCACACATCCACCCGTCCGTCATTTACCGCTTTGTACATTTCCGCCGGGGTATTAAAACCGGTAAAGGAAAATTTCAGTTCGCTGGCTTCCGGAATCTCCTCAAACAGCTGGGGCATCATTTCCCTTACGAGACCATTGCCCTCTCCCTCGGCAGATTCCCAGGAGAAAGGCTGCCGGTTCTTCAGGTAACCGACCCGCATCTCCCCGTGCTGCTCCAGCCACTTCCGCTCCCCGGCCAGCAGAGCCCGCCGGAAATTGGTTTTCCGCATATGCCTGGCCCGCAGATTGACAAAAATATCCCCGTCCCGTTCCAAAAGTATTTTCTGAGTTTCATTCAGCTCAGCCAGCAGGTCAGGACGGCTGGCGCTCACGGCGATATAATACTCCGCTCTGCCCACCTGGGTATAGGCTTCCAGCTCCGTGAATTCCCAATTGCTGTCTCCTCCCAGAATGGCGTCCACCTGAGCCGTCAGCAAGGCGTCATTTAGGAGCCTCTCGTCCCGGTAGACAACCACCTCCGCCGGCACATGCCGCGCCGCCAGATACTGCCGGACCATCTCCGCCTGATCCCCATCCAGCGCGCCTACCCGCTTACCGGCCAGGGAATCGGGATCGGCGTTCACCCGAGTGTCGCCCGCCCGGCGGAGCAGATCATAGTGCTCCTCTCCCATGGCCTGCTCAGGGAAAAGTATCCGCCCCTGGCGGTCTTCTGTTTTGAAAACGCCGGCCAAAAGATCTATTTCGCCCCGCAGAAGCATCTGATAGAGCGTATCGTAATCTTCATAGACATACTCGTACTTCCAGTCGGTGGCGATCTGAGCCAGCTTATGGAAATACTCGTAGGCATAGCCGCTCTTTACCCCGTCCGGACCCGTGATCTCCTGAAAATCCGCCTTCAGATAGTAGCCGACTCGGATCATGTCCTGCGCTCCGGCGACTGGCCGGGGCAGAGCTGTCACCATAAACAGCAGGCAAAGCAGAAGCTTTGCCCCGACAGCGTAAAAATTCCGTATACCCCGCATTGTATTTCCTCCCTGACGGCTATGAGTTCCACCGATTATTTTATCCATATATACGCTGATCATCCTGTTCATGATTTTTTATTTTTTCTTCCTTCTTCGGAACAAACTCACTCGACTGTATTATATAATTCTCCCGTTTAACAGTCAATTGTCCAACATGAATATTGTATACTTTTGGGGAGACACCGGGAAAATTGGTACCCCGCCAAAATCAATCACCGCTTTTACCCTCTCTATGAGAATTGACTGTCCCACCACAAAAGCCTCCCCTGTAGGGGAGGTGGTCGAA
>CAZIKQ010000070.1:0-7115 GCA_964540025.1 uncultured Schwartzia sp. | reverse complement strand
CCTTAGCGACTGCCGAGTCGTAAGACGATGGCAGAGCTTAGGGAGTCGCACTTCGCCGCCACCTCCCCTGCAGGGGAGGCCATCAGGTTGATTAGAAGTTGAATTTGCTTATCCCCAGCTTATCGGCGATCCGTTTGCTTACCGTCCGCTTGCTGTTTGCATAGGTAAGCCTGCCCTCTGCTCCCAGGTATAAAACCTGTACGTTTTTTGAAGTCCGGGGCGAAGAAGCTTTCCCGGTGACAGGCGCTTCATACTGCCCCTTGCGGTTGGTGGAAATTTTCATTTTATATACCTCCTCACAGACTGATCGTTCATCTTTGAGGAAAATATATCATGGGCAAGCGGGCAATAACGGGACTTGGAAAGAAAAAGTAAAATGAGGCGCAGAAAAATTACAGCAGGAAAAGGCGTAAGAGAATAGAATCAATATCTTGGATAAAATATTTTTAAGGAAAGCGGAAATTTTTGACTGCCAGTACGAATAATTGCCTTTACATAGCAGTATGCTTTGTGAGAATATGTGAAATAACCGCGCCGTCGTCATTCTTTCATAGTTCGGAAAATAAAAAAACTTGCCGAAGCAAGTTTAGTCTGCACAACGCAGAGTCCCCGAAAGGACGATTTGAATAAATCATGATTTTTGAACTTATGGTGTAATGCCTGATGGTGTTCAAGCATCTTCAATATACATTAGAAAAGGAGCAGTGTCAAGATGAAAAAACAATTTGGGGAATATTATCTGGGGCTGGACATGGGAACGGACTCCGTAGGCTACGCGGTCACCGATACGAATTACAACGTACTGAAATTTAACCGGAAGGGAATGTGGGGGGCGAGACTGTTTCCCGCGGCAAAAACGGCTGCCGATGCAAGGGTCCATCGGGCGGGAAGGCGCAGGCTTGAGCGTCAGCGGTGGCGGCTCCGCCTGTTGCAGGAAATCTTTTCCCGGGCGATTTCAAAAGTGGATATGGGATTTTTTCAGCGGCTGAAGGAAAGCAATCTCCAGCTTGAGGAAAAGAGCGCGGCCAACAAAGTAAAATACAGCCTCTTTGATAAATCTTACCTGAGCGACCGGGAGTTTTATGATAAATACCCGACGATTTACCACCTGAAAGCGGCTCAGCTGCAGGGCCAGCCGGAGGCATTTGACGTCCGCCTGCTGTACCTTTCCATCGCCCATTATTTCAAGGCCCGGGGGCACTTTTTATTTGACGGCCTGGAAGTCTCCGTGGAAAGCGGCCAGGCAGCAGACCGCCGTTTTTCAGAGGGCTACGATGAATTAACCCAACAGCTCACGGATGAGGTAGAGGCCCTGGCGGAGGTGGATTTTGCCGACGCGCGGCAAGTCAAAGACATACTTACCGGCAAAGACCGGAACATTACGGACAAGAAGAAAAAGCTGGCGGCGCTGTTTTCCGCCGGGAGCAATAAGTCTGCCAAAGCCGTGGCCGGCCTCCTTTCCGGGGCAAAGGAAAAGCTGGCAGAGGTTTTCGCCGACAAGGCTCTATCAGAATTGTCCGGCGTCAGCTTAGGGGACGGGGATCTCGATGAAAGGGAAGATGAACTGGCCGCCGCCCTGGGGGACAGATACGATATCCTCCTGAAATTCAAGGCTGTCTATGATTTAGCCAGGCTGGCTTTAATCATGGGAGGAAGCAATTCTATTTCCGAGGCAAAGGTAAAGATCTTTAATGACCACAAACGGGACCTGGAGCTGCTGAAGGAATTCCTGCGCGGCTCTGACCGGGAACTGTACCGGGAAATATTCGGCGTCCCCAAAAAGAATGAAGCGAACTACAGCGCGTACATTGGAAGCTGTCTCGATAAGAAAGGGAAAAAGGCCGGGCGGATCAAGCGGGCCTCCCAGGAGGAGTTTTGCAAGTATCTGAAAGACAAATTGAAAAAGCTTGTGAACATGGACGCTTTTAGTGAAATTACAGAAGGCTTCACCGAACTGGATAAGCTGTTCTGCCGGATAAATGCAAAAACCGCCTTTCCCAGGCTGCGGACGAAAGAAAACGGCGTAATCCCCGTGCAGGTAAACGCGGCGGAGCTTAGGACGATTCTTTCCCAGGCGGAAAAATACCTGCCCTTTCTGGCGGAAAAGGACGCAGCCGGACTGACTGGCACTGAAAAAATCCAACAGATTATGACCTTCCGCATACCCTACTATATCGGCCCCTTGGCGGGCAAACGGCGCTGGGTAGAGCGCAGCAATGAGAAGATATACCCCTGGAATTTTACTTCCGTGGTCAACGTAAGTGAAACCGCCAAAAAATTTATCACCAATATGACCAATAAATGCACCTACCTCTCATCAGAGGACGTACTGCCAAAACAGTCCCTGTTGTACACGGAGTTTGAGGTCAGAAACGAGCTGAATAATCTGGCCGTAAACGGAGAGCGGCTCCCGGCAGAAATCATTCAGGGCATCATCGATAACCTGCTTTTGCCAGGCTCCCGCCGGATAACGAAAAAGGGAATACTCCAGTATCTGAAAAGGACGAATGTCGTTGAAAGCGGCGCCAATATATCATGCCTGTCTGGAATCGACGACACCCTCAAGGCCGACATGAAATCCTTCCGGGACTTTTACGGCATTTTGGGCCGGTCGTATGTGGACAGCCACCGGGCTGAAATAGAGAATATCATCCGCTGGATAACTCTGTTCCCGGACTCCCCGGAAATACTGACGAATAAGATAAAAGAGAACTGCCCGCAGCTCAGTCAGGAGGCTGTCCGGGCGATAAAGAAGCTCCGCTATAATAAATGGGGCAGGCTGTCCGCTGCCTTCCTGGACAGTGAAGCAATCGCTTATTACGATGATTCTATAGGCGCGCCGGTTACCGTCATCGGGGCCATGAGAAGGCAGTCAAAGAACCTTATGGAGCTCCTTTCACCGAGCTGTGAGTACGGCTTTGCCGGGAAAATAAAAGAATTCAATGAGGGGGAGGACAAACCGGCGAAAATCGATTACAGCTATATCGACGGGCTGGCCGTTTCCCCCGCCGTAAAGCGCGCTATTTGGCAGACGGTGCAGATTGTCCAGGAATTAAAGAAAATTACGGGCCATGACCCCAAAAAGATTTTTCTGGAAATGGCCAGAGGAGGAGACAAAGGTGAAAAGAAGCGTACCCAGAGCAGAAAAACTCGGCTGGAAAACCTCTATAAAGCTTGCCAGAAGGACGCTCCCTTCTTTAGCCATGAGCTGGAGAAAGAGCTGGCGGAGAAAGATGACGCCGCCCTCCGCAGCAAGAAGCTGTACCTCTACTTTTTGCAGATGGGAAGGGACATGTATACCGGCGAAAAAATCGAGCTTGGGGATTTGTTCGCCAAAAGCGGACAGGGCTACGACCTGGACCATATATTCCCCCGGTCAAAGACCAAGGATGACAGCCTTGACAATATGGTGCTGGTAAACTACCGGGTGAACCGGGAAAAATCAGACGATTACCCCTTATCCCCGGAGATACGGAGCCGCCAGAGAAATTTCTGGCAGTTTCTGCTGGACGGAGGGCTCATTTCCAGGAAAAAATTCGACCGGCTCACCCGGGCAGAGGAATTATCAATCGATGAACTGGCCGGATTCATCAACCGCCAGCTGGTGGAAACCCGTCAATCAACCAAGGCGGTAGGGCAGATCCTTGCCCTGGAATGTCCGGACAGCCGGCTGGTATATTCAAAAGCCGGCAATGTATCGGACTTCCGGCAGCAGTTTTCCTTTGTCAAATGCCGGGATATGAACGACCTCCATCACGCAAAGGATGCTTACCTGAATATCGTGGTGGGCAATGTTTTCGATACGCAGTTTACGGCCAACCCTTATGCCCTGCTGAAGGATCGGCGGTTTAAGTACACCCTGCGGCCGGATGCCCTGTATGGGAGGAATATTAGCCGGGGAGACAGGACAGCCTGGGAACCCGGGGAGGATGGGACAATTAAAACCGTGAAAAAGTTCATGGGGAGGAACAATATTCAGGTGACCAACATGGCCCTGGAAAATAAGGGAGAAATCTTTGGAGCCACCATCGCAAAGGCAGGCGATGGAAAACTAATGCCCATAAAGAAAAACCTGCCCACGGACAAATACGGCGGGTATACGGGACAGAGCACCGCCTACTTTGTCCTGGTGGAATCGGAGGGGAAGAAGGGAAAACTCCTGCGGACTATTGAAGCAGTCCCCGTCCACCTGGTGAACAATATCGAAGCGGATGCAACTGTCCTGACGGATCATTTACAGACGGTTCTGGAGCTGAAGAACCCTCGAGTTATCCTGCGGAAAATACTGCCGGGAAGCTATCTGGAAATCAACGGCTGCCCCTTTTACATTACCGGCACCACCGGGGAGCAGCTGACGGGCAAACCGGCAATGCAGTTAATCCTTGATCCCCAATGGGAACAGTACTTGAAGCGGATAGTCAAATTCCTGGAACGGTATGAACAGAGTAAGAAAGAGGCGGTTGTCACTCCCCGGGACGGGATTGATCCGGAACACAATGTCGCTTTGTATGACCTGCTGGCCGGGAAATTACAGGAACCGGTTTATGTGAACCGGCCTTCCATATCTTATGAAAAGCTGGCCGGAAAAAGAACAATCTTTGAGAATCTGCCCGTTGAAAAACAATGCGTTGTATTGGGAGAAATTCTGAAGCTGTTTCAGGCTAAACCGTTGGAGGCGAATTTGCTGCTGATAGAGGGAGCAAAAAGATCTGGGTCATTCGTGGTATCCAAAAAAATAACTAATGCCAAGAGTGCAGTACTTCATAACTATTCGGTTACCGGCTTATTTGAGCAGAAACCGGTTGATTTGCTGACGGTATGAGCTGGCGGATAGTGGTGATTTCCCGGCGGGCCAAGCTGGATTATCAGCTGGGCTGCATGGTGGTCAGAGGCGAGACGGTTAAAAAGGTGCTGCTCAGCGAAATGTCCGTTTTGCTTGTGGAGCATACCGCTGTCTCCCTGACGGCCGTCCTGCTGGCGGAAATGGTAAAGCGGAAAATCAAAATTATATTCTGCGATGAAAAAAGAAACCCCTTAGGGGAATTAACGCCTTATTACGGCTCCTGCGACACCAGCGGCAAGGTCCGGCAGCAGGTAAGCTGGGATGAGGCCGCAAAGGGGGTCCTGTGGGCGGAAATCGTGAAGAATAAAATACTGAATCAGGCGGCGGTTCTGGCCATAAATGAAAAGCCAGAGGTAAAGCTGCTGGAAAAATACATTTCCGAGGTAAAGGCCAGCGACGAAAGCAACCGGGAAGGCCACGCGGCCAAGGTTTACTTTAACGCTCTGTTTGGGAAGGATTTTTCCCGGGCGGACAACGTTCCGGTAAATGCCGCCCTCAATTACGGGTACGCCATGATTTTAAGCGTCTGCAACCGGGAAATTGCCGCCAACGGATATATTACGCAGCTGGGCATACACCACTGCAACGTCTTTAATATGTTCAATTTGGGCTCCGACCTTATGGAGCCCTTCCGGGCCTTTGTGGACCAGAAAGTATACAAGCTGTGGCGGGATGGCGAATTGGAAACCTTTGAGCGGAATCAAAAGCTGGAAATCCTGGACGTCTTAAACCGGAACGTAAGATTCGATAAAAAGACCTACTCCCTGAACTACGCGATAAAGCTGTTCTGCAAGGATGTTTTTGACAGTCTGAACGATAGGGACGTCAGCCGGTTTACCCCCTGTTCCTTTTGGGATATATGAAATGAGCTACAGGTTTATGCGAGTGATAGTTTTCTTTGACCTGCCGGTGGAGACTGCCGAAGAAAGGCGGGCCTACCGGGCCTTCCGAAAGTTTTTGCTGGGCGAAGGATTCCTGATGATGCAGGAGTCTGTCTACAGCAAACTGACCCTCAACGCAACGGCGGCGACTGCCGTCATGAAGACAGTAAAGAAAAACTGCCCCCGGAAGGGCCTTGTCCAAATGCTCCTTGTCACGGAAAAACAGTATAATAATATCCAGCTGCTGGTGGGCGAATCAGAAAGTGAAGTAATCAACACGACAGATAAGCTGGTGGTGCTATGAATCTGGTCTACAACCCGATAGACGCGGTTATGACCCTGGAGGAGACGACAGTATACGCCGTCGTCCTGGAGTCGCCTCTCCTGATGAGGCAGTTTATCGAATCCCTCGATGCGCAGATAAATTTTGACAAAGGGCCGTTTGTTCTCTCTGACGGCCAGAAAGCAGTCCCTCTGGGCAAATACCTGGAACTGATTGTAAATCCCTTCGCCATAGACATAAACCAGCGGAAAATCCTGACGAAGGTACATCAGGAGCTGGAGAAAAACGCCGTAAGGGAAGATATGTATCAACGAACGGCAGAGCTCAGACGCTGCCTGCACAACTATCTGCTGGACCTGCTCATGACGGTGGACTATCCCCTGGAATACAATTTCGATTTTTCCCTGGGGAAGCTGCTGGCGCCGGTGGGCGTGCAGTTTGCCCTGGAGGACTCGCTGCCGGGGCGGATTGTACAGTATATCGATCTGTGCAGCCGCCTCTTTGGCCTGAGGATTTTTGTCTTATACCAGTTCAGCTGTATATTCTCGGCTGAGGAAATGCAATGTCTTATCAGGGATATGCAGTACCGGAAAATATAGATCGTACTTTTGGAGACAGCCGTGCCTGACAATATACCCTTTGATAAAATTTTGGTAGTGGATAATGATTTGTGTATTGTCAGATGGGAGAATTAGTATATAATGGGATTAGTACCGGCAGGAATTACGGCGTTGTGGTGGCGCTGCATTCGGATTTGAGGTTTGAGAATGGTGTAATTCCTGATGGTGCTCAAACGACTCCATTTTTATTCAATCCGCTTCTGTCGTTTGAGAATGGTGTAATTCCTGATGGTGCTCAAACTGGTTGATGTTGGGCTCCCTCTTGCTAAACGTTTGAGAATGGTGTAATTCCTGATGGTGCTCAAACTTCGGATCATACAAACTGTGCGACTTGAACGTTTGAGAATGGTGTAATTCCTGATGGTGCTCAAACCCCTTGACGATATTAACGCCCTTCCTTTTAGTTTGAGAATGGTGTAATTCCTGATGGTACTCAAATTACAAGTGTCATTATCCTCGCAATTAAGTAGGGGTACAATAAAAATAAG
>CAZIKQ010000069.1:0-7227 GCA_964540025.1 uncultured Schwartzia sp. | reverse complement strand
GTCACCCCTCCGGCACCTTTGGTGCCACCTCCCCTACAGGGGAGGCTTTTGCTGTTGCTCCCATCATGAGAGTTTGGGGGTAAATACACTTTTACATAATTGATTATATCATAAATCATAATAGTGGACAATGAGGAAATCCTGATTAGGAAGCGACGGTTCGCAAAAGTCATTGCGTTTATTTTGCTTATTGCTGTATAATGTCTGGAAAAGATTTCGTTGCCCTGTCCTGTGCTGGAGGGGCAATACATAGAAGTATGAGGTGTGTTATTTGTCAGAGAATCGAGAAAAGCTGACGGCGGAGGCAGCTCTTGAGAAAAGGGCTCAGGAAATGCTGGAGGAGAAGGAAGCCGACGCCCGGATGCGGACTTATACGGGGCCCATGGGAAAGCTCATCACCGGTATGCTCTGCCTGTGGACGGTGTTCCAGCTCTACTTCACCACCATCGGATCCATCAGCGCCATCAACCTGCGGGCCTTTCACTGTATCTTCCTGCTGGTCTTTACCTTCCTGCTCTTTCCGACTTACAAAAAGGAGAAGCGGGTGCGGAGACTGCCCCCGGTATGGGACGTTGCCTGTATCCTCCTGACCATCGGCGCCTTCGGCTACCTTATCGTAAACTACAGTCAGATCGCCGCCACGGGGGGCAGGGTCAGCGAGCCGGAGCTCTGGATCGCGGCGGCGGGTCTGCTGCTGGTCTTTGAAGCGGCCCGGCGGGCGTCGGGGAACCTGATGGTCCTGGCGCTGGTCTTTCTGGGCTACAACTGGTTTGGGGAATACCTGCCGGGGCTTTTGGGGCACAACGGCTTTACCCTGAAGCGGGTGCTGATCACCCAGTTCTGGGGGACGCAAGGTATCCTGGGAACCGGAATCGGCGTGTCCGCCACCTACATTTTCATGTTCGTGGTCTTCGGGGCCTTCCTGAAGCACAGCGGCTTCTCGGATTTTATCAACGACTTTTCCCTGACGCTGGTGGGGCGGACCTCCGGCGGTCCGGCGAAGGTGGCCGTGGTGGCGTCGGCGCTTTTGGGCATGATAAACGGCTCCGCCATCGCCAACGTGGCCACCACCGGCACCATCACCATCCCCCTCATGAAGCGGGCCGGGTACAGGAAGGAATTTGCCGGAGCCGTGGAGGCGGTGGCCTCCACCGGCGGCCAGTTCTGCCCGCCCATCATGGGGGCGGTGGGCTTCGTCATGGCGGAGTTTTTGAGCATCAGCTATACGGCGGTGATGCTGGCGGCTTTTGTTCCCGCTTTCCTCTACTATCTGGGGCTGTTGTTCTCCGTTCACTTTGAGGCGAAGCGCCTGGGGCTGTCGGGGCTGGCCAAAGAAAATATCCCGGAAGCCTCAAAGGTTTTGAAAAAGCAGGGCCATCTGGTGATTCCGCTGGTGTGCCTCTTAGGGCTCATGTTTGCTGGATACACGCCCCTCTTCAGCGCCGTGGTGAGCATCTTTGCCACGGTGGCCGCCAGCTGGCTCCGGAAAGACACCAGGATGGGGCTGGACAAAATCGTTGCCGCCGCCGTGGAGGGAGCCCGCTCCGCCATCAGCGTGGGGGTGTGCTGCGTGGTCATCGGCGTGATCATCGGCACCGTTACCCTTTCCTCCATCGGTCTCAACATGGGCTACCTGATCCTTTCCGTCGTGGAGAACAACAATATTTACCTGACGGGGCTGCTGGTGATGATCATGTCCACCATCCTGGGGATGGGGGTCCCCGGGGTGGCGGCCTACGTTATCGTTCAGGCGGTGGCGGTTCCCGTCCTCATCGAGTCCGGCACCCTGCCCATCACCGCCCACCTTTTCTGCCTGATTTACGCCTGCCTTTCCAACATCACTCCCCCGGTGGCCATGAGCGCCTACGTGGCGGCGGGCATTGCCGGCAGCGATCAGACCCGGACGGGAATCTGGGCGGTGCGGCTGGGCCTCATTGGCTTTATCATTCCCTTCTTCTTCCTGAATAATCCCATCCTGCTGATCGGGGTAGATAAAACGGCGGCCCTGGCGCAGACTGCCTGGGCGGTGTTCACCGCCTCGCTGGGAACGATCGCTCTGGTGGCGGCTCTGGAGGGCTGGGTCATAAAAAGCGCCGGTGTCCCCGAGCGGCTCCTGCTGGCGGCGGCCTGCCCCCTGCTGCTTTACGCCGAAACCCTGACGGACGCCATCGGCTTTGGCTGCTTCGGACTGGTGCTGGTTTATCAGCTCCTCCGGCGGGGGAAAACGGCCGGGGCAGTGTAACCAACTGCGGAGCAAGAAACAGGGAATAATATCTGACGAAAACCCGCTTTCGCTCGGAAATCAACATAGCGGTGGTAAGCTCTGCCTTCGCACATTGTGCTTGTCAGTCGCTAACCACCGATGTTGATTAACGGTTTTCTTACAGATATTATTTCCCTGTCGTGCTATATAATAGCTGGTAAATTTTTCTATACATTTAAGGAAAGAAGGATGTATCACATGAAGCTTTGGAAAAAACTGGTGACCGCGGGAGTCATTGCCTCCCTGTCCATCGGCTGTCTGGCCGGCTGCGGGGGAGAACAGAAAAAGGCGGAGGCCCCCAAGCCGAAAGCCGCCGCCACGGAGAAGCTGAAGATCAACTTCCCCACCGCCGGCGCCGCCGGAGCCCTCTACGCGGTAGGAGCCGCCATCACCAACAACTGGAACCAGACCGTTCCCTCAGTGAGCGCCGCCAGCCAGGCTTCCGCCGGGGGCATCGCCAACCTGAACATGGTCTCCGACGGGGAGGCCCAGGTATCCATCGCCATTTCCTCCAACGCGTACCAGTGCCTCAACGGCACGGACAGCTTCAAAGGCCACGCCTACAAGGATCTGAAGGCCATCGCCGGTCTTTACATGAACCCCAATCAGGTGGTGGCCACCGACAAGTCCGGCATCAACTCCCTGGCGGACATCCGGGGTAAAAAGTTTGCCGTGGCCGCCGCCGGTTCCTCCGTTTACAACGAAGCCAACGCCCATCTGACCACCGTTGGCCTGAAGTTCCCGGATGATCTTGACGCCCAGCTCATCGGCTTCGCCGCCGCCGCGGATATGCTCCAGAACGGCACCATCGACGGGGCCTGGATCATGTCCGGCGCTCCGGCGGCCGCCGTATCCCAGGCGCTGGCTTCCGGCTGCCACCTGATCAACATCGACGACAATACCATGGCCGATTTGAAGAAAAATTATCCCTGGTACGCTCCCTACACCATCAAGGCCGGAACTTATCCCAACCAGAAGGAGGACGTAAAGACCTCCGCCATCAAGATGGTAATGTTCTGCCGGGGGGATTTGCCGGAGCAGGTGGTCTACGAGCTGACCAAGTCCTTCTGGACCAACATTGAAAAGCTGGGGAAGGCCCAGAAAAATTTGCAGGGGCTGAAGCCGGAGGAAGCGGTAAAGGATATCTCCAATATGCCCCTTCACGCCGGGGCCGCCAGGTATTACAAGGAAATCGGCGTGCTGAAATAAATTTTTGGCTATAAGTAAATACACCGGTCGATAGACAGCAAAGGGGACTGCACGATGCGCGGTCCCCTTTTATAATGCGGGAAGCCCTGAAATACATTCCCTAAGGAAACCGTTTATACACGCCACACGCCGGTACTTGGCGACTGACGAGCTGGCAAGCGAAGTCAGAGTCCAGTACCGCTGCGTGGATAATCGAATGAGAATGAGTTTCCGGGGGAATGTATTTCAGGGGATCTACATTGAGAAAGAAAAATACCTGTGGCATTTTCCCGAATAACTGGGTTATAATGTTATATCATTCAGCAGTCAGCAGTCAGCGGAAGCTAAAGGAGAAGGAGGGGTTGGCGTGGAGCGGGAAGAAATTGCCGGAGCGGTCAGCCGGGTTATCTGGCAGAGCGGGGACGAGGGATTCTCCGTGTTCCGGTTTGAAGGAGAAGCCTTCGATACCTCCGCCACTTTGCCCTGCCCGCCGCCGCCCCTCGGACAGCAGGTGGTTCTCTTTGGCGGCTGGACAGTCCATCCCCGCTTTGGCCGGCAGTTCAAAGGGGAGGGCTTCCGCATCGTCATCCCCTCGGACAGCGACGCCATCGAGAAGTTTCTGGCCGCCGGAGTCATCGAAGGGGTGGGGCCGGCCATGGCCCGGCGGCTGGTGGCGAAGTTCGGGGAGGAGACCCTGGAAATCATCGCCAATGAGCCCCGGCGGCTCCGGGAGGTTTCCGGCATCGGCCCCCGGACGGCGGAAAAAATCCATGCCTCCTATCGGGAGCAGGCGGAGCTG
The DNA here is from genome assembly GCA_964540025.1 of uncultured Schwartzia sp. Taxonomy (GTDB): domain Bacteria; phylum Bacillota; class Negativicutes; order Selenomonadales; family Selenomonadaceae; genus RGIG250. Next base: position 2,977 of record CAZIKQ010000069.1, on the reverse strand, counting down.
AAGGATATAATGCTGTGGCTGGAAAGCCACGGCATCCCCTCCACCCTGGGGGCAAAGCTGTTCCGGGCTTACGGCTCCCTGGCCATTGAAACCATCGAAAAAAATCCCTACCGCATGGCGGATGACGTGCAGGGCATCGGCTTTACCACGGCGGACAATATCGCCCGTAGCCTGGGCTGGGCGGCGGATGATCCCCACCGGCTGGAGGCGGGTCTGTACAGCGTTCTGAACGGCATCGCTCTCGACGGCCACGTCTGTATTCCCGGAGAGGAGCTTTTGAACAACGCCGCCCGGTTTCTGGGAGTGAAGCGGGAGCTGATGGCGGATATCCTCCGGAAATTGGTGGCCAATGGAGACGTCCCCCGGGAAACTATCGGAGACGTGGAATACTACTATCCCCCTTTCCTGTACGAAGCGGAGGTGGAGACGGCCCGGCGGCTGAAGGAGCTGGCCAGAGCCGCCAGCTCCCTTTCGGTAGAGTCCCCGGCGGAGCTGGTGGAGGACTGGGAGGCGGACAATGGCGCCGAGCTTTCCGCCGGACAGCGGGAAGCCATGGTGGCGGCGTTGTCCTACGGAGTGTTCTGCCTCACCGGGGGCCCCGGCACTGGGAAGACCACGGTGGTTCGGGGCATCCTTGACCTGCTGAAATCCAAGGGCATGAAGGTGCTGCTGGCGGCCCCTACCGGCCGGGCGGCCAAACGGCTGGCCGAGGCTACCGGGGCAAAAGCGGTCACCCTCCACCGGCTGCTGGAAGCAAACGGCAGCGATACGGGAGCAATGTTCGGCAAGGACGAGGACGATCCGCTGGAGGCCAACGCCATCATTGTGGACGAGGCCTCGATGATCGACATTATCCTGATGCAGCACCTTTTGGCGGCGGTTCCCCCGGGCTGTCATATTATCTTTGTGGGAGATGCCGCCCAGCTGCCGGCAGTGGGGCCGGGGCTGGTGCTGCGGGATATCATCCGCTCCGGAGCGATTCCCACGGTGCGGCTCACGGAGATTTTCCGTCAGGCGGCGGAAAGCCCCATCGTCAGGAACGCCCATGCCATCAATCAGGGACGGCTGCCGGAGGTGGCGGGAAATATAAATGAGGGCTTTTCCCACCTGGTAATCCAGTCCGAGCCGGAGGTAGCGGACTGTCTGGTGGAGCTGGCGGCGCGGGTCCTGCCGAAGCAGGGCTATGATCCCCCGACGGACATTCAGGTCCTGTCCCCCATGCACCGGGGCCGATGCGGCGTTTCCGCCCTGAACAGCCGGTTGCAGGCGGCCCTGAATCCCCCGGGGCCCCATATCGGGGAACTGCGGCAGGGAGAAATTGTCTTCCGGGAGGGAGATAAGGTGATGCAGCTGCGGAACGATTACGAGAAGGAAGTCTTCAACGGGGATATCGGCCGGATTCTCCACATTGCCCCGGCGGGGCTCACCGTCCTGTATGACGGGGAGCGGCCGGTAAAATATGAGAAAAACGAGCTGAAAAACCTTGCCCTGGCCTACGCCATGACCGTCCACAAAAGCCAGGGCAGCGAGTATCCGGTGGTGCTGATGCCCCTGGTGGACAGCCAGTTTGTCATGCTGCGGCGGACCCTGCTCTACACGGCGGTGACCAGAGCCAGGAACAAGGTGGTGCTGGCCGGGACGAAGCGCTCCTTCTACACGGCGGTAACCGACGACCGTACCGACCGGCGGTACACCCTCCTGACGGAGCGGCTTACGGGGAGCCTGTAGCCTTTTCGCCTTTTTGTATCAGGGGACGCCCGGCAGGAGGATATTGCGATGATGACCGCCCTATTGGATTTCCTGTTTCCGCCCCGCTGTCCCGGCTGCCGGGAATACCGAGAGAGCTGGGGGGACTGGTGCCCAGCCTGCGAAAAAAAGTACGTTTCCCGGCGGCTGTTTCTGGAGAGCGGCGGCAAGGTAGAGGCCGTGCTGTGCCTGGCCCTTTACGAGGGAGCGGTGAAGGAGCTGCTCCACCGGCTGAAATTCCGCCGGGACGAAAGCGCCCTGCCCTATCTTGTCCGGCTCATGGAGAGGGCCTGGAGCGGAGAGCTTCCGGCGGGAGATCCGCTGGCGCGGTTTCTGGCGTACCTGGGAGACGACCCGGTTTTCCTGCCGGTAGCCCTTCACCCGGCTCGGGAAAAGGAACGGGGCTTCAATCAGACGGTTCTCCTGTGGCGGGATTTTCTTCGGGGAAAAGGGTTCCGGTGGCTGGAGGCTCTGGAGCGGCGGCGGGAAACGAAACCCCAGTATTCCCTCACCAAACGGGAGCGGGAGGAAAACGTGCGGGGAGCTTTCGCCCTGCGGGCGGAATGCCGTCCTCAGCTGAAAGGCCGCCCGGTGGTGCTGGTGGACGATATTTATACCAGCGGGGCCACCCTCAAAGCCTGCGCTCAAGCCTTGCAGGGGACGGGAGCGGAGCGGATACTGGCCCTTACCCTGGCCACGGGCCGGGCCCTTTAAGAGCATTTTTCCGGATTTATTTTGCCAGGATCATTTTTCAGGGAGGGATTTTCACCGTGACAGATGAGGAGCTTATTGAGATCGCCCGGCAGTACCGGGAACATTCCTACAGTCCCTATTCCCGTTTCAAGGTGGGGGCCGCCGTCCTCACGGCCGGAGGGAAGGTCTACGGGGGCTGCAACATTGAAAATTCCTCCTATGGCCTGACCGTCTGCGCGGAAAGAACGGCGATTTTCAAGGCGGTGTCCGAGGGGGAAAGGGAGTTTGAGGCGCTGGCGGTCATTGCCGGCACGGAGGGGCCCTGCTCCCCCTGCGGGGCCTGCCGGCAGGTAATGGCGGATTTCCGGATTCCCCGGATAATCATGGCCAACCTGCGGGGCGAGGTAAAAACCGTTTCTCTGGCGGAGCTGCTGCCCTGTGCCTTTGGGCTGTAATGGCTATAGATTAAACGAGGTCTGCTTATGTCACCCCTCCGGCGGCTGCGACGCCAGCTCCTGCAAACTACTAAGCTCTGCCA
>CAZIKQ010000068.1:0-7355 GCA_964540025.1 uncultured Schwartzia sp. | reverse complement strand
ATTTAAGTGCTCATGCCAACCTACAGGGGAGGCTTTAGAATTCCCCTTTAGAAGAAATTTTAGCGTGCCCCGCCTCGTCAAATCAGATTTATCGCTTCCCTGACCTCCGCCATCGTCTGCTGAGCGATGGCCCTGGCCTTTACGGCCCCCTGCTCCAGGATTTCATCCATCAGGTCGTAGCGGCCCTCATACTTCTGACGGAGATCGTGCATCTGCCCCATGGCCTCCACCAGCTTTTCCGCCAAACGCTTCTTGCAGGCCACACAGCCGATTTCACCGGCCCGGCACCGGCACTCGATATCCGGAATCTCCGTCTCGTTGAACAGCTTGTGGAACTTAAAGGCCACGCACACGTCAGGATTTCCCTTGTCGGTCTTTCTTATCCGCTGGGGATCCGTGACGATCAGCTTCACCCGCTCCCGGATCTCCTCCGGCGTAGCCGCAAAGGGAATCGTATTGCCGTAGGACTTGGACATCTTCCGGCCGTCGATGCCCGGCAGGACCTTCGCCCGGCTCATGAGCCCCTGGGCCTCCACAAAAATTTCCTTTTTATACAGCATATTGAACCGGCGGACGATCTCCCGGGCCAGCTCCAGATGGGGATTCTGATCCTCCCCCACCGGCACGAAATCAGCCTTGTACAGGATGATGTCCGCCGTCATCAGCTCCGGATAGCCCAAAAAGCCGTAGGTGTTGATATCCTTCCCCTGCTCCCCGAGATTTTGCAGCTTATCCTTGTAGGTAGGGACCCGTTCCAGCCAGGACAGGGGCGTCATCATGGACAGGATAAGGTGGAGCTCCGAATGCTCCTTCACGTGGGACTGGGCGAAAATGATGTTCTTCTCCGGGTCAAGCCCCGCCGACAGCCAGTCCAGCAGCAGATTGTAGCTGTTCTCCTTCAGCTGGGAAGGATCGGCGTAGGAGCTGGTCAGGGCGTGCAGATCCGCAATGGCAAAAATGCAATCGTAATCATTTTGCAGCTTCACCCAATTCTCCAAAGCCCCCAGATAATTGCCCAGATGGAACTTGCCGGAGGGCTGCATCGCGCTGAAAATACGGCCTTTACTCATTTATAACATACCTCCAAGAAGCAGGGAAATAATAAAGGTGAACCCGCTGAGGATCAGCCGGGCCAAAGGAATGAGGATATGTCCCAGCACCGGCGTCATCATCATGGCAATTAAAATCAGGAAGCTGTAACGCTCCAGCTGCATATAACGCCAGCGGTGTTCATAGGGAATGATATGGTACAGCACCTTGGAACCATCCAAAGGCGGCAGGGGGATCAGATTGAAAATCCCGAAGTTGATATTGAAGATAACGATCAGCCACAGGACGGTATAAACGCCGCCGGTGACAAAGCCCGGCGCGAACATCCGCAGCAGCACCAGCAGGAGCAGGGAGAAAAAGGCCGTCACGAAATTGGCCGCCGGCCCAGCCAGCGCCGTGAGAATCTCCCCCTTCGTCCGCTCCCGGAAATTCATGGGATTGTACTCCACCGGCTTCGCCCAGCCGAAGCGGGCCACCAGTAGCATCACCAGCCCGATGGGATCGATGTGGGCCCGGGGATCCAGCGTCAGCCGCCCCATGATCCGGGGGGTAAAATCACCCATGGCTACCGCCATCCGGGCGTGGGCATACTCGTGAAAGACGAGGGCAATGAGCAGACCGGGCAGGCCGGCAACAATGCTCATAAGATCAAAATCAAACAATTTCCTTCTCCATTCTATCGGCCAGCAGTATAGCCACACATGATTTCGCGTCGATAATCTTGCCGGTCAGAACCAAATCGACCGCTTCCGCCAGAGGAATCTTTACAATATTGATGAACTCATCTTCATCCAGATTCTGGGCCCCCATGGCCAGCCCTCTGGCCAGATAAATATATATCTTCTCGTCAGTAAAACCAACGCCCGTGGCGATGGAGGTGAGGAATTTCATCTCCCGGGCGGTACATCCCGTCTCCTCCGCCAGCTCCCGGCAGGCGCAGACAAGGGGCTCCTCCCCGATTACGTCCAGCTTCCCCGCCGGAATCTCCAGCGTAAACCGCCGGACAGGGTAACGGTACTGCCGGACGAGGATCACCTCCCCCTCATCCGTGATGGGGAGAATGGCCGCCGCCCCGGGATGCTTTACCCACTCCCGCTCGGCCGTGCGACCGTTCGGCAGGCTGACCACGTCCCGGAAGACGTGAAGCAGATGACCCCTGAACGTCTCCTTGGAGTTTATCCGCTTTTCAATAAATTCGTTATCATCATTCCCGGCCCGGTTCATGAACGTCACTTCCTTCTTTTTCAATGGAAGGTATTATAACCCATTTTTATTTTTTTCTCAATGGCCAGCGGCAAAGTCATTTATTAGCCGCCAATTGCCGCGCCCCGTTCGGCTGTGGAATACAAAACATCCAGCGGAGGTAATAACTGAAAAATACTTGACGGGGTAATAACTTTTAAGTATAGTGTGGATAGAAGGAGGGAGGTTGATCTTGTATGAGGTACGTTTCTACAAAACCAGAGATGGCAGAGAACCAATCGCCGAATATATAACAGAATTGGCAAATAAAAACGACAAGGACAGCCGGATAAAGCTAAAAAAGATAAGAGAATATATTAAAGTTTTGAGCGAGTACGGAACACAAGCGGGAGAACCTTATATGAAGCACCTTGATGGCGGAATATGGGAGCTTAGACCGCTTCGGGACAGAATACTATTTGTTGCGTGGCACAATGGAAGTTATGTATTATTGCATCATTTTATGAAGAAAACAACTAAGACCCCCGCAAGAGAAATTGAAAAGGCCAAAAGAGAACTGGCAGATTTGAGAGAAAACCGCAGCTGAAAATTTGGCTGAGGGTATGATTAAAATCAACGAAATAAACTAAAATAAGGATGTGAGATTATGAATAAGGCTATCGGCAGAGACGCTTTGGAATTTATCGACAAATTTTTAACTCCTGAGGAAATATCCGAGAGCGATCTTCGAGTTGCTCTCATTGGCGAGATGATTAAGGCCAGACAGGAAAAGGGCTTTAGCCAAAAGAAGCTGGAAGAAATCAGCGGCGTAAAACAGCCGGTTATTGCCAGAATGGAAAAAGGATATACAAGCCCTCAGCTTGACACTATTCTAAAAGTATTGGCCCCACTGGGAAAAACCCTTGCCGTAGTCCCGCTGGAACGCGGATGAAAGACTACACCTTCCGATAGGCCCCCTGTAAGGGAACTGGCTCCGCAGGAGCCTGAGAAGTAAAATCCACCTCTCAGGCTCCCATTTAGGGGAGCTGTCAGCGTAACTGACTGAGAGGTGAAAATATACAAGTCGGCTTGTATGTCACCCCTCTGGCTTGACTAACTCACTTAATGAGTCCGAGTGAAACGATGGACGAATTTAGTGAGTGTCATGCAGACGACCTTAGCGATTGCCGAGTCGTAAAACGATGGCAGAGTTTAGGGAGTCGCACTACGCCGCCACCTCCTACAAAAATGACTGTTGGTCTGTCACCCCTCCGGCGGCTACGCCGCCACCTCCCCTAGAGGGGAGGCTTTCGGTGGAATCTGTCATCAGACGAAAAAAATCCCCTGCCTTTCGGCAGGGAATTTTTTATCTGGCTAAGTCTTCAATCCTGAAGCATCATCCGAATCCTTCATCTCTGAAGCATTCATCTCAATCCTTCATTCCTGAAGCTCAATCCTTCAATCGAGAAGTCTCAATCGCAAGCCCTCAAAAGCGAGGCTTTCGTCGGGCTTCCCGGACTTCCCTGACAGCTCAGACTATCAGGGGAAGAAGGGCCATACCATCGGGATGATGATAAGGGATACGATGAAGGAAACGATGATCAAAGGAATACCGCACTTCATGTAGTCCATGAAAGCGAATTCACCAGGGCCAAGCACCAGGGTGTTCGGCGGAGTACCAACCGGAGTTGCATAAGCGCAGGAAGCGGCAACGGCGATAGCCATAAGAACCGCATGCGGGTCAGCGCCGATGGACTGAGCGATGGAAATACCGATCGGGCAGAGCAGGGCGGCGGAAGCCGTGTTGGACATGAACTGGGTCAGTACGCAGGACAGGGTGAAGAGAACGGCGGTAACGAAAATCGGGCTCGGGGAGCCGCCGAGAACGCCAACAACCTGATCAGCGATGAGCTTGCCGGCGCCGGTCTTGCTCATGGCGGAGGCAACGGTCATCATACCGGCGAAGAGGAAGATGGTGGTCCAGTCAATACCGGCATAAGCATCTTTAACGGTGACAACCTTGAGGATAACCAGGAGCAGAGCGCCGATGGTAGCGGCCACGTGCAGGGGCAGAGCCTTCAGGTTGAGAGCCATGACGACGACAACGGCGATCATCATGAAGCCGACGATAGCCTGCTTCTTGGGATCTTCGTCATCAGCCTTGGCTTCGGCGGCGAACTCGTCATCCAGACCGCCGGCCTCGCCAGTCTTTTCATCCCGGGCAGGGAAGAAGCGCTTGCCGATGAGAGCCATATAAGCGATGGTAGCGGCAGCCAAAGGAATACCGATCCAGGCGAACTCGAAGAAGCCGAATTCCGTCATACCGGCAGCGCCGAGGGCGCCGGAGGCGATGATGTTCGGGGGAGTACCGATCAGGGTGATGATGCCGCCGGAACCGGCCGCAAAGGCCATGGCCATGAGCTGACGCTTCTTGGAGAGGCCGGAGGTCTCGCAGATACCTACGACAACCGGGAGAAGAGCGGCTGCGGTACCGGTGTTGGAGCAGACGGCGGACAGGGCGGAAGTGATACCCATAACGCCGATCATAAGGGCGTTTTCGCCGGAACCAACGGCATTAACAACGGTGATACCAATCTTCTGAGCAAGACCGGTCTTGAACATAGCAGATGAAAGAACGAACATGGCGGCGAAGAGCACAACGGTGGAGTTGGCCAGGCCGTTGTAAGTGGTCTTAACCGGGACGAAGCCCAGCACGCCGCAAGCGGTAGCGCCAGCCATAGCGGTAACTGCCAGAGGAATAATCTCCGTTACGAAGCAGATAGCGACTACAGCCAGCACGATTAAGCACTGCACTGCTTTTGACATAATAACCCTCCTATGTATTTGAAAGATGCTCTAAACACACAAACAAAAATCTACAGGATCCGGCAATCCCGGAGGACCGCCGGGCTGTATAAAAATTTCAGGGATCGATCATCGCCGGAGCGACGCCTGATTGAACGAGTAACCCAAGGGGGATTACTTGTTCGGGGTACCGAGGATAGCCAGCATAGCGCCGGCGGCAACAGCGGTACCGATAACGCCGGCTACGTTCGGGCCCATGGCCTGCATCAGGAGGAAGTTGCCCGGGCAGGACTTCTGACCGACAACCTGGCTGACGCGGGCCGCCATGGGAACGGCGGATACGCCGGCAGAGCCGATGAGCGGGTTGATGGTGCCGCCCATGACCAGATTCATGAGCTTGGCGAACATGAGGCCGGCCCAGGTGCCGCCAGCGAAGGCCACGAGACCAAGGCAGATAATCTCGATGGTCTGGAGCCTGAGGAAGTCATCAGCGTTCATGGTCATACCAGTACCGGTACCCAGGAAGATGGTGACGATGTTGCAGAGCGCGTTCTGAGCGGTGTCGCTGAGACGATCAGTTACGCCGGACTCGCGGAGCAGGTTGCCCAGCATGAGCATGGCGATAAGAGCGGCCACCGGCGGAAGCAGGAGGCTGATCACGATGGTGCAGACAACCGGGAAAACGATCTTCTCGAACTTGGAAACCTGACGGAGCTGACCCATGCGGATGCAACGCTCAGCCTTGGTGGTGAACGCCATCATAATAGGCGGCTGAATCAGGGGAACGAGAGACATGTAGGAGTAAGCGGCAACGGCAATAGCGCCCAGGAGCTCCGGAGCCATCTTGGCGGACATATAGATGGCGGTTGGGCCATCAGCGCCGCCGATGATACCGATAGCGGAAGCCTGATGCGGGGTGAAGCCGAGAGCCATGGCGCCGAAGAGGGCGATGAACACGCCTAACTGAGCGGCCGCGCCCAGCAGGATAGTGTTCGGGTTCGCAAGCAACGGGCCAAAGTCGGTCATAGCGCCTACACCCATGAAAATCAGCGGCGGGAATACCTCGTATTTGATACCGAAGCTGATGAGCTGCATAGCGCCTGGCTCGTCCAGCATGTGGGTAGCAGGGAAGTTAGCGATAATGCAGCCAAAGGAGATCGGGCCGAGCAGAAGCGGCTCAAACTCTTTGGCGAAAGCCATGTACATCAGAATGCAGCCGACGAGCATCATGATGACATTTCCCATGGTCAGGCTATAGAAACCAGAGTCATGCCACAGAGCCTGGAGGGCTGTACCGAATGCGTCAAAAATACCCATATTAGATAATTCCTCCTTAGCGACTAACCAACAGGTTTTTGGTGGTTAGCCCTACTTATCATACCTTGTTGGCGATACCGACGGCGCGGCCGGCATTCTTCCAAGTGGTAGATTCCACCGGACGAACGGTTACGATCTTTACATCGTCACCTTCGTAAGCAGCAACAGCAGCGGCAATAACAGCGATTACAGCACTGTTGTCAGCCTTCGGCGCAGCAACGGGCGCGGCGACCGGAGCCGGTGCAGGGGCGGCGGCCTTAGCAGCAGGCGCTACCTCTTTTTTTTTGTTGGTAGGATCAACAGCGTGGATGATGCGAATCATGATGCACAGACCAAACAGTACGGCAAATACGATGGTCATGTTGATCAACATGATTGTTACACCCAATTGAATGTTTCCCATAGAGTTTTTCACCTCATCTGATTGCCCGACTGTCAATCGGGCTGATAATAACGACCACGGAAATGCAGTCCCTTCGGACTGCTGCCATCTCTCCCCCTTTCATTCCAGTCCCCGGCAAGACCTATCGTCCATCTGCCGGCTTCCTGGCGGACTGCCGAAGCTACCGGGCCGGCTTTCGCTCCACGAGCAAATCCGTCCGTTTCGTGAGTTCCGTCCGGCTCACCACTCCGGTGCCTTTGCAGCGGCCGGGAGCCAAGGCTCCTCCACCCAACAGCCGCGCGCGGGCAGTTATGAATATGAATTAGCTCCGGAAAAGGACGCCTCTGCCTCGTGTCCCGCAAAGGACATCCTTCTCCACCTATGTGATAGATTATAACAAATTATTTTCACTGTCAAGCGAAATGAAAATATACTGAAAAAAATTCGCCTCCCCTTGACAGGGAGGCGGGGTTGTGAGCAAGGGGGGTGGACGGCGAAAGCGACGCCAGCCTTGTTAAAGCATGGCCTGTTTTCTGAATAATTCTTCTGAAAGTCCGGCTCGCTTTGCCGCTTCCTTGATGGTCAAAATTCCGTCCCGGACCAGTTCCCTGAGCATTTC
>CAZIKQ010000067.1:0-7439 GCA_964540025.1 uncultured Schwartzia sp. | reverse complement strand
GGTCTTCGGCCTGCGGCCTTCGACCACCTCCCCTACAGGGGAGGCTTTGAGTTGCGGCAGTTACTCCACGTGGAGCCTTTGGACTGAGTAAAAGGGTAGACATAGAGCTGTTTATCGACGAGCTGAGTTCCCCTGTAGGGAAGCTCAGCGCATTATAAATAGCGCGTGCTTTTATGATAAGTGTAATACATAATCTATTCTTCCTTTAGACTATCAATATATAATTTGGCAAATAAGTCAAAAATCCTGCTTTTTTGCTGAGAATTTTTCCCAAATTCCAAAAAAATATACCCCTCTCTCCTTGAGCGAAGGGTATATTTTTATCTGTTTTTCCCGATAGAGCGCCTTGTCCGCAGATGTAAAAAGAGCCGGAACATCGCTTTGAAAGCCGCAGCCGATCCCCTTCACGGGTACCATCAGCGGCAGCTTCGGCGGCAGCAGACCCTTCCTTCATACCCGGCGCCGCCTCATATCAGGAAACGGGTTTTGGGCTTTAATAATGGGGATGGGCCTTCACGTAATCCACCGGCCGGGACCAGTCCACATGAACATTGGTGGCTTCCCACAGGCGGGTCATAGCCAGCTCAAAGCTCCGGCGGCTGTCGGCGGCTGTTATCTCCTCGGCCCGGAAATCCAGCAGGGATTCCCCCGGCACCCGGATGGTATGGGTTGCCGCCAGATAATCCTCCGCCAGCTTTTTCCCTTCCGGCTCATCGAGATTCACGGTTACGGTATGGGCTCCTTCATCCAGCTCTACCCAGCCCAAAGCTCCGTTGTAGCTTATTGCAACGCTATAATTTTCTGCCATTTTACGGACTCCTTTTACCTTATCCAATCAGGAACACTTGGAAGATATTATACAAAAAATTCTTTAATTTGTCTCGTGGTTTTGCGAAAATTTTCCCGGCAAAATATCAGCGCTCCGCCTTGCCTGCGTCCGGGGAAAGTGCTACAATATTCCACGGAAGCAAATGTCTGGGGTGTGCGTCAGCCTTCACAGTGTCTAACCGACTCTTTTACCCAGGGAACCCAATGATTGCCCGGCGGCTGCATACTCCCCCTGTGGGAGAAGCAAAAGCCCGGCTGCGGGTACCCACCTGCCCAGTGCAGGTTTAGGCATATAAGGCTGACGGCATTTTGGGCCTAACTTTCCGAGGAGATGTTGCTCGCGACGTCTCCTCCTTTTTGTTTGCCTGGAGAAAAATTATTCCTGACGAAGACTCAACCGCCCCTAAAAAAGTTCTTGCTTTTTCAGGAACCACCCTGTATAATAACCATCGTCGGCAAACGACAACCCAATGCGCTGTTAGCTCAGTTGGTTAGAGTATCACCTTGACATGGTGGGGGTCGTAGATTCGAATTCTACACAGCGCACCACGCTATCAGCGGGACCGGGCCGGTCCCGTTTTTGCTTGCCTGCTCAAATAGCTCAGTTGGTTAGAGCACCATCGTCACATGGTGGGGGTCCAGCGTTCGAATCGCTGTTTGAGCACCAGAAATTTCCGAGGCTGTGATCGTCACGGCCTCTTTTTTTGTGCCATATAATTCATCTGGCAGGCTCGCCTGTAAAAAACCTCTTTGCGTTATCCCACTGAATCTGTTACACTGTTTCAGCCACAGCCTCACCAGCTAAACAGGCAGGGGAGGAGGTCGATAAGTGTGACTTTAACCGATATTCTGCTCTCGCTGCTCATCAGCGTCCTCGGGAGTATTCTCGGAGCCCTGATATTGCAGCTGCTGGGATGGTAGGAGCAGCCATCATTGTGGCGCCAGCTGGCAGGCGTGGTTTAACCAACCACGCGAAAATCCCCTCGCGGTAACCAGCCGCGAGGGGATTTTCCTTTTGGTCGACATATGACCTTAACCGATTTCTGCGCTTAGTATATCATGCAGGTAAAACTATTGCAAATATTTCTTTTCTTCTTCGATACCAGATTCATCGTTTGAAAGCAATGATTTTCCTTTTCCAGCCGGAATGATCATCGCTATCCCGCTTGGCTTTTTCCCACGAATCCCCGGGTTTTTCCACAATTTATTCCCCAAGTGGAAAACTTTTGTGGAAAAGCGGGGAAAACTTCTTTATGCAACAGGAGCTCTGCCGGTTCTCTGTCCAGCCGCTCAGAGACCGGCCACCGCCGCCGCGAGAACCACCCCGATGGGCTGGCGGATAACCAGCTCCGCGGCCCGGTCGGCGCTGGTGGCCGTCATGTTGATAACCACCAGATGCCTGCCCCGGAAGTATCGGATGAAGCTGGCCGCCGGCTGTACCACCAGGGATGTTCCCCCGATGATCAGCGTATCCGCTTCGGCAATGGCCGAAACGGCCCCCTCGATGACATCGCTGTCCAGGGGCTCCTCATAGAGCACCACGTCCGGCTTTACCCGGCCGCCGCATTTATCGCAGCGGGGGATGGGCTGATGGGTAACGATATGCTCCACCGGGTAAAATTCCCCGCAGCTTTCGCAGTAATTTCTCAGGGTACTGCCGTGAAGCTCGTAGACCCGCTTGCTTCCCGCCTGCTGATGGAGGCCGTCTATATTCTGGGTGACCACCGCCGCCAGCCGTCCCAGCTCCTCCAGCCGGGCCAGGGCCAGATGGGCCCCGTTGGGCTTCGCCTCCCGATTGATGAGCTTTTCCCGGTAGAAGGAGAAAAATTCCTCCGGGTCCTCCTCATAGAAGGTATGGCTCACCAGCTCCTCCGGGGAAAAGGCAGCCTTGTACTTCTCGCTGTACAGCCCGTCCGCGCTGCGAAAATCCGGGATCCCGCTTTCGGTGGAAACCCCGGCCCCGCCGAAAAATACCAGTGAGTGACTATCCCGCAGAATCTCCGTAAGGGCCCTGATCTCATCGCCGCTCATTTCAAAATCTCCCCGTAAATGTAGCCTTCCCTCACGCCGCTGTCGCTGTAAACCAGCGTCTCCGCCTCAAAGTGGCCGGTTATTGCCTCCACGATGGCCAAACCAGGCAGCAGGGTATGAAGCCTGTCGGCGGCGGCCCGAAAGAATTTGGCCAGATCGTCCTCGCTGGGCTCCCGGTCCCGCAGAAGCCCGATGATCATCCCCGGCAGGCGCCTTACGTCCAGGGGAACGCCCCCGGAATCGTTCCTCTCCGGCTGGCCGTAAAGCTGGCCGTAAAGGGCCGCCGCCCCCTTCATGGTCCCCCCGATGCCGATGATTTCCTTGCTGTGCAGGTGGGACAGGGCCAGCTCCCCCTCAATTATGCCCTTTGCCTCCCGGACTATCTCCCCCAGCTCGGCGGTGGAGGGCAGAATATCCTGGCAGAACTGCCGGTGCAGGGACAGGGAACCCATGGGCAGGGACACCTTGTGGGCAATTACGTTATCGTAGAAAACCACTACCTCCGTAGAGGCTCCTCCCACGTCGATCAATACCCCATCCCCTGAGCCCCGGCCATGGGTCGTCCCGATGAAATCATAGACCGCCTCTTCCCCGCCGGTAAGCACCCGCACGTCAAAGCCCGTTTCTTCCTTTATCCGCCGGAGAATTTCCGCCCGGTTTTCCGCCTTCCGCAGCGCCGCCGTGGCGAAAGCGTCCACCCGGGTGATAGAAAAGCTGTCCAGGAACCGCCGGTACTGGCCCAAAGCAACCAACAGCCCGCTTACCCCCACGGGGTTTATCCGCCCGTCATCCATGCAGGCCGCCAGCCCCAGGGCGTGCTTCTTCTTCAAAACCATTTCCGCTTCCCCGCCCTTTATCTGATAGAGGGCCAGACGGACAGTATTGGAGCCGATATCAATTAAGGCATGAAACATAAGGAACCCCCCTTAACCGGTGATCAAAGTGTAAATCTGCTTGCCAATCATGACGGACGTAACGATGAGGAACAGGGGACGGACGTAGGCGGCGCCCTTTTTCAGGGCCATCACCGCCCCGCACTTCGCCCCCGCGATCATGCTGAGCCCCATGGGAATCGAATAGGAAAAATCAACCTCCCCGATAAGAATAAAGAACAGCACCGAACCAAGGTTGCTGGCAAAGTTTATGGCCCGGGCATTGGCGGCGGCCCGCAGGAAGTCAAAGCCGATGAGCAGGAAGGCGAACAACAGGAAGCTCCCTGCCCCCGGCCCGAAAAACCCGTCATAAAAACCGATTGCCCCGGAAGCCAGCAGGGAAAGCCGCAGGATGGCCGGAGTCAGCCCATTGTATTTGTTGTCCCGGCCCCACTCCTTCTTCAGGGCGCTGTAGACCGCCACCACCACCAGCAGGACTACCACCAGCGGCCGCAGAAAATCCGGCGGCACTTGCCGGAGGACAACGACCCCGCCGATGGAGCCGAAAAACGCCGCCGGGAAAAGGTACTTCATCAAACCCATATCCACCTTGCCGGAGCGGAAAAAGGTAAAGGCCCCCATGGCCGCGCCCATTACCGCCGCCGCCTTGTTGGTCCCCAGGGCCAGCACCGGATCAAGGCCCGTCGCCAGCAGTGTCGGCACCGATATCAGACCGCCGCCGCCCACTACCGAGTCGATAAACGCCGCCACGAACCCCATTACCACCAGATACAAAAGCATATCCCAGGAAGGGAAAAAAGAAATTACCTCTGCCATTTACCGTTACCCTTCAAAATTTTAACATCTTTATTCCTATTCTTCATCAATTACTGTCTCTTCACCGGTTTCCGGTTCTCCACCAATTACCGGAGCTTCTCCAGCCGCCGTTTTTTTCATCCGATCCTCCCCGATGAGCTCCCGAAAAAGCTCCGTGCCGCTGTGGGTATAGCGGCGGGTAACGGTAGTCACCCCGTACTCGGGATCCTCCTGGTCGTCGGCCTGCTCCACCAAGAGTTCGATCCGGGCCCCGGCCAGGTCCGCCGAGGCTCCCAGTATATCCACCGTCAGCAGCCCGTCCCTGGCGTAAGTGACGATGTAGGCATTGTGGTCAAAGCGGTTTTTCAGGACAAGATCCTCCTGACGGCCGTGGGCAAAGGCCACGAACCCGGCCGGCACCCCCTCGATCCCAAAGTCCCCGTCCCCCGCCTCCCGCTCAGAAATGACGAACCCTCCGTGGAGGGCGCTGCCGTAGAGGCAGGAAGCCAGAATATCCAGGGCGTGCTGTTCGTCTCCGGTATAATTTCCCCCGTTTACCCCCGGGAAATACTCCCTCATCAGATCATTGAAGGACAGCCTTGTATTGGTGCGGAAAATCTTTTGATCCAACGCCCTGGCCGCCTTTTCCAGGACCTTTCCCCGGGGCGAGCTTTTGTCATAGGCCAGGGAAAAGCTTCCCATCAGGGTATCGATGGCCGCCAGATCCTCATCCGTTACCGCCGGCCGCGCCTCCGTTGGCTCCACATTGAGCCGCCGGGGATATTCCAGCGTCTGAAGCTCCGCCCCGATGCTCTCAAACCACTGGTCAGTGGCCAGCTTCAGCCCCGTGCTCGCCTTCCCCCGGACGATAGTGCCCCCATCGGACAGCAGCAGAGAAGCATCCTTCACCGGCCGCCTGATCAGCTTCTCCAGGGGAGCAATTGCAGTCGACAGCTTCTCCCGGTCATAGGATATTACCGGCGTGACCTCCCGCCCCCCGCAGGCGGTGGTCACAACCTCCAGCGCATTGACGATGATATTGCTCTCCCGCCCGATCAGCAGAGCCTTTTCCACCACCGCCGCCGAATCCAGCCGCAAATCGATATCCCTGGGGGCAATCTGGAAAAAATCCTTGCCGTAAACCAGCACCAGCGCGTTTTTGGCCATGGGCTGACGGGAATCCCGCTGGATGATATTCTCCGCGTCAGCGCCGCTGAGCCCCGAAAGATCCAGCCCCCGGTAACTGACTCCGAAGGCGATCCGATCGCTGACCATGAAGCTGCCTACCCAGAAGCCCCCGATGAAAATAACCCCCAGAACCACCGCCAAAAAGAGGGTGGCGATAAAGCCCAGCCGAACACCGCCCCCGGGCTCCTTCCCCGGGACAGCGTAATCCCTGCCCGTCAAATCCACCGCTCCTTTCTGTCTTTACCAGCGAGATATTATCCGCTTATCATGTTATTATATTAAAGAAACTCTTCCGGCGCAATAAGCTCCATAGATATACGTCAGATTGCAAAATGAGCCTGAACAAATAAAAGACTTGCTTTTATTCCCCAAAAAAATTAGAATATGAAAGAAGTTTGCATTACAAGGGAGAACTGTGTTATGGGTTTTATGGATACACTGAAGGGCGCCATGGGCAAAATTCTGCCCAACCGGGAGAAGCTTGCCATTCGCAACAACGTCCCCAAGGAAAAAGAGAACATCAAGAAATCCTTCGGTGTCTATTGCAATAAAAATCACGGTACCAAAGAGGGCCACCTCTGCAACAAGTGCAACGCCCTCCTGCTCCGCATCATGACGAAAATGAAGGCCTGCCCCTACGGGACTCAGGCAAAGCCCGTCTGCGAAATGTGCGACGTGAAGTGCTTCGGCCCGGACATGAAGCAATTCCTCACCATCCTCGAGGAAAGCAAGAACAAGATGCTCATGAAGCACCCCATGATGGCCGCCAAGCACCGCCTGCTGAAGGCCGGTACCGGCTACGCCAAAAACGAGCAGGAAATGAAGAACAACGAAGCCGCCCGGGCCAGGCGGATGGCGAAGCGGGAAAAATCCAGAGCAAAAAAAGCCCAGGCTTCCGCCGATAAAAAAGAAGAAAAGTAAATCTTCCCCAGAAAATCCTTGCCAAAGAAATCTTTCTATGCTAAAATATTTTTGCTGTGTTTAAGATCTTAGTTTCAGCTTGTGGATTAAGGAGGTGCGTCCCATGGCAAGTCTTTGCGAAGTATGCGGCAAAGGTATGATGACCGGCATGAGCGTCAGTCACTCCCACCTGAAGACTCGTCGCAAATGGAAGCCGAACATCCAGCATGTTCGCGCTGTTGTGGACGGCAAGATCAAGTACATCAATGTCTGCACGCGTTGCCTGCGTTCCGGCAAGGTTCAGCGTTCCCTGTAAAACGCTGTTCAGAAATGGCAGATTAGCCGGCTGATTTTTATCAGCCGGTTTTTTTGCGCCCTTTTTGTTTAGGTGGGTTAAAAACTGACTGCCGCAAATATTTATAAGGGCATTTGACCACTCAACCATCATAAAGATTTGCCGTTCCTCGGAAACACGGTCCCACGGAAACACATTCTCATTCGATTATCCACGCAGCGGTACATAGACTCTGACTTCGGTCAGGGCGACTCTTGCAGCTCTCTAAGCTCTGCCATCGTCTTGCGACTCGGCAATCGCTAAGGTCGCCTGCATGACACTCACTAAATTCGTCCATCGTTTCACTCGGACTCACTAAGTGAGTTAGTCAAAATCGTCAAGTACCGGCGTGGATAAACGGTTTCCTTTGGGACCGTGTTTCAAAGTGACCGTACTACCCCAAAGCCTCCCATTCAAGGGAGCTACAACCCAAAGCCTCCCCTGTAGGGGAGGTGGTCGAAGGCCGCAGG
>CAZIKQ010000066.1:0-7818 GCA_964540025.1 uncultured Schwartzia sp. | reverse complement strand
CAAGAGGATCTTGCCTCTCCCTTTGGGAGAGGTGGCACATCGTCAGATGTGCCGGAGAGGGTATTCGTCTCCCCTTTAGAGGCACCTGTTAGACGGAAGTATCGTAGCCGCCGATGGAAATCCAGTTGCGGATATATCCTTCGTCCTTGAGATATCCTTCAATGTATCCTTTATTAAATTCCGCGCTGCTGGGGATCCCGGCGTGAGTATCTATGGTGTATTTGTGGCGGCCCGGATCAATGTCGCCCTCCACCCGGCTGGGGTTCACGGTGATAGTCGGATCAGGTATCGACTGAACCTCCATCCGCCGGGATTTGTTGACGGAGGCCCAAAACTGGTTTACATAAGCGGCTACGGCCCGGGCGGCGGCTGCCTTTTTCCCGACGCTTTCAATATTCTGCTGGGCTTCCTGAGTATGGCGGCTGGTGGCCTGGGCCAAGTCGCTCTGGCCCCGCTGGGCCCCTTCCCGGCAGAGGTCGCTCATCGTGCTGAAGCCGTAAGCGTGACGGCTGGGATAGGTGTCAACGTCTATGGTCACGAAGGTAGCGTACTGGTTTGACCGGGCGAACTGTATATCACTGCTGCCGGTGGCCTGGTCAATGGGGGTCGAAAGAGTGGACAGCCGGGAGCGGGAGGCCGCCACCGGCAGGGAATGGGATGTGTTGAGGTATTTCATTTCCGCAAGCATGGCAGTCTCCTTTCTGGTGGTGGAGATGATTGGGGCGAGGGCATAAATAAGGCAGGCGGTTTATCTGTCACCCCTCCGGCACCTTCGGTGCCACCTCCCCTACAGGGGAGGCTATTAGAACGATCAGAGGATATTACAAGTAGTCAGCCAGGGACAGGGGGAGGACCCGGCTGCCTACGGCCAAAGACATACTGTAGATGGTGGTTATGGTGTTCAGCATTACGCTGAGCTCGGCCACATTGGTATCGGCAATGGAGGAGATGTCTCCGGTAATGGTCAGAGCCTGATCCTCCAGCATGGACTTGACATCGGTATATACCTGAGCCCGGGCCGCCATTTTGGTTTCCGCCACCAGCACGCCGTCGTGGGCATCGTTGGCTACCGTCACCCCGTCGCTCTGGAGCCAATGGCTGTCGCCGCACTCCGTCTTTTTCACAATGGCGTACAGGTTGTTCATCAAAGCGGAGCCGCTCTGCTTGTTGCCGGAGAAGGGGTCGTCAAAGAGGTCGGTGCCGCAGAGATCAAGGCCGTTGACATTTACCGTGTCGCTGGTCTGATCCTCCTGGCCGTTTTTCTTGGTCATGGAGATATGCTTTGTATCCCCCTGATAGGTGACGATGGTCTGGTTAATGGTGGCAAATGTTAGCTCCACCTCTGTTCCATCAATCGTTGCCTTCGCTGACCATCCTTTTCCGACCGTGGCATCATCGGGATCATCTATAATGACGCCCCGGCTATCAAAATGCTCGCTGACCTTTTGATTCCAGACCGGTGGGTTTCCAGTTGTTCCAAGGTTCACGGCCGTGTCAGTATCGTCTACAACGAAGCGGCCCAGAGAGATTACATCCTTGTAGCCCTCCTGAACAAAATCCTTCGTGTAGACGTTGCCGGTGCGAGTATTAAGATAGTATTCTTCATCCGTAGCTTGATCTTTCAGCACCAGGAACTGGGTGACGGCTGTTCCCCCGTTGGCCTTTATGGTGTCCGGATCGTTGAAGAACTCAATTTGTTTTTCATCCAGGCTCTTGATACAGCCTCTGTCAAGCTCCTCCGTGGAGGTGACAAAGGGCTGCGTCAGATCCGCCTGACCGGCGAAAAGGTAGCGGCCGTTTACCTGAGTATTGCCAGCGGACACAACCTGCTGTACACAGCCCAGGATTTCCTGGGATAAAGCCTTCATATCGGGTTCCGTGTTGGGGTCGTTGGCGGCCTCGATAACCTTGTCCACCACGGTCTTGAGCCGGTCGGTCATATTCACCATGGCGGAGTCGGTATTCTTCATCCAGCTGAGGCCGGTCTTGACATTTTCCTGATACTGGTTGTTTTCCCCCCTGCTGTTGGCGAACCGCAGGTACTTGGAATAGCCGATGGCGTCGTCGCTGGGGCGGTGGAGTTTCGAGCCGTCTGACTGCTCCATGAGCTTCGTCTGCTGCTCGAAAATATTGTTCGTCTGGTTAAGATAGTTATCTATCATCATTGTGCTGGATATGCGCATGATGCCCTCCTGTCAGTTTGTTATCCGTTATCTGCCGACGACGCCGGTGTTGTTGACGAGGCGGTCGAGCATTTCATCCATGGCGGTAAGGCAGCGGCTGCAGGCGGTGTAGCCTTTCTGGAAAGCGATCATATTGGTGAGCTCTTCGTTCCAGTTGACGCCGGAGGTGGACTCACGCCAGGTATTGATCTGCTCCATCATGCTTTCCTCGTATTTCAGGTTGGAGCCGGTGGTTTCCGTCCTGATGCCGAGGCCGGTCATGGATGCGTTGTAGTAGGTGTTGAGGGAAACGTCGCCGATGGATCTGTCCCCAACCGGACGGCCCGTCTCGGCCTTCGTCAGGTTGAAAAGGGTGGAGATCAACGTGGCGTTGGAGCCGTCGCCGGTACCGTTCAAGTCAGGCTCCGCTCCAGCTGGCCAAATAGTCTTGTCAGGCAAACCCGTTGCATCTGTGTAAATGGTGCCGTCTATAGTGATCTTGCTGCCGTCCGCCAGCGTTTTACCGGCAGCGGAGCCATCCATATATATGTAGTTTCCCGTATCATCAAGGAGGGGGGTGCCGTCATCATTATAAAGCCGGGCGTAAGTGCGGGCGGCCACATACTGCTCGCCCCCGGGCTGGGTCAGCACGGCGGAAACGTGGAGCTGGGCGATGGCTTTAACGCCCCGAACATCGAAACCAGGGCCACCAGGAGAAGTGCCAGTAGAAGGCTCACTAACCCGCAGGAAGAATTTTCCGCTACCGGGGGTCACTTCCTCCCATCTGTATTCATACTTCTGTTCCCCGTAGAAGTTAAGCCCGGTGGTTGCATCCTGATTGATGCCCACGCCGGTTCGGTGCTGGTCGTTCAGGGTAGTCAGCAGGAAGCAGGCGATATCGGCCAGAGTGTCAATATGACCCTTGTCTTCAACCACGTTGTCCAGATTTCCCTTGAGGATACCTTCCAGCCCGTTGAACAGGGTGCCGGTTTCCTTTATTTGCAGGGTATAATCGGCAACGCCGTACTCTTCGTTGTCCACCCGGTTCCCTAGCTGAAGATGAAGGCCGCTGATGCCGTTGACGATGGAGGTGCCGTTGGAGACGACGGAGTACATTCCCTGGCCGTCTTCGTACACGTTTATATTCATGTAGGCGGAGAGCTCGTCCACCAGCAGATCCCGCTGATCCCGGATGTCATTTGCATTGGCCCCGGTTGCCTCCAGAGTGAGGATGCTCTTATTCAGAGCCACGATGCTGTCGGTAATGGTATTTACCCTGTCAACGTTGAGGCGGAGGTCTTCGTACTCCATGTTTATCTGCTGCTGGGTCTGCTGGGTAAAGAGAGCGACTCGCTCCGCCAGGCTGCGGCCCTTTTCAATGATCGCCGTCCGGTGGGCGGTAACGGAGGCGTTGGCGGAGAGATCCACCCAGGCCTGGTAAAATTCCTCCATGGCGTTCTGGAGGCCGTTGTCTCCGGTATCGTTGAAAATTTCCTCAATCTTGTTGTAGTTTTTCAGCCGGGTTTCGTAGTAGCCCTTGGAGGAGCTTTCCCGCCAGTACTGCTTGTCGGCGTAGGAATCCCGCGCCCGGTTGATGGCCAGGCCACCGGCGCCGTTTCCAACGTAGGAAGCCCCGAAGGAGGTATATACCTTACTGGCTCGCACGGCGGCTACATCCACGCTCTGGCGGGAATAACCGTCCGTTTTGGCGTTTGTTATATTGTGGCCTACGGTGTCGAGGCCAAGGCTGTATGTCTGAATACCGCTGAGCATTGTATTCAGGCCGGCAAATGATGATCTCATAGTATCGCATTATCCTTTCTTACACTGAGGCGTCCAGCATATCCACTGCCCGCCCTGCTCCCGGCTGAACGGCGGTGGCGGCATAGGTGGTGCCGGCGCTGGCGCCCGTCAGGACGTTAATGCTGAAATTTACATACCCGACATCCTTGTCCAGCAATACAGCATTCTTATCGGTGGCCGCTTTCAGAGCTTCCAGCCGCTCGTGTACGCGGCCTAAAAGCTCCTGAGCCATTTTTTTCTCCGGCGAGGGGCGAAAATCGGCCAGAACCTCTTCCCAGTTATTTTTATTTCTTTCCTTTACATACCGGTCAGAGGATTTTTCCGCCCTGCCCAAGCGCAGGAGATTTTTTTCCATTTCCAGGGAGAGGCGTCCTGCCTCGTCTCCCTTGTTTTTCTTCAGGGCTTCCTCCAGCGCCTGGGAGCTGTCCGCCAGTCTGCCCAGCAACAGGAGCTGCACCCGTAAAAGTTCTATCGCTCGCTTCATCATTCTATTTCCCTACGCTTCAAAATCCAGGCTCTTGCGGTGGGCGGTGGTGTTTTCACTGCCGCCGGGGCCGTAGCTCTGATCCACGCTGGTCCTGCTGAGCCGGTTCAATTTGTAGGTGACTGCCTGGAGTGCGCTTTCCATCAGCAGGGTGTTGCCGTCGCTGGCGGTTCTTACGGCCTCAACCTTGTCGCTGAGCCGGTTTCCCACCTCAAGGAGCTGCCTTTTTACAGCCTCTGGAGCCAGTCGGTAGAGATTTCGGCGGTTTATCTCCGGGCTGATTTCTCCATTGCACTCCTGCTCCGCCAGAGACGCGAGAAGCTCCAGCCGTCCTTTTTCCAGCCGGTCGATTTCCCCGATGGTCTTTTCCTCGGCCTTCCGGATCAGGTCGACCTTCTGAAAATCCACGCCAATAAGGGCGGTATGTTTCTTTGCCGCCAGCTTCAGGAGGACATCATATTGCTTTGTAATGTCCTCCAGAAGGACGATCAGCTGCTGCCACATACGCTTCCCCTCAGAATTTATAATTCATAATGCTTTCCGCCAGCTTTTGGCTGTCGATATGGTAGCAGCCGCTCTCGATGAGGGCCGTGAATTTCTCTACCCTATCCATGCGGACTCCGTCGGAACCCGCCCCGGCCCGGAGCTTGCCCAGAGCGGAGCTGAAGGTTTTGGCATTGCCGCTGAGGACCACCTCATCCCCGGCCCGGGGACGGGAGTATTCCCTGGCGCTGTTTTTGCCGCCGTTTGACCAGGTCCGGTTGTAGATACCGGCCGCCGCTTGAACGTTGTTATTGATGATCACGCTGATCACCGCCTTTCATTGTTGCGAAATGAAGCGATAAAGCTCAAAAATTGATAGCAAAACTCAAGAGGCTCTACCTCTCTGCATTATTTATCGAAAAAAAATGCAGAGGCTTAACAACCTCTGCATCGGTTTTTCAAAATATTTTACTTTCTCTCCTCCCGCCGGTCCATGGAATACATACCGGCAGTCTTCCGGGCGGCGGCGTTGATGATGGCCTTCTGCTGGGCGACGAGATCCGCCGTGACCTGCCGCTGGCAGGCGGAGCAGTAGTCCCCGTGATCGATCATGGCGCCGCACTTGATACAGGGATACTGAAGATTCACGCCGGGGATGTTGGCGAAGCGCCCCTGACGGATCATCTTGCGGACCACCCGCTCGGATATGCCGGTGGCTTCGCAGACCTCCACGACAGTGGCTCCCTGATGTTCCCGGACGTAAGCCGCCACCGTCTCCTCCGCCTCCAGCTCCTTCTGGTAGCAGTCAGGGCAGATGCTGGATCCGGAGTCAATATAAAGGCGGCCGCAGCCGGGACAGTTCTTCAATTTATTTGCCATTTTGAACCCCCCTCGAATCACTTTTTATTCATTATAGTGAAAAAGACTTTTTCCTGCAATAATTTCAAAAAATTTTCTTTCCCATTTGAGTTTTCGCCGCTAATACTGTAAAATTGGACGGACACAGACGGATTTCTGCCTGCAAAGGACGTAACGCCGAAAGGATGAACAGCTCTGGAGAAAATCATTCCGGAAGAAACTAAAGATAAATCGCCCGATCTGACGCCGGAGGATCTGGCCGTCATCGAGGAGAGCATTCCCCTTAACCGCCGGCAGGAGGCTTACGAGCTGCTGGGCAAGGGGGACAGTCTGCTGAAAATTTTGCGGGAGGGCTTTGGCTGCCGCTTCGCTGCCCGGGGGGACGAGCTGGCCATCACCGGCTCCGCCCATCGGGTCCGGGGCGCGGTCTCCGCCGTGAAGGCCCTGCTGTCTCTCGTCCGCCGGGGCACCAGCCTCACGGAGCAGGAGGTACGCTACGCCCTCCGGCTGGTGGAGGCGGGAGAAGAAAAATCCCTCCACCGGCTGTTTGAGGACGTGCTGCTGACGGCCCACGGAGGAAAGCCCGTCCGGGCGCGGACATTGGGGCAGCAGGAGTATATCGGCCTCATCCGCCATAATGACATAACCCTGGCGGAGGGGCCCGCCGGCAGCGGCAAGACTTTTCTGGCGGTGGCTATGGCAGTGCTGGCCCTCCGGGCCCATGAGGTGAGCCGCGTCGTCCTGACCAGGCCCGCCGTGGAGGCCGGGGAGCGGCTGGGATTTTTGCCGGGGGATTTCTCCGATAAGGTGGATCCCTACCTGCGGCCTTTGTACGACGCGCTCTCCGAGCTGATGGGCCGCGATACTTACCAGAAGCTCCTGGCCAAGGGGATCATTGAAATCGCTCCCCTCGCCTATATGCGGGGCCGCACCCTCAGCAACGCTTTCGTCATTCTCGATGAGGGACAGAATACCACCGGCAAACAGATGAAAATGTTCCTGACCCGCCTTGGCTACGGCTCAAAGATGGTGGTCACCGGTGACTGCGCCCAGGCGGATCTGCCCCGGGGCGTCCGGTCAGGTCTGGCGGAAGCCCTCACGGTCCTGCGGGACGTCCGGGGCGTGGGGATCGCCCGCCTTACGGGAGAGGACATCGTCCGCCACGATGTGGTCAGCCGGATCGCGGCCGCCTACGAACGGGCGGAGAACGGGGCAGGAATCCCCGAGCTTTCCCGGTGATCGCCGCCCACTGCAACCGGGCGGAAAATACGGCGGGAAGCTCCCGAGCCTTCCCGGTGATTGCCGCCCCGCAACCGGCGGAGAAAATTTCCGCCCGGGGGAGCTTTCCTGCCCCAATCAGCTTTAACAATCAGACCTGATTCCAGCGAATGAAAATTATGCCAGCGAGGACTTTTTATGACTGTACTGATCAGCCGGGAGCCGGAAGGACTCTCCGTAGAAGACATCGTTGTTCCCACCATTGAGGCCGCCGCCGCCAGGGTATCGGAGCTGTACGGCCTGGAAGCGGCCGAGCTTTCCGTCACCCTTACGGACGACGAACACATCCATGTTATCAACCGCCAGTACCGGGGAGTCGACCGGCCCACCGACGTTATCAGCTTCGCCCTCAACGAAAGCGAGGAGCCGGAGATTCAGGACGCCGAGGTAAACGTCCTGGGGGATATCATCATCAGCCTGGAGCGGGCGGCGGAGCAGGCGGCGGAATACGGCCACAGCTACCGGCGGGAGGTAGCTTTCCTCACCGTCCACGGGCTTCTCCACCTCCTGGGCTACGATCACATGGAGGAGGAGGAGCGGCAGGAAATGGAAGAGGAGCAGCGGGCGGTCATGGAGGCTTTGGAAATTTCCCGGTGACCCGGTCGTGGAGGACAGCCGCCCACTGCAAACGATTAAGCTCTGCCGTCGTTTTTTACCCTCTCAGTCAGTCCTCGCGGACTGACAGTTCTCCCAGAGGGAGAGCCAAGACTGTTGACAAAATAGCCTCCCCTGTAGGGGAGGTGGCAGCGA
>CAZIKQ010000065.1:0-8253 GCA_964540025.1 uncultured Schwartzia sp. | reverse complement strand
GGCTTTTAGTGCGAGCCATGCAAACTACTTAGCGATTGCCGAGTCGCAAGACGATAGCAGAGCTTAGTAGTTTGTAAGAGCTGGCACCGAAGGTGACTGAGAGGGTGTATGTTATACCCCGCCGTCAAATTTGCAAAAAATCAATAATTAGTTTACAATACGATGTTAAGTTTTATTTGTGTAATGTTCCTGAGGAGAGGTACGATGGCACAGAATACAAACGTGGAACAGATTGCCGGCCAGTTTAAGTCCGGCAGCAACTGCGCCCAGATCATGGCGGTTTATTTTGCCAGAAAATTCGGTGAGGATGAGGCCAGAGCCCATCAGTTTATGTGCAGCTTTGGCGGCGGCATGCGGCAGGGGGATGTCTGCGGGGCCGTTACCGGCGGCCTCTTTGCCCTGAGCATGAAGGAGGGCAACGCCAGCCCGGGGGAGTCTGACCGGAAGGCCGCCTGCTACGCGGATACACTCGCTTTCGGTAAGGCATTCCGGGAGCGGTACGGCTCCATGAAGTGTCAGGAGCTTTTGGCGGCGGCCAGCGCCGGCGGCGAGTACAAGGGACAGAACCTTCACCATACCTTCTGCCCGAAGCTGGTTTTGGGCGCTATCGAGCTGCTGGAGGAAATGGGGTACTGATCCGTTGGAATACAAGGATGAGGCAGAGGGGGACTCGGGGGAAAGCTCCGGGCGGCTGGCGGGCATCGACTGGCTCCGCAGTCTGGCCATAAGCGGGGTGACCATTTTCCACGTATTCCCCGCCCTGGCGCCGGGGGGCTTCCTGGGGGTAAATATTTTCTTTATTCTCAGCGGCTTTCTGGCGGCTTACAGCGGGGCAAGGCTCCTTGAGGGAGACCGCCCCTTTCGCTTTGGTTCGTATCTTCGGGATTATTACCGGCGGCGGCTGGGGCGGATTTATCCCTCCCTGATCATCGTGGTGCTGGCCACTCTGGGGGTGTGCCAGCTGGCGGCGCCCCGCCTCCTCAGGGGCATGGGGCCGGAGGTTCTCTCTATTTTCGGGGGCTACAACAATTTCTGGCAGGTGGCGCAAAACGCGGACTATTTCACCCGCCTTACCGGGGCTGATCCCTTTACCCATATGTGGTTTCTGGGGATCGAGCTTCAGTTCTGCCTGATTTTTCCCCTTATCCTCTTCCTGTACCGGGGCATCGCGGAGGGCTGCGGGAAGAAGGCGGGGGCGCTGCTGCTGGCGCTGGTGGGACTGGTGCTGGCCGGGTACATCCCCAAATCATTCGCCGCCGGCCCGGGGCAGGACGTGACGGCCCTCTACTACGGCACTGCCGGCCGCGTCTACGATCTGCTGCTGGGGGCGGCCTTGGGTTTTTACCAGGGAGCCGGGGAGCTTTTACCCTGCTCTCCGGCGGATGATCACCGGCGGAAGCCCTCCTGGCTGGCGGTCCTGGCCTACGGGCTGCTGGTGGTTCTCACCCTCGGGGCCTTCGCCCTTGTGGAGGGAAGCGGCTCCTTCCTTTATCAGGGAGGCATGGGGGCCCTGTCGGTGGCCTTCTGCCTGCTGGTCTGGCTGACGGCGCGGGAGCGGGCATCTTTTGGGAGATTTTTTGAAAACGGAATCACCCGGTTTCTCGGCAAATACAGCTACGGGATTTTCCTCTGGCAGTACCCGGTGATCGTCCTGGCCCCTCAGCTGGGGCTGAAGGCGGAAGCCGCGGGAACCTGGGCCGCCGGGGCCGGGGAAATCGGGGCCATGATCGGGCTGGCGGCGCTTACGGACAGGGCGGAACGGGGCCTTTCGGGGATTCTTGTTAGGAAAAATTCAGAAAAAAGCCGTATCATAGAGAAGCTGGCCGCCGTGGCGGCGGCGGTAATGATGGCCTGGGGGATCTATGGCCTGGCTCTGGCTCCCTGGCAGAGGGCGGCGGATACTGAAGATCTGCGGGCCCGGTTGGCGGATAATGCCGCTCTCCTCCGGCAGCAGAAGCCGGGGCAGACTTCGGGAGCGGCTGATAATAAAGGGGAAGAAAAGCAGCCGGGGGCGGAGGATGGGCTGGAAAAGTCCCATCAGGCCCATAAGACCGGGCAGCCTGATAAGCCCGGCAAGACACCTGAAATCGCGCCTGCCCCGGCGGAGAAGAAACCGGCCGAACCGGCCGGGGCTGTGGGATTTATCGAACCCGGCGAAGAGGTGGCCATCCCCTCCGGGATCATCTGCATCGGGGATTCGGTAATGCTGGGCTCCGCCCGGGCCATAAAGCGGGCCCTGCCCGGCTGCTACATCGACGCGGACGTCTGCCGGTACGTAGGGGGCGGCATACCGGTGGCGGAGGAGCTGCTGGCGGCGGGAAAGCTGGGGGACATCGTGGTGATCGCCCTGGGGACAAACGGCCCCATCTGCGGGGCGGAGCGCTACGAGGAGCAGACTGTGGCCCTGCTGGAGCTGCTGAAGGACCGCCGGGTTTTTTGGGTGAATACCTACGGGGCGGATATCGATTGGATAAAGCCAAACAATGACTATATCGCCGCCCTGCAGGGCCGCTGGCCCAACGTCAGGGCGGTGGACTGGCACGGCCGGGTCAGCGGCCATCCGGAGTGGCTGTCCGGGGACGGGATTCATCCCAACGACGACGGGGTGGAGCAGTATGCCGGCCTTTTGAGGGAAGCCATTGAAGGGGAGCTTGGAAGACAAAGTAAGACAAGGTAAGGCAAAAAATTTTGGAGGTACGAATGATCAAAAATGAAAAGAGGCGGAATTTTCTGCACCTGGGGGCCATAGCGCTTTTGCTGGGAGCGATGCTGGTATTTTGCGGTTTTTCCAATAACGAGCGGCCGGAGAAGGAACAGAAAACCATCGTTCTTCACATGGGCGGCAAGCTGGAAACGCTGACGACGGACAGGGAAACGGTGGGCAAAGCCCTGAAAAAGCTGAAGATAAAGCATGAGCGCCATCGAGTCTATCCCGGCCACGGGGAGCAGATCACCGATGGTTTGGACATCTACGTCCTCACGGGCAATCAGGAGCTGAAGCAGGAGGAAATAGAGATCGAGCCCCCTGTCCGCTTTATTGAGGATCGGGAAATGGATTTCGGGGCCAGCCGGGTAACCAGCCCGGGGGAAAAAGGGCTGGCCAGGGTGGTGCAGGTGGCAGCCGATGGGAAGGTCATGGCGGAGCTTCACCGGGAGATCCTGAAGCAGCCGGTGGAGAAGGTGGTCGTCAAAGGCACCAAACAGACCGTCATGACCGACGAGGGCCTCAAGCGGTACGTGAAGATTCTCGCCTGCGATACGGTGGCCTACAGCGCTGACCCGGAGGACTCCACCTACTTGGGTTATCCCGCCCGTCAAGGCTCCGTGGCCGTTGACCCGGACTTCATTCCCCTGGGGACGAAGCTCTGGATACCGGGCTACGGCATCGGCATCGCCGCCGACATCGGCACCGCCGTGGTGGGCAACATCGTGGATCTCTGCATGGATACCTACGAGGAATCCTGCGAATGGGGCCGTCAGGACGTGGATATTTACGTGCTGGAGGAGGCCCCGGAGCCGCCCCCGGAGGACTGGTGACTTAAAATAATACTAGCCTCATAAACGGAGGTTTAATGGCAAAGAAGAGACGGTGCAATCCGTCTCAGCTTGTCGACAAACAGTTCTATATCTACCCTTTCACTCAGCCCAAAGGCTCCCCGTGGAGTAACTGCCACAACTCAAAGCCTCCCCTGTAGGGGAGGTGGTCGAAGGCCGCAGGCCGAAGACCGGAGGGGTGAAGATCAGCCGAGAGGTTTACTTATGTCACCCCTCAGTCAGCTACGCTGACAGCTCCCCTACAGGGGAGCCAAGGGGTAAAGTGGCCTTTGTCAACAGTCTGAGACGGTAAACCCGTCTCTTTCTAATATATTTGCGGGAGGCGAAGGATGATGGACGATTACAAACCCCCGTTTCACATGACGGATAAAATGACATTTCTGGTGGGGGAGATCAGCGAACAGCTGGGACATATAACTGTTCTCCAGGCGGGAACGATCAGTCCGCATCTGCGGCGGGCGAATCGCATCAGGACGATCCACTCCTCGCTGGCGATTGAGCATAATTCCCTCTCGTTGGCACAAGTGACGGCCATCCTTGACGGCAAGCGTGTCCTCGGCAATCCTAACGAGATCAGGGAGGTACAGAACGCCTACGAGGCCTACGAGCTTATGCTGCGGTTGGATCCCTCCTCGGTGAAGGATCTGCTGAAAGCGCATAGACTGATGATGAAGGGGCTTGTTCCGGAAAACGGCAGGTTTCGCTCTGGCGGCGTAGGGGTGTTTGACGGCGAGGCGCTGATTCATCTGGCTCCTCCGGCAAAATTTGTGCCGGAGCATATCCATAATCTGTTTGCCTGGTATCAGCGTTCAGAGCTTCACCCTCTGATTAAGAGCGCGGTTTTTCACTACGAGTTTGAATTTATTCATCCTTTTGCAGACGGCAACGGACGAATGGGACGAATGTGGCACAGTTGTCTGCTCGGCAAATGGAAGGAACTGCTCTTCTGGCTCCCGATTGAGGAACTGATCAAGTCCCGGCAGAAGGAATACTACGATGCCCTGGGGGCGGCTGACCGGCAGGCAGACAGCGCCGTATTCGTTGAATTTATGCTTGAAATCATCAGAGACAGCCTGAGGGAGGTAACGGTTGTTGGCTATGTCACCGACCAAGATGGCGACCAAGTAACCGAACAAGATAAAACGCCGGTTGGCCGCCTGCTTTCCGTTCTCGGTAATGACACGCTTTCCGCCGCCAAAATTATGGAGCGGCTCGGACTTTCACACCGGCCAACCTTCCGGAAAAATTATCTGAACCCCGCTTTGGAGCAGAAACTGATTGAACGCACGATCCCCGACAAGCCGAACAGTAAAAATCAGAAATATCGAAAACACAAATAAAATATGCTGGCGCGTTGCCAACGGTGTTCGGGGACTATAACGGCTGAAAAATGTTACCATTTCTATTAAGCCGGGGAATTTTTTCTGAATACACTCCTTCCCCAGGCCATCTTGTGGTCCCCATCCTCCCGTCACCACAACATCTAGTGGTTGACAAAGCCCCGCCGGATTTTATATAATGTCTACCAGCTAGAATCGTTTATTGTGATTGATAGCGGGATTTTATGCCCAAAAATAGAAGGAGAAGGAGGCATTCGCCGTGAAGAGAACTTATCAGCCGAACAACCATAAGCGTAAGATGAATCATGGTTTCCGCGCGCGCATGAAGACCAAGGGCGGTCGTCAGGTGCTCGCGGCCCGTCGCAAGAAGGGCAGAGAGAAGCTGTCCGCATAATGGAAAGGGGTGGAGCCACCCCTTCTTTTTTTAGGAGACAGACACCGGTCGACCCTATGAAAAAACTCACTTTACCCCGCCGGCGCATGATAAAGAAGAAAAGTGAATTTCAGCTTGTCTACACAAAGGGAAAAGGAGCCGCCGGACGATATATAATACTTCGCGCCTTAAAGCGCGGCCCGGAGAACCCCGGCGTGAAAAAATCCGTCCGCGAGTCCAGGGTATTGGAATATTCAAGGCTCCCTGCCAAGCTGGCTGTAGCAGCCGGGAAAAAGCTGGGCTGCGCCGTGGTCCGCAACCGGGTGAAGCGCCTCCTCAGGGAGGCTTTCCGCCTGGAGCAGGAAACCGTGGCCGACGGCTGGTCCCTGCTGCTCATCGGCCGTCCCGGGGCGGTTACCGCCCATGGGGCGGAGGTCCGCCGGGAGCTGAGGTATCTGCTGAAAAAGACAGCGCTTTTGAAGTGAAGGATATGGCTAAAGTAATACTCATCGCAATCATCCGGTTTTATCGAAGCTGTATTTCTCCTCTGAAGGCTCCCTGCTGCCGCTTTTATCCAACCTGCTCAGAGTACGCTCTCACCGCTATCGGGCGATACGGGGCAGCAAAGGGCGGCTGGCTGGCCCTGAAGAGAATTTTCCGCTGCCGGCCTTTTGGACCTTCCGGCTACGACCCTGTGCCGTGACCGGAGCAGACAGACTGTTTACCGTAACAGAGAAGTAATTTCGGATTTACCCCTCATCAAATTCAGGATGTGATTTTTTGGATTTTTCAGGAATCTTTGATCCCGTTGCCCGCCTTGTGGCAGGTATTATCGAGCTTTTCTACAAAGCGGCCGGCGCGGCCGGCGTGCCAAGCTACGGCCTGGCTATCATACTCTTTACCATCGTAATCAAATGCGCCATGTACCCCCTGACCGTCAAGCAGGTCAGATCCATGAAAGCGATGGGCTCCCTCCAGCCGAGAATAAAGAAGATTCAGGAGCAGTACAAGAACGACCCCATGCTCATGCAGGAGAAGCTGAAGGAGCTGTACGCGGAGCTGGGCGTCAGCCCCCTGGACGGCTGCCTGCCCATGCTCATCCAGATGCCCGTGCTCATGGCGGTCTACTACGCGCTGCAATCCCTTACCTACGAAGGGGACCCCAGCTTCCTCTGGGTGGCCAACCTTTCCGAGCCGGATCCTAC
This sequence comes from uncultured Schwartzia sp., assembly GCA_964540025.1. Taxonomy (GTDB): domain Bacteria; phylum Bacillota; class Negativicutes; order Selenomonadales; family Selenomonadaceae; genus RGIG250. The sequence continues at coordinate 1,780 of CAZIKQ010000065.1, read as the reverse complement.
CTATATCCTGCCGGTACTGTCCGCCGCCACCACCTATATCGTATCGGCCCAGACGGCGGCGGAGGGCAACAAATCCCTCAAGTACATGACCATCATCATGCCGCTGTTCATCGGCTATATCAGCCTTCAGTTCGCGGCCGGCCTCATCGTGTACTGGGTGACCATGAACGTCGTCCAGATCGCCCAGCAGTGGTGGATGAACCGTCAGGATATCTCCCCGAAAGGTGAAAAGCCTGCCGAAAAGGCGGAAAAGGAAGAAGCGGCCGCCGGGGGAAAAGCGGTTGAAGGGACAGACGGTTCCCAAAGCAGGGGCAGGGAGCGCAGGATAAAAAAATTTAAGCGTCCGAAAAAGAATAAGTAATATTTAGCGAGGATAGTAAATGGCAGCAATTATTGAAGCTACCGGCAAGACTGTGGAAGCAGCCTATGAAAACGCTCTCAGGGAGCTGGGAGCCAGCCGTGAACAGACTGAAATGGAAGTAATTATCGAGCCGAAGCCCGGATTCCTGGGGCTTTTCGGCGGTACCGACGCCAAGGTACGGGTAACCATGAAGGAGCTCAGCGTCGTTGAAACAGCCGAGGCCTTTCTCCGCAACGTCTTCCGCCTGATGAATCTCCCCGTGGACCTTACCGTTACCGACGACGAGGAGGTCGCCACCATCCACCTTATCGGGGATAATCTGGGGGTGCTTATCGGCAAGCATGGCCAGACCCTGGACAGCCTCCAGTACCTGACAAATCTGGCGGCCAACTGCGGCATCAACGAGAACCGCCGCCGGATTTTCATCGACATTGAGGACTACCGGTCCCGCCGGGAGGAGACCCTCCGCATTCTGGCGAAGCGCCTGGCAGACAAGTCCTGCCGGACCGGTGAAAAAATCATGCTTGAGCCCATGAACTGCCATGAGCGCAAGATCATTCACCTGACCCTCCAGGATAACGACAGGGTCAAGACCTACAGCTATGGGGACGAGCCCCACCGCAAGGTAGTCATCGAACCAAATACCCCCTATGGCGGCTATAACCGGAGAGGCCCGGTCAGCCGCGGCCACCGCCCCCCGAAGCGGACCTTCGAGGAGGCCTTCGGCTACGAGCCGGCGGAACCGGCGGAGAGAGATTACGAGGCTCCCCAAAGGGGTTATGACACTGACGGGACTGAGGAGCAGGAGAGCTACCGGGGCCGCGGCGGTTTCCGCAGCGGACACAGCGGACGCGGCAGCTTCCGGGGCAGCCGCAGCGGCGGCTTCCGGAGCGGCGGTCGCGGTGGCTTCCGGGGCAGCCGGGGCGGCGGACGCTTTGAGAAATCTCCCTATACCGACCCCAATTATGAGCCGGATTTCTCCATGTTCAACGAGAGCGTGGTCCGGGCTCAAAAGGAAGCCGAGGCGGCGCAGGAAAGTCAGCAGCCGAAGGAATAAGACAAATTAAACAGGACGGCCTCGGCCTGAACGGCGAAAACTCCCCTCTGCGGCTGCTGGCCCGGAGGGGAGTTTTCTATAGGCCCCGCCCTCTCCGTCAGGACTGACGGAGAGGGTAAAAGCGATGGCAAAGACTGGTAGTTTGCAGAAGCTGGCGGTGAGGCTGACAACGAAAGGCTCCCCTTAGGGAACTCAGCTTGTCGACAAACAGCTCTATATCCACCCTTTCACTCAGCCCAAAGGGCTCCCGTGGAGTAACTGCCGCAACTCGAAGCCTCCCCTGTAGGGGAGGTGGTCGAAAGCCGCAGGCCGAAGTGCGACTCCCTAAGCTCTGCCATCGCTACGCTCGGCAATCGCTAAGG
>CAZIKQ010000064.1:0-8455 GCA_964540025.1 uncultured Schwartzia sp. | reverse complement strand
TCGGCGAAACGCCCAAAAATATCCGCAAAGCCTTTCAAGCGGCAAAAGAAGCCGGCAGCGTTATATTTTTTGACGAGGCGGACGCTATCCTGAGCCGCCGGGTGACTAATATGTCAAACGCTACGGACGTCAGCGTGAACCAGACCCGCTCCGTCATGCTGATGATCTTAAACGAATACAGCGACTTCATCATTTTTGCGACGAACTTCATCGAGAACTTTGACCCTGCCTTTATGCGGAGAATATCCCGGCACATCCGCTTTGACTTGCCGGACTATGAATGCCGGATAAAATTATGGCAAAAATACATTCCCTTTAAGATGCCAAACGAGATTGACATTGAGAAATTGGCCCGTGATTATGAAGGCGTTTCCGGCAGCGACATAGCGAACGCCGTTCTGATGGCGGCTTTTAAGACGGCACGGCAAAGAGAGAATACAGTGGCTCATTGCCGGGCGGAAGAAGCCATAAAGGGAATATTAGAGAGCAGGAAAGCCAATGAAAGGCGAGCGGTAAAAACTGAGAAACGAATCGTATCCGAGGATTATGTAAGGAAGCAATTGGAGAAAAGCGATGCTTAATCGTTGAAAATTTATGGAAGGGGTTAATTTTTGTGATACCGGTACTAATAGGATTAGGAGTTTTAATAGGAGGGGCAATCCTTGTAGCTAATTGGGGTGCAATCGTCGATTGGCTCAATGATTTTATTCCTAAACTGAAGAAACAATGGAAGACTCTCCGAGAGGGCATTCCCAACGGGGCCAGGATATATGGCGATTTGATTGTTGAAGGAGCTGACCGTTTAGCGAAAATAATGCACAAACTCTATTACAAAGAAGACGGACACTGGGTAGAACAAACGACTACGCGTAAAGTCTCCGAGGATGAAGTTCCGGAAGCGATCAGAAATAAATTAAACCGTAATACTGAATCCGATATTACCGGAGAGATAGAAGAAGAGTTAGGTTTGGAGGTATGAAAAATGGAAAAACTGGGTCACGATCCGCAGCAGGGTTCTTGGAAAAACCGTATGCGGGACTGGGAAGATTTAATGAGGGATGTGGATAATTTTTTCAAGCGGGTAGCTGATAAAGTTTTGCGAATGGAGCTTGATGAGTTAGCCGAAATTTATGAGAAAAAGATCGACGCATTGATATTAAAAAAGGAAAGGGAAGAGCTTTTAAGGTATATTGGGGGACAATTTACCATAGCCTATGTTACGGAAAAGGAATTTTCCCTCAAGCTGACGTTATATTTTCAAAATAAGCAGGAAGAATGGGTTAAATTGGAACCAAAAGACGTTATCCGCAATATGGAATATCTTAAAGCGGAAGCGGCCGCGGAACTGCAGAAGAAAAAGCAGATTGTCTACGATATAGACCATCCGAACGCAAAACAGACAGCAGAAAAGCCAGCTAACGGAGCGGCGGAATAATGTACCCCTGTCAAAAGTGCGGCGCCTGTTGCAGGCTGGTGGGGCGTTCCTTTTGGGGAAAAGATATAGCGGATGGCGATGGCGTTTGCCGTTTTCTTGACCGAGGGACAAGTCTTTGCCGGATATACGGGGAGCGTCCCATTTTTTGTAACGTCGATGAGTTCTATGAGCTATATTGCGCCGCCCACATGACGCGGGAAGAATTTTACCGTCAAAATAAACGGGAATGTGAGCAGCTGCGTAAAATGCTATAGGAGGGGAGATATATGGTGCAACTTATAGGTACACTTATAGGCATAGTTATCATCTGGAACATAGTGGTTTATGTTTTCGACTTGTTGAGCAGAGCGTTGAGCGCTGTATATGCGATGGCGCTGGCGGCGCTTCCTTGGGTAATTGGCACCTTTGTATTGTATGCCATCTATAAAGCCGGAGGCTATTTTATAACCTGGTTTCAAATTATGCTGCGTCACATTATCCTAACCGTATTAGCGATAGTAGCTGAATGTTACCTTTTCAGTACCGCCCCGGAATTGATAGTTGGAGGATCTATAGTAATATTTATATGTTATGTGTTTTTAGTGATTGCCGCAGAAAAACGGGCAGCTTATTCTGAAATATCTGATAAGCTTAAAGCTTCATTTGATCGCATTAAAATAATTCCCATTTCCGGTATAAATATGTACAAACCTTACTGGACAAACAAGGAAGATCGAATTAAGGAAAGTTGCACTCCGCCGGATACCCCTCAAAAAATAGCGGATAGCTGGGTCAGTGAAGGGAAATTACAGAAAAAAGTGCTTTGGGACAAAATAGAATATTATTATCAGGACGAAGAATTTATACAAAATATGTATCAGGAAACAATATCCATGGCTGTAAGCTGCGTTGATCCGCTTCTCAACGAAAAAGGAGTTTATTTTGATACGATGCATATAAAACAGCTTGACGAATATATAAATTCCGAGGTTGGGGACAGCTCAATTCCCCGCCTTAAACGGGTTATTTTAGAGAATTATCTGGCTGATAAAAACCTGTATATTGGCGATATTTCCATTGGTAACAAGGTTTATATAAACGTTCAGGTCGTAAAAGAGAAGCTGGCTTCGGCGGCGGAAAGTTGCTTTTTTGATATTAGTCAGATAGTGAACAATGCAGGCGAGTATTCTAAAGATATTTTGCAGGGCATAATGACGAATGTTCATGTTGCCTTGCCTGGTTTTAGTTACTTAATGCTGAAAGAAGGCGGCGGAACGCTTTGGGTTCAGAGCGATTACGAAGCTCTCTTTACGTGCGCCGCTTGCGGGGAATATTCTCAAACAATTCAGGCATACGGGCCTAAAAGATATTGTGCTGATTGCCTGGAAAAGATTCACGCTAAAGAAGACGCCGATGAAAATGCCGAAAAAGAAGTGAAGCGTTATATTGATGCGCCGCCGCCGGGAGTAGTCATAAGAGGGGGCGCGGAAGCTGACAATGTTGCGCTACCTATTGGAGAGGAGGAAGAATAAGAAAAAATAAGATGGGAAGCCGGGTAATATTACAATAAATAGCGAAGGAGGAAGAATCATGGAGAAAAAGTTTATAGTACAATGGAACGAACAGCATACGGGGGAATCCAGACCCAGCCGCCACAGCACGACCGTGCAGGCAAACAGCGCGATGGAAGCAAAAGCCAAAATCCGTATGCGCCTTAATCCAAACGTGAAGGTAACCGACCTGATAGCAGTCCAACAAGGTTGAGCTCGTTTGCATGAAGCATGAAGTACTTCTAAAGGAATGAGTGTAAACGACACTAAATAGCTATATGTAATAAAGAACCCCCGGCATAGCCGGGGGTTCAGTCTGTAGAAAAGTTCCTTATTCACCGGGCAAGGAAAATCCAGTAGCTAAAAAACTTTATATTAACCGGGTTTTATATCTATTGTTTTATTGGTTGATGATGCACAACAGGGGTTTATCAACACCCTGAGGCAGGGTACAACTCTGCCAACACATCAAATACAAAATCATAATGCAAATACTTAAGAATTGTGTTGCAATTTTTTGTCTTAACTTGTAACAATCAAAAACCGTTACAAGACAGCTACCGCTTTCAAGAAATCGTCAACTGTCATATCCGCCCGCTTTGCCGCCTCGGCCAAGGTAAGGATCTTTTCCTGCACCAGTGAATTGAGTGTTTTCAGCATCCCTTCGGCTTTGCCCTCAGCTCTGCCCTCGGCTCTTGCAACCCTTCGCTCTTTTTCCATCGCCAATGCCAACGTCATATACTCTCGCCTCCAATCGTCACAGCTTCTCGCCGTTGCTACCTCGCAATCTATCTCCCCCGTGAGCTCGTCCGCCGGGGCCCGGCCATCAATGTAATCCAGAAAATTCTTCAGGGGCTTTGAAACATCCTCAGCCGTTCCCTTGGTGCTGAGGAACATCTTCGTCGTGCCGTCCTTTAGCTCCAGTCCCTGCTCCTCCAGACACAGGTTTTTGAAGGTGTACTTGTGCCGGTTTCCGTCAAACAGGCCAAAGGTGCAGATAAAGATAATATAGGTATCATTCAGGGTTTCGTAGTCCTGCCCTTTTTCCAGCAGGTCGATATCGATCAACGCCTGATAATATCTCGTCCGCTTTACTAATTCCTCCATATCCTTGGTAGTCTGCATTTCGATATTAAAAACCGTCCCCTTGTCGTCGTTCACATAAACGTCAAGGCGTATACTCTTGCTGTCCAGCCGGATATTTATGGACTTTTCCTCTTCAGGATAGCCTATATCCTTAATTTCAATATCCAAGAGCCGCTCAAGGGTTCCTTTGCAGATCCGTTTGTTCCGCATAACCTTCTGGAAGATAAAATTGTCCTGGATAGTCAGTTCTTCGTAGGGGATTATTCCCGTCTCTCTTGTCATCGGCATCACCATCCTGAAAGAAGTATAACACGAGTGTTTGCAAAATATCAAGGAGATTTCCTGGCAATCTTTGGATACAGGAGAGTCAGCAGAATGTGCCCATCCCCCAAAAAAGCCTCCCCTGTAGGTTGGCGTGAGCACTTAAATCGCTGAAAACGGTAACTGGTAACTACTAATCCATCTCATAGGCTCCCCTCAAGGGGAGCTGGTTCCGTAGGAGCCTGAGGGGTGTGCGAGAGCCATGCAAACTACTTAGCGATTGCCGAGTGAAACGACGGCAAAGCTTAGTAGTTTGTAGGAGGTGGCGGCAAAGCCGCCGGAGGGGTGACATAATAATCCATATCAAAGCCTCTCCTGTAGGCAAGTGCCATCTCCGGCATATCTGACGAAATGACGCCTCTCCCAAAGGGAAAGGCAGACTGTAGACAAAAGTCACTGCTTAATCCATAGAAAGCAGTGGTTTTGTCTACAGTTTGAATCCCCGGTCTAACCGGGGGGAGTTATACAAAAAGGAGCCGTCTTTCCCCGGCTCCTTTTTTCGTTCACATTCAGTTGAAAACAGCCCGGCTGAAAAAACTCCCCGTCGTCGGCCCCGGGATGACCGGAGACCCGGTGCCCCCTTTTCTTTCCGGCCGCTCCGTTCTACTCCTTTCCCTTCGCCGGTGGAAACCAGGCTTTTTCTCCGCCGGAAGATAGCGGTCTCCCGGGAGAAATAACTTTGTTTACAAAGGTGAAATGTGCTATATTATACTGATAATAATAGGGAGTTTGTGCCCTTTTATCAGTCTGACATCTCCCCTGTAGGGGAGATGTCAGCGAAGCTGACTGAGGGGTGACAGGACAAACTGCTCGGTTAATCTATCACCCCTCCGGTCTCAAGTCTACGGCCTTCGACCACCTCCCCTGCAGGGGAGGCTTCAGTACCGTCATAAATAACCTCTTCCCTTGATGAATATATTTCACAGAGCATACAATATAATTTTCCACATAATAAATTTACCAATCACTCAATACCATCGCTCAGAGGATAAACCACAATGAACAACTTTCTTGCCGGCCGCTACGATATAATCGTCATCGGCGCCGGTCACGCGGGGGTGGAGGCCGGCCTGGCCGCCGCCCGGCTGGGGAAAAAAACCCTCCTGGCCACCATCAGCCTGGACAACATCGCCCTGATGCCCTGCAACCCCTCCATCGGCGGCCCCGCCAAGGGCCACCTCGTCCGGGAGATCGACGCCCTGGGCGGCGAGATGGGCATTGCGGCTGACAAGGCCATGATCCAGTACCGGCTGCTGAATACCGGCAAAGGCCCCGCCGTTCAGGCCCCCCGGGCCCAGACGGACAAAAAGCTCTACCAGTTCACCATGAAGGAAACCTGCGAAAAGCAGGAAAATCTCTTTGTCAAGCAGCTCCTGGTAGAGGACCTCCTTTGGGAAGAAGCCCCGGAGAAAAAAATCACCGGCATCGTCTGCGAAACCGGGGAAATTTACGAAGCCCAGCGGGTCATCCTCGCCACCGGCACCTATCTGGGGGGCCGGGTGATCATCGGCGAAGTGAATTACCCCTCCGGCCCCAACGGCCAGCGCCCCGCCCTGAACCTCACCGCCGCCCTGAAGCGGGCCGGGCTGAAGCTGCTGCGGTTCAAGACCGGCACCCCCGCCCGGGTGAGCCGGGCCAGTCTTGACCTGGACAAAATGGAGCTCCAGCCCGGCTTCGTTCCCATGGGGGCCTTCAGCTACCTCACCGACACCGGTACGGATCGCTGGCTGGACAAAACCCGCCGCCAGCTCCCCTGCTACCTTACCTATACAAACGAGGCCACTCACAAAATCATTAACGCCAACCTCCACCGGGCCCCCATGGCCAACGGCCTCATTACCGGCGTGGGCCCCCGCTACTGCCCCTCCATTGAAAGCAAGCTCATGCGGTTTCCCCACAAGGAACGCCACCAGCTTTTCGTGGAGCCGGAGGGGAACCACACGGAGGAAATGTACGTGCAGGGGATGTCCACCAGCCTTCCCGCCGACGTGCAGACCGCCTTCCTCCGGACCATCCCCGGCCTGGAACGCTGCGAAATGATGCGGGCCGCCTACGCCATCGAATACGACTGTCTGGACCCTTTGGGCCTGAAACCGACCCTGGAAACGAAAATCGTCAAAAATCTTTACAGCGCCGGTCAATCCAACGGCACCAGCGGCTACGAAGAAGCCGCCGCCCAGGGACTCATGGCCGGCATCAACGCCGCCCGCTCCCTCGACGGGCTGGAGCCGATCATCCTCAGCCGGGACCAGGCCTACATCGGCGTCCTCATCGACGACCTGGTGACAAAGGGCACCAACGAACCCTACCGGATGATGACCAGCCGGGCGGAATACCGGCTCCTGCTCCGGCAGGACAACGCCGACCTCCGCCTGACGGAGCTGGGCCGCCAAATCGGCCTCGTCAGCGACGAACGCTATGAAAAATTCACCGCCCGGAAAAAACTCCTCACGGATCTTTTGACCGCCCTGAAAAACATCACTATCGCCCCCAACAATGAAACCCTGGCCCTGTTCAGCCGACTGGACCAGCCGCCCTTTAAGTCCGGCCTGAGACTCTTTGAACTCCTGAAGCGGCAGAGCATGGACTTTTCCGCCCTCTCCGCCATCGCGGCCGAGCTGGCCGAAGCAGACCAGGAAAACGACGCCCCGGAGGACAGGGCCCTGCTGAAAAACGGGGCCGCCTATCCGGAAATAATCGGCCTGCTCACAAAAATTGCCCGGGAAAACCTGATTCCGGCGGATATTGTCACGGAACTGGAAACCCAGGCAAAATACGAAGGCTATATCGAAAAACAGCGGCAGCAGATCGCCCGGATGCACCGCCTCGAGGACAAGAAATTCCCGGCGGGCTTTGACTTCTGCTCCCTCGCCGCCCTTTCCGAAGAAGCCAGAGAAAAGCTCGCCGCCGTCGCTCCCGAAACAATCGGCCGGGCCGCCAGGATCTCCGGCGTCAGCCCCGCCGACGTCAGCGTCCTGCTGGTGGCATTGGAAAAACACAAGCGAGGAATCGCCAATGATCGATAGAGAAGAATTTCTCCGCCACCTCACCGGGGCGGTGGAGTCCCTGGCCCTGCCCCCCCTCAGCCCGGCGGAGCTGGCCGCCCTGGCCCTCTACTATGAACGGGTGGTGACCCTGAACGAATCCATCAACCTGACGGCCCTCACCACTCCCCAGGACTTCGCCGTCAAAAACGTGGCCGATTCCCTCACGGCCGTTGACGGCCAGCTCTTCAAGCAGCTACGGAAAAAACGGGGCGGCCGACCGCTCCGCTACATTGATGCCGGCACCGGAGCCGGTCTTCCCGGGGTCGTCCTCGCCATTACCCGCCCGGAGCTGAACGTCACCCTGCTGGACTCCCTCCAAAAACGGCTGAAAATCATCGCCGGAATCCTGGGCGAGATTACCGAAGCAGCCCGCCGGTTGGCGGCGGAGCCGGGGGAAAAGACAAAAGCAGAAACTTCCCCCGGCAAAGACATTCTCCACCTCGCCCGCCTGGCGAAAACCGTCACCCTCCTCCACGCCAGAGCCGAAGAAGTCGGCCGCCATCCGGACCACCGGGAGAAATACGACCTGGCCACCGCCCGGGCCGTGGCGAACCTGAGCCTTCTCGCCGAATACCTTCTGCCCCTGCTGGCGCCCGGCGGCCTGGCCGTCTGCCTGAAGGGCCCCGGCTATCTGGAGGAAATCGCCGCCGCCCGGCAGAAAATCGCCCGGCTGGGGGGCGAAATCATCAAAGTAAAGGAACTGCAGCTCCCCACCGACGGCCAGGACAAACGGGCCGTCATATATATAAGGAAAGTCAGAAAGACCCCGGGCAGATTCCCCCGCACCCCCGCGGAGATAAAAAGGGAGAAGAAGCATTCCTGAACCCTCTCCGTCATGTCTAACGACATGACACCTCTCCCAGAGGGAGAGGCAAGACCGCCTCCTTGGCTCCCCCTCTGGGTCGGCATGAGCACTTAGGCTACTAAAAGCGGTAACCCCTAATCTACCTAAAAGGCTCCCCTGTAGGGGAGCTGTCGCTGAAAGCGACTGAGGGGTGAAAATATAAACCGTTCGCCTAGTCTGTCACCCCTCCGGC
>CAZIKQ010000063.1:0-8826 GCA_964540025.1 uncultured Schwartzia sp. | reverse complement strand
GGTGATAAATAAGGCAAGTGGTTGTCCTGTCACCCCTCAGGCGGCTTCGCCGCCAGCTCCCCTACAGGGGAGCCTATGAGACCATCACGTTGATATTGAATGAGAATTGGTTTCCAGAGGAACATATTTCACGAAGTATGATTTTGGGATTTCACTTAATCCATCATGGTAAGGGCCAGGACCGCCTTTTGGGCATGGAGCCGGTTCTCCGCCTCGTCGAAGATGACGTCGGCCTGAGCCTCCAGCACGTCCTCGGTTATCTCCTCGCCCCGGTGGGCCGGCAGGCAGTGCATGACGATACAACCCGGGTTGGCTTCCGCCAGCAGGGAGGCGTTGATCTGATAGCCCGCCAGATCCTTCAGCCGCTGTTCCCGCTGATCTTCCTCCCCCATGCTGGTCCAGACGTCTGTATAGAGAACGTCAGCCCCGGCGGCGGCCTCGTGAACGTCGCCGGTGATGGTTATGGCGCTGCCGCTTACGGCCCCGTCCGCCCGGGCGTTCTTCACCACTTCCTCATCGGGCTTGTAACCGGAGGGACTGGCGATGGCCACGTCCATCCCCGCCTTGGCGCAGCCATAGAGGAGGGAATTGGCCATATTGTTGCCGTCCCCGATGTAGGCCAGCTTTTTCCCTTTGTACTGGCCGATACGCTCCCTGACGGTCAGGAGATCCGCCAGCACCTGACAGGGGTGGAGCAGGTCCGTAAGGGCGTTGATTACCGGCACGGAGGCGTACTCCGCCAGTTCCTCCAGGGTGCTGTGCCGGAAGGTGCGGATCATGATGCCGTCAAGATAGCGGCTGAGGACCCGGGCGGTGTCCCGGATGGGCTCGCCCCGGCCGATCTGCAGGTCGTTCTTCGACAGGAAAAGGGCCTGTCCGCCCAGCTGATACATCCCGGTTTCAAAGGACACCCTCGTTCGGGTGGAGGATTTTTCAAAAATCATGCCCAAGGTCTTGCCCTTCAGCAGCTGATGCTCGATGCCCTTCTTCTGCTTTGCCTTCAAATCAGCCGCCAGGTCGAGGATGGCATAGAGATCCTCGGTGGTAATCTCGTGGAGGGAGAGGAGGTCTTTACCCTTGAGATTCTGATACAAGATTGTTCCTCCTTTCAAAGATAATTAAGCATTATATCATCTTTCGCCGCCTTTTGTAAAAAGGGGCCGGAAGTATTTTGTATTTTTGTCCGTTTCCCAAATCAGGTGAATTTGGCCAGGGCCTTGTCCACCCGAGCCATCACTTCATCAATATCCCCCTCTGTGATGATGAGGGGCGGCACGAAGCGGAGGACGTTGCCCGCCGTGCAGTTGATAATGGCCCCGTTTTCCAGAACGTCGTTTACGACGTCCCGGCCGATGTCGTCCCGGGTCAGCTCCGCCCCCAGCATAAGGCCCTTGCCCCGGACTTCCTTTATCAGGCCGGGATATTTCGCCGCCAGCTTTTTCAACTCTCCGGTAAAATATTCCCCCAGCCGGGCCACGTTTTTCAAAAAGTCCGGGCTGGCCACGGTGTCGAGAACCACGTTGGCCGCCGCGCAGGCCAGAGGATTGCCCCCGAAGGTGGTGCCGTGGTCGCCGGGGTGCAGGGCCTTTGCCACTTCCTCCGTGGCGATGACCGCCCCGATGGGCACTCCTCCGGCCAGCCCCTTGGCCAGAGTCACGATGTCCGGCTTTACTCCGAAGGACTCGTAGGCAAAGAATGCGCCGGTGCGGCCGATACCGCACTGGATTTCATCCAGAATCAGGAGAGCGCCGTACTTGTCGCAGAGAGCCCGGACCCCTTTCAGGTATTCAGGAGCGGGAACGTAAATTCCCCCTTCCCCCTGAATGGTTTCCAGCATAACGGCGCTGACCTTGTCGTTCATTTTGGCTTCCAGCTCCGCCAGATCCCCGTAGGCAACGTAATCGAAGGCCGGGGGCAGCGGCCCGAAGCCCGCCTGATATTTCGGCTGGCCGGTGGCGGTAAGGGTGGCCAGCGTACGGCCATGGAAGCTGTGCCAGGCGGTGATGATAGTGGATTTTTCCTCATCCTGCTGATGGGTGTATTTCCGGGCCAGCTTGATAGCCCCTTCGTTGGCCTCGGCGCCGGAATTGGCGAAGAAGGCCCGGTCGAGCCCCGACAGCTTTACCAGCTTTTCGGCGGCGGTGGCCTGAGCCTCGGTGTAATAGAGGTTGGAAACGTGGATCATCCGGGCGGCCTGATCGGCTACCGCCTTTACCAGCTCCTTGTGGCCGTGGCCCAGCACGTTTACGGCAATGCCTGCCAGAAAGTCGATATATTTTTTCCCGGCGGTGTCGTAGACGTTGACCCCGTCCCCGTGGTCCAGGACGATCTGATAGCGGGCAAAGACCGGCAAATAGTCGGCCCTGTCCACCGCGTAAATTTTTTCGTCGGTGTATTTCATTGATTGCTCCTCTTTATCTTTATTTGATAGATTAAAATTAAGCTAAACAGAGGAAAGCGGCTAATCCTAAAAGCCTCCCCTGCAGGAGAGCCTATGGACCGATTAGAAAGCGTCCCTCAATGGTGGCACAGTCCAATGCCTCCCCTGTAGGGGAGGTGGCACCGAAGTACGACTCCCTAAGCTCTGCCATCGTTACACTCGGCAATCGCTAAGGTCGCATGCATGACACTCACTAAATTCGTCCATCGTTTCACTCGGACTTATTAAGTGAGTTAGTCGAGCCGGAGGGGTGACAGAATAGCCGAGACGTTCGTCTTTTCATCCCCAGCCCTCATGCCGGTTCGGAACCCAGCCACAAAACGCAAGACAAAATAATAAATCTGTGGTAATATACCCTCGTTGTATTGTAATTGTTAAGGAGGATTATTCATGCTTAATCAGGTTTCTCTCTTCACCGAAAACAATCCGGGCGGCCTTTCAAAAATCACCTCAATTCTTGCCAAAGCGGATATCAATATCTATACCATGCTGGCCAGCGACAGCGCCGAATTCGGCATCGTCCGCCTCATCGTCAACCACCCCTCGGTTGCCTTTGACGCCCTGAAAGCCGAAGGCTATCAATGCCGCCTGGACAAAGTCATCGGCATCAAAATGACCGACACCCCGGGCTGCCTGGACGGAATCCTGAAGGCCGTCCGAGAAGCTAATATCGACATCTCCTACCTGTACATTTCCTACGACCGGGACACCGCCCGCCCCGTTGTCGTGATGAAGACAAATGAACCCGAAACCGCCACCTTCCTTATGGGGAAGGGCTACGAGCTGGTGGACAGCTTCTGAGAAATACAGCCAGTAACTACAGCCCCCCTTCATTAAACAATCCATAAAAACTCAAAAGAGCCTGAGGAATTATCCCCAGGCTCTTATTTTTATAATGACGTCGTTATGTATGAAAACCTTCCCTTACAAAACGCCCGCCACCTCTAAAAGTGACGGGCTTTTTTGTCATTATCCTGTTTAGTTTACAGCAAATCGGCCAAATCCAGCAGCAAACGCTCTGTCTTCTCCCAGCCCAGGCAGGGATCAGTAATTGACTTGCCATAGGTTCCCTCGCTGATTGACTGGCAGCCATCCTCGATGTAACTCTCGATCATGAGCCCCTTGACCGCCTTTTTAATATCATCAGAATGCTTGCGGGAATGAACGATATCCTTTGCAATGCGAATCTGCTCCAGATACTTCTTGCCGGAATTCGCGTGATTCGTGTCAACGATAATAGCCGGATTGGCCAGACCCCGCTCAGCGTACATATTTATTACATCCCGCAGGATCTCATAATGGTAATTGGGCAGACTGTTACCAAAGGGATCAACATAACCCCGGAGAATGGCATGGGCCAGCTCGTTACCTTTCGTGCGTACCTCCCACCCCCGGAACAGGAACTCCTGGGAATGCTGGGCCGCCGCGATAGAATTCAGCATGACCGACAAATCGCCGCTGGTAGGATTCTTCATCCCCACGGGAATCCCAACGCCGCTGGCAATCATCCGATGAAGCTGATCCTCGCTGGAACGAGCGCCCACCGCCGCATAGCAAAGAAGGTCGGAAAGATAGCGGAAAACCTCCGGATAGAGAATCTCCTCCGCCCCGGTGAAGCCCGTCTCCTCCACGACTCGGACATTCATCTTGCGGATCGCGATAATGCCCCCCAGCATATCCTCCTGGCCCTCCGGAGAGGGCTGATGAAGCATCCCCTTGTATCCTGTCCCAACAGTACGGGGCTTATTCGTATAAAGCCGGGGAACGATGAAAATTTTATCCTTTATCTTCTCCTGCACCACAGCCAAGCGGTGAACATAATCAAGGACCGCCTCCTCATTGTCGCTGGAACAGGGGCCGATAACCAGAATAAACCGGTCATCCCGGCCGCAGATAATATCGGCAGCCTCCTTATCCCGCTGGATTTTTATCTCCCGGGACTTCGAGCTGATAGGATAATCCTCCTTCAGCTCCTGAGGCGAAGGAAGCACCTTGATAAACTCCATTTGCATACTCATATCCTGCACTCCTTGGGAAAAATTTTTCCTATTCTATCACAGCCCAAAGTGTTTTTCTACTGTTTTCCTTACAGCTTTACACGTCTGGCAGGATTACCTTCCCTGTCCGCCCATCTGACGAAGCAGCTCGATGGCTCCCCTGCCAAGATGGACTTTTTTCGCTATGTCCTCCGTGGCATAGCCTGCCGTCAAAAGCCGTCTGGCCTCTTCCGTAGGGGTAGGCTCCGCTACGGCCGATACCCGGGCCGCCGCCTTCAGGGCCGCTGCTTCTACCGGCTTTATCGCCTCGATGCCTGCTTCCGGGTAAGCCGGCTGCTGCTCCTTCAATTCCCTTGCCCGGGCGTAGTAGTCTATCCGCTTCGGTTTGTGTTTCGATCCGTCCTGCCTCAGAGGCTCCAGTTCACCTGTCTCACGGGAAAACATGGGAGCTTCAAATTCCCCGTTCTGTCTCGGAGACCTCTGTCCGGCCATCTCACCGGAAAGTACCGGGGCTTCAAGTTCGCTGTTCCGCTCCGGCGGTTCCTGCTCTACGACCTTATTCCCTGCCGGAAGGCTGGAGATATCCAGCGCCGCCGCCTCCGTTGCCTCGATAGTGCGGTCAAGAAGCTTTGCAAACTCCGTCGCCTCGGCCACATCCTCCGCTGCCTCTCCGGCAATCCCGGCCAGGCTCTCCGGTCTGCCGGCCGTTTCCTGATGGAGCTCCCCTGAATAGCCTGAGTATGGCGTTGGCCTGATTGGCTCCGGCGTACCGGCGCTTGCTTGATCCGGCTCCGCCGGCTGCGGCCTGACCGCCGTGACTGCCGCACTGACAGGTGGCGGAGCCGTTGCCGCGGATTTAAGCTGCTCCGCAGTCATCACCGGCAGGATGCCGCTTTCCTGAGCCGCGTGGATCTCCCTCCTCAGGCGGGTGAGCTTGCCGTCCAGCCTGGCGGAAACCTCCTCCGCCTGGGAAATCAGGCTTTCCAGCCTGTCTATATGCTCCGCCAGCCGGTTTATGATCTCATCCGCTGCCGTTTCCATCTCAGAGCGGATTCTATCCGCCGTTACCTCGGCTGACTTCAGACCGGTTCGGTCGCCGAAAGGCGCCAGCAGACCCTGGCGCCTCAATACTATATAAATCAGGGCCCCGATTATTATCAAAAAGCCCAGCGTTTCCACTACCATATAATCACCGATTCAAAAAGTTACCAGGATATGTCGATCAGGGAACCTCGGGCAATATCCAGATTCTTGCTCTGACGGCGCAGCTCCTCCACCTCTGCCTGCAGCCGGACCGCTTGCTCTTCCCCGTCCTCGCCATCCCGGCGGTGGCGTTTGCCGCCGGAGCCGCCGCCCTGGCGGCGTTCCCTTTCCGGGTCGTCCTTTATCTTTCCGTCCTCGGCTTCTTCGTGGCGCTGAACAGTCCGCTGATTGACTTCATCCGTTTCCCTTTGCTTTGCCAGCTGGTTGTCCTGCTGGACGTTCACCTGATGGTGCATATTTTGCTGGAGCTGACCTACCTCCGTAGATTTCGGGACCATCAGCTGGAGATTCATGGGGTTGAAATCCACTGCCATAAGAATCACTCCTTCATATCGACTAAAAAATGTCCCCCGCTTCAAACCCGTAAGCGGCGGGGGCTCAAATTAACCCGGGGAGCTACTACCAACTTCGTCACTCGACGCCAGAAGAAAGGAAAATCCCATCAATAGGGGCCGGTCTTAATGTCGTCCTCCTCCGCGTAAAAGCAGCAGCAGCTTTGTGAAGTCTGGAGGTTCTTCAGCACTGAATTTATCGACATTCTGACCCCGGCATGAATCGTATCCCGCACCCGTATCCGGCACTTAGTCATCTTCACCAATTCTTCATCCAGCTCTTCCAGCCGCTTCATCTTTCGCTTGATCTCTCCGGCCAGGGGAAACTGGGAACGGGTCAGCTTGTTTATCTGATCGATCCTTTGCTTCGGCAGCTTTATAATGTCGATTTTTTCCAAAACCTTCAGATTCTTTTTTATGGCGTCAAGCCTTTTCCTGTCTTCCGCCAGCTCGGCGGCGATCCGCTTGTACTCCCGCTGAAGCATGGGGTTCTGCCCCACCGACAGCCTGGTAATGACGTTTGCCGCGTTGCCGATTACCTGGGCCCTGATCTCCTCCCCGGCGGAAATAACCCCGCCGGTAATAGCGCCCCTCTTTCCTTCAAGGACGATGCTGCCGCCGGCGATAAGGGTGGAATGAAGAGCTACGTCAAGGATATGTATATCTCTCCCCGCCTCCAGCTCCGCATTTTCCGCAAAGCTGGCGCTGATATTTCCTCTGGCGATTATCTTGCCGCCGCTCATTCCCTGAACGCCGCCGTTAATGGAGATATTATTTCCCTCTACGCTGCCGCCGGCCACAGCGCCGCCGATCTCCACATCACCGGTTGCCTTCACCGTAAAGCCCCATTCCACGTCGCCGCTGACGTGAACGCTGCCATTAAACTCGATGTTTCCGGTAGAAATGTCTACATTCCCCGATACCTCAAACCGGGGATCAACGGAAATCATATTCCCGCTGTCCACGACCTGACCATCGATTTCCGCCACTATATCATTTTCGTTTTGGATCCTTGTATTCTTCCCTGAGGGGACCGGCCGCGGCTTGCCGGGCTTTGGATGAATTTCGTCCCCCAGGACATTTTTGCCGGAGGTTCCTGCCGTATGAGGAATCCGGCGGGCCAGGATATCGCCCTTTTTTACCAGAACGAAGAGCTGAAGATTCTTAAAATCCACCCGGCCATTATCGTCACTTACGGCTTTTCCCTTTTGAGAAAGGTCAAAATACCGCTCAATGCGGGCATCCTGCCCCTTGACAGCGTCAGTGCCCTTTGCCGCTATGAAATCGATCCTTTTGGGCAGGACCTGCCGGAGATGATCCTCGTCAATACCGTACACGATACCGGCCCGGTGCATGGACTCGATCACTTCCCGGACAGGGGGAATCTGCCGGTCCTGCACAACATCCCACTTCAAAGCGGCGCTCATTCTGTCCTTGGATATTTCAAAATGATATTCCGCCATGGGACGCCCGTCGTCAACAGCGCCGTTTCCATAGCGGCGCATCCCCTCTGACTTTGAATCGGGATCGCCGTCGAAATACTCCGACAGGCGGGTCCGCTGGCCATTGGCCTTCCGGATAATCTTAGTCAGAGCCACGATATCATATTTCACCGTCCGATACCTATCCAGTATCTTCTGCATATTATCCATCTCAAAGAAGACCCCGCCGTCCTCCGTAGGATAAACAGTGAGAAAGACCCCGTCCCGTTCAAATTCTATTATGTAGCCCGCTTCCCGATCCCCTTCGGTAAAACCCTCATCCTTACCTTCGCAATGGTTATCAGTCTCCGAAACA
Organism: uncultured Schwartzia sp.; assembly: GCA_964540025.1. Classification (GTDB taxonomy): domain Bacteria; phylum Bacillota; class Negativicutes; order Selenomonadales; family Selenomonadaceae; genus RGIG250. The sequence continues at coordinate 997 of CAZIKQ010000063.1, read as the reverse complement.
GCGATCTCCGCTACATCAATTTCGTTTTCAACTGTAATTGCCATGCTGGGCCTCTTTTCCGGGAGAAAAATTTTCTCCGCAACTCATCACATTGAATCAATATCCATAGCTGCCAAAAATCCCCGCAGGCGAATTATCGCCTTTGAGTGGATCTGGCAGATCCGCGCCTCTGTCAGGTGAAGTATCATCCCGATTTCCTTCAGGGTCAGTTCCTCATAATAATACAGGGAGATTACCAGGCGCTCTCTGTCGGACAGCTTATCTATTGCCTTTGCCAGGCACCGCTTCAGCTCCTGACGCTCCAGACCCACGGTTGGGTCACTGGCTGAGCATTCCGTTTCCTGCCGCAAATAATCCTCAAGGGGGACGACGGTAGCGGAATTCATCTCCATCTCGATCCGGTGGAGCTCATCGATGGTAATTCCCAGCTCCTTTGCGGTCTCCTCATCGGTAGGCACCCGGCCAAGGGCTCCTTCCAGACGGGCCACCACCCGTTCATATTCCTTTATTCTGGTTCTGAGGGAAATGGGAACCCGGTCCCGGGACCGCAGATAATCCAGCATGGAACCTCTGATCCGCGTTCCAGCGTAAGTCTCAAACTTATTGCCCAGGCTTACGTCGTAACGGTCTACCGCGTCCAACAGTCCGAAAAAACCGCTGCTGATAAGGTCATCCTTTTCAATGTGAGCCGGCAGGCTTATGGCCAGGCGGCCGGCAATAACATTCACCATGGGGAGATAATACTCAATGAGCCGGTCCCTGACCTCCCGCTCCCTTGTCCGGCCATACTGTTCCCAGAGAAGGGCTATTTCTTTTTCGTCATAATCCGGTGCCAAAATAACCCCTCCTGTCCTGTTTACAATTATTTAATGTGTCAATCTAAGGGGGATAACCGGTAATCCGTCCAATTGGCTGCCCTCAGGGGGAGCTGTAGCTGAAAGCGCCTGAGGGGTAACTACTAATCTGTCTCATAGGCTCCCCTGTAGGGGAGCTGGCT
>CAZIKQ010000062.1:0-8913 GCA_964540025.1 uncultured Schwartzia sp. | reverse complement strand
AGCCGCCACCTCCCCTAGAGGGGAGGCTTTACCGCCTCGCCCATCTTACCCATCTGATTTCAGATATTTTGTCCGGCCCCATGGTATGGTATAATGTCACCCAAAGGTACTTCCCCTCCCATCAATGACATCCCCTTTTCATTGCCCGGGCAAATTCAACGGATCTTCGTCCTCCCGGCGGGGGGCGGATGGTTCAGTTTCCTTCAAAAAATTTTCACTTTCGAGGTTTATATGCTCCAGCAGATTTTTGAAATATTGGGCACCATCGCTTTCTCTCTTTCCGGAGCCTTCGTGGGCATGGATAAAAAGATGGACATTCTGGGAATCGCCACCATGTCCGTAATGACCGCCACCGGCGGCGGCGTAATCAGGGACCTGCTCATCGGGATCACCCCGCCCACGGCCTTCCGCAATCCCCTGTTCGCCCTGATTTCCCTCGTGACCGCTTTGCTGGTATTTCTTCCCTATGTCAACCGGAAAATCAATTTGGACAACATCCTCTGGGTCGCGGCCGATTCCGTGGGACTGGGGGCTTTTACCATGACGGGGGCCTCCATGGGAGCCGCCTTCGACAATATTTTTCTGGAAATTTTTCTCGGGGTCGTCACCGGGGTTGGCGGCGGCGTAATAAGGGATGTCTGCACCGGCGAAATCTCAATGATTTTCGTGAAGGGCTTCTACGCCTCCCCCTCCATCATCGGGGCCTTCGTTTACGCCGTCCTCAGCCGGCAGTATCCTGATTTTGCCCTTTTCCTGGGTTTTGCTGCCGTTGTTTCCCTGCGGCTTCTGGCGGCCCGATTCCACTGGCAGCTGCCAAGAGCAAAGTAACTTTCCTCTTTCAAAAATCAGTTCCCTGTTTGCCGAAAATTTCCCAAAGAAAAATCTGTCAGCCCCTTTGACAAAAATCTTCCCCTAAGAAAAAATCAGACCGAAAACAACTCACACCCGACAAAAAATCCCGCCGCCGGAAATTCCGGCAGCGGGATTTTTTACTTCCAATTTTACTTCAAACAGGTCAGCAGCACACCGATCATGCTTATCAGCACCGTGAGGATGATCATGGTGGGATCGGCGATGGCCGTCCGGTAGTTCCGGGCGTAGAAGCGGCTCCGCTTGCGGAAGGGCTTGGCGTCCAGGAACTCCATGGGATTTTCCGTGAGCTTCATTACCTTTGCCACCCCGGTTCCCCAGGCCATGCTCAGGGCGGTGCTCAGAGCGCAGCAAAGAGCGCTGAGGCGGTAGATGATAAAGGCGAAGGGTTTCCGGTAGAACCAGTCAGTGTCCAGGCTGAGAGCCGTGTGGGGCTCCATCCGGGGCAGGAACATGATGAAGGGTATGGCCGCCGCCGCAAACATCTGCACGCAGCTGATGATATGCTCCGGCTCAAAGGGCTGATAGGTCATCCCCGGGAAGGGCAGGTAGCGGTACAGGAGATCCGGCATCACACCGTAGAGGGTGCAGAAGAAAGCTCCCAGGCCCATGCCCGCGTACATATTTTTCGGCACCTTGGCGATGAACTTTACCTCCTCATACTTCCGCAGGAAAATGAAGTAGCCCATCTTGAGGGTGATGGAGAGGAATGTACCGACGCTGGCCAGCTCCAGCAGCTCGTAGATGGCGTGATGCCCGGCCTCCGCCGCGGCGGCAATGGTTATTGTCTTACTGACGAAGCCGTTGAACAGGGGAACGCCGGAAATGGAGAAGGCCCCGATGAAAAAGCAGACCGCCACGAAGGGCATCCGTTTGGCCATGGCCCCAAGCTGGTTTATATGCCTTATGCCGGTGGCATAGGTGATGGTACTGACGCACATAAAGAGCAGAGACTTGAAGAGAATATCGCTAAAAGCGTGGGCGGTAGCGCCGTCCAGGGCCAGGTTCGTGCCGATACCGGCGCCGGCCACCATGAAGCCCACCTGACTGATTATATGATAGCTGAGGAGCTTCCGCATATCATTTTCCATGACAGCGTAGCAGGCTCCGTAAATGGCCATGACCGCCCCCAGCCACATGAGGAGCTGATCCCCGGCCAGCATCCGGATGAGGCCGTACACCGCCACCTTGGTGGTGAAGGAGCTCATAAAGATACCGCCGGTGAGGGTGCTTTCCGGGTAAGCGTCCACCAGCCAGGCGTGAACCGGCGGGATGGCCGCGTTGAGGCCAATGCCGAACATGATGCACCAGAAGGAAGCGTCATGGGGTCCCCCCACAATATTTCCCACCAGGGCCTGCCCCTGGGAAAGCTTCAAAAATATTCCCAGCAGCAGGAAATTGCCGCCCAGCATATGGACGAGAATGTAGCGGAAAGCCGCCCTTCGGGAAGCCGGGGTCCGATTCAGCCAGACCAGAAACACCGAGGTGACCGCCAGCAGCTCCCAGAAGAAAATGAAGGTGACCCAGTCGCCGGCCAGAGCCACCCCCAGGGCGCCTCCGGCGTAGGACATGGAGCAAAGGGCCTCCATGCGGTTCTCATTGTGGCAGGAATAGACGCCGCCGATGACCGCCATGAGGGCAAAGACCATGCAGAACACGTAGCTGAGCTTGTCCACATGATAAAAATGAAAAACGTAGTCCTTCACAAAATTAAAGGTCAGATCCGTTCCCAGATTCATGCTCAAGGCGGCTGCCAGGGCCCCGACGGGCCCCAGAACCAGAAGGATTTTCCGCAGGGTCCTGGGGACGGCGCAGGCGACGATACCGGTGAGTATCAGGATAAGGCCGGGATGCAGCTCAGTCATCCTCCTCACCTCCCTCATCGTAGTAATCCGGGTCCTTTTGGAGCAGCGGAGCCATTATCAGCTTGGCAAGGATAATCAGGATCCAGCAGCCGAAGAACCCGAGGCCGGCGGCGACTCCGAAGGGCAGGGGCCACCAGGCCGGGCTTTCGCCGTGGCCGGGACAAAAAGCGATTTCCGCGGCGCAGCCGATAATGATGAAGATTATGCAGATTGCGTAAGCCTTTTTCTTATCCATTACTGCCACCCCCCTGCCGTCCATCCGGCACATATAGCCTTGGCCGCCATGTCAGCCAGCTCGTAGAAGTGCGGGTAGATATCCGGAACGATTCCCAGAAGAACGGCGATAATGGTGGTAACGCAGATGGGAACCAGCATTAAGTTGCTGTGAGCCCCATACTTTCGGAATTTTTCCTCAGGATCCTTCCGGAAGTAGGCCATCTGGCACACCGGCAGGAGATAAGCCGCCGCCAGAATAGCGGAGGCCACCCAGACCAGCACATAGAGGGGCTTTCCGGCTTGCAGGGCTCCCAGGGCCAGATTGTACTTGCTGACGAAGCCCACGATAAAGGGAACCCCGGCGATCCCAAGGGAAGCGACGGTAAAGCAGGCCATGGTCACCGGCAGCTTTTTCCCGATGCCGTACAGCTCGCTGATATTGTTGCGGTGGGTACGGGCAATGATGAGACCGGCGCACATAAAGAGGGTGATCTTCATGACGGCGTGGGCCACCAGATGAAGGTAGGCGCCCTTCACCGCCAGCGGCGACAGGAGAGACGCTCCCAGCACGATGTAGGAAAGCTGGCCGATAGTGGAGAAAGCCAGCCGCCGCTTCAGGTGATCCTGACGGATGGCGATGAGGGAGGACACCAGCATTGTACCGGCCGCCGTCCAAGACACGAAATCAATGATGTTGATCTCCGCCAAGAGCTGGGGCCCGAAGACGAAGCCGATTATGCGGAGCACGCTGAAAACGCCGGTCTTTACCACGGCCACCGCGTGGAGCAGGGCCGATACCGGCGTGGGAGCGATCATAGCCGCCGGGAGCCAGCCGTGGAGGGGCATCACCGCCGCCTTTACGGAGCCCGCCAAAATCATCAGCACGAAAATTCCCTGGAGGGCCCAGCGGGGAGCCATCCCGGCGTTCAGGAAGCCGCCCGGAGTGAAGCTCATGGTCCCGGCAATACAGTAAACCGCCACGATGCCCACCAAAAACAGCTGACCGGAAATCAGGGTGTAGATCAGGTATTTCCGGCTGGCGGAGAGGGCCTCCTGATTTCTTTTATGAAGAACCAGCGGATAGCTGGCCAGGGTCAGCAGCTCGTAGAACACGAAGAAGGTGAGCAGGTTTTCCGCCATGGCGATACCCATGACGGCGCTCATGCAGAGGGCAAAGGCGGCGAAGTAGCCGGTCTGCTCCCGCTCCTGATTGCAGCGCATATAGCCGATGGAGTAAAAGTTCATGGGAACCCACAGCAGGGAAGCCAGCACGGCAAATATCATGCCCGCCGGGTCGGTGCGGAGGGTAAAGCCCACAGTATCCGTCAGCTGGCAGAGGGTGTAGGTATAGACGTCACCCGCCAGAACTCCCGGCAGCATGGACAGGATGATGCCGAATTTCCCGATGGAGGCAATGGCGCTCCAGGTTTCGCGAATATTTGGCCAGCGGCGGCTGAAGGAAATCAGGATGGCCGCCGCCAGGGATATACCTACAGCCAGGAAGGGCCGGGCGTCAACTATCGTCATCTCAGGAACACCTCCGGCAAACCAAGCTTCAAAATGCCATTGATAATATCCGCGCTGTACCAGCCCAGGAAGAGGACGGTGAGACCGATGACCGCCAGGGGTATCGCCATGGGCGCCGGCAGCCCCAGCTTACCCTTGTGGGGATGAAAGATAGGCAGGCTGGCATCCTTCTGGACGAACATCTGCTCAATGATGCGGAAGAAGTAAATGGCATTCAGCAGGGAGCTGATGACCAGCACCAGCATATAGAAATAATGCTGGCTGGTCCAGGCCCCCAGCATCAGGTACCATTTGCTGAAGAACCCTGCCGTCGGCGGCAGGCCGATCATGGACAGGGCGCAGAGCACCAGCGTAATGGTAGAAATCGTCAGCTTCTTGTTCATTCCTCCCAGCCGGAAGATGTGAACCACCCCGAAGCGGTAAATGATGCCGCCGATGACCAGGAACAGACCGCTCTTCATGAGTGCATGGTTGATCATGTGGAGTACCGCCCCGATGAAGCCGTACATATTCCCCATGGAAACGCCCATGGCAATGTAGCCGATCTGAGCTACAGAGGAATAAGCCAGCATCCGGCGGAAGTCCCGCATGGCCAGAGCCATGACGGAACCGATGAGCATACCGCCCACCCCCAGAATGCCGATTATATCAAGGGTCGACCGCATCACCGGATTGTCCACCTGGAAAATGTAGTACACGAAGCGGATCATGGCGTAGGCAGGAGCCTTGCTCATGCACCCGGCGATGAACGCCGCCGCCCCGGGATGGCTGAAGGTGTAAGCATCAGGCTGCCACCCGTGGAGGGGGAACAGGGCCATCTTGATACCGAAGCCGATGATGAGACAGCCCACCGCCATGGCAAACAGCGGGGAATTGATATGCTGTCCGATGAGAACCCCCAGATCCGCCATGTTCAGGGTACCGGTCATGGCGTAGAGGTAACCGACCCCCAGCAGGTAAAGGGACGCGCCGATGGTTCCGATAAGGAGATACCGAAAGGCCGCCAGCATGGACTTTTTACCCCCCAGGGCGATGAGTCCATAGCCGGACAGGGACATGATCTCCAGGAAAACATAAAGGTTGAACACGTCGCCGGTGGCAATCATGCCGCAAAGCCCTACGGTAAGCAGACCAAAAAGAGTGTAGTACCCACCCACATGGAGCCAGTCCTCATCCTTTACAAAGGGCAGTCCATAGAGGGAAACCAGCAATGAAATAAAGGTGATGAGCACCAGCAGAACGCTGTTCAGGGGATCGAGGACAAACTCGATGCCGATAGGCGGCATCCAGCCCCCCATGGTATAGTGGATGGCCTTCCCGCCGGAAGCCACCACCCGGTTCAGCACCGTAACCGCGCTGGCCAGAGAGCCGGCGATGGAGGCGATGACAACATAAGACCCCAGATTGCGGCAGATTTTACTGAACAGCATACAGAGCAGGGAAGCGGTAAGGGGCAGAAGAACGATGAAAACAGGAGCGTGCTGACTCATTGGCTGGCCCTCCTAAGTACCTCTGGTTCCTCTACCGAGCCGTACATATCCTTAATGCGCATCAAAAGCCCGATGGCCACGCCGGTAGTACCCAGGCTGACCACGATGGCCGTAAGCATCAGGCCGTGGGGAAGCGGGTTGATATAGGCGTCGGGATTGGTGGTGATGCCGTTCTGAATCGGTATCATCGCCCCGTCCTTTTGAGCGAAGCACAGATAGAAATAGATGACGGCCACCTGCATGACATTCATGGCCATCAGCTTTTTCATGTAATTCTTGCTGAGGACCATTCCGTAAACTCCCAGGAAGAACAGCACCATGACCAGGGAGTAAATTCCTCTGGTTTTCAAAAACTCATTCAGTACGTCCATCGTCATCCCCCATTTTCACAATCGAATCCAAGAGATTGATGATCGTCATCATGACGCAGATGGCCACACCAATTTCAATCATAAATATCGCCAGCGCGTGCATCTCGTGGGCTGGCTCCAAATGGACCGGCATGTAGTTGTAATCCAGGAAATAATCCGCCCCGCCGAAGATGGTCAGCCAACCGGTAAAGGCGTACAGAAAAGTCCCCAACCCGGCCATGATGATGGAAGTCCGCCCCGCCACGTTGAACCTGGCGTCACTGCCCAGAATGAGACGGGAAAGGAGGATCCCCACCGAAAGCAGCGCCCCGGCCTGGAAACCGCCCCCCGGGGAAAACTCGCCGAGACAGAGGACGTAAATACCGTAGACGATGGTGAAGGGAACCAGCGCCCGGAAAGCCACATTGAGGATGATCCCTCCGAAGGGATCCTTCAGCTTGATCATTTTATCACCGCCCCCTCTTCTGCCACGTCCTCCTCCTCCGGCCGGCGGCCAACCGGGTTCCGGGTGAGGACCAGCACCGTGGTAAGACCGGCCAGAAACATAACCGAGGTTTCCCACATCGTATCAAAGCCGCGGTAATCGATGATGACGCCGGTGACGATATTCGGCGAGCCGGTATCCTCAGCGCTCCGCTCGATATAGGTCGGCGTCACGTGCCGGTTCGGCGCCGAGCCGGCGTCGCCGATGGGCGGCAGGTTGGAAACCACCGAACAGAAGGTGGCGGTAATCACCGCCAGGATAACTGCAACTAACCCCCGCATTATTCGCACCACCTGTCTATCTTCTTCAGGGACGCCACGAAGAAGATCGTTGAAATAGTACCGATGACCGCTTCTGTAAAGGCCACATCGGGAGAACCCATCATCAGATACAGCAGCACGGCGCAAAAGCTGAAAGCGCTGTAGATTATGGCGGCGCTCAGGATATCCTTGCAGAAGATCACCGCGCAGGTAATGAGGATGAGAATGATGAGGAGCGCTGCTTCGACGAGATATATCTGCATTTAATTCTCCTCCTCCGGCTGATCCAGATTGCCGACCGGCTCATCGGCGCTGTGCCCCTTCGGCGGCGCCCCGATGGCCCGGTCGGCATCCTTGGCCTTTAACGTCCAGACGGGATGGCCCGACTTGTAGGCAGACTTGCTCAGGATATGGGAGCCGATGGGGTTCGCCAGGAAAACCAGCAGGAAGACGAAAGCAATCTTCACGCTGGTGAGAGTGGCCCCCTCGTAAACCATCATCCCCAGAAAAGAAAGCATCGAGCCCAAAGTCTCACTGTTACCCGAGGCATGAATGCGGCAGTAGAAATCCGGCAGGCGCAGCATACCGATAGCCGAGCCGATAAAAAACACCAGTCCGGAAATCAGAAGGATTCCCGCCACGGCCACCCGGATTTCCTCGAGGCTGATCCCGAAAATCATACTTTCTTCCCCCCCAGGAACTTCGCCAGAATAACCGAGCCCACAAAGCCCAGCATGGCGTAAGAAATACCGATGTCAACGTACATATCCGGCCTTCCGTCCACATAGCCGAAAAGGATCAGCAGGAGGATTGTATCCGCTCCAATGACCCCCAGACTGTTCATCCGGTCGTAAACCGTGGGCCCCTGAAACAGCCGCTGCAGCATGGAGGCGATAATGAAGATAACCGTTACCATCACGGTTATGAAAATGGCGTTCATTCCTGCTCCTCCTTTACTTCCATATCAGAACCGTCATCAATGAGGAGAAAATCATTTTCCTCATCGAAAAGGCGGGCCACATGAGCCGGGAAATCGCCGGACCTTATACCCTCCGCCGCTCCCGGGGTCAGGGCGTGGATGGTGTAAATCCCGTCGTTTGTCACATCCATGGTGACGGTGCCCGGCGTCAGGGTAATGGAGTTGGCCAGCACCACCGACGCTACCGGATTGTCGGCGGTAAAGCGGAATTTCAGTACCCTTGGATCGATGGCCAGCTCCTGATCGGTGGTAGCCAGCAGCACGTCGATATTGGCCGTTACCAGCTGGTACATGAGCCAGAAAAAATATCTGAGTCCCTTCAGAGGACTGACCCCGAAGACGAAGTAGCGCCTGGTCCGGCTCCGATTCGGCACCAGCAGCAGCGGATAGGTAATCATTGTCGTTACCACTGCCGTTATGGCCCCGTATATGAGAAACTTCGCGTCCGACCTGCCTGACAGAACATACCAGAACAGGAACAGCGCCACCACCATGAATCCCTTGTGAACCATCGGAGAGCCCACTACCCCGCAATCAGATTTCCTTGTTTCTGCTTCCACGGCAACCATCCTCAATGATAAGAATTTTATAACGACGAAAAGATGTCCCATCTGCAAGACGCAAGCAGCGGAACCTGCTGGAATAAACGCGCTGGAAATACAAGCTCCTACCAGCTAAAGGCGAGCCCCCTGAAAGCCTCCCCTGTAGGGGATGCGCCCGTTAGGGCGGAGGAACAACAGGTAAGGTTGAAAGGCTTGTCATTCCACCCTTCAGTCAGCTTCGCTCGAGGGAAGCCCAGACTGTCGACAAAGGCCACTTTACCCCTTGGCTCCCCTGTAGGTGCGCATGAG
>CAZIKQ010000061.1:0-8950 GCA_964540025.1 uncultured Schwartzia sp. | reverse complement strand
TATAATCGATCTGATAGCCTCCCCTGTAGGGGAGGTGCCCGAAGGGCGAAGGGGTGACAGACAAGCCAATTTCTGATTTATGTCACCCCTCAGGCGGCTTCGCCGCCAGCTCCCCTAAAGGGGAGCCTATTAGCCCGATTTATAGCAGCCCGGCGAATACTGGGGCCAGGGCCACCGTCATCAGACCGGCCAGGGCGATGGCCAGACCCCCCATCGCCCCTTCAGTGAGCCCGTACTGCAGGGCCCTGACCGTTCCGATGGCGTGGGCGGCATTGCCCAGGGCAAGCCCTCTCGCCACGGGGTCCGTTATGCCAAAGAGGGCAAAAATTTTCCCGGCGGCCATGAAGCCGAAATTGCCGGTTATGACAATGCAGGCCACCGTAAGAGTAACGTAGCCACCCAGCTCCTCGCTCATCCCCATGCCGATGGGAGTGGTGACGGATTTCGGCATCATCGTGACGTAGTGCTCATGGGTAAGGCCAAAGAGCCGGCACAGCACAAGAATGCTCGCCAGGTTTACCGCCACCCCGGCAAGCACCGACAGGAGAATGGCCCGAAGGTTTTCCGCCAGAAGGGACAGCTTTTCATAGAGGGGAATCGCCAGGCAGACGGTGGCCGGAGTCAGAAAGTAAGTGATGACGTCGGCGCTTTTCTGATAATCGCTGTAGTCGATCTGAAAGCACCACAGAAAGGCCATGACGATGATCATGGCGATGACCATGGGATTGGCCAGGGTATTCTGTGTCTTCTTATGGACCCAAGCTCCAAAGAGAAAGGCCCCCAGTGTCAGCACCGGGCCAAAACACGCCGTCTGGGTAAAAATATCCCGCATATTTTCCATCACTTCTCCCCCTTTTTCATCAGCCGCTGGGCCACCAGCCCGGTAACGGCCATAACCGCCACCGTGGAAATCAGCACTATGACGCAATAGGGCAACAGCACCGGGCTGAGGAGTCCCCAGTTCGTTATAATGCCCACGCCGGGGGCAATAAACATCACGATCATGACCTCCAAGAGGTAATGGCCGGTATGGGCTACCTGTCCCAGCTTGACGATGCCCAGAAGGAGGGACAAAAATAGCAGCAGCAGCCCGTAGATCCCCGCCGGAACCGGCAGGGGCACCGCCAGCCGTATCAGCTCTCCCAGCAGGGTGAAGCCCAATATGACGGCCAGCTCGGTAACGTATTTCATAGGATATCTTCCTTCAAATAAAAATTTTCCGCAAAGTCAGCAACCCCCATTTCAAATGGGGGTTGCTGACTTTGCAATCATAACTTGAACAATATAAACGTCAACAAACAGCCTCTAACTGCTTTGTAATCCCACCGGAAAGCCTCCTGACCTACCGAATTATCGCCGCTCGGATCGTGTCCGCCATCCGGCTGGCCGCATTGTTGAAATGGCCGCCCTCGGTCATGACCAGCTCCGCCGCGACGCCCTTTTCATTCATGATTTCCTTCGCCTCCCGGGTGGCCGCCCCGATTCTGGCCAGCCGGGGATTCTTTGCTTTCTCCTCCCTGTCCCCCAGGGACAGCTGGACCCGCCGCAGGGAAACGGCCGGCGTCTTTGTCCTCAGGTAGTCCAAAAATCCTTCATACCAAAGGGAGGCCGAAGCCGCGGCCACCCGCTCAAAGAGGCAGGCTTCCCAACCGGCATAGATCCCCCACAACCCCGCCAGGGAGTACCCGGCAATGACCCGGAAGGGAGGTTTTATTCCCACCAGCTGCTCCGCCCTGGGTATTATACTGTTCCAGTAATCGTCGATGAGCTCACTGCCCCGTCCCCCGAAGTCCTCCATTTTTTCATTGAGGGCAGGCTCTGGCCAGGGAGATAGCGCGTCCGTCCATTTGCCCGGGTCCACTATGGCAATATTCAACGGCAGAGCCTCGAGCAGCGCCGCCACTCCATCCCCGGCTTCGATGTCGTCGTTTATAAAAACCAGGGGCAGCGACCCGCCCGCCGCAGACAGGTGCAGGCGCATGGCGTGTCCTCCCGCTGCCACGTCTATTGTCTTCATCCCGTCCTCCCTATCAGTCACCGTTCTCGCACAATTTGGTGAGCATTGCGGTTAATACCTGCAATGGCAGCTTTCCCCTTAAAAGCAAATTTCTCCACGCCCCCTTTCATCTGCAATCCAGCTCGCTTTTTGTCCAATCGGACGGATTTGAATTGTCGCTGGTTTTACCGGATATTATATTTTCATAATGCTTTACCTTGCGTTCAGCGTAGTCCAGCATTTTTTGAGCGGTTCTGACCTGTTCCCGCGCTTTATCCCGGCAAGCGGCAACCATTTCATACCGTTCCTGAAGGGTAGAATCTCCCTTTAAGCACAGCTCGCCGTATTTTTTCAGGTCTTTGATACTCATGCCGCACCCCTTCAGACAAATACAGCCCTCAACCCAATTAAGAGCCTCCCGGCTAAATACCCTGTTGTTGTTCTCGTCTCTTTGTACGGAGGGAATTAAGCCCAAATCCGTATAATACCTTATCGTATGCTTGGAAATATCATACATTTTTGCAACTTCCTGAACCGAGTATAATTTTTCTTTCATTCTGCCCTCTCCTGAATTTTTTACAAAAGCCTTGACTTCGTGTAACTCGAATAGTTTATAGTCGAATCATACCATTATAGCTGGCTTATACAATGAAAGGTAAGAGGTATCCATTATGCGTAAGTATTTAATTCTATCCGTTTGTACAGGTTTATTATTCTTTGGCAGCTGCTTCCCTCAGGAAAGTTACGCCAAACCGAAGAAGCAAACTGTTCCAGTTATTAAACTGAATGATGGCAACACGATGCCCCAGCTAGGTTTTGGCACCTGGACATTAACGGGCGACGTTGCGACAGAAAGTGTAAAGCAGGCCATAAAATCAGGCTACAGAATGGTTGATACTGCCCAGGCATACGGGAATGAGGAAGCGGTTTTTAAGGGGATTATATCTTCAAATATAAAAAGGGAAAATATTTTTATAACCACAAAAATCTCCCCCGATAATATGCGAAACCACACGGTCAGAGAATCTCTGGATAAAAGTATAGAGCTGTTGGGCGGAAGCTACATCGACCTTGTTCTCATTCATTGGCCGGTAAAAGGCGAGGTGCAACAAACCTGGAAAATACTGGAAGAATACGTGGCAAAGGGCAGGGTTAAATCAATCGGCCTGAGCAATTTTAATCCCCGCCATATCGAAGATTTACTGAAATACGCAAAAATAAAGCCCGTAATCAATCAGATAGAAATCCATCCGTATTTAACCCAGTTTGAAAATTCCGGTTACACCTTTAATCAGGGAGTCCAAATTGAGGCCTGGTCGCCCCTTGCCTCCGGCAAAATTATCGCTAACGAAACTATTGCCAGAATTGCCAGACAGCACAACAAAAGCGTTGCCCAAATCGCGTTGAGATGGCATATGCAAAGGGGCCTGATTACGATCCCGCGCTCTGATAATCCTGCCCACATCAAGGAAAACATCGATATATTTGATTTTGAATTAACTCCGCAAGAGATGGAGATTATAAGCGGATTAAATAAAAACGAGCGGGTCAATCCGAAAAATGACCCGGATAATTTCCCGTGGTAAATAAAATTAACCCGATATGTCTGAGAAGACAGTCTTTCATTGAGGTACTCAAAACCGAGTACCTCTTTTTTATACACACAAGCCAGCTTCCCGACGACGGATACCTCCGGCCCAATCGGGAGAAAACCGCATTATCCTATCGGTCGGCTCAATACCTTGCAGTGACCGCTCCCCTAAAAAGGGACCCTAATGCACGATCTGACGGCTGCCATCAGGCGTTTGCCGCTATCCGCACCTCTTCTTCCTCGAAGCTGTGGGAAATTTCTTCATCCTCCCAGATGTAGGTAGCGGCAATATCAAAGCCGTTGAAGTTCGTGGCGCTGGCCACCGAATAAGAGCCGCAGTCAGGCACCAGCAGGGCGTCGCCCATCTCCAGGCGGGGCAGCATGACGTCCCGGGCCACGAAGTCGATGGAGTCGCAGCTGGGGCCGAGGAGGGTGCACTTCTCCCGCTCGCCGCCCTTGTAGCTGTGAAAGGCAAAGTGCCAGTGGTCGTACATATGGGCCGAGAAAACGCCGTAAAGCCCTTCATCAAGGACGTACCAGGGCTGGCCGTTCCGCTCCTTCGTCCCAATGACGGAGGTCACCAGGTTCACCGCCGTTCCGCAGAGGAAGCGGCCCGGCTCAGCCCAAAGCTCCGTATCCGGGAACAGCCGGTCCAGCTGGCGGTTTATCTGTCCGGCCATGCGAGCCACGTCGATGGGGAGCCCGTTGATATCGGGCACCGGCAGGCCGCCGCCGATATCCAGCATATAGAGGCGCATTCCTGCCGCTGCCGCCTCGTCAAAGAGGCGGCGGCAGATGAGGAGAGCCTCCTCATGGGCGGCGGCTCCCAGGGACTGGCTGCCTACATGGAAAGCGATACCGGCCGGGGTAAGACCTTTTTCCTTCGCCTGCTGAAGGAGGCCCACCGCCTCCTCCGGGGCGCAGCCGAACTTGGCGTTAAGGTCTACCAGGGCTTTTTTATTTATCACGCGGATCCGGGCCAGCACCTGGCCGCCGGGCGCCGCCGCCGCTATTTTATCTATTTCAGAAGCGTCGTCGAAGGTAAAGCGATCGACGCCCAGCTGCCGCGCGGTCTCCATGCCGGCCGGGGTCTTGACCGGATTGGCGTAAATCATCCGGTTCCCCCCAATCCCCAGGGCGGCCAGCTGCTTCATTTCTCCCCCGGAGGCCACGTCAAAGGAGGCTCCCAGCCCCGCCAGAGTCTCGATAATCCGTTCATTGGGATTCGCCTTCATTGCGTAGAAAACGTTTAACCGGGGCAGATGCTCCCGGAGAAAATTAAAATTATCCCTGACCTTATCCACGGACGCCACCAAAAAGGGGGTCGGATATTTGGCCCTGAGTTCCTCCATGGCGTTTTTGCTGAGTCGAAAGCTCCTCATAACACTCTCCCATTCCCTGTGCCGCCGGCACTTTTATTAGCTCGTTCCAATGCCGATCCGGAACGGCTTCCTGTAACTGCGGTTATTCTAATACAGCCGGGGCCGGAACGCAACATTTATTTTCCCGCAAAACCAGAGAAAATTTCCCGTGGAAAAACGCCGCCCTCAGCCGTCATTTTGGCCATAGAGCGGCGTTTTTTCCGTCAAGATAAATTGTCTTGGGATCTTTCCCCTAATATCCTCTTCCAAAAATCTACCCGGTGCGCCTTTTCAAACTCCCCGTAAGTCATGCGGCTCCCCGGAAGCGCCAATCGCAAATAACCGCGCTTTTCCCGGGTATAAGGCTCCCAAAGCGACTGTTCCCTCAGCCGGGAAGCCCGGGTAAAGAGCCGGATCATCTCATCGGAAAGCCTCTCCTGCTCATCGTTAAGCTTTGTCGAAAGGCGGGACGCTCCGCTAAAGCCCCGGAAAAGATACGGCAATTCGTAAGTGTGCGCCGCCCCCTGGGGGAAACTCGCCTCGATGTAGCGGGGCGCCGTATCGTCGGCGAACTCGTAAGCGTAAGTGGGGATCTTCTCGCAAAGGGCCTCGTTTACTAAAGCGGCGGTGGTGGCAAACCGCAGATCCGTCGTAACGGCGGCGAAGGCTTCCGCCGGCGAGCCGAAAATTTCCGGCGCGTACTCGGCCATTATCTCCTCCGTCCTGCCCTCGCCCACATCGAACCGATACCCTTCCACGGCCCTTCTCATATCCTCCTCAGTCAGGGGACGGCCCAGCGCGTTTTCCATAATTCCCGCGAAAAACGACCCCTCCCGTCGGGTAGTTCCGTTGACGAAAATATCCCCGTTGACCCGTCCGGCGCGAATCGCCTCGCCGATATTTTCCGGCACATACTCGCCGTCCACCACAAAACTGCCTAAAAGATAAGGCGTCTGGGCGGCGAGTATTTCTTCAGCCGAAAGGCTTCGCAAATCGGCGGCGGTGGCCTCCTTCAGTCCCAGGGCTGCGGCAAAGACAACGCCCCGCTTTACCGCCGCGCCCATTTCGTAGCTCCTGAAGGGCGAAGGGATCGTGACGGTACAGCCGCTCATGGCGATGGCCGAACGAAACAGCCCTCTGGCCTTCGGCGAAGTCATTAAAGCCAGGACGCTCTGGCCGCCGGAGGATTCTCCCGCGATGGTCACGTCAGCCGGGTCGCCGCCGAAGGCCGGGATATTGCGCCTGACCCATTCCAGGGCGAAGATCTGATCCATCAGGCCATAATTGGCCTGCGGGTGATCCTCGGCCAACAGGGCGGGATGCGCGAAAAAGCCGAATATCCCCAGCCGGTAATTCACCGCTACCACCACGGCGCCGCCGAGCTTCGCCAACGCGCCGGGATCGTAATCATTCGCCGAGCCCACGTTCAGACCGCCGCCGTGTATCCAGAAAAATACCGGCAGCCGCTCTTTTTCTTTTATCGCCCTCTCCGGCGCGTAAACGCTTAAATAAAGGCAATCCTCGCTTCCCCCAGCCTGGGCGAAAACGCCGAGATCAGCGTTTTGCGCCGCCCGGCGGGCAAATGTTTTCGCGTCCCTTACCCCCGTCCAGGCTTCAGGCGGCGCAGGCGGCCGAAAGCGCAACTCCCCCACCGGGGGCGCGGCGTAGGGAATGCCGCGAAAGGCGGCTACTCCATCCTCCACGGAACCCCGCAAAAGACCCCCTTCCGTCTTTACCAGAGAAATATCCTCCGCCGCTTCCGCCGTCCATGCGAAAAACGCCGTAAAAGCCAGGAGCAGCGCCGCCAGCCAAAATTCCTTTGACCCTGACCCTTTCACCATAAATGATTACCTCCTTCATTAAGATTTTGTCACGGCTGATCTTTCCCGGCCTTTTCGTAATCAGCGGCGAAAAAATCCCTGAACTTTCCCGCCGCGCTGCATTCCAACAGGGGCTTCTTCCAGGCCAAAACGGAAGTCATGGTCAGGGGCGGCTCCAACGGGCGAAAGGTCAGCCGCTGAGGGGCGGCGATCTGCGCCGTGCTGTCCATGGCCAGGGCGTAAAAAGCCCCCTGGGCCACCAATGGCAGCAGATTGGTGATGATCTTGTACTGAGCCACAATATTCAGCTCTTCCAGCGGCACCCCCAACCTATGGCAGACCTCGGCCTGAAGCTCCCGCCGGCTGGTCATGATCAGAGGCAGCGGCAAAATATCCTCGGCAGTGACAAATTTTTTCGCCGCCAGCGGATCCTTCGCCCCCATGATTATTCCCCAGCGATCCGCTTCCGCCAGCCGGATAAAATCGTATTTACTTATGTCGATAGGCTCCAGCAGAACCCCGAAATCAAGAACGCCCCGGTCCAGCTGTTCCTTTATGTAATCGGAGCCATTCGTATAGACAGAAAAGGTGACCCGAGGATATTGACGGCAGAATTTTACCAGGCTTTCGATGACCACGTTGGCCGACCACTGTAAACCGTAGCCCAGGGAGATGACCCCCGCCAGTTCGGCCCTGGCCCTCATGCCGGACTCGAATTTATCCATGAGCCTGACGATTTCGCCGGCCCGGCAATACATGAGCTTCCCCGCGTCGGTGAGCTGAAAATTCCGTCCCCGCAGGAAAAGCGCTTCTCCCGCCGCCTCCTCAAGCTTCCGCATCTGGCGGGAAAGGGTTGGCTGCCCGATATGAAGGACCTCGGCCGCCCGGGAAATATTCTTGTTACGCGCCACCTCTAAAAAATACCGCAGCAGCCTTATTTCCACCTTCAACGCCTCCCGTCAGTTGAAAATCAGCTCCGGCCCCTTACAAGGCCACCAGCTCATAGTCCCGCCGCCCGACGCCGATTTCCTCCGCGTATTGCAGCAGCCGAACGCCGTGGGTATCCTCCCAGCGCTGGCGGGCCGCCTGATCCCTGGCCTGGCCAAAGGTCAGATCAACTGCCGCCTGATCAACCGCCACAGGATCCAGGGAAGAGAGAACCCCAAAGGCCGTTTGCGGCGGCGCGTCCGCGCAGCTGTCGTCCGGCGTGAAAGCGTCCACCACGTTTAGGAAGGCCCACCGGTCCTTTTTCGCGTCCAGGGCGGCCTTCACCGCGTCGGCCATGGCGCGGAACACCATATCCAGGTCCGTCGACCCCTGGTAACTTTGCAAATCGCGCCCGGCGCTGTGGATATTCGCCTTGCCGGAAATGGAGGCCAGGCAGATGGAAAGATTTTTCAGGGTTCCCCCATATTTGGGCAGATGATGAGCCTTGAAGCGGACTGCCGACAGGAGCGAATCATAAGCGACAAAATGCGAGCCGGTCCGGTGAAATTTTATCGCCTTGCCGCCGGTCACCGGCAGATCAATATCCCCCTCCTCATCTAAAATATCCACCGGCGAGACGTCCAAAAAGCCGTGGGCCCGGGCCACTTCCCGATTACCCCCGGCAGTATCCCGGGGCGGCGTAAAGCCGTTGCAATCTACGAACGTCCCCTTTAGCTTCCCGCAAAGCTCCCTGAGGAGGGCTGGCGAAAGGTACGGCCCGTTCGGCGACTCAAAGGACACCTTGACGCCAACCCTTCCCGGCAGCGCCCGGCCCGTGGCCTCATAGGCTTTCAGGAGCGCCGCCGCCGTTACTTCCTTAATAAAATAAACCTTCGGCCGCCCGTCGCCGGATGCGTCAGCCGCCTTAGCGCCACTGTTCGCCTCAGCCTTCGGCTTCGGCTCATCCGTTGAAAATCCGCAGCCGGTCACAATGGCCGCCGCCCCAAAACCCATCAGCCGCAAAAAATCCCGCCGTTTCATAAATATCCCCTCCGGTTTTTCCGTCAAAGGCCGCCGGAAACCGCGGCCTCCGCTAAAAGCCTTAGCTTTTTTTATTTTAGGAGAGAAAAACTGTTTTGTAAAATGCTTAAATCTCATGGGCAGCTATGCCTTTCAGGCAGTCACCGCCAAAAACGGCGCAAAATCAGCACCACCCGTCAAACGGGTGGTTTGCTCAAGGGCTATAAGCCCTTGT
>CAZIKQ010000060.1:0-8980 GCA_964540025.1 uncultured Schwartzia sp. | reverse complement strand
CGATGAAATCCCGCCGGATCATGCCCGTCCCATTGGCAAAGCCTCCCATGTTCAATCAGTACATAAATATTTACATAGATGTTAAAAAGGAGTTCTCTTGAGAACACATGAGTACACATTGCTTCTGCCCACTATATTGGCCTATCGCATAATCAATATGATTCTCCTCCAAGATATTTCGCATAAGACCGATAGTATTTTGTTCACCTATACGCTCTGTATCATCCATCATAATACACCATGGGTTACCCAAAATACCCGGCAGCAATTTCGCAACATCAATACGAGAATACGGTTCTGACCCAAAGGGCGCGTCTATAGATATCAGATTAAACTTTTCTCCATTCATTTTTGGCACAAAATCTTTATACGCGTATATATCTCCTGAGTTATTAACATTATTGTAGATGAGTTCCATCTGCACCACTTCGGTATTTGATGAAAGTTCAAAATCATTAAGAAAGAAATCTATCCATTTGGAGTCGTGTTCTACCACCTTATGAGACACCCCTTCATATTTTGCAGCATACTGTCCAATCATCCTCGTTGTCTGCCCAATACCAAGCTCAAGAATCCTTTGTGGCCTGAATTCATTTAATACACGGTAAAGTACATATAGATAGTTATAGCCCACTGCCCACCTACCCGGGGAAAACTGCCTATTTATTAACCATTCAGATCCGAAAATTGTATTATTAAAGATTTCTCCCCAAACCGCTTCTGCCGAATTATCTGCTGATCTATTCGCGGCCATTATCAAGTTATTTAGTAAACTATTATTTAATTCTACCCGCTTATTTATGTTATCTATCTTTCTTTCTAATGTCTCCATTCTATTTATTATATTGTCCATATCGCTGCTCCTCTCTATTTATTATCAATGATATATTGCAAAATGAACCTAAATTAAAATTAAAGCCCAGATAAAATTTCCATCCCTTCAAACATATACCACGACATAATACATAAATCCCAACGGTCTCATATACGCTTATCTGATCACAATTCCGTCCCCAGTATCAAATTTCCGCATTTAATCCCTGTAAAATAAATCGCGGGAAAACACTTTTTTCTTTACATCAAATAAAACTTCATCCATGCGATTGGCAAGAATAATATCGCAATTTGCCTTGAAAGTATCTATATTATCAATCTTCATGGCACCGGCAAAACTCTTTTCTTTTAACCGGGGTTCATAAACAGCACATGGAACACCCTGCTGCTGAATAAATGCCATAACATCCTGAATCGCGCTGTCCCTGAAGTTATCAGAGCCCGATTTCATGGTCAATCTGTAAATCCCTACAACTTTAGGCTTTCTGGCAATTATCTGATCTGCAATAAACTCTTTCCTTGTTCGGTTTGCTTCCACTATAGCGGTTATCATGTTTTGAGGAACATCCCTGTAGTTTGCCAGTAACTGCTTGCTATCCTTCGGCAAGCAATAACCTCCGTACCCAAAAGACGGATTGTTATAAAAATTTCCAATTCTAGGATCCAAACATACTCCCTTTATAATTTCTTCCGAACATAAATTATTTACACAGGCATAAGAATCCAGCTCATTGAAATACGCTACCCGAAGAGCCAGAAATGTATTTGCAAATAACTTTATAGCCTCTGCTTCTGTAGAATTCGTCAGTAATATTTCTATATGCTCTTTTCTGGCGCCTTGTCGCAACAGATCGGCAAATTCTCTTGCCCGGTCAGACTTCTCTCCAACTACTATTCTCGTGGGATAAAGGTTGTCATACAACGCCTTTCCCTCCCGCAGGAACTCTGGAGAAAAAATTATATTTGTTGCGTTATATACCTTGCGTATCCTTTCCGTATAGCCAACCGGGACTGTCGATTTAATAACAATCACTGCCTCAGAATTTACCTCTTTAATCTTTTCAATGGCATTTTCCACTGAGGATGTATCAAAATAATTCGTTTCCGTATCATAGTTTGTCGGCGTAGATATAATTACAAAGCCAGCTTCACTAAAGGCCTTTCTATAGTCAGTAGTTCCATGAAACCGCAGGCTTCTATCACTTAAAAACTCAGAAATCTCTTTGTCTTCAATAGGCGATTCCCCTCTATTTATCATCGCTATTCTTTCCGCATTGATATCATAGCCCCACACCTCATTGTGCTGGGCCAGCAGAAGTCCGTTTGCCAAGCCTACATAACCTATACCTGCTACTGCAATTTTCATATCACTGTCTCCTAGTCAATATGACTTACACTATTTCAACATGATTCAGCTTATCATCCCGTTCATTCTCTTTGGATAAATCCTCCAACAAACTTCTCAGTAGAAAATCCTCTTTTGGCGTGAGGGAATACTTAGGTATAATATGTTTATTATTCACCAGGGTCTGCCACATCGCCATATAATATTGATTGAACAACTCATCCATGCAAGGGAGTAAATCGGGATATTTGTGACGATAATACTTTCTGTAAAAGTTACAGGTTATGCTTCCTTCCAGTGCTTTCTTAACCTCGGAACTTCCTGACCATATACCCTGGCTATGAATCCTGTACAAAGACACCACATTAGACAATGCGTATAAGTCACCATACTCCAAATGCATAACCCGTCTCAGATCCTCACCGCGAGAAGCACAATTTTCAAAGGTTTCTATCGTGTCATAAAAACAGCTTGGCACCCTTTCCTTAAAAACAGCATTTCTATACAGCAGTCCAGAAACATGAAACAAAGCCGGAGTGGCAAAAAAATCTCTGAAGGAATACGACTTATTAAGTAATGCGTCCGGGATTATCTGCGCACCAACATCATCTCCAACCAAGAACCTGGTCTGCCCTGCACACATGGAATATTCAGGATGATTGTCTAAAAAATCCACTTGCCGCTGCAGCTTGTCATCCCCGATCCAAAGGTCATCGCCATCCAGAATAGCAAAATATTCGGAATCCAGCCGCTCATATATACGGAGAGCATTGGCTGCGCAGCCGCCATTCGTCTTAGCTAAAATCAAATCGATTTTGTCCGGGTACGCTTCCTTATACCGTTTAAGAATTTCTACCGTACTGTCTGTAGAGCAATCATCTGCAATAAGCAGCTTGTACTTGAAATTTGTTTTCTGTTGCAAAACGCTCTCTATGGCCACTGATACATACTTCTCTAAATTGTATGTAAGCATTCCTATGATAACTTTCATTGTGTTGGCACCTCCATGTTAGCTAACATTATATCTCTTCACCAACTAGGTATTGATGAAGATTCTCAAGGCATTCACTATAAAGCAGGTCTACTTACATCAAATAATGCTCCGTATATTTCGCAATGTCACGCATTGTATAAGTTCTCCCGTTGTAATCAGCTTTGGTAACGATATACATCTAAATTATCTACTGAAAATGTACAGCCCAAAAGAGTGCGCTTATAGCATAATCCTATAAAAATCATGCGCCACTGCCCGAGCCCCAAACCCTTCTTTTTGGGCTATCAGCCCTTCGTTCAAATACCACCCGCATTTTTCATTAGAAATACCAAAATCAAAATATTTCCGGTCTTTATACACGTCAGTAATCAAATAGTCAATAACGGCATCCAAAGCGCCTGTATTCCTGCCTTCATCAGAATTTGCCATATACTGAACGTGAACCGCGGCGCCATTATCAAAAATCAGCGCTCCTGCCAGAATTACCCCATCCTTTTTCCCTGCAAAGAGCTTGATATTTTGGGGAAATCCAGCTGCCAGCAGTCTAATCTCCACCCCGGTATGAACGGCCTTTGTAGAATGATATTTGGAAAGTACGATATTCTCCAATTCCATGAACTCATCAAACGCACAAGACTCCTCAACCTGAATCTGATTTTTCCGGCCCTTGCCGCACATCCATTTTCTGCCCTTGGAATACGAATACCGCCCCGGCAAATATATTGCGGAAGAAACGTCCCTGCGAAACAGTTCCGCGCCATTTCTGAACAACGCATACAAGTCTTCCTGGGCCGGGTATTCGTGATAAATGTATGGCAGGGGTTTATAAATGAATTCCGAAATCTGCTGTCTTCGTAAACAATCCATAAGGACATCGAAGACCTCCAGCATAATGGCCGCTGTCATTTTGGCGCCGGATATTATGCCGCCAAAGGTTAGGCCCCCATGGCTCGTTACCACATTTTCCGCAACGGATGCAGGCATGACAGCTAAAAGATGTTCCCTTTCATTAAAGAAAAGCAGGGAAAAATCCTGAAACCGATCTTGATGGTATTCCATATAATCACGAAAGAAAAAGAAGTGCCGGTTCTTGGCCTTTGACAAAAATTCATCCCACTGCTGTTTATATTCTGTTTTGTATAATGTCGCCTTCACCATTGAATTTGCCACTTATTACAAACCTCTATTACATACTCGGTTTCTTTCCTGGTCATCCCATTAAACATAGGCAGGCTGATAACCTGAGCCGCGTAGCTCTCAGCCCGGGGGAAGTCTCCCTTTTTATAGCCCAGCTTCTTATAGCAGTCAGCCAAGTGCGGCGGGACAGGGTAGTGGATCACGGTGTCGATTCCGCTATCGGCCAAGTATGACTTGAACTCGTCCCGCCGGTCAGTCCTCACTACGAACTGATGGTACACATGGTCTGATCCATCCCTCGTCCCCGGCAGGCTGAGCCGGGGATTTTTTATTCCCGCCAGGTAGCGGCCCGCTATATTTTTCCGTTCGGCGGTAAGCTCCGGTAAGTGCTTTAGCTTTACCCGCAGTAGGGCCGCCTGTATTTCATCAAGCCGGGAATTGACTCCGGGAAGCTCGTTGTGGTATTTGACCCGGCTGCCATAATTCCGGAGCATACGCAACTTTTCAGCCAGCTGTCTGTCATCTGTCACAATCGCCCCCGCGTCACCGAAGGCGCCCAGATTCTTCGTGGGGTAAAAGCTGAAGCACCCTATCGTCCCGAAGCGGCCGGTCATTGTATCGCCGAATTTTGCCCCGTGAGACTGGGCGCAATCTTCAATGACCGGCAGCTTATATTTCTCCGCCATGGCCATTATCTTCGGCATATTGGCGGCCTGCCCGTAGAGATGTACCGCCATTATCGCCCTGGTTCGGCCCGTGACGGCAGCTTCTATCCGGTCAGCGTCTATGTTGTAAAATTCGTCCGGCTCCACGAAAACCGGGACCGCTCCGTTTCCGGTGACCCCCAGCGCCGTGGCGATAAAGGTGTTTGCCGGGACGATCACTTCGTCCCCCGGGCCGATGTCCAGCGCCCTGACCGCCAGCGTCAGCGCGTCCAGGCCGGAATTCAGCCCCACGCAGTATTTCGCCCCCGTAAAGGCGGCAAATTCTCCCTCGAAGGCTTCCGCCTCCGGCCCCAAAACGTACCAGCCGGACCGGAGGGCCCGCAGCGCGGCTTCCTCGTACTCCGATTGGTATTGCTTAAATTGCCGGTCTAATACTTGAAGGGAAATCTTCATTGTCTACTCCTCTTCAGCCTCTGCCACAAGCTTCAGGAACTCATCATAATCTCTGATATAGTCAGCTTCATTGTATACTTCAGAAGCCAGAACCATCAGAACAGCGTCTTCGGAAAAATCATACATTTCCCGCCAGATATTGCTTCCCACATATAGTCCCTCATAGGGCTTTTCCAGATTCACTACTTTCCGTTCCCGTCCATTATCCAACCGGATCTTGCAAGTACCATGAATGCAGACCAGAATCTGCTCCAGAGATTTGTGGGCATGATGACCCCTTACTACTCCTCTCCCTGTATCATACATATAATACACCCGCTTTATTCTAAAGGGGATATCATTAAACTCCTCCAGGGCAATCAGCATACCCCGCTCATCTCCATGAGGCTGAAACATGTATTTAATTACCTGCATTTGCGGCACCTCATTCTGCATATCTATCCCTATATATCCGACTAAAATCAGAAACATCATAATCTTTCAGCTTGAATGAAAAAGAAGACCTGCCCGACGTCATTATCCCTTGTAAATTAGCAGTAAAATCTTTTTTTGATATGACAGCCTGTTTCATTTTGCTGTTTTTATAATTCCTGTATTGTTCATCTTCTATATATTTTTTTATTTCATGCAGTAATTCATTAGCATCACTATAAAGTACTCCTAATTCATCTTCATGAAGCAGCAATCCGCTGCTATCGCTATCTCTCTTCCCCAATGTGTACGGAACTTTTCCGGCCACAGCAGCATATTGGCTCATCAATCCTCCCGGAAGCGGGAAAGTGCTCAAATACATATCTACATTTTGCAATAGCGCGAACAAGTCCTGTCTTTCTCCTGTAAAATAACACCTTTGGGGATAATCAGCCATCAGCTGCTTCATATCGTCACAGAGCGCGTTCCCCGCATACCAGAACTTTACCCGTGGGTGTTCCTTTAGTATTGCAGCTACCAGTTTGTAATAAGTTTTACCTTTGTCTATTGTTTTATATACCTGCCCCCCAGAAAATACAACGAAGTCCCCCTCATCTCTTTCAAAAGGATACCCGGCAAAGGCGACATCCTTGTCAACTCTGGGATAATAGGGGCACAAAAGGATTTTGTCTTCCGGGATTCCTCTTTTATAATGGGATATTCCCGCGCCATAATCCCTGAATTCCAAGCAGTAATCAAAAGCATTGACCCCCAGCCAATAGGCATGATCGGTAAGATTGATCTGATACCTGGTTATTCCCCTGTCCTGATAGTGATTAAAAGCCATTACCACCGGTACATCGTTGGGGTATATGTACAGAAAAGCGTATCCCGGCTCCACGTATTCAAAAGCCTTACATATAGCCTTATACATACTGATGTTATCAGCTAAATTCTCCGTAATATATATAATTTTGCCGTTATTCTTTTTTATCAGTTCTTCCGTCACCGGCTTACGGCCTTTTGCCATAGCGTTGATAACATAATATACATTATATCCCAAATCAAAAAGCGCTTCCAGATAAATAAGCGCCAGCCCCCGGGTATCTACCGACCAAAACCCATCGTAAAACAACACATTCCGATCATGCACTTCACTCAAATTATCAGGTATTTGTACATCTTTCTCTATAATTGTGAGGGCGTTTTCTATTACCGGATCCGTATAGAACTGATTAAACTCGTATGCCTCCCAAGCGAATTTTCGAATATCTGACAAAGCTTTCGGAGAATTTCCTGTCCTCATATTATTTTGAACAGATAGTTTCATCTTTCCCAAATGCTCATACATTTGTATTTGCTCCTATCTCGATAGTCTCAAATCCTGCCTTATAATCCCTTGGTCTTAAATAATTCCTGTTGTGGTCAAAAACATACAGCGCAAATCCGGACAACAATTTTACCCCATAATCCTTTGCATAATCAACTACCTTCATAATATTTTCTTTATGGGTGACTACTACATAGTCTATATTCTGAATCAGGTAGTCAATTATTCCGTTGCCCACTTTCACGTCAATCTTCGGGGCCGCATTATATTTTTTTATGCTCTTTTCCATAAGATCAATTATCTCAGCTTGATGTGTTCCTATCTCTTCCCGGCTGAACTTAAGAATCAGCATTATTTTCCGGTTCATTGAGGCGGCCACGAACTGGTCGATTACTCGCTCATTTAGCGTTTTTCCATCATATTTCACGAATTTATCTTCAAAATCAGGTTCAAATAACGCTATTTCGTATCCATCTTTTTTGTATCTCTTGAGTTCCCGGACATACTCATTGTCCACAACTGCGTTCTCTTTCTCTCGATACTTGGCTTTTACTATTTCTTCAATATCTGTTGTATGAAAATAATATTGATTAGCAATAATATCTTCTTCGTCCCAATACCACCATTTTATTCTGTTCACCTTCGGGACTATGTCCTCAGGGAAGCGATACTTAACGATTCGAGCCGGCGCTCCCGCCACCACTGCGTACGGAGGAACATCTCGAGTCACCACCGCCCCGGCTGCTACAACAGCCCCATTGCCGATATAAACTCCGTCAAGAATAGTAACCCCAAGCCCTATCCACACATCATTTCCAATTATAATACAATTCTTATTAACATTTCGGCTAACACCCTTAAAATCACAACTATTAACATCTATTGTACTTCCCAAAACCAGTCCCATAGGATAACTGGTTAAAAATTCCGGATAGTGATTCGCGCCATTTAAAAATTGAACATCATCCGATATAGCGCAGTAATTACCAACAAATACATGCTCATAAGGTACAACTACCGGTATAAAAGCGGAGCTTATATAGCTTCTTCTTGCCAAAGTCAGCCTGACATCATTCTGATTATTTATTATATATGTCCTTATTTTATTATCAAATCCAACATCTGAAAAGTTTACGCTCATCGCTCTTACCGTCTTTCTCCTTCAATCTATGCCCATAAAATCTATTGTGTATGGAGCTTTTCTCTAAGTTTCTTTATTTATGCAAAAAAACAGCTTGTCCGCCGGTACCGACCTCATCCGGGCAAATCCGCGGCCGTAACCTTCGGCGGCTCCTTCACCCCCAGCTTCCGGCACTGCTCCCACACCCGGCTGGCCAAGCAGGCTCCCGCCTCCTCCAAAAACCAGAGCCTCCTCGCCGCCGCCTGACGGTAAATCTCCTCGATAATCGCCGTAAACTGCCGCAGTTCCCTTTCATCCTGGCAGACAGCCAAATGCCCCTCGTCACAAATACGGTTCAGTAGCGTCAGGCAGGCAGGGGTGAGATGTATCCCCCAACCCGCCAGGGATTCCCGCTGGAACTGGGCATAGACAGTCGCCCTTCTCCTGGCCCGCTCTCCGTCAAAGGCCGCTCTGGTCTCCTGCCCGCCGTGCTGGCGGGAGTACAGCAGCACATCGGGAATCGCGTCGAACCGCCCCAGGGGAGAAGCATCCATATAAAATTTCATATCCTGCATACCACAGGCGTTGTCCCGGTAGCGGAGACGGTTTTTCATGATGAAATCCCGCCGAATCATTCCCGTCCCATTGGCAAAGCCTCCCATGTTCAAAAGGAGATTTGCATGGATTGCTC
>CAZIKQ010000059.1:0-9171 GCA_964540025.1 uncultured Schwartzia sp. | reverse complement strand
TTACCTTTCGCCTATACTTAAAAGTAGATACAATGTGATAATTACATAATAGTTTTGAATTTCTTTGAAAGCGAAGCCCCGCGCACCGCCTAAGAGTAACCTCTAATCCGTCTGGCTGGCCACAGTTCAGGCCGGCATGAGCACTTAGCTTGTTGAAGGCGGCAACCTTAATCCGCACAGTAGGCTCCCCTGCAGGGGAGCTGTCGCTGAAAGCGACTGAGGGGCGACATAACAACCCGATTTTTCTGATAACCCCTCCGGCTTGACTAACTCACTTAATGAGTCCGAATGAAATGATGGACACATTTAGTGAGTGTCATGCAGACGACCTTAGCGATTGCCGAGTCGTAAGACGACGGCAGAGCTTAGGAAGTCGCAAAGCGACGGCAGAGCTTAGGGAGTCGCACCTTCGGTGCCACCTCCTACAAACTACTAAGTTCAGCCTTCATTACATTCGGCTTCTCTAAGTAGTTTGCATGGCTCGCACACCCCTCAGGCTCCTACGGAGCCAGCTCCCCTTGAGGGGAGCCTATGAGATCTATTAGCGGTTGCTGTTTTCAGCGGTCTTTTAGCGCTCATGACCCCTCAATAGGGCCACAACCCGAAGCCTCCCCTCTAGGGGAGGTGGCCGCCAAGCCGGAGGGGTGACAGACAAGACGGCTGCCTGGCTTATTTCACCCCTCAGGCGGCTTCGCCGCCAGCTCCCCTACAGGGGAGCCAACCAGGTTGATTACAGGTCAGCGTTTTTTCAGCTCCGCCGCAACCTCCTTTGTCACGTCAAAGCCGTTTAATAATACCGTATCCGCTATTATATCACATCCGGCCGGGAATTTCTTCCCAGCCTGACTGCTTATCCTGTCAATTACTCCGGCGGTTTTAGGGGATTTTACCAGAACAACCTGCAATTTGTGGATCACCGCGTACTTTGCCGCCAAGCTGGAAATATCACGCTCCATGACGGCTTCCAGCCGGCTGAGTTCCCGCTGGACAGTCCGGAGATTTTTTTGTGCCTCGGGCAGTTTTTCCAACCGCTCAAGGTCAGCCTCCAGTCCCTTTTGCAGGGCGTCGATGTTGCGGTTTATAGCCTCGCCCTGGCGCTTCGCTTCCTCCTGCTTCAGCAGTTGATAGCTCTCTCTTGCGCTCAGCCCCAGCTCCTGCCGTTTCTTCTGCCGGACTTCGTCTAAGTACGCCTTTACCTGCTCCTCATACTGACGGCGGAGGATCATCGACCGCTGCCTCCGCTCCTGTTTCAGGGCGGCCATCTTATCCGCTATAAGCCGGACGTCCGCTTCATTGAGGCGGAGTACATCAGCGTTATCAAGCTTCAGTTTCAGATTGAAAATTTCGTTTTCGTAATCCCCTTCAATCCCGTCAATCTGAACCTTAATATCAGCTTCCGTTTTCGCCCGGTAATCAGCCTCCGCTTCCTTCAGATGCTTTTCCAGAAGGATTGCCTTGCGGATAGTCTCCTGCATATGCTTCTGCCGGGCGGCATCCTCAAAGGGCCGGTCTCCGGGCAGAGCCGCCCCGGGAGAAAAATCTCTCCGGCTCAGCCGTTCTATCTGCCGGGCGCATTTTTTATACTCGGCTTTCAGGCGGCGGTATTCGCCGCTACTGGAATGGGCGTCAAAGGCCTCCGCCAAGTCCAGCAGACCTATTCCCGTGATCTCCTGGCCGACCTTTTGCTGCGGATTTTTGATTTCCTGATTTTTCCCCAGACCGGTGAAGAGCCACCCGCAACCAAAGGTCAACAATGCCACGACAGCTCCTCCAGCCAGGAGACTGCTCCGCTTGCCCTTACGGTCAGAATCATCCTTTGCGTGCTTTCCGGCCATGACCTTACCTCCCCCGGCAATTTCCCCCAACCTGCCAGTCCTAAAAGAAAGGGCGTGCCATCCCGCTCCGCAATTTCCACGGAGGGGACGGGGCACGCCCAATATGGTTCCTTTTCCCGAGGGCGATTAAATTACTTGCTGCCCTTCTGGAGCTTTGCGATCACATCCCGGGTGATGTCATTGCCGCCGTATACCACGGCTCCTTTGTCAATGACGACGCTGAGTCCCTTAGCGTCGGCCACTTCCTTGGCCGCCTGCTCTACCGCCTTCTGGACAGGCTCGATAAGCTCTCCCTGACGCTGAGAAAGACGCTGCTGGGTCTGCTGATAGAAAGCCGCCTTGTCTGCATCGCTCATGCTGGCGGACTTGGTTTCAAAGTCGCTCTGGGCCGCTTCGACTTCCTTCTGGAAGGTGGCGTTGGCCGCTTCCAAGGCCGGATTCTCGCTCATGGCCTGACGGAAGTCAATCACGCCCACGCTGGAGGAACTGGCCGCCGAGGCAACGCCGGTTACCGACGACAGCTGGGACATAGCTACAGCAACGACGCTGCCGATGAAAATCGCCGCCACGGCGATACTGAAAATCTGGATCTGTTTCTTTTCGAGTTTAAGCATGGTGATATCTCCTTTTAATTAAAGCTTGTGACTGTAAGTCACCTCAACACCTAGTGATTATAGCAAAGTAAGATTACATTATCAATAAAAAATAGCTGAAAAATCAGAATAAGCTAAAGGAAGAAAAAGTCCGTCAGCAAAACGCTTCCCCGGGTTATCGTTCCCTTTCGTTTTTCCGAAAAAACGGGGCCGCGGCAAATGCAGCGGCCTCCGTAAAGAATTTCCTCTGTATTTTATTCGATACCGGCCAGACGCTTGTAAGTACTCAGCCGGTACTTGGCGTCAGCCTCCGTCTTCTTGTACAGCTCCTCGGCTGTCTCGGGGAAGGCCCGCTTCAGGGAAGCGTAGCGCACCTCTCCCTGAAGGAATTCCTGGAACTTGCCGAAATCCGGCTCTTTGGAATCCAGGGAGAAAGGATTCTTGTCCGTGCCAACCAGCTGAGGATTGTAGCGGTAATTTACCCAGTAACCGGCCTCCACCGCTTTCTTTGTTTCCGCCTGGCTCTTGCCCATACCGGCTTTGAGCCCGTGGTTGATGCAGGGAGCGTAGGCAATGATGAGGGAGGGGCCGGGATAAGCCTCGGCCTCGGTGATGGCCTTGATGGTCTGATTGTGGTCGGCGCCCATGGCAATCTGAGCCACGTACACATAGCCGTAGCTTATGGCCATCATGCCCAGATCCTTCTTCTTTGTCCTCTTGCCGGTAGCCGCGAACTGGGCGATGGCGGCGGCGGGAGTTGCCTTGGAGGACTGACCGCCGGTATTGGAATAAACCTCCGTGTCAACCACCAGAACATTGAGATCCTCACCGGAAGCCAGGACATGATCAAGTCCGCCGTAGCCGATATCGTAGGCCCAGCCGTCGCCGCCGAAGATCCACTGGGAACGCTTCACGAAAAATTCCCGCTGCTCGTAAAGGGCCGCCGCTTTGCTGCACTTGTCCACATTAGGCTTGAGGGCGGCAATCAGGCGGTCAGCCCGCTCCCGGGAACCTTCGCCCAAGTCACGGTTGTCGTACCAATCCTGGAGAGCATCCCTGACTTCGGCGCAGGGCATATCCCCGGCCAGCAGCTCCGCGGCCATTCTGGCGATCCGCTCCCGGATGGCTTTCGTGCCGGTAACCATGCCCAGACCGTACTCCGCATTGTCCTCGAAAAGGGAATTGCCCCAAGCCGGGCCGTGGCCGAGATGATTGGTCGTATAAGGCATTGCCGGCGCGCTGCCGCCCCAAATGGAGGAACAGCCGGTGGCGTTGGCGATCATCATGCGGTCGCCAAAGAGCTGAGTGACTAGCTTCATATAGGGAGTCTCACCGCAGCCGGCGCAGGCCCCGGAGAACTCCAGAAGGGGCTTTTCAAACTGACTGCCCTTGACGGTTTTCTTGTTAAGGGGATTGGCCTTGGGGGAAACCTCGTTGACGGCGTACTCCCACACGGCCCGCTGGGAATCCTGGGTGGCCAGGGGTTTCATGACGAGGGCCTTCGCCCCCCTCATGCCCGGGCAGACGTCGGCGCAGTTACCGCAGCCAACGCAGTCCAAAGGCGACACCGCCATGGTGAAATCCATATCTTTCACGCCGATGGCCGCCTTGCTTTTCATTGCTTCGGGAGCCTTTGCCTTCTCCTCCGCCGAAAGGAGAACCGGGCGGATAGCCGCATGGGGACAGATAAAAGAACACTGGTTGCACTGAATGCAGTTTTCTACCTGCCACTCGGGAACCATAATAGCGATGCCCCGCTTCTCGTAAGCCGCGCCCCCCGCCGGGAAAGTGCCGTCCTCCATGCCTTTGCTGAACAAGCTCACCGGCAGCTTATCCCCTTCCTGACGGAGCATGGGGTTCTGGATTTTGCTGATAAACTCCGGCAGATGGCTTTCATCCGCCGCCTCGTCAACCGCCCCGGCCCACTCCGCCGGGATCTTCACCTCGATCAGGGTATCATCGGCAATGCCCTTATCAATGGCGGCATTGTTCATGTCGACCACATTCTGACCCTTGGCGCCGTAGTCCTTCTCCACAGAATCCTTCAGGTACTTGACCGCCTCGTCCATGGGGATAATGGCCGCCAGCTTGAAGAAAGCGGACTGCATGATCATGTTGAAACGGCCGCCGAGACCAAGCTCCTGAGCAATCTTTACCGCATTGACAATATAGAATTTTATGCGCTTTTCGGCCAGGGTACGCTTCATGAGAGCCGGGAGCTTTTCCCCCAGCTCCTCCACGGACCAGGTAGTATTCATGAGGAAGGTGCCCCCCTCCTTGATACCGGCCAGCAGGTCATACTTATTCACATAGGATTCCTGGGAACAGGAAATGAAGTTTGCGTAATTGATGAGATAGGGGGACTGAATGGGGGACTTGCCGAAGCGGAGATGGCTCATGGTGATGCCGCCGG
This sequence comes from uncultured Schwartzia sp., assembly GCA_964540025.1. Taxonomy (GTDB): domain Bacteria; phylum Bacillota; class Negativicutes; order Selenomonadales; family Selenomonadaceae; genus RGIG250. The sequence goes on along the minus strand of CAZIKQ010000059.1, from coordinate 4,330 downwards.
ACTTCTTTGAATCGTAGGCGAAATAAGCCTGAGCGTACATATCGGTGTTGTCGCCGATGATCTTGATGGCGCTCTTGTTGGCGCCTACCGTGCCATCGGAGCCAAGGCCCCAGAACTTGCAGGCGATGGTATCGGCCGGAGTCAGATCCACATCGCTGTGAGCCCGTTCCAGGGAGAGGTTGGTAACGTCATCAACGAAGCCAATGGTGAATCCCTTTCTGGGAGCATCCTTCTTCAGCTCCTCATACACGCCGAAAATCTGATCCGGCGTAACGTCCTTACCGCCGAGGCCGTAGCGTCCCCCCACAACCACCGGATTGCGGCCGCTGTCATAAAGGGCGGCCCGGACATCCAGATAGAGGGGTTCTCCCTGCGCCCCCGGCTCCTTTGTCCGTTCGAGGACAGCGATTTTTCTGACGGTCTCCGGCAGAGCCTTCAGGAAATAATCAATGGCGAAGGGGCGATAAAGATGGACGGAGAGAACGCCTGTCTTTTCCCCTTGAGAATTCAAATAAGCCGCCGCTTCAGCCGCCGCGTCGCAGACAGAACCCATGGCCACGATGACCCGATCCGCATCAGGGGCTCCTTTGTAGTCAAAGATATGGTGTTCACGGCCGGTAATCTTGGCCAGGTCAGCCATGGTCTTTTCCACCATATCCGGCAGAGCGTCATAGTAGCGGTTTACCGCCTCCCGGGTCTGGAAGTAAATATCCGGATTCTGGGCGCTGCCCCGGACAACCGGGTGATCAGGATTAAGGGCCCGGCTGCGGAACTCCGCCACCGCTTCCTTATCCAGGAGCTTTTCCAAATCAGCGTAATCGATGACCTCGATCTTCTGGATTTCGTGGCTGGTGCGGAAGCCGTCGAAGAAGTTGATGAAGGGAACCCGTCCCTTGATTGCGCAGAGATGGGCAACCGCCGCCAGATCCATTACCTCCTGGACGCTGTTCTCGCAAAACATGGCCACGCCGGTCTGGCGGGCAGCCATAACGTCCTGATGATCGCCGAAAATATTAAGTGAAGAAGCTGCCAGGGCCCGGGCGCTCACATGGAAAACTCCCGGCAGAAGCTCGCCGGCAATCTTATACATATTGGGAATCATCAAAAGCATTCCCTGTGAAGCCGTGTAGGTGGTAGTCAGGGCTCCGGCCTGCAAAGAGCCGTGGACGGCTCCGGCAGCCCCCTGCTCGGACTCCAGCTCAATGAGGCGAACCTGCTCGCCGAAAAGATTTTTCTTCCCGGCCGCCGCCATTTCGTCCACGTGCTCCGCCATCGGTGAAGACGGCGTGATCGGATAAATCGCCGCCACATCGGTAAAAGCGTAGGATACATATGCCGCGGCTGTGTTGCCATCCATGGTCTTCATAGTTTTTGCCATGTAAAAATTTCTCCCCTCTGCTAGATAAACCTAAAATCAATTGTCCTCCGGCACAATCAATCAGTGCTCTCTCAAATAAATAAACGGTATCGCTTTTCATTATAATGCAGTCTTTCGGAAAATTGCAAGGCAATTCTACCGATTTACATTCAACAATGGTGGAAATATCGTCTCCGCCCGGTTCGCTAACGTATCACCTGCCGCCTGTTAAATCGAGCAGCGGACATCTTTCAGTCGTTAAACGTTTCCACCGTCAGCCGCCGCCCATCGGTATGGAACACCACCGCCCCCTCCAGATCCGTGCGGAACACCTGACAGCCCCGGCGGTTCAGTCTCTCCAGCACCGCCTTGTGGGGATGGCCAAAGGAATTCTGAAAACCGGCGGAAACCACCGCTGCCGCAGGATCAACCGCCTGCAGAAATTCCTCGGTGGCAGAAGAATTTGACCCGTGATGGGGCACCTGAAGCACCGCCGCCTTCAGGGAGGAGGCTTTATTTCCAGCCCGGTACTCCCTGAGCAGCTCCGCTTCGCCTGTCCCCGGCAAATCCCCCGTAAAGAGAAAACTCACCCTTCCCGCTGTCACCTTCACTGCCATCGAATATTCATTTCCCCCTTTGGAGCTGGCCGCCCGGCCGGGAGCGGGAACCCCCAGGATTTCAACCTTCACCCCGTCGATATCAAAGACCGCCCCCGCCTCCGCCGCTGTCATATCGATCATAGCCTTTTCCCGGCCGGAAAGGAACAGGGCCGCCCCATAGGCATCCTTTCCCTCCCCGGCGGTCAAGAGCTTTGCCTTTTCCTCCCGGCCCTGCCACCGCCAGACTGCTCCGGCTCCCCCTGCATGGTCGGCGTGGGCATGGCTCAGAAAAATATGGGTAAGGTCTCCCGGCCCCACCCCGTAATGTTTAAGATAGGGCACCACTACCCTTGCTCCCACATCGAAGCTGCCGTACAAAGCTCCTCCCGCGTCGATGAGAAAAGCCCTGCCCCGGGGAGTCACTACCAGGGAAGCGCTGCCCTGTCCCACATCGAGGAAGTGGACGGAGGTAATATCCTTCTCTGGCTGAACCAGCCAGAGAAGCCCTCCGGCCAGAAGCAGGCCGGCCGCCGCCCCGATTATTTTTGGAAAAAATCCTTCCCCTATCGACTCCCGCCCGCGCCGGAAAATTTTTCCAAAATATTCTCTTCCCTGATCCCAGCCAAGAACCACCAGAAAAATGTAGAAGCTGACGATTTGCAATGCGGAAAAGGACGGAAGGTACATATTGCCGCCCGGAATCATTGCCAGAAATGAGGTCAGCTCCCGGACAAGTCCCATGACCAGCCCGGCGCCCACAAAGGCCAGCTTCATAAGGGGCGGCAGGAGCAACCCGGCCATTCCCCCCAGCAGCGCCGCCCCGATAATAAACTCCACCAGGGGAACCACCAGCAGATTGGCAATAAAGGACGAAAAGGAAAACTGATTGAAATACCAGCCGATAATGGGCAGGGTGGCCACATTTGCCCCAAAGGTGACCGCCAGCCCCAGGGCCAGCCACCAGGGCAGCCCCTTCGCCGTCAACCGCTCAGCCACCCCGGGAGCCAGGTAAATCATGCCTGCCGTGGCCAGAAACGACAGCTGAAAGCTGACGTCGTACAGCCAGCGGGGCTGATAAACAAGCAGCGCCACCGCCACAATTATCAGCAGTCTCCCGCCCTCCCGGCTGTTCCCCCTGCCCCAGGCCGCAGCTCCAAAGGCGGCTATGGCCATGAGACCGGACCGGACTACCGGCGGAACCAGCCCCGTCAACAGACTGTACAGGAGAACGACGGCGGCGAGCACCGCCAGCCGCGATTTCCGCCCCAACCCCAGCCTATCCCCAAACCACAGGACAATGACCGCCAGGAGGGCCATATGAGAGCCGGACACCGACAGGATATGGACGATGCCCGTAAGGGTAAAGCTCTCTACCAGTCCCGGATCAAGATCGCTGTACCCCCCAAACAGCATGGCCATCACCGCCGCCCTGTCCCGGGGAGCCATGGCCTCCTCCAGACCCCGACGGTAATGCTCCCAGAGCTTTTCCATCTGCCGCCTCAGTCTGAGCCACAGGGAAAGATTTCCCTCCTCCGCGTGGCTTATTTCCACCTTCACCGCCGTCAGCCGCCCGGATATTCCCTTTGCCTTTGCCTGACGGACTACGTCGATCCGGCCGGGATTGCCGTAGCCGTGGATCGCCCGGAGCTTGCCAAAGACCTTTACCCGGTCGCCAATCTCCAGCGGCGCAAACTCCCGGCCGGCAGTCCGAAGGATTTCCGAAACGCAGATTTTCCCCCTCTGCCCCTTCCCTTTTTCCTCCACCAAAACCACATACCGGCGGCGGAGCCTGCCGTTTACCGTTCCCAGCTCCGGACTTTCGCCGACAACCCCTTCTATCCGAACCTCCCGCCCCGCAAGGAGCCCGTAATCCGGCTCCCCCAAAGCCCCCTCGTACCGCAGAAAGCCCAGCAGGAAAAACAACCCCAGAACAGGCAGAAAAAAATAAGCGCTGCCACGGCAGGCGCAAACCCCGGACAGCGCCAAAAGAAATACGGACAGACCCCCCAGAACCGCCAGCAGCCGCAAGGAAACCGGCCCGCAGCAATCGGCCGCGGCAATACCGGCGGCAAATAACGCGCCCGCTCCATTCAGAAAGACAAGTTGATGCTGGCCGAACCGAAAGAAAGACCTCATCAACTCATCTCTTTTCTATTGCTACAAAATTATCCAAAGAAAAATGTCGATGGATTGTAAAATGAACGACTGACGGTGAATTGTTTAGTACACCTAAGTCATCAAAAAACTCGACCCACAAAAGCCTCCCCTGTAGGGGAGGTGGCGCCGAAGCGCGACTCCCTAAGCTCTGCCGTCGTCTTATGACTTGGCAATCTCTAAGGTCGTCTGCATGACACTCACTAAATTCGTCCATCGC
>CAZIKQ010000058.1:0-9514 GCA_964540025.1 uncultured Schwartzia sp. | reverse complement strand
ATCGTCTTGCGACTCGGCAATCGCTAAGTAGTTTGCATGGCTCGCACTAAAAGCCGCTTTCAGCGGCTTAAGTGCTCATGCCAACCTACAGGGGAGCCTATTAACCTGATAACAACGAAAAGAGGATTTTCCCCCGGAAGGGAGAATAATAAAGAAATGAACAAAAAATTACTGACGGCACTGGCCTGTATTGCCCTCGCGCTGGCGGGCTTCTTCGGAACGAACTTCCTCATCGCCCACCTGAATGACAGCCCTTCGGCGGCAGCAGGGACCAATCCAAAAGGAGAAAAGAAAATGAACCCCATTGCAAAATTTGAAACCACCCTGGGAGACTTCGAGATCGAACTGGCGGCAGACAAAGCCCCCAAGACTGTCAAAAACTTCGTCGGCCTAGCCCAAAAAGGCTTCTACGACGGCCTCATCTTCCACCGGGTCATCGACGGCTTCATGATTCAGGGAGGCTGCCCCAACGGCACCGGCACCGGCGGCCCCGGCTACCACATCGACGACGAATTCCATCCTGACCTCCGCCACAGCGGCCCCGGCATCCTCTCCATGGCCAACGCCGGACCCAACACCGGCGGCAGCCAGTTCTTCATCACCCTGGACAAGACCCCCTGGCTGGACGGCCACCACGCCGTATTCGGCCATGTGGTCAAGGGCATGGACGTGGTAAAGAAAATCGGCAGCACCCCCACCGATCACCGGGACCGTCCCCTTGAGCCGGTAGTCATGAAAAAAGTAACCATCGTCACCCCGGCGGAATGATGAAAGAACGCCACTTCGTCTACATCCTCCGCTGCGCCGACGGCACCTACTACACAGGCTGGACCACCGACCCGGCCCGGCGGCTGAAAGCCCACAACGCCGGGATAGCTGGCGGCGGCGCGAAATACACCGCCCCCCAACGCCGCCGCCCCGCCGCCATCGCCTACCTGGAGGAGTTTGACAGCAAGGGGGACGCCCTCCGGCGGGAAACCGCCATCAAAAAGCTCACCCGCCGGCAGAAGGAACAGCTCATCAGCCAAAGCCCGCCGCCATTGACAGGGGCAGACTAAAACGATATAATACCGAAATGGATATTCAGGCGCACCGGATAATCTGAGTGCGCCTGTTATTTAGCCGTAAATTCAACGAAAACATAGCAAGGGAGCGTACCAATATGGCGGAACAGAAGATAATCCTCACGGAGGAAGGCCTCAAAAAACTGGAGGAACGCCACGAATACCTGGTGAGCGTAAAGCGCCGGGAAGTAGCCGAGCGGCTGAAGGAAGCCATCGCCCTGGGGGACCTTTCGGAAAACTCCGAATACGACGACGCCAAGAACGAGCAGTCGGCGGTGGAGACGGAAATCCTCGACCTGCAGGCGAAGATCCGCAACGCGGAAATCATCAAAAAGGATGACAGCAAAAAGAACGTCGTCCACATGGGGGACACGGTGATAATCAAGGACCTGGAATTCGGCGACGAGCTGGAATATACCCTGGTGGGCTCCACGGAAGCCGACCCCACCGAAATGAAAATTTCCAACGAATCCCCCGTGGGCAGCGCCATCCTCGGCCAGAAAACCGGCAAGACCGTAGAGGTCAACGCCCCCGCCGGCGTCCTGAAGTACAAAATCCTAAAGATAAAGCAGTAATTGGAACAGGTGAAAAAATTGGCAGAAGAAAAGACAAAATCTCCCGCCCTCAGCGAGCTGCTGCAGGTTCGCCGGGACAAGCTGAAATCATTTGAGGATATGGGCGTAGCCCCCTTCGGCCACCGCTTTGAGGTTTCCCACAGCAGCGCTCAGGTGAAGGAAAACTTTGACCAGCTGGACTTTGAAGCCAACGGAGAAAGCGCTCCCTCCGTCGCCGTCGCCGGCCGCCTCATGGCCGTCCGGGGCCACGGTAAGGCCGCTTTCGCCGAGCTGATGGACCTGGCCGGGAAAATCCAGATCTACTTCCGCAAGGACGTGCTGGGGGAGGAAAAATACGCCCAGTTTAAGCTGCTGGACATCGGCGATATCATTGGCCTCAAAGGCCAGGCATTCCGGACGAAGAGCGGCGAAATCACCCTCCGGGTTCTGGACTTTGACCTTCTGTCCAAATCCCTGCGCCCCCTGCCGGAAAAATACCACGGCATCACCGACAAGGAAGCCCGCTACCGCCAGCGCTACCTGGACCTCATCATGAACCCGGAGGTCCGGGGCACCTTCATCAAGCGCACCCGCATCATCAGCGCCATCCGGGAGTACCTGGACAGCCGGGACTTTCTGGAGGTGGAAACCCCCGTCATGAGCAATATTGCCGGCGGCGCCGCGGCCAAGCCCTTTATCACCTACCACAACGCCCTCAACATCAGCCTCTACCTCCGGATCGCCACCGAGCTGAACCTGAAGCGCCTCGTCATCGGCGGACTGGACCGGGTGTATGAAATCGGCCGGGTCTTCCGCAACGAGGGCATCGACAACCGGCACAACCCGGAATTTACCTCCATCGAAGTATATCAGGCCTACGCCGACTACACCGACCTGATGGAGATAACCAAGGGCATCGTCTGCTACGCCGCCGAAAAGGTTCTGGGCAGTGCCAAAATAAATTATCAGGGCGTGGATATTGACCTGGCCAACATCAAAACCATCTCCATGAACGACGCGGTCAGAGAAGCTACCGGCCTCGACTTCATGGCCTGCCAGACGGTGGAAGAAGCCCGGGCCCTGGCCGACAGAGCCGGGATCCCCTACGAGGAGCGCCACGGCAAAGGCGGCATCCTCAACGCGGCCTTTGAAGAAAAAGTCGAAAGCACCCTGATCCAGCCCACCTTCATCACCGGCCATCCCACGGAAATCTCCCCCCTGGCCAAGCGCAACCCTCAGAACCCGGAGATCACCGACCGCTTTGAATTCTTCATCTACGGCCGGGAGCTGGCCAACGGCTTCACCGAGCTGAACGACCCCATCGACCAGCTTCAGCGCTTTGAAGATCAGGCCGCCCAGCGGGAAAAGGGGGATGATGAAGCCCACATGATGGACCGGGACTACATCACCGCCATGGAGTACGGCCTTCCCCCCACGGGCGGTCTCGGCATCGGCATCGACCGCCTGGTCATGCTCCTTACCGACGAACCCTCCATCCGGGACGTCCTGCTCTTCCCCCACATGCGCCCGGAAGCCGCTACAACCACCGAGACCGCCGGAGCCGAAGAGAAGGAAAACTGATTTCCGCCTTCTGCTCCCACAAAAAATTAAAGCCAAAGACACACAAAAGTTCCCCACCGGCCAAGCTGTCGCTCGACCAGTGGGGAACTTCTTATTTCGTAATTTTGTTATAATGCCTCTCGTGAAAGCAAGACACAACCCAATGCCTCCCCTGTAGGGGAGCCTATTAGACCGATTATAGTTGTTATTTTTCCTGAGCCTCGGCTTCTTCCTTATCGTCCTTGCCCTTATTTTCCTTTGCCTCAGCCTCCGCCCGGCGCTTTGCCTCCAGCTCGGCCGCCCTGGCGGCTGCCTCCGGCGCGTTCAGGCCGTAGAGGATCGTATCCTCCTTCGTCTGGATGTACAGCTCCGTTCCCTCCGGCAGGTTTACGTTCCGGCCCTTTACGAAAGCGGCGCCCACTACGCCGATAGGCCCCAGTACCGCTATACCTGCAATACCGGCCCCCGCCGCCATGGCGTAGCTCTCCATCCTCTCCTCTGCCTCGGTGCCGATGACGGTCTTCACCTCGGTGCCGTCCATGGCCCTGATTGACTCAAAATCAACCTCCACCACCGCGTCCCGGCCAAAGTTCTTCGCCGTCCTGACCTTCGTCACCCGGCCGGTGCCGGGAGCCCCCTTGGCGACGATCAGCATACCGTCCACAAATACGTCCTCGGCGGCCTTGAACTCCACGATATCGTCCACCTTGATGTTCTTGGCATTGACCGGGCTCACCAGGGAAACCCGGATCAGGGTAGCGGCGGGAACCACGTACTGGGTAAGGGGCAGTGGGTCAGCCCCGTAGGCGTAACCCGCCAGCTTATCGATCCGCCGGCCGAAAGCCCCCTCCTCGGTTTTCCCCACGATATTCATCTCCAGGGCCGTTATCCGCTTCTGGATGGACTCCATGGAAACCTGATCATTGAACCGGTACTCTACCGCGTTTACCTGCGTAAGCAGGGAAGGCCCGTTATCATTGCTGAAAATCATCTGATACAGCTTTTCCACTCTTTCCGCCACGGAATTATTGGGCCGGGTGGCATCGTAGGCTGTCTCCAGCCGGTTCACCCTGTCCAGCAGAGCGCCGGACTGCCCATTGCCGTAGGTAGCCGTCTCAATAGCCGTCAGCTTATCCTGCATACTGACCGGCGCCTCCGCAAAGGCGGTCAGAGCAGAGCCCGCCCAGAGAGCGGCGCTGACAAACAGCGCACAGGCTTTTTGCAGAGCTTTCTTCTTCATCATATCCTATACCTCCGAATCCTGTTTTTCCTTCAGTGACACATTTCAAATCAAGGCTGTGGCCACGGCTTTATTGGCCGTCCACGCATAATCCTGATTTTCATATTCTTCATCGTCCGCCTTTTTCCTGCAAACCTCCCAAAATTTAACAGGTTTTTAATATTTTTCCTTTACATTTACCGGCAAATATAGTAATATATCCGTGTTGTCGGGGCGTAGCCCAGTTTGGTAGAGCGCTTCCTTGGGGTGGAAGAGGTCGTGGGTTCAAATCCCGTCGCTCCGACCATTTTTCTTGAAAAAGTTAAGAGCATCCAGCAATCGCCGGATGCTCTCTTTTTTGTCGGCTTCTTTCCCTGATTCCGCCATCATAGGTTCTCAAGCTACTGTCAAAACACTTGACAGATAATGAGGGTTGCGCTATTCTCTTATAGTAAATAAATTTACTGTACTGAAATTGACTTTATATGGGGGGTGGGCAGAATAACTTCGGAGGATAAGAAAAACGCCTGGTTATACTGCAAATTCCGGGATGAACAGTTTGCCTTGTACGATGAGTACGCAAAACAGAACGGTCTGCTGATGAACACCCTTTTGGTGGTCAACGCGCTTTTTTACGCGAAGGAGGGAATGACCCAGCGCGACATCTGCGTGAGGACATTTCAATCCAAGCAAACTGTCAACTTAATCATTCGGAATTTGCTGAGTAAAGCGCAGGTGACCGTTGAAGAGCGAAAGGAAAACAAGCGGGAAAAGCTGGTGCGGATGACCGACGCGGGCAGAGCCTGCTATGAAAAAGCAGTCCGCCACATCACGTGGGCCGAGGACGCCGCAATGGCCAGATTCTCACCAGCCGAACAAAAACAGCTGATTGACCTGTCACGAACGTTTACCAAAAATCTGAAAGAGCTGATTCATCAGGAAACGGGGGAATTATAACCATGGAATTTTATGAAGTGGTAGCCAAGCGGAGAAGCATCCGCCAATTTGCAGACAGAGAAATACCGGTAGAGGCATTGGAACGGATTTTGGACGCCGGGCTGAAGGCGCCGTCCTCTAACCACCAGCGGCGGTGGGAGCTGGTGGCGCTGACGGAGAAAACCATCATCCATGACCTCGCCCAGATCGTCCGTCCGTATCTCTGCCGTATCACGGAACCAAAAACGCCCCAGCAGGAGATGTTTAAGATTGCTTACCCCCGCCAACGCAGCATGATCGAGGAATGCGCGTGCGTAGTCCTGCCGTTCTTCAGGCAGAAGTATCCCCTGAGCGGAGATAAGAACGGCTACGGCCTGATGGATTACGGCGCGGCGTGGGCGCTGGTGGAAAATATGCTCCTGGCCGCGACCGCGGAGGGACTGGGGTCTGTGGTCCATATTCCCGTCAGGAAGGAGCCGGAAAAAATCAAAGAATTTTTGAAGATTCCGGACGGCTGGTGTCTTCCCACGCTGGTCATCCTCGGATACGCCAGCCCCGATGCCGAAGTGCCAGCTCAGGTCAAAGCCACCGTCGAAAATAAAGTCCGCTGGAATAAGTGGTGAACAAGAGAAATTGCAAAAAGGTAGTAAGATGAAACCTGTTATCAAAGAAATCCCGGTCAAAAACGTTCTCTCCAAGTCCAATCTCCCGGTCTGCGACTATTCCGCCAACCCCTACGTGGGCTGTCCCCACGCCTGCCGGTACTGCTATGCCAACTTTATGAAGCGCTTTACCAATCATCCGGAGCCCTGGGGGGACTTTCTGGATGTGAAATACTGGCCGGAGATTAAGAATCCGAAAAGGTATACTGGTAAAGAGGTGTTCATCAGCTCTGTCACCGACCCGTACAACCCGCAGGAGGAAATCTACCGGCGGACAAGGGCCTTGCTGGAACAGCTGCAGGGTAGCGGCGCTAAAATCAGCATCGCCACCAAGTCCGATCTGATTTTGCGGGACTTGGAACTGATAAAAAGCTTTCCCGGCGCCCGCGTGGCCTGGTCGGTCAACACGCTGGACGAAGCCTTCCGGAAGGATATGGACAAGGCCGTTTCCATAGAGCGCAGGCTGGCGGCTATGGAGGCGTTTCACCGGGCAGGGGTGCTGACTACCTGTTTTATCTCGCCGATTTTCCCCGGAATTACGGATGTGAAAGAAATCATCCAGCGGGCAAAGGGCCGGTGCAATTTAATCTGGCTGGAAAATCTCAATCTCCGGGGCGGGTATAAGGCCGCTATCATGGACTACATTCGGGAAAAGCGCCCCCACCTCCGGCCGCTGTACCGGGAAATATATGACAGCAATGACCGCCGCTATTGGGAGCGGCTGGACGGGGAACTGAAAGCCTGGGCCGCCGAAACCGGTCTGGACTACGTGACGAACGACGACAGCCTGAACCGGCCCTTTGAGGCCCCGCCGGTCATCGTGAATTTTTTCTATCACAGCGAGATTAAAAAGTCGGCCCGGAAGTAACCGGCGGATATCCTTTCCCTGTGGGGCCCAGCGGTATTCAATTCAAGGTAAAGGCGGTGTCGTTGGTCAGCTCAATGCCCAGCTTCTTGCAGATCTTCAGATCGGCGTCGGACAGCATGGCGGTGACGTGGAGCTGACAGCCCCGCAGCTCGGGGAGCTGGGCCAGGGCCTTGCCGGCGTTCGGGTCGGTTACGGCGCACATGGACAGGGCGATAAGGACTTCATCCGTGTGCAGGCGGGGATTTTTACTGCCCAGATACCTGGTCTTCAATTTCTGGATCGGCCCTATGTAGTTGGGAGAAATGAGATCGATGGCATCGTTGATGCCCCCCAGCACCTTTACGGCGTTCAGCAGGACAGAGGAACAGGGGCCCAGGAGGCTCTTTGTCTTTCCGGTAATGATCCGCCCGTCCTTCATCTCCATGGCCGCCGCCTCGCCGTGAGTCTGCTCCCGGAGGGACCGGGCGATCCCCACGATGGCCCGGTCAGTGGGGGAAACTTTCGCCTGTTTCAGGAGCAGCTCCTGGGTATATACCTCCTCCTTGCCGGCCTCATCCAGGGCAAAGCGGTTCGCGCTCTGGAAGAAGCGGCGGATTATCTCCTGCCGGGAGGCTTCCTGACAGGCCTCGTCATCGCATATACAGTTCCCCGCCATATTTACCCCCATATCCGTAGGGGACTTGTAGGGGCAGTAGCCAAAAATTCCCTCGAAGATGGCCTCCAGCACCGGGAAAATCTCCACGTCCCGATTGTAATTCACCGTGGTTTCCCCGTAGGCCTCCAGATGGAAGGGATCGATCATATTCACGTCCTGAAGATCGGCCGTGGCCGCCTCGTAGGCCATATTCACCGGGTGCTTCAGGGGCAGGTTCCAGACGGGGAAGGTTTCAAACTTGGCATAACCGGCCTTTACGCCCCGCTTGTTTTCATGATAGAGCTGGGAAAGACAGGTGGCCATTTTCCCGCTGCCGGGACCGGGGGCGGTAACGATTACCAGCGGGCGGGTGGTTTCCACAAAATCGTTTCGCCCGTAGCCTTCGTCGCTGACGATAAAATCCACATCGGCGGGGTAACCGGCTATGGGGTAGTGGAGGTAGACCTTCACCCCGGCCTCCTCCAGCCTCGCCCGGAAGCCGGTGATGGATTTCTGCCCCTTGTACTGGGTAATGACCACGCTGGAAACCGTCAGGCCCTTTTCCCGGTATACCTGGATGAGGCGCAGGACGTCCAGATCATAGGTAATGCCCAGATCGTGGCGAACCTTGTTCTGCTGGATGTCGTCGGCGTTGACGGAAATGATCATCTCCGCCTGGTCAGCCAGCTGCAGCAGCATTTGCAGCTTGGAGTCCGGCGCAAAGCCGGGCAGAACCCGGGAGGCGTGATAGTCATCCAGCAGCTTGCCGCCAAATTCCAGATAGAGCTTGTCCCCGAATTTGGAAATCCGGTCCTTGATGTGCTGGGACTGCAAGGTCAGGTACTTCTGATTGTCAAATCCGATCTTCATGGCTTTTCCTCAATTTCTCTCATGATTTTCTCCGCAAAGAGCATTCAGAACATCACTCTACTATTATATCTCACAATCCGGGTCAGTCAATAAAACCGCCTGCCTGCGAAAAAAGAACCCCTCCCCTCAGCCGTTCCCTGTCAGCAGCCCCGTCCCACAGCCAACTCCTGCCTTTCTCCGGTATGGCAAGTCATACGCAAACCACCCCGGCTCCAGGTATTTGACGGCAAAGCCATGACAAAGGCCGCTGGCTGAGTCCAGCCAACGGCCTTTGTCATCCCCCCCAATATCTCCGGATATCAGGGTAGCGGTCTGAAATTTAATCAATAAAGATTGTGGTCCGGCTTAAAGCCCTCAATTCCCTTTATGAGTCCCTTGCGGTAAGACCTTGAAGCGGAGGAGTTGCCCCAAATATCGCCGGACCCTACTGCTTCCGTTGTTTCGTAGCGCTGAATATACTTCTTTTCCTTCATATCGAGTATTCTTATATTAGTGGTCACATTTATCTTCGTTCTGACGGAAAAAGCTGTCATAACGGTTTTACCCGTTCCGGCCGTACATCTCAAATTGACCACCAGATCAGGTTTAACCGGCTCCACAATTTTTTCTATGTCCGTTATCTTCAGGGGCTTATATGACTTCATATTTTCTTCATATATAACCATATCGTTTTCTTCCCGATATTCTGCCACCAGTATCTGAAGCTCGTCGAAGTCAGCCAATTCATATTTATTACCGGGAAACCACTCCTGAATTTTTGTTAATAATGGTTCCTTGATTTTTTCATCGTCCCCAATAACCATAGGGGTATCCATAAGCACGGCAACCTTAATTCTGCTGCCGTTTGCAGCGGATATTGCCGCGCCGGCAGCCGGAAGGTTCACCGTCAACGAAATAAATGCCATCATGATTATCGTTAATATTTTTTTCACCACAAATCCCTTCTTTCGTGATTATTCCTTTGGCTGTTGCCAGAAAAACTAACAGGAAAATACTCCTTCCCCGAAGGACACGTATATTGTACAACTTTACCACGGGATATTCAACGGTAATTTTCGCTTGCGTTGTGATTACCACATGATTCTCGATACTGTTTACCTTTATGGGAGTATCAATTTCATCCAGAGGAAGGTCTTTCTCACCCTGT
>CAZIKQ010000057.1:0-9912 GCA_964540025.1 uncultured Schwartzia sp. | reverse complement strand
CTCTGCCATCGTTGCACTCGGCAATCGCTAAGTAGTTTGCATGGCTCGCACTAAAAATCGCCCTTAGCGATTTAAGTGCTCATGCCAACCTACAGGGGAGCCAATGTAATCAATGAAAAAAGAGCCGCTGATCGTCTGCCGTCATCGGCTCCCTTTGCTCCGTTGTCCGTCTCAACAGACCCGTTAAATATTTTCTCCTGCTCTTTGCGGCTCATCGGTCACTGCCCAGACCGGCCAGCTTTTCCAATCTCCGCCGGGCCTCCGGCAGTCGGCGGATAATATCCGAGGCGATCAGTCCGTTCCCGAATTTTCCCCCGGCCAGATCCCCCGCCAGCCCGTGGAGCTGAACGCCGACGATCGCCGCGGCCAGGGCGGCCGTGTCGACGCCCTCCTCCGGACGGCCGTGAACCTCCCCGGCGATTCCGGCGATGGCTCCCGCCAGCACGTCCCCGCACCCGGCGGTAGCCATGCCCGGATTGCCCGTAGTGGAGACAAATATTTCGCCGCCAGGAGACGCCACCACTGTTCTGTGGGATTTTGCCACCAGGACGGCCTGCCATTCCCCGGCCTTTTCCTTCGCCGCCTCGGCAAGTCCCTCGATGCTTCCGTCCGGCCGCTGAAGCTCTGCCACGCTGCAGCCCATCAACCCGGCCAGCTCCCCCGGATGGGGCGTCAGCACCGGAGGATTGGCGCATTGCTTCAGCAGTCCGCTCATTCCCCGGAGAGCGTAAAGACCGTCCGCGTCGATTATCAGCTGGAGCCGTTTCTCTGCTCCCAGGGCCACCACCAGCCCCTGCACCAAAGCGCAGGTATCCTCATGACGGCCAAGGCCGGGGCCGATCAGCACCGCGTCCGCCGTCTCCGCCAGACTCATTATCTCATCGTAGGCTTTCATCCCCAACGCCCCGGCGCGCTCTGCCGACTCCGCCACCGGCTTCGGCATGACCTCGGTACATTTTACCGCCAGGATGGGCGCAAGAGACTTCGCCGCCGTCAGCGTCACCAGTCCGGCCCCAGTTCGCAGGGCGGAAAGGGAAGATAAATGCGCGGCTCCCGTGTAGCCATAAGAACCGGCCACCACCAGCACCCGCCCCACACTGCCCTTGTGGCAGTTTACCGGCCGCTCCTTCAGCAGGCTGGCCGCCAGGTCAGAGGTTACCGGCGTCCCCGCCGGACAAATTGCTCCCCGGTTTCTCCCGCTGTCCGTGGTATTTTCCAAATTTTTGCCATCTTCGGCGGGGGAGACTTCCTCTCCCCACAAAACGCACTCCGCCACCGCGTTGTCCCGACCGTGAGACAGGGTCATTTTTATTTCGGCAACCCCCAGCTTTCTTGCCTGCTCCTGAGTTGCTCCCGTCAGGGTGACGACCGGAGCCCCCTTTTCATCCGGCAGGATTTCAATATCCGTCAGGGACATGGCGCCGGTAAGACCGGTGCCCAACGATTTCAGCAGGGCTTCCTTTCCGGCCCAGCGGGCCGCCAGGGAAGCCGTCCGCTGTTTTCCCCGGCCGCCGGCATAGGAAAGCTCCGCTCCTGTATAAACCCGGCGGCAAAAGGCAGTGGAAGCAGCCGACTTCTCGATCCGGCTCAACTCAACGATATCTATCCCCGTTCCAATTATTTTCATGGCGTTTCTCCAAAATAAATGTAAAACCTGCTGGCTCCCCTCCAGGGAGGCTCTTGGTCATGGCCGCTCCCCCTCAAAGGCTCCCCTGTAGGGGAGCTGTCGCTGAAAGCGACTGAGGGGTGAAAATATACAAGGCGGCTTGTCTGTCACCCCTCCGGTCTCCGGCCTCCGGCCTTCGGCCACTTCCCCTACAGGGGAGGCTTTAAGATATAGCTATTCTAAAGGGAGCAGCTTTAATGTAGCAACGGCGGCCAAAACTCCACAAAAAAGAGGCCGCAAAAAATGATTGCTCATTTTTCACAGCCCCCTCATTCCTCTAATTCAGTTTTTGCGCGCTGTCAGGCATCCGGTACGCCCGGTTCACCAGCACCTCGACCCGGCGGTTCCTCTGCCGGCCCTCCTCGGTCTCATTGGTGGCGGCGGGCCGGAACTCCCCGTAGCCAACCACCGAAAACCGCTTGGCGTCCAGCTTCGGATTTCTGGCCATCAACAATCGCATGAAATTCTGGGCCCGGTCAGTGGACAGCTCCCAGTTGGAAGGATACCGGCTGGTCGCTATCGGCACATTATCCGTATGACCGGAAATCAGCACCTGCTGCTGCATCGTCCCCAGCATATCCGCAATGATCGGGACGATCTTCTGGGACTCCGGCAACAGCTCGGCTGAGCCGGAAGGGAAAAGCGCCTTATCGCTGATTCGGACCAGAAGCCCGCCCTCCGTAATGTTTACGCTAAGCTCCCCCTCCAGTTTATTGTCCTTAATATATTCCTGAATCTTCTCCTGAGTATGCTCCATCTGCTGATTCTCAGCCAGGTACGCCGCTACGCCGGCATCCTGGGTGCTGCCCATCTGGGCGTACTGCCCCAGACCGGTACCGGAGCCCTGAAAGAACGAAGGCCCGCCCAAATTAAAAGCCGACTGGAAGGAAGCGCTCATCTGCTTCGCCTTACCGGCATTCAAGCTGGAAATACCAAAAAGGCAGATGAAGAGCGCCAAAAGGAGCGTCATAAGGTCGGAGTACGGCAGGAGCCAGGCCTCGCCTGCTTCTTCCTCATGGGGCTTTTCATGTTTTTTTCTTGCCATGGCGGTTACTCCTCTTCACCATTACCGATTACTGATTCTTGATGGCCTCGCGCTCGGACTGGGGAATGAATACCATCAGCTTGGCCTCGATAGCCGTAGGGCTGTCGCCAGCCTGCAAGGAAAGGATGCCCTCGACGATCATCCGCTTCAGGGCTACCTCCTGACCGGACATGACCTTCAGCTTGTTACAGAAGGGCAGCCAGAGAACGTAGCCGGAATAAATACCGAGGATTGTCGCAACGAACGCGGAAGCGATAGCATGACCAAGCGCGTCGATATCATTCAGATTACCAAGGGCCGCGATGAGGCCGACAACGGCGCCGAGAACGCCCAGGGTCGGAGCGTAAGTACCCGCCTGCTGGAACATCTGCTGGCCGAGAGCGTGGCGCTCCTGCATCACGGAAATTTCCGCGTCGAGAACATCGCCCACAAACTCCGGCTCCATACCGTCTATGACCATTCCGAGGCCGGAGCGGAAGAAAGGATCGGGAATCTCCTGCACCTTGTTTTCCAAAGCCAGGATACCTTCACGCCTGGCAATCTGCGACAGCTCGATGAAAGTCCGCAGCAGCTCCCCCCGCTCCTGGAGCTGGGGCTGAGTGAATACCTTTTTTACCAGCTTGGGGAAATTCTTCATCTGGAACATCCTGAACCCGATGAACAGGCAGGAGAACGTGCCGCCGATGATGATCAGAAACGCCGCCGGATTTATCAGGATAGAAAACGGCGCACCCTTGAGAACCATACCGACAAATACCGATATCAAGCTTAATATAAAACCAACAATTGAAGCCTGTTCCAAGCTAAATCATCCTCTTTTCTCCAATGAATATGGACGCGTCCATGCTGTCTGCTATTATATCACTAATGACATTATTGCACAAATGAGCCAAAATTCCTAACTGTACCCTACTTATTTCCAGAAAAATTTCCCTTTTTTATGATATAAACTATTGAAAATAAATTGTCTTTATACTATTATATAAATGTAGATTATAGAGGCAAAGCCGTTGAATGTCAATCGGCAGAAATTGCCTCTCTACTCTAAATGAAGGACTTCGTTACAAATCACGTTTGTTTTGCTTTTACACAGGAGGGTGCTATGGAAAGAGTCAGAATGGAGCTTCGACAGTTGGAATACTTTCAGATGGCGGCCCGGCTGAAAAACATCACGAGGGCGGCCGAAAGACTCAGGGTTTCCCAGCCCAATATTACCGTGGCCATAAAAAAGCTGGAAAGCGAGCTGGGCATTCAGCTTTTTGACCGCAGCCAGAAGCAGCTGTCCCTCACCCCTGAGGGCTCTGTCTTCCTCACCAGAGTCGAGCTGGCCCTCCGGAATATTCAGGACGCCGTTTTGGAGGTCAACGACTACAAGCAGCTCCAGAAGGGCACTATAAAAATCGGCATTCCCCCCATGATCGGCGCCTACCTCTTCCCCATGATCTTTGCCAACTTCCAAAAGCGGTATTCCCATCTCAACATCTACCTCTACGAAGAAGGCTCCATGGACATCCGGGATCACCTGGAGCAGGACGAGATCGACTTCGGCATCGTCATCATGAGCGACATGACCACCAGCCTCATGCGCCTCCCCATTGCCCACAGCCGCATCGTCGCCTGTATGCAGGAGGATCACCCCCTGGCCCAGCGCGCCTCTCTCAGCTACGAAGACCTCCAGGATGTGAATCTCATCATGCTGAAGGAAGGCTCTTTCCTCCGCCACCTTCTGCTGGAAAAATTCCGGGCGGAAAACATCAGCCCCAACATCGTGCTGGAATCCAACCAGATCGAAACCATCAAGGGCCTGGTTCGCAGCGGCGTAGGCATATCCTGCCTCCTTGACCTGGTGGTTCACAACTCCCCGGGCCTGAAAACCGTGCCTCTTGACGTTCCCCCCTATCTGGAAATCGGGCTTGCCTGGAAAAAAGACCGCTATATCTCCAAGGCCGCCCAAGCCTTTATCGATTTCTGCCGGGACACCCTGGTGAAACCCCAGGCACTGCCCATCAAAGATAACTGACAGTTTCTTATTGGATGACAAAAAGACTCCCTGATTGGGAGTCTTTTTTATTTTGGCTCCCCTGTAGGGGAGGCTTCAGGTAGTGTATCTGGCCACCATTATACACAGTTATTTATCACCGTAATGGGAACCGCATTCGGCTATTTCCAAAACATCATCACCGATACGGAAAACAATGCGGTTTTTCTCGTCGATCCGCACACTCCAAAAGCCGGAAAAATTTCCTCTGAGCGGTTCGGGCTTTCCGATACACTGATAACCGTTACGGTCAATATCAGTTAAAAGCCGATTTATTTTCTTGAGAGTTTTCTTGTCTCGGGCTTGCCAAGATAAATATTCTTCCCACGCTCCATCATGCCATATTTTCTTCATCAATTCACCTCGATGAGTTCATGTTCGTGGGCATTTCTTCTCTCTTTCAAATCAGCAATGCGCTTTTCAAGCATGGCGATATGTTCAGCACTATAAAACGAATCAGCTGATACCTCAAAGGGAATACGTCTTTCCCGGCCAACTTTTTTTGCAAAAATCGTAAAGGCGGCGCTCATAGAAAGCCCCATATCGGAGCAAGCCTTTTCCATATTTTTTTTCACATCATAGTCCAACTTGAAATTTACATTTACTGATTGTGCCATAATTGACCCCCCTTTCATGCTTCTATTATAATTGTATTCAAGAAAAAGTAAAGAATTTTTCTTTATTTTTTCTTTGCTACGATTGGCTCTTTGAGTAGTTTGCATGCCTCTCCTCTCAAAGGCTCCCCTACAGGGGAGGCTTCAGGTTATGCCGCTCCACTTCTCCGGCTCCTATACCCTCTCAGTCAGTCTTGGCGGAGAGGGCAATTGCCTGTGGGGAATGCTGTTGCAGGGAATGGACGGCCAGCTCAACTGAATACAGTAAGGCTCCCCTGTAGGGGAGCTGTCGCCGCAGGCGACTGAGGGGTGACAGAATCACTAACTCGGCTTGTACAGCAACCCCTTCGGCCTAACGGCCACCTCCCCTGGAGGGGAGGCTTCTATCGTATATAAAAAAGCAGGAGCATAAGCCCCTGCTTTTTTATGTCTTGTTCCGCCCTCTGGCACCAGCGGCGAACGCCGGTTATCAGAAGAAGAAGTGAATGCGGGAGTAGAGAACCTCGGCATCCTTATCATTGTAAATCTGTTTACCATTGAAATAACCCAGGTTCAAGAGGACGTTCTTGTCGAGGGTATAATCAACGCCCAGCTCGATACCCTTCAAATCAGGCTCGGCAATATCATAAGTGTACATTCTCGTTACGACCTGATCGCCGAGATACCGGTAGGCAACGTGAGCGCCATAGGAACCCCGCTTGGCGATGTCAGCCCCCTTGTAGTCCAGCTGGAACACGTAGGCTTTCTTCTGGTCGCTATTATCAGCCTCGGTGTTCTGAGCATAATTAGCGTAGAGGCGGAAGTTCCTGTCGAATCTGTAGCCGGCGCCAACGGTCCAAATCTTCGCCTTGTCGTCAGCATTGGCATTATCGTAATAAAAATACTCCAAGTCTGCGCCACCGAAATCATAGTAAGCGGCGCCAACGGCCAGCTTCTTACCGGCGTACTCAACCCGGGCGCCCCACATATCAGCGGCAGCGGAACCATCACTATAAAAATAATCCCCATCATTTGCCCGGCCGGCCATGGCGGTAACCGTTACTTCCTTGGTGGGAGCATAGGCCACCTGAATGCCGCTGGCGGTATCATCGAAGAGCATACCCTCGGTTACGCTTTCGAAGAGTTCGTATTTACCAAGGTCGATGGTCATTTTGCCATACTGGCCCTGAGCGTACATATACTCTACATCGTGGAGATCGGCATCCTTGGAATCCTTGCCATTGGTTACATAGTCAAAGCGAGACTTTACGGTCCAGTTCTTATTGACGGTGGCCGCCATCTTCAGACGAAGCTCCAAGGGATTAGAGGTCGTGTTGGCCTCGCCCTCTTTAATAGTACGCTTCGCAGTGTAACGGGCCTCGCCGGAGAACTTCACATTGTCAATCCGCTTCTCCAGAGCAGATACCCGGACACCCAAGGAATTCAGCTCATCGGCGAACTCAGCGGCCAGCTTGTCAAGGTCAGCGCTGTTTACGCCCTTGGCCATAGCCTTGGCAACCATCTGAGCCATTTCATAGCGGGTGATCGCCTGCTCGCCGCGATAGGTGCCGTCGCCGTAGCCATCGACTACGCCTTCTGCCGCCAGCTTGGCCACAGCGTCATAGGCCCAGTGGTCAGCCGGAACATCGGAAAAAGGATTTGCCGCCGCAAAGGTAGTGCTGGCAGCGCCAACTACGAGAGCAGTAGTCAGAGCGGATACGAGAGATTTCTTCATTCAGTTTTCCTCCTAAAAACAAAACATTGCACCCATTCCCTCTGTCGGGGATGAGACGCGTCAATTCGGCACAGCCTGACCGCTACCGCCCACGCGCAAGTGTCCATGTTTCCTTGAGCTGTCAGCAGCGGCAAACTATTTTCGTATGATAACAGAAAAATTTCCAAATGAAAAGGTTTTTTCTGAAAAAATTATGTATACATTTGAAGTGTTCCCCTGCATCCAGAGATCGCCAGGAAATCTCCTTGATATATTGCAAACACTCGTGTTATACTTCTTTCAGGATGGTGATGGCCGATGACAAGAAAAACGGGAATAATCCCCTACGAGGAACTGACTATCCAGGACAATTTTATCTTCCAGAAGGTTATGCGGAACAAGCGCATCTGCAAAGGAACCCTTGAGCGGCTCCTGGATATTGAAATTAAGGATATAGGCTATCCGGAGGGGGAAAAGTCCATAAACATCCGGCTGGACAGCAAGAGCATCCGCCTGGACGTTTATGTGAACGACGATAAGGGGACGGTTTTTAATATCGAAATGCAGACCAGTAAAGATATGGCAGAGCTGGTAAAGCGAACCAGATACTATCAGGCGTTGATCGATATCGATCTGCTGGAGAAAGGGCAGGACTACGAAACCCTGAATGATACCTACATTATCTTTATCTGCACCTTTGGTCTGTTTGGCGGCAACCGGCACAAGTACACCTTCAAAAACCTGTGTCTGGAGGAGCAGGGCCTGGAGCTAAAGGACGGCACGACGAAGATGTTCCTCAGCACCAAGGGAACGGCTGAGGATGTTTCAAAGCCCCTGAAGAATTTTCTGGATTACATTGATGGCCGGGCCCCGGCGGACGAGCTCACGGGGGAGATAGATTGCGAGGTAGCAACGGCGAGAAGCTGTGACGATTGGAGGCGGGAGTATATGACGTTGGCATTGGCAATGGAAAAGGAACGAAGGGTTGCAAGAGCTGAGGGAGTAGCTGAGGGAATGGCCAAAGGGATGGCCAAAGGCATGGCCAAAGGCAAAGCTGAAGGCAAAGCCGAAGGGATGCTGAAAACGCTCAATTCGCTGGTGCAGGAAAAGATCCTTACCCTGGCTCAGGCTGCAAAGCGAGCGGATATGACAGTTGACGATTTCTTGAAAGCGGTAGCCGCCTTATGACGGTCCTTGGATGTCACGAGCTACGATAAAGGAATTGCAACACAATTCCTTAAATGTCTGCATTATGATTTTACATTTGATGTTTTGGCAGGGTATCCCCTGCCTCTTTTTTTGTAATGCTCCTGTTCTGAGGGAAGACTTCGGGTTATGGTAAACTCCACGGGGGAGGCTTTGCGGCTAACTAACGGGTAGTAGAGGCTTTGGATAAAAGCTTGAGGCTCCCCTGTATCCAAAGATTGTCAGGAAATCTCCTTGATATATTGCAAACACTCGTGTTATACTTCTTTCAGGGTGGTGATGGCCGATGACAAGAGAGACAGGAATAATCCCCTACGAGGAACTAACTATTCAGGACAATTTTATCTTCCAGAAGGTTATGCGGAACAAGCGCATCTGCAAAGGAACCCTTGAGCGGCTCCTGGATATTGAAATTAAGGATATAGGCTATCCGGAGGAGGAAAAGTCCATAAACATCCGGCTGGACAGCAAGAGCATCCGCCTTGATGTATATGTGAACGATGATAAAGGGACGGTTTTTAATATCGAAATGCAGACCAGTAAGGATATGGCGGAGCTGGTAAAACGAACCAGATATTATCAGGCGTTGATCGATATTGACCTGCTGGAGAAAGGGCAGGACTACGAAACCCTGAATGATACCTACATTATCTTTATCTGCACCTTTGGTCTGTTTGGCGGCAACCGGCACAAGTACACCTTCAAAAACCTGTGTCTGGAGGAGCAGGGCCTGGAGCTAAAGGACGGCACGACGAAGATGTTCCTCAGCACCAAGGGAACGGCTGAGGATGTTTCAAAGCCCCTGAAGAATTTTCTGGATTACATTGATGGCCGGGCCCCGGCGGACGAGCTCACGGGGGAGATAGATTGCGAGGTAGCAACGGCGAGAAGCTGTGACGAGTGGAGGCGGGAATATATGACGTTAGCATTGGCAATGGAAAAAGCGCAAAGGGTTGCGAGAGCTGAAGGCAGAGCTGAGGGCAGAGCTGAGGGCAGAGCCGAGGGCAGAGCTGAGGGCAAAGCCGAAGGGATGCTGAAAACGCTTAATTCGCTGGTACAAGAAAAGATCCTTACCTTGGCTCAGGCGGCAAAACAGGCGGATATGACGGTTGACGATTTCTTGAAAGCAGTAGCCGCCTTGTAACGGTCTTGGCTGTTACAAGCTACGATGAAAAAACTGCAACACAATTCCTTGAATATTTGCATTTTGCATTATGATTTTGTAGTTTGATGTTTTGGCAGGGTTGTCCCCTGCCTCTTTTTTTGTAATGCTCCTGTTCTGAGGGAAGACTTCGGGTCATGGTAAGCTCCACGGGGGAGGGTTTAAGGCTAACTAACAGGTAGTAGAGGCTTTGGATAGGCTCGAGGCTCCCCTGTAGGGGAGCTGTCGCCGCAGGCGACTGAGAGGTGAAAATATACAGGGCGGCTTGTCTGTCACCCCTCCGGTCTCCAGCCTCCGGTCTCCAGCCTCCGGTCTCCGGCCTACGGCCTTCGACCACCTCCTACAAACTACTAAGCTCTGCCGTCGCTCTGCGACTCCCTAAGCTCTGCCATCGCTACGCTCGGCAATCGCTAAGTAGTTTGCATGGCTCGCACACACCCCTCAGGCTCCTACGGAGCCAGCTCCCCTTGAGGGGAGCCTATGAGATG
>CAZIKQ010000056.1:377-9970 GCA_964540025.1 uncultured Schwartzia sp. | reverse complement strand
TGACACTCACTAAATTCGTCCGTCGTTTCACTCGGACTCATTAAGTGAGTTAGTCGAGCCGGAGGGGTAACATATAATCGATATGATAGCCTCCCCTCTAGGGGAGGTGGCGGCGAAGCCGCCGGAGGGGTGATAGACAAATCAATGGTTTTCCTGCTTCACCCCTCAGTCGCTTCCAGCGATAGCTCCCCTAAAGGGGAGCCTCAGCAGCTTACTCGATTTCCATCCCTCCGTCCACAAAATGAACCTCGGCCTTGCGTTCGCGCTGTTCCCGCTTCTTATCCCAGCCGTAGTACCAGGGATATTTATCCTCCCATTCCTTCAGATTATCATCATCGACCGCGTCCGGCTCCTCGGCGGGACCAATGGTGATCTTCGAGAGGTCGATGTCAAAGCCCAAGTTATTGGGATTCAATCCAGACTTATCCCACGTCTGAATCTGCCGGGTTGTCAGGATCGTCCCCTGACCGGCGCTGCCGCCGGACAGCAAAGCGCTCAAACGCTCCGCATCCATAGTCCGCAGGTAATCCGCCAGACTGTGCGCTGCGTTTTCGTCGCCGGAAGTCGCCTTAAAGTAGCCGATGGCCTTACCGTCCTTCAGGACCCTGACCTTGCCGCTTCTTGCATCGGCCTGCACCGTCAGGCTGCCCGGCAGAGCGGTTTGCAGGGCGGTTTCATTGCCGGTGTAGGGGATGAACGTCAGCCTGGTCAGGAAAACCCGCAGCAGCTTATTGACGCCATAAACGTCATTCGGCCCGTAGGTCAGCCAGATATTGGGATCATCAGCCGCGCTGTTATCGATCGCTGTACCGGCTCCGATAGTGCCGGATGCGTCATTTCCCATTTCCATGTCATAGGCGTTCGTTATCGTCCCGTCATTCTGGCCGGCCACTGTGCCAGAGACAGGAGTAACCCCAGTGGCTTTGACAGTGACAGTACCGGCATTAAATACCTGGTCAACGGCGCCGGTGGCATCATTTTGACCAACTACGCCGCCTACGTAATTATTTCCGGTGATATTGCCAGTATTGTAGGCGGCCGTCAGAGAACCCTCATTCTGGCCCACCAAGCCGCCGACAAAATCGCCGCTGCCGGTTACCTGTCCGTTGTTATACACCTGATAGGCGTAGTAATTGTCATCGGCCGAGCGGCTCCCTGTCACCTCGCCGGTGGAGCTGTTATGGCCGATGAGACCGGCCACATGGTCCTTGCCGGTTACCTCGCCGCTAACGGCGTTTATCAGGTTGGTTTTTTCGATATTGCCGTTGTTTTCGCCAATCAGGCCGCCGACGAAATCGCCGTTTTCAGCCGTGACCCGGCCGTAGTTGATCAGTTTGCCCTTCACCGTAAGTTTGGTGTCGCCGTTGGAAATCTCCTCACCGGCCTGAGCAATACTGCCGTTGTTTTGGCCGATGATTCCGCCCACATATTTAATCGGGGCTGAAGCATCATCTGTCTTAATCATGATCGTGGCATGGTTCTCAGCGTCGCCTACCGTGCCATCGTTCTTACCGACTATGCCGCCGAAATACTCGCCCTGAGCGCCGTTCGGATCGCCTTTATAAGCCGTGTTGTAGCCCAGCGTGTAATCGTGGGTATTTTTTACGTCATAAATGGTGCCGTCCTTTTCATTCAGACCAACGACGCCGCCGACATACTTCACCCCGAGGATCTCGCCCTGATTCATCAGGTTCTGGGAGGAACTCAGGAAACCTTCGTTCTTGCCGATAATGCCGCCCACGTTGGTTTTGCCTTCGATGGCCGCGGGAATATCGTTTACCAGATTGGACATATGGCCGCCAGCTTCATTTACACCGGCCAGGCCGCCGACATTTTCCCCGCTGGCCGCGGTGCCGTGAGCAGCAGAATCACCATCATAAATGTGATTGGCATCGCCGACAATTGCGCCGTTGTTGCGGCCGTTGTCGATAGAGCCGGCGTTAGAACCGACAATCCCGCCGACGTTTGCCCCGCCGTACATCTCGCTGCCATTGACGATATTGTACACCTTGGAACCGGCTTCGTTGGTACCGATAATGCCGCCGACATTTTCCCAGCCGTTAATTTTGCTGTCGTTATAAATGCTGTAGAGTTCACCGCTGTTTACGCCGATGGCGCCGCCAACGTTTTGCGAGGAGCCGTATTCTTTAGGGTCGGTTAAGTCGCCGCTGCCGTACAGGCCGGAGACAACGCCGCCGGTGCTGTCTGAAATATAGATCTCACCCTTATTACCGTTTTCACCGGCGACGCCGCCAAGAGCATGGGCATCGCGGCCGACTACGGCGCTGCTGGAAGCCACGCCCACCTTCGGGTTATTTCTTTCGCCAATAACCCCGTTATTAACGCCGGCGATGCCGCCAAGAGTCGCGGCCGCTCCGACGTCAGCGGTAATGACATCGTTAGTGGTGGTGTTTTTGATAGTGCCGTTATTCGTGCCGATGAGACCGCCCGCGCCGCCTGCGACCTCCAGCCGGTTGCCGAAGGTATCGACGTTTTCGATCGTGCCGTTATTTACATTCGCCAATATACCGGTGCTGCCGGTGGCTCCTGCGCTGTCCACCCGGGAATTGTAAATCTCAACGTTCTGTACAGAACCTCCTGTTCCAATAGTCTGGAACAGGCCGGTCCCGCTGGGATTTTTAGCACCCAAGCCGATGATGCGGTTCCCGCGGCCGTCAAGGGCGCCCTGATAACCATCGATACTCTGGTAACCTGTAACGTCGAACATATCGATATCGTTTTTCAAAGCGAAATTCAGATTGAGTATTTCCGGACTTGAGCTTGCCGCAGCCTGGATTCCCTTGAGCTGTTCGCCGTCCGCTACCCAAACGTGCGCTACCTCCTTAACGACGCCGGAGCCTAACGAGCTTCCGTCTTTGACCACGTTCATGGCATTTGTCGCTTCGATAAGGGTCTTGTCCGCCACGTCGTATTTATCGAGCCTGTACGCGCCCGCGGCGCTGTCCCAGAGGTCTGCGGCGATGATAGCATCGGTAGCGGCGCCTTTGCTGTTTTTGAAAATCAACTTGTGACCGTTAGCAGTTTGGGTAGAAAAGTTGTTCAGGAAATTATGCAGACGCTCCTTAGAAGAAACCTCAGTTCCCTCGAAATTTTTCTTATCTACCTGGCCAATGTTGGAAATATCCAGCGCCGAATTTGCGGCGTCCAGCGTTATGTCGCCGCCGGCGCGCAAATCGCTGTCGATGTAAATGTCGCCGTCGGCTTTAACGCCTATCGCGCCGTAGGATTCCAGATAGCCCCTGTCAAGAGCGCCCAGCCTGACGTTGACCGTGCCTTGAGAGCCATTGCCGGCCTTGGCTTCGATTGAAATCGAGCCGTTTCCATGCCGGGTGGACGGGGTTCCCGCTACATATTCGCCGGACCGGTAAGCGTAGAATAGACCCAGATCGGGAACGGAGCCTTCGGTGATTTTATTTATGTTGTCGTAGGTAGCGTTGTTGAAGTTACGGCCGCCGCGAATGCCATTGACTACCGTAACGCCGTCCGGGTCCGCTGATCCGTCCGCTTTATAATTGGCTTTGGCGGAGCTCACATGGCCGTAAATTTCCACGTCGCCGCCCTTAATGCTGACGTTGCCGCGATCGGCGCTGACATTTACCGGCTTGTATTCGTAAGTTCCGTTGGCTAATAAATGCTTGAAGTGGGCGTTGCCGGTGGCTTTCACGGTGCCGTAAATTTCCACGCCGCCGCCCGCGTCAAGTTTTACGGAAGAACCGTACAGCGCCGAGGCGACCCCCAGCTTAATGCCCAGGCCGTTATATGTTCCGTCTGCCCGTTTGGTGCTGACGGACAGCGCGCCGTCGCTGTAAATCGTGCCGTTATACATTTCACTGCGGTTAGTGCCAAAGTTGGTGATATTCAAACCGCCGTTATAAAGGGCAAAACCGCCTTTAGCGCTTACGTCAATGGTGCCAAAATTCAATTCAATAGGCTTCGTAACGCCGTCCTTAGCGTACATAACGGTCATAAAGGGATCGTAGGCCGTGCCGTATTGGATGTAGTCAAGATCTTCTCTGCGTTTTTTGTAGTCACCACTGCCCGCTTGGTCTGCCCGGCCAAAATAATCTGCTGCCGCCGGACGGAAGCAGTCCAGGATCGGCGTCGTGCCGCCGTTGTACTCCTTGCCGTTAAAACTGCCGCTGTAAACACGCCAGTCGCTGCCCCCCTGAGCGTTGCCGTCCACATAGGAGAAGCTGAAACCGCTATAGCTGGACGCCTTGTTCGCATCAGCGAGAGCCACTCTGCCAGCGCCCTGAAGCGCGGAGCCGGCTAATGTTGTAAACTTTGTGGTATCAGCAGGATCTATGTAATACGCGTTACTGACGTTCAGAGGAGTGCTGCCAACTTTAAGACCCACTATAGCGCCTATATTGGAGTACGTAGTCCTTTCATCTTTAGTACTGGTATCTGCAGAGCTATTAGGCAGTTTACCCGCATAAAGCTCCCCTCTGGTATAGGCGTCTGTTATGGTTAATGAACCTGTGCCACCCGTGTTTATTACCCCGATAATTCCCCCTACATTATTATGCCTGGTATTATTATCGACAAAACCTCTGATTACGCCGATATTATAAATATTGGTCATATAGTCGTCAGTATTGGCGGCCTTAGTGCCGACGATGCCGCCAACACCCGAATTATGCTCGCCTAGGGCATAATTTTTATTATAGGAGGTAACGTTACCGGCGTTAAAGACATTGAGAATGTCGGCTTTCCAGATGGCCCCCATAACGCCGCCCACTGCTTGAGTGATACCATAGACGTCGCCGGTATTATAGCTTTGCTCCATGAGGCCGCTGAAACGGCCCGCTACGCCGCCGATGTGCAGTCCGCCGGTTTTATAGGTCTCATCGCCGACTACCCCGCTGTTATACACGTTGTACAGGATACCTCTGGCGGTAACGTTTTCCGTCGTGCCGCCGACAATGCCGCCCATATTTACCCAGACAGGACCTGCGCTTATTCTACTCTCAGGTACAAGGGACCTGACATTACCCAGATTGTAGCTGCCGGCCACGGAGCCGTTGTACATCATGCCAAGGACGCCGCCCACGTTCTCCATCCCCTGGACAGAACCGGAATTGTAGCTGTTGACGATGGTCGCGTCTTCATGAGTACCATCGTCAGCTTTGATTTTATTCAGCTGCCCCTGTACTTTGCTTTTTATGTTATCAGCCGTAGCGTCGTTGCCATATACGTTGCCAACGTCCAGCTTGCCCACAAGGCCGCCGATGTTAGCGATAGCTCTAGTTTTATTTGAATTATATATATTATAGTATTCGCTGGAGGAAACATTTCCTCTGTTGCCGCTGGAGGCAAGGCTGACAGCGCCGCCTCCGTCGGTGGCATCAACGCCGCCGCCATACATGTAGCCAACGATACCGCCCACGTTGCCGATTATATTGCTTTCCGAACCCTGATCATGAGGCCGCACCCATTCGGTAAGTCTTCTCGTGCCGGTTGTATCACGGGCACCGGTTCCATATACCGTGCCGCCGTTATTCGCGCTGTTTTCAATCCTCGCCGTGTTACCGCTGGTGGCTCCAAGATAACCGGCGATGCCCCCCACGTTATGAGCGCCGGAGATGGAGTTTTCTTTATTGACGGCGCCGCTGATTGTGGTATTCTCCGCCCGGCCGGCGATACCGCCCACATTTCCTCCTATGTAATACGAAGAACCGTCAGTTAATGAACCTGTACCTGATGTCACGCTCTGGACATTGCCCTGGTTGGTTACATCAGTAATCGTTGCATTACTTGCACTGGCTCCCACGATGCCGCCGGCATTAGCTGCCGCTGTTTTCACCCAGCTGCCAGAATCATTGCCACTTTCATATCTTGCCTGTTTTACCTCTCCTATTTTTCCACTGGAGGCATCTCCGCCAGTACCACCTGCAACCCCATAATAATAATAATCCTCCGAGGTGGACCCTTCCGCCGTGACGTCGTTGTAGTTGACGGCGTTTTGTACTATACCGCCGCTCATAGCGCCCACGATACCGCCTACCGTGTGGTTGGCTTTAACATCCATGCGGTTGCGGATCTCCGCATCTGTGGAGCCGATGGTAGCGCCTTTCGCCTCGCCCACCAGGCCGCCTACGTTATGGCCGCCCTCCACGCGGCCCAGATTGACCGCGCCGACGCCCGCGGGGAGGAACCGATTGACGAAGCTCCGCTCCGAAGAATTGTGGCCTCTGAGCTGGCCCCCGTCCATCTGGCCCACGATGCCGCCGATATTGTTATTGCCGGTACCGGTGCCGGTGACGCCGCCGACGTTTACCACGTCAATCAGCGCGCCGCCGGCCGTTGCCCCGGCCACGCCGCCAACGTTGCTGTTGCCGGTAACGTTGACGGAGGTGGCGATGCCGCCGATGGTGGTATTGGTGGCGTTGCCCACAACAGAGCCGACGTTGTTTTGTCCGGTGATACTTCCGCCCACCAGATAGATATTTTTAATGCCGGCGTCTTTGGCTTGAGCAAAAAGCCCTACGTTGCTTTCTCCGCCTCTGCTAATAGTCAAGTCGAAAACGCTGTAGCCCAGGCCGTCGAATTTACCGGAAAAAGCTTCGCCAGCCGAGCCTTTAACGGGAGTAAATCCGGCGTTGCCATTCCAATCCTTCGTCTCTACGGCGTCGATGCTGTTGTGCAGCGCGTAATTGCCGGTGACATTGGTGTTCATCCCCTGTAGCTGCTGCACGTTGTCGACCCACATATAGCCGTCGTTCTTTGTATAATCCATCGAAGCACCGCTGGCATCTTCTACCTTCGCTATACTGGTAGTATCATTTTTACCAGCATAAGTAGCGGTGACGCCATCGTTGTAGGCGGAATACCCGATGGTCAGGTTATCCTTGTTAATAGTCTTTATCGCAAGCTGCCCGCCGGATTTGTACAGCTCCTTACCGGCAGTATCCCGAATGCGGTCGGCGTCCAGCACGATGCGGTCGCCCACGAAGGTCACCCTGCCCTGGGCGGCATTGATATAGCCCAGGTTCATCAGCTCTCCCGCGCCGATGTTGCCGTAGCTTTTCAAGGTATCCGCATTACCGTCAAAGCGGTTGAAATTAAACCCTTCTAAATTTTGGTTGGAGACGTACAGGCTGCCCACATTGATCTGGGCGGATTTACCGAAGGTTACGCCCGCCGGGTTCACGAGAAAAACACTGCCGTCGTTGGCGTTGATAGTGCCGTAAATCTCGCTCATGGGGCCGCCGTAGTTGACGTAATTCAGCACGTTAAAAGGGCCGCCGCCCTGTTTGTTGAAATTCACTATAGCGTTGCCGCCGATGGAAAAATCATTCCACCTGATAACTGCGTTTGCGCCGTCCTGCGTAATAGACATTCTGCCGGTGTCGCGGTCGGCGACGATATTACCGTTGACGCCGCCGAAGACGAAGCTTCCCCCATCGGGCAGCGCAACGTTCAGCGGCGCGGCCAAGGCCGCGCCGGCGTTGTAGAAAAGCAATGCGCTCGCCAGATACAGGCGGATTCGCCGGGCCAGCTCCCGTTGTTTTTTCTTCTTTTTGATAGACATTATTATCGCTCCCTTCAAACTGCGGCCCGCGCTTTTCAGGCAAACGCGCCGCGTCTGCGTCGGTCAAAACATCTTGTAGATTTGTAGCCACATTCTGCCGTTGTGGTCATGGTCTTCGCTTTCGTAGGGCTTGCCGTTTATCTTCCAGGCGTAATCGAACTGGGCGTACCAGTCGTTTTCTTTGGCGTAGCGCAGGCCCAGGCCCCAGCCCGCCAGATTGCGGTGGTCGCCGTAGCCCTTGTTGCGGGTCACCTCTCCCGCGTCGATGAAGATTGCTACCTCCAGCCCCTCCACGTCCGTCCTCCGGCGCGCCTCCAGGGTGGCCGTGTAGCCGGTGTCGCCGCTGGTCTCGCTGGCGGGATAGGCCCTGACGCCGTTCATGCCGCCCAGGTAAAAGCGCTCGCTGCCGTCCAGGCCCCGGTTGGCCAGCTGGGCGTGGGCTTCCAGGCGCACATTCCAGTCCTTCCAATAGCGCACGTGCTTAAAATCTGCCGTCAGCTTGTGATACGCGCCCTCAAAATAGGCCCGCTGGTCCTTGGCGTCGATGTCGCCGTACCAATAGATGAGGTCGCCGTAAGTAAAGCGGTTCGGCTGGTACTCGCTGGCGGCGATTCCCATGTGCAGGACATGGGCGCGCTTCCGGCTGTCAGCGGAATAGATAAAGCCCGGGAACCTGAACCGCGTGGTGTCCTTGATGCGGCGGTAATCGTAGCCGTACAAAGCCGTGACCCGTTTTTCCTTGTCCCGGTAGACGGGGGTCAGGCCGTAGAAGCTGACGGCTTCGGATTCGCCGTACTGATTCAGGTCGCCGCGATACCAGCCGATGTCGTAGGAGGCCCGGCTGAAGCCCACGCCCCAGCGGGTGCCGCGGCTGCCGACGGCCGTTTCGTAATTGACGGCGTAGTTTTTGGTGTGCTTGTTGCTTATAGAGCCGGTCACGCCGATTTTATCGCCCTGCTGGCCGGGGTTGTTAATTTCGGTGTGGAAGCCGTAGCGCCAGCGGCCGGAGATTTGGCTGCCGCCGTTGTCCACGAAGACGTAGTTGTTCCAGACGGGGCGGCGCAGTATCTCGACGTCCAGCCCCGTTGTCAGCGGCTGGCTGCCGGGATGGAGGGAGCCTCGGGCGATGACGCCGGGTAAATCGTTCAGGTCGTTTAGCACCCGTTCGAGTTTTTTATCGGTGATGACCACGTCCTTTTTCAGCGGCCCCAGGAATTTCACCAGCACCCGGTCGGCGACTCTGGAGGTGTTGCTGACCATTTTTATATCGTCGTAGACCGCCGCGTACACAGCGACCTCCAGCTCGCCGTCCCGGATTTCCTGCTGGGGGACGACGGCCTGGGATACGGTAAAGCCGGAGTCCCGGGCGTATTTGGTAATCGCTTCCGTCAGAGCCGACAGCTCGTCAAAGGCCACGCTTCTGTTCGAGTAGGAATCCAAAATATCCTGTAGCCTTGTCTCGTTGTGTACTTCCGGCAGGACGAAGCCCGTCAGTCTGATGCGCTTGATATAAAACGCCGGATTTTCTTCGGTGCCGGTGTTGCCGGGGCGATAGTTTTCCCCCTTTGGCGCGGGGGTTTCCACTTTCGCCGTTTGCTCGCCGGTGCGGTAATAGGGATACTCCGTAACCGCCGTTTTGTCGAAACTCGGCAGCGGAGACGCAGCGAAGGCGTTGGCGCACACACCCCATAATGTGGCGCAGGTCAGTAGTCGTAATTTGTCCATATATTCACTCTCCTCGAAAAAAATAGAACAATACATGTAAATTGCAATAACAGGCGTGACGGTTCGCCGTCACGATCCATGATGTTTTTCATTGGTGTTTTTCATAAAACATCTTCCCTGACTCGAGCATTATTATCTAATCGCCATCGCTCCTTTTTCTCATGGAATGGAGACAAAAACAGACGAACAAAAAGGTGTACCTATTTGTTCGTGCCAGTGAAGTGAATATGCCAGACTGTTTTTGAAAATTTTATGTTTGTGTACCTATTTGTTCGTGCCAGTGAAGTGAATATGCCAGACTGTTTTTGAAAAT
>CAZIKQ010000056.1:0-277 GCA_964540025.1 uncultured Schwartzia sp. | reverse complement strand
TTTATGTTTGTGTACCTTTTTGTAATTTCCTGTCGGGTCGATTATATCACATAGGAATGAGCTTTTCAAAATAATTTACATCCGTATGCATGGTGATATATAGTAATAAACTACCAATTTATATAGGAATTAAGACCTTTATATACAGCAAAGCGGCAGACAAGACAAATATTGTCCTGTCTGCCGCTTTGCTTTTTTGTGATGAATTTTCGGCCAAAAAGTTTACAAAAAGGTACACCTTCTTGTAAATTGTAAACTCTGTAAATTGCAACAATAG
>CAZIKQ010000055.1:0-10304 GCA_964540025.1 uncultured Schwartzia sp. | reverse complement strand
TCCGCCCTATAAAATCCTGTCTTATTTAATCCAAAAAGAACGGCTGAAGCTCTTGCAGCTTATTTATTTTTCCCTTGGCCTTTGCGCGGATTATTTTCCCCACCTGATAAAAATGATGAAAGCCAGGTAAACCTTGATGCCATCAATAGTAAGCTTTGCAAAAAACATCTATCGCTCCCGGCGAATCCTTTTTAATTTAGCGAAAAACGACTTAAAAGAGCGCTACTCCGGCTCGGTATTGGGCCTGGCCTGGTCCATACTCCAGCCCTTATTTACCATCTGCGTCATGTGGTTCGTTTTCAGCTTCGGCTTCCGCGCCGTGCCCATCGACGACGCGCCGTTTATCCTCTGGCTCTCCGCCGGCATGATCCCCTGGTTCTTTCTCTCGGACGCGCTGATCAGCATGAGCGGCTGCATCGTGGAAAAATCCTTCCTCGTGAAAAAAGTGGTCTTCAACATATCGCTGCTGCCCATAGTGAAGATAACGTCCCTTATATTTATCCACCTGTTTTTTATCGGGCTGCTCATTGGGATGTTTGCCGTATACGGCCGATACCCTTCGCCTGTATATCTTCAGGTCGCCTATTACCTGTTCGCCGCCGTCTGCTTCAACGTGGCGCTATCGTATATTACCGCTTCGCTGGTGGTATTCTCCCGGGATTTTGGCCAGCTTATCGGCATTATCACCCAATTTTTATTTTGGGCCACCCCGATATTCTGGAACATAACCCTGATCCCGGAACGCTACCAATGGATATTCAAGCTGAATCCCTACCATTATATCGTCAGCGGATACAGGGACTCCTTCATCTACGAAAAATACTTTTGGCAATCCCCCCGGGAAACGATCGTATTTTGGCTTATCACCTTAGCCATCGGATATACCGGCATAAATTTATTCAGAAAATTGCGGCCCCATTTCGCTGACGTACTATAAGAGGTTTGCTATGGAAGAAATAGCTATCAAGATAAACGGTCTATCAAAAATATATAAGCTGTACGACAGACCGATAGACCGCTTAAAGGAAACCCTGTCACCCCGCCATAAAAGCTATCATAAAGACTTCTACGCGCTGAACGATATAAACCTGACGATAAAAAAGGGCGAAACGGTGGGCATAATCGGCAAAAACGGCGCTGGCAAATCCACGCTCCTGAAGATAATCACCGGCGTACTCTCGCCAAGCGCCGGCTCAGTCGAGATAAACGGCCGCATTTCGTCCCTCCTGGAGCTGGGCGCGGGCTTTAACCCCGAATATACGGGCATAGAAAATATTTACCTGAACGGGACAATCATGGGACTAAGCAAAGAAGAAACTGACGCCCGCCTGGACTCCATCTTGTCCTTCGCCGATATAGGCGACTTCGCGTATCAGCCCGTAAAGACCTATAGTAGCGGAATGTACGTGAGACTGGCCTTTTCCGTGGCCATAAACGTAAAGCCCGACATCTTGATAGTAGACGAAGCCCTGGCCGTCGGCGACGCGAGATTCCAGCTGAAATGCTTTCAAAAACTTGACCAAATGAGAAACGACGGATTGACAATAGTATTTGTGAGTCATGATACTTCCACCATAAAATCTCTATGTAGTAAAGCGTATTTAATAAACGACGGTACGATTATAAGTTCGGGCGATCCCCAATATGTGTGTCTTGAATATTTTAAATTGATATTCCCAGCCGAGCAACCTGACGACAGTAAAAAAGAACAACCGTCCCTTAACGACAGCGCGTCCATTATCGTGCCTCAAAGAAGCTATGTTAATTCGTTCGGCATAGGGGGAGTTGATATTGAAGCGGTTACAATTAGCGACGTTAATATCAACGACCTAAAAGGCGGCGAAAAAATTACTATAAAAGTCCGTTTTAACTACAATAGCCGCTTTTTAACGCAAACTATTGAAGATAAGGAATTAGAAAATAATCTAATATCCGGAATATCAATATCAGATAGCAAAGGCACATATTTATTTGGCATGACGACCATTGATAAAAATATAGTTCTTCCAATAGAAAAAGAAGAATTATATTGTATCAATTACGTATTTTATTTCCCGTATCTCGCATCGGGAGAATATCTTTTGAATACCGCCGTAGCCCTGGGTACGCAAGAAAATCATGTGCAGTTGAAATGGTTTGACGGATTTGCGGTACTGAGAGTTCATTCTTGTAAAAAAAATGTATACGGCGTTTTTTACAACGACTATACGGTGGAGAAAAAATAAAATGGCTTACGAAAAGAATATTTATACGGAAATCTATAATAAAGTTTATACTCAAAAATCTAACTACTGTTACCATAATATCATAAAAGACACTTTCGTTGACATTTATGTAGCTTATATAAACGGAAAGATACTAGACGCTGGTTGCGGCGAAGGGATTCACTTAAAAAGAATATTGAAAAACGGTTATAACGCTTTTGGCATAGAACTTAGTCAAGTTTGTTGCCAAAGATATTTAACCGAAACGCCGCACGCTAATACGGATATAATAAGCTTTGCAAAGGAAAATAAGCGTTTTGACGGGTTAATATGTATGGATGTTTTGGAGCATATACCGCCCGCCAATATCAAAGAAACATTAGCTGCTATATCGAATATGTCAGATTCTGCATTTTTGGGGATAGCTAATCATTCGGATATTATATGCGGGGAGGAATTACATTTAATTCAAGAAAGTAAGGACTGGTGGATAGATTTACTGGAACATTATTATAAGAACGTTCATTTTATAGCTAGCCAATTCGCAGAAAAATTTTTTTACATCGTTTGTAGTAACGAAAAAAGTATATTGGACTTTTATAAAATAACAGATTGCTCTTTAAAACTTCTCACTGAGTTATCAGACAAAAATACCGATTTATCTACCGAAAACACACAGTTAAACAATAGTATATCGACTTTCTCTATTGAAAATACGCAATTAAAAAATAATATATCAGCTTTATCTGCGGAAAACACGCAGTTAAAAAATGACCTTCGGGCAACGACAACAGAGCTACTAAGTATAGACAATTCGAGAGGTTATAAGCTGCTCAAAAAATATTGGTCATTAAAGCAAAAGCTAAAGGGGCTACTCTGATGGATAATTTTAATCCGCTAGTGTCAATAATCATACCCGTATATAACGGGGCTAATTTTATGCGCGAAGCGATAGACAGCGCGCTGGCGCAAACGTATGAAAATATCGAGGTCATCGTTATAAACGACGGTTCGACCGATGGCGGGGAAACGGACCGTATCGCCAAATCATACGGCGATAAAATAAGGTATTTTTCCAAACCGAACGGCGGCGTGGCGACGGCGTTAAACCTTGGCATTGAAAAAATGAACGGCGAATATTTTTCCTGGCTTTCCCACGACGACGTTTATTTGCCGGATAAAGTAAAAGCGCAGATTGATTTATTACGCGAATTAAATAACGGAGATTATGTTATTTACAGCGGATATAACTTGATGAATGAAAAGGGCTCCGTCTATCAAAAATTTGATTTGCTTGATTTATATAGTCAAAATCAGTTAGATACGCCTTTATTTAACGTTATAAAAGGAATAGCTAACGGCTGCACTATGTTGATTCCCAAAAAATATTTTAATGAGTATGGTTTTTTTGATCCAACCTTACATACAACGCAGGATTACGAATTATGGTTCAATATGTTTAGAAAAACTCCGATAAAGTATTCCTCCGCAATAAATGTTAATATGCGGCAACATAACGCGCAGGGGAGCAAAACTATAAACGCGCACCTTGAAGAGTGCAACAGTCTATGGATTTCCTTTATTGATCGAATAACGATTGAAGAAATGTGTTTCATAGATAAAACGCCCAAATTATTTTTCTCTAATATGGAACGTTTTTTATTGGAAGCCTCTTATGAAAAAGCGCTCGAACACTGTCGTCAAATAATGGAGCGTCCAATTGATTATAGCAGTATCCCTAACGGTAAAATAATTGAAGTATTATGCCTTAATTATGATGAAGCGCGCGACTATATAGAAACGCTCAAATTAAAAAATAATGAGTGCAGCGTTTATAACGGGATATTTTCTAAGTTACGACAAAGAATAAAGCGTTTGTTGAAAGGGTAAAAAATGTTTCCAAAAGTATCGGTAATAATCCCCGTATACAACGATAGGTTAGTCGTTGACGCCGTTGAAAGCACGTTAAATCAAACGTATAAAAATATAGAAATAATAGTTATAGACGATGGCTCCGAACCTTTCGTTGAGAATATATTAACTCCTTATTTAAATAAAATTAGATATTACAGAACCGTTAATAAAGGAGCGGCGGCGGCTCGTAATAAGGGAATAGAAGTGGCGAAGGGAAAATACATTGCTTTTCTTGACGCCGACGATATTTTTCTTCCGAACAAAGTTGAAAAGCAAGTAAACGCGATGATTGCTCAATCGGCTTTATTTTCATATACGGGATACCAAAGATTTGATTGCGTTACCCAAAAAGCGGTAGAAACTATAGATTTTGTAGGTAATTTGGTTTCGTTTCCAAATATTATCTCTGGATGTAGAATTGCTACGCCTACAGTTATGATCGATAAAGCAGTGCTTAAGGATAATAGTCTTTTTTGTGAAGAGCTTAATTTCGGAGAAGACGTCTGCGCTTGGATTGATATTTCGCAAGAATATACTCCTATTTGTTTGCATGATATTTTGACGATTGTTCGCATAGATGAAAATACCTGTGCAGACAATATATTCAATTTAAGAAAGGGAGTATTGAACATAATCAATCATGTCTCAGAAAAATATTTTAATTATCCCGCAGATGTTCAAAAACTAATTTTTTTTTATGCCAGTCTATATAATAACAAAAACGGTGAAACGTCGATTGCAAGCGATGGATTTACTGAAAAAACTCCTCAAAATACTTTTAGCAATAATCTTAGAAAAACGCTCAAATTTTATCGAAAATACGGAGT
The DNA here is from genome assembly GCA_964540025.1 of uncultured Schwartzia sp. GTDB lineage: Bacteria > Bacillota > Negativicutes > Selenomonadales > Selenomonadaceae > RGIG250. The sequence goes on along the minus strand of CAZIKQ010000055.1, from coordinate 5,359 downwards.
AAAACGAACGGCTCAAAAAATTATTGAAAAACTTTTTCAATAATAACGCTCGAATAGTAACTTATATTTTTGAAAAGTCTACTCAACGGGGGCAAAAGCTATGTTTAAGAATAAAACCTTATTGATAACGGGCGGCACTGGTTCCTTTGGCAACGCCGTTTTAACTCGTTTTCTAAATACCGACATCGGCGAGATCCGTATTTTCTCCCGGGACGAAAAGAAGCAGGATGATATGCGAAAGCTTTATCACAACGATAAGATAAAGTTTCACATCGGGGACGTTCGCGATTTCCAGAGAACCCGCGAGATTATGGGCGGCGTCGACTATATTTTTCATGCGGCGGCATTAAAGCAGGTGCCGTCCTGCGAGTTTTTTCCTTTGGAAGCGGTAAAGACCAATATAGAGGGAACGAATAACGTGCTGACCGGCTATCGAGGCTGGCGTGAAGCGCGTAGTTTGTCTTTCGATGGATAAGGCGGCTTATCCGATAAACGCCATGGGCATCTCCAAGGCGATGATGGAGAAGGTCATTATCGCAAAATCCAGAACCGCTGATCCGCAAAAAACTGTCATCTGCTGCACCCGCTACGGCAACGTCATGGCTTCCAGAGGCTCGGTTATCCCGCTGTTCGTCGAGCAGATTTTTTCAAGGTTAGTTCAGGGTTGTATGGTTTTCCAACAGCGCTCTTTCATGAAGGCGGTAATGACAGCAATGTCTTCGCCCTCGTAATATTTTACGAGCAGTTTCCTAAATGCGGGCACTTCTTTTTCGGGAATAACTAAAAAGCCGCCGCCGCGAGCTATCAGGTAGTGGTTCGCGAAGACGACCGCCGTCCGCTTGTTTCCGTCCAGGAAGATTTGCGCCTTCATGCAATAAAGGCACAGCTTGACGGCAATATGAACGGGGTCGTCCGCATCTTCGGCGATTTCGCGGATTCGGGCTTTTACGTCCGCTTCGTCGGGTATCGGCGGGATGTAAGACAAACCGCCGATGGAGACGGGAACTCCCCGTATGCGCCCGCCGTCGGCAAAAAAGCCCTCGTTGATAATTCTTGCGATACGGCTGAGCATATAGTAGTCAGAGCGGGAGGCTATCACGTCGCGATCTAAGATAAACTCCCAGGCGTGCTTCAAATTTAGAATCTTTTGCACGTCGGCAGCGGCAGCGCCGAAGGTCTTGCCGTTTTCTATGATTTCTGCCGTTTGCGGAAAAGACGTCGCGATGCCTTCCAGCACGCCTTGATCGTAGATGTTCGCTTTCATATTGATCCGCGCGAATTCTATATTGGCGGTTACGGCGGCGGGCAGCTCGTCTTCTGAGTAACCGGCGGCGGCCAGTTGTTTTTCCAGGCTGCGAAGTTCTTTTCTAATTTCGCGAAGTTCTCTGGCGTTGCGAAGCAAAAGGGTATATAGCTCGTCCGAATACGATCCTGCGTAAGTCGATGTCTGTCTGCCCGCTATGCGCTTTCTGACGTAAAGATATTTCCCCTCGCCGCGGTCCTTGATTTCGGGCGTGCCGTCGTAGGGCGCGAGCTTCAGCCTTGTATTAAGGTCGGCCCGTTTTCTAAGCAGTTCTTCTATTTCATGATATTGCGCCGCCATATCGTTTCCTCCTTTGGGGAGCATTTCTCTTAATCATTATAATGTTTTGCTCCCCAATAGTCGAGATGTATTTTATGTCAGACGGCAGGTAAAGAACCTTTTTGTTCACAGTTTAGGTCTTGTTTGATAATTGAAAGTGCGGACAATCATCAAACAAGGCCTTATATAAGGAGTATATTAAATGGGTAACTCAGCGCAAAAGCCAATTTTAGAAGCAAAAGATATAGTGGAGGCAAATGCTATGTTCAAGAATAAAACTTTATTGATAACCGGCGGCACTGGTTCCTTTGGCAACGCCGTTTTAACTCGTTTTCTAAATACCGATATCGGCGAGATCCGCATTTTTTCCCGGGACGAAAAGAAGCAGGACGATATGCGAAAGCTTTATCACAACGATAAGATAAAGTTTCACATCGGGGATGTCCGCGATTTCCAGAGAACCCGCGAGATTATGAGCGGCGTCGACTATATTTTTCACGCGGCGGCATTAAAGCAGGTGCCGTCCTGCGAGTTTTTCCCTTTGGAAGCGGTAAAGACCAATATAGAGGGGACGAATAACGTGCTGACGGCGGCCATCGAGGCCGGCGTAAAGCGCGTAGTTTGCCTTTCGACGGATAAGGCGGCTTATCCGATAAACGCCATGGGCATATCCAAGGCGATGATGGAGAAGGTCATTATCGCAAAATCCAGAACCGCCGATCCGCAAAAAACCGTCATCTGCTGTACCCGCTACGGCAACGTCATGGCTTCCAGAGGCTCGGTTATACCGCTGTTCGTCGAACAGATCAGGGCCGGTAAGCAGCTGACTGTTACCGATCCCAATATGACGCGTTTTTTAATGAGCCTGGACGAGGCGGTGGATCTTGTGCTGTACGCTTTTAAGAACGCTGAGCCGGGGGATTTGTTTATCCAGAAAGCCCCGGCAAGCACCATCAAGGATTTAGCAGAGGCTGTGTCCGAGCTGTTCGATTACAATAAGCCGGTAAAAATCATCGGGACGCGCCACGGGGAGAAGCTTTATGAGACGCTTTTAACGAAGGAAGAAAAAATGAAGAGTGAAGACCATGGCCGGTATTTCAGAGTGCCTGTGGATAAGAGGGATCTGAATTATGATAAATATTTCGTAAAGGGCGCGCCCGATTTGGAAAAAGTAGAAGCGTATACGTCCCATAATACGACCAGATTGAACGTTGGCGAAGTGAAGGAAAAATTATTGACGCTGCCGTTTATCAGAGCGGAGCTTGGTTTAATGTAAACGGGGTATTTCAAATGAAAATTTTGGTTTTGGGCGCGACGGGTATGGCGGGGCATACTATCGGCTTGTATTTATCGGAGCGGGGCCACGAGGTGACCGCCTTTTCCCGACGGAAAAGCTTTTTTTTGCATAACATCGTGGGTGATTTAAAGGACCAGGTCCTTTTACGGGAATTATTGCGGGCGGGGGATTACGACGTCATTATAAATTGCGTCGGGTCGCTGAACCAGTTCGCGGAGCAGGATAAGGCAAACGCCGTTTATGTGAATAGCTTTTTGCCCCATTGGCTGGCTAAGTCGATAGAGGGCTCAAAAACCCGGCTGATCCACATGAGTACGGACTGCGTGTTTTCGGGGCTGCAAGGCAATTATACCGAAAGCGCTTTGCCTGACGGGACGTCCTTTTACGACAGGAGCAAGGCTCTTGGCGAAATAGACGACGGGAAAAATCTGACCTTCAGAAATTCAATCATCGGTCCTGATATGAGCGAGAAGGGGATCGGTTTATTTAATTGGTTTATAAAGCAAAGGGGAACCGTAAAAGGCTATACGAAGGCGATTTGGTCTGGGGTTACGACGCTGACTTTGGCTCAGGCGATGGAAAAAGCGGCGCTGGACGGCCTCAGTGGGTTGTACCATCTGACGAATAACGAGAGCATCACCAAATACGAGCTGCTGCGTCTGTTTAATAAGTATTTTTTTAATGACGAATTGCAAATAGTTCCCACGGACGGGGTAAACGCTGATAAGTCCCTCGTAAATACGCGGAGGGATTTTGATTTTCAGGTGCCGTCCTACGAGGCTATGATAGTTCAAATGCGGGATTGGATAGAGGAGCATAGAGCCTTGTACCCGCATTATTATTTATAGGAGGACGAGCTGATGGAAAAGCTGAAGGTTGCGACTATCGTCGGCACACGGCCGGAGATCATAAAGCTGTCGGAGGTTATAAAAAAGTGCGATCGTTATTTTTCCCATACCCTGATCCATACGGGACAAAATTACGATTATGAGCTTAACAGAGTTTTTTTCGACGAGCTGAAGATTAGAGAGCCTGATTATTTTTTGGAGATAGCGGGGAAAAATTTAGGCCAGTCCCTGGGAAATATACTCGCCAGATCCTATGACATTTTGGAACAAATAAAGCCGGAGGCGGTATTGGTGCTGGGAGACACCAATTCCTGCCTGTCGGCTATTTCCGCCAAACGCTTAAAAATACCCGTCTTCCATATGGAAGCGGGCAATAGGTGCTTTGATGAAAATTTGCCGGAGGAAGTAAACCGGCGCATCGTCGACGTGACCAGCGATGTGAATTTATGCTATACCGAACACGCCAGGCGCTATTTGAACGCATCGGGGGTGGCCAGAGAGCGGACCTACGTCGTCGGCTCGCCGATGGCGGAGATACTGCACAAAAATATCGAAAGCATAAATAAAAGCGACGTTTTGGCTAAGCTTGGTCTGACGGCGAATAAATATATTTTGCTTTCGGCCCATCGGGAAGAAAATATCGACAATGAAAGGAACTTTTTCTCGCTGATGGAGGCGATCAACTTTTTAGCGGCGGAGTACGATATGCCGGTTATTTACAGCGTTCATCCCCGCAGCCGGAAATTTATCGAGGCGCGTAATTTTGTTTTTCATCCTTTTGTCAAGACGCTGCCGCCCTTCGGCTTTTTTGATTACAACCAGCTTCAGCGGTCGGCCTATTGCGTAGTAAGCGATTCGGGAACGCTGGCGGAGGAGGCGGGATATTTTAAGTTTCCTGCCGTATCGGTCCGCACCAGCACTGAACGCCCCGAGGCTTTGGATAAAGGAGTATTCATCATCGGATCTATCGAAGGGAAGCGCATTTATCAGGCCGTCGATCTGGCCGTAGCGTTGCATAATGATGGTGATAAGGGCGCGACGGTTTCCGACTACGCCGACGAAAACGTTTCTACGAAGGTAGTGAAGATAATCCAAAGCTATGTGGAAATTGTAAATAAAATGGTTTGGCGGAAATAGGTTAGTTGTAAAATTGAACGCATGAAAAAATAAATTGCATTGGCAAATTGAAAATGCAGTGAATGTCTTGCAGGTGGGTGGCATAAGGTGGTGTATCCTGGCTTATGCCACTTTTTATGAATGATAAGTATGGAGAAAATACAAGACTGTAGACAAAGAACCTTATTCGCCGCACCAAGAAAAATCCGGTCGTTAAGAAACCTTATTTTAACAGGGTTTTACATTTATTGATTTGTTGGTCAATGACACAAAACAGGTATTTGTCGACAAGCTGGAATCACCCTAGCTGTGGTTATTATACCACTACTAATAGGGGTGATTTGTATTGTTTGTCGACAGGCTAGCACACGCATAGCGGATGGTTCATCGTTGCAGCTTTCCGTTTTTCGCGTTGCGAAAACTCCAGTTACCGCAACAAACTAAAGTCTATAATCAAAAATTGTGGGTTTGTCAATGATGTGTTACAAAAAAGAAAAGGAATTTATGACCTGTTTT
>CAZIKQ010000054.1:0-10369 GCA_964540025.1 uncultured Schwartzia sp. | reverse complement strand
GGGGAGCCTTTGGGCTGAGTGAAAGGGTGGATATAGAGCTGTTTGTCGACAAGCTTGCCTCTCCCTTTGGGAGAGGTGTCATGTCGTCAGACATGACGGAGAGGGCTTGCCTCCCCTAAAGGGGAGCCTGCTGGATTGATTAGGAGTTGCCACTTCGGGCGAAAAGCCCTTTCAGCCCCTCCAGGAGCGTTGTTTTTTTCCGGGGCATCTCCTCCGCCGGTTTTTCCGGGAGCCGGTCCCGGCCGTCGGCGATGACGGAAGGTTTTTCCCCGGCGGCTTCGTCTCTCTGCCGCTGCCAGAGGAAATCGTAGGCAGCTTCCAAATCCGTCAGGAAAGCGGCCGGATCTCCCAGGGCCGACTCCCTTACCGTCAGGGGAAAGGTTTTTCCCAGGTCTTTCCGCCGCTTGTGATCCCCGGCCAGCCGGTCAAAGAGGTTGAGATAGCTTTCCTGATCCCCGGCGATAAATTCAGCCAAGGATACATGGCGCAGGACTGTTCCGCCCAGCCGGCGGTCATAGCGCCGGCCCCCCGCCGGGGAACGGCCCTCAAGGGTGATCACCGGCAGTCCGGCGGCCAGACCCCGGGCGGTGAAGGCGACAGGCGCCGAGCCGTCGTCCAGCAGCAGGTCAAAGGCCCCGGGCTGTAAAAGTGGCAGGGGGCCGTTGCAGCTAAAAACGAGTTCCAGCTGCTCCGGGGGCAGGCCGGCCGCCGTCAGGGGTCCCTTCACGAAGCGGATGGCGTCGTTTTTGTCGCCGAAGTCGTGGCAGAATACCAGCTTCGCCGCCGGATGTCCCTCCAGGATTTTCCGGTAAAGCTCCAGGGTTTCCTTCGTGACGGTCCGGTAGTCCGGCAGGGACAGGCAAACCAGAGCCGGGTCGGCAATAAGAGATTGGTTGAGGGGACCGCTTTCCGGTTCCTCATCCCCAAAGTCCGGAGGCGGCAGGAAGGGTGAAAACCGGGCCGCCCAAAGGCTGTGGGGAAGGACCAGCAGCTTTTCGGCGAAGTCCGCCGCCTCCTTTACGAAGGGAACGGCGATGGCCGGGACCTTGGGGGGAGCCTCCGGCTCCGCGGGTTCCCGCCGCTGGCCCAGCCCCTCCGAAAGACGGGCTTTGAAGCCGCTGCCGATACTTTTGGAAAGATTTCCCAGCCTTTCCAGCCCTCCGGAAAGACCGGAGGACAATTTTTGCAGGGAATCCCGCAGCCGGTAATGCTCCTCCCGGGACAGGCGGGAATATGTTTCCGCCGCCGTTTCTGATGCGTGCTCCTCGTCCAGCTCGATTATGTCCGTCATGGCGTGCATATCGCTGAGATTGTAGGCCAGATGGATTTTGTTGCGGGCTTCCCCGGCGCTGCGGCTGCCGGCGGCGGAGGCGGCCTGACTGAGGGCGGCGTTATACCCGCGGCGGGGATTTGTCTTTTGCTCCGGCTCCTCCTCCGGAGGCGGCTCCTCCGTCCCGGGGGGCTCGTACTCCCCGAAAAGGAGCTGGTCGCCGATGATATAGTCGAGACAGCTAAGTCCGGCCGAGCGGAGCAGGAGAGGGACCGGGCCCGCCAGCTGGATTCTGGCCGGGCGATAGGCGAGGATGGCCAGGGGGGAGGCCCCGAGAGAACGGTACCCGGTGAGGGTCACCAGTATATCCGGCCCGGCCTCGTGGATGATTCCGGCGGCTTCCTGGGGGCTGTAGCCGGAAAGATCGGTAACGTCCAGCGGCAAATCACCAGGCGGCTCGTGCCCCGCCAAAAGCGACCGATGGTGGCAGGGAGCATAGCGGTAAAAGGATGGTACGACTTTCATCCCGTCGTGGCCGGTAAGGGTTCTGGTCAGGTCTATGGTATCGGGGGCGAAGAAGTCCTCCGATAAATAGGCCACCCGGTAAGGAGCCCCGGCGGTTCCCCGGTAGCGGCGGTAGGGGGTGACTCTCTCCGCCTGATAGCGAAATACCGCCGAGGCCCGGCGGTATTCCCGGGGATTTCTCTCCGGGGCGGCGATAGCGGCGAGTACGCCGCTGAGCGACAGCTTATCCCCTTCGTTACAGAGGGGCAGACAGGCGGTGATTTCCCGGGCGGCGGCAGTCCTGTCACCGGCTCGGGAAAACAGCAGCCCCGCCATGAGCCTGGCAGCCCGGAGCTCCTCCCGGGAGGTGGCCGGGTCATTGACCGCCAGGGAAAGGTAGTCCTCTATCAGGTCGGCGGCCCGGCTGAAAGCCCCCTCGGCCAAAGAGAGGCAGGCGGTGATGTACCGGGCCCGGAGGTTCGACGGGTCAAGGACCGACAGCCGTCCCAAGGCGTCCCAGGCATCCTGGGAACGGCCCTCCCGGCAGGCCCTCTCCGCCGCCGCCAAAGCCTCCCAGGCGGCGCGGGTCATAAGCGGCATTGGCGATACCTCCTGACTGTCAGAGCGAGCAGGAAGCTCATCACTGATGATTGATTATATAAAGGAGCGCCAGGTCGGCAGCAGGCAGCTGGGCCGCCAGCTGGAGAGCTCCGTCCCGGTCGCCCTGAGCGGCTTTTACCACGGCCAGGTTTTTAATGGTGGCCTCGTCGTTTTCATCAATGGCCAGGGCGGCGGTGAGGAAATCGAGGGCTTTGGCGTTATTGCCGTCCACGTAGTGGGCCCCGGCAAAGAAATTCAGGAGGCGGAGCTTGGCGGTCAGGGCAATGCTCCGGCCGGTGATGGTTTCCGGGGTCTCTTCATCCGGAGCGTACTCCGCCGCTTCGGGGGCCTCCGGAGAAGGTCCGGCGTCGGCCCTCGGCGCCTCCTCACCGGCATTGGCGGCGGCACTGATCCTTTCCTTCAGGCTGGCCAGGGTGTCCTTGATGGAGCTGCTGTCGATGGAGCTGACCTGCTCTCTGACCTCCGCGACTTTTTCCCGGACGGATTCTCTGACTTCCCCGGCCTTTTCCCGTACGGAATCCCTGACCTCTCCGGCCTTTTCCTGAACGGTCTCCCTGCCCAGGGCGACGGCATCGCTGAGGCTGTCCTTGATGACCTTGGCGCTGCCCGTGACGGCGGTAGTGATGTTTTTCTTAATATCGTCCAGGCTCATAACGGTGATTTTCGGCTTCGACTCCTCGGGGGCCGATGGCTCCGCCGGTTCCTCCTGCGCGTCCCGGGCGTCCGGCTCGCTCTGGGGAGCGGCGTCCCCTTCCTCCGGTTCCTCCGCCGGGGGAATATCCATAAATTTGGCCAGCAACGGATAATTTTCCCGGATGTTGTCCTCCTCCAGGCGGTAATAAGCAAAGAGGGAATCCTCGATGGTTATCCGGTCGTCTTCCGTGAGGACGCCGCTGTAATGCTGGAGAATGTACTCAAAGATTTTGAAGGCATCCTCGATTTTATTCTCCATGAGGCAGAGGCGGCCCAGGAGCATCCGGGAGCCCAGATGTCCCGGGTTATAGTAGAAGGTGTTTTCAATCCACTTGCCGGCCCGGTCAAAGTCCCCGGTCATAAAGTAGCAGGTGGCAAGCTGGCAGCAGAGATCAGCGTCCACTACCTTGTCGGACACCAGTTCGGCGATAAGGTCCACGGCGTCGGCATACTTGCCCCCGTCGATGAGGCGGGCGACTTCCTCCCGGCGGGCGGCGGCATTGGCGGCTCGCTGACTGGCCTGTTTCTTTGCCTGCTGGCGCAGGATTTTTTTTGCAGTGCTGGACATATTTATTCCTCCGTTCATTAGATGAATGATTTTGCGGCTCTGATGGCAGGGAACCCGTTCCGGCTCCCGCTGCCTGTCCTTCTAATTATAATGCAGTCTTTCCGGAAATTGCAAGGCAAATTCTCCCCGCGGGCCGGGAACAGTCAAGACTTTATAAAGGCAGCCCCTGACAAAAAACAGCCGGATTCCGCCGCCCCGGAAATTGAAAATAAAAAATCGGATCTCTCCGGGCTGAACCGAAAAAATCCGATTTTGTCTTTTATTTACCCAGGAGCTCCTTGACCTGCTGAGGGGAGGCCGGGACGGTAAGCCCGATAATCGCCATCAGCTGGCGCACTACGTCAGCCGGCTCACCGGTATTCTTTATCACGTGGCGGGCAGTCTTCCACAGATCAAACTCGTGGTTGTTCTCCGCGTATTCCAAATGATATTTGATTTCGTCATTGTTGCAGCCCATCATGAGCATCCGTTCCACGATAGCCACATAGTCGCTCATCAGGTAAACCGTCTCCAAGGTGCTACGCAGGACGGGGGTAAGCTGCTTTATTTCTGCGGGAGTCAGAATCACGACACTAGCCCGGTGATTGCTCACGGCCTCCAGAATATCGCTCTTTTTGATGCCTACGTAGTTTCCCTTGTAGGTATCCTTGACGATGAAGTCCGTCTTGAAAAATTCGATCTTCTCAATGGGCAGGGCAACAGGAGTCTGCCAGGGAGCTGCGGATTCCTGCTTGACGGGGCCGGTGGTGTAAAAGGGGATATAGTGAAGCCCGATGTTTTGCAGCTCCTTCGCAAAGCGTCCCTTGCCGGAAGCGTGGGGCCCTACCAAAGCATATACCTTGTTTTCCACGGTGCATCGTCCCCTCCTTTTTTAGAAATCGTTAATTCCACCCTCATTATAAATTAGCCCGTAATACCTGTCAATTAAATATAATTATACCCTCTGGGACCTTAGCCCTAAATTATTTCGGTAATAAAAAACAGCCCCGGTACAAGACCGAGGCTGAAGCGTTCAGTTGGTGACACCTACGGGATTCGAACCCGTGAACCCGGCGTGAGAGGCCGGTGTCTTAACCACTTGACGAAGGTGCCGCATGAGGTATGTTACCACAGACTGAAATGGAATGCAAGAAAAATTTTTAGAAAGCCTGAAAAAACGTTCCTCATAAAAGCCGGAGGCTTATTTCAGCTTGAAGCCGCTGATGTCATCATGAAGCTCCTGAGCCAGCTTGGCAAGACCATCGGAAGCAGAGGCTATTTCCTGAGCGGAAGCGGACTGCTCCTGGGTAGCGGCGCTGACCGCGTTCATCTGATCGGAAACCTGGCTGGCCTGGTCCCCAATGGACTCGATGGTGGCTGTTACATCGTTGGCATCGGTGGAGACGTTCCCGACGGACAGCTGCATCCCCTGAACCTGATCGGATACGCCGTTGGTGAGGTCGCTGATCTGGGCAAACATTTCCTTGAGGCTGGCTACGGAATGAGCCCCCTCGATAACCGCGTTGCGGCCCTGCTGCATGGAATCAACGGCGTGGTTCGTATCCTGCTGGATGGCCCCGATAAGGTCGGCGATCTTCTGGGCGGCCTCCTGGGACTGTTCGGCCAGCTTGCGGACCTCCTCCGCCACTACCGCGAAGCCCCGGCCGTGCTCACCGGCCCGGGCGGCCTCGATGGCGGCGTTGAGGGCCAGCAGGTTTGTCTGACCGGCGATGCCGCTGATGGTGTCCACGATCATGCCGATTTCCTGGGAACGCTCCCCCAGCTTGTCCACGATGAGGGCGGAATCGGAAACGGTCTGCTCCACGGACTTGATCTGGGCCACAGCCTCGCCGATGGCGGCGGCGCCGGAAGCGGCCTGATGAGCGGCGCTGGAGGCATTGGCGGCAACGGTCTGGGCCTCGGCAGAAATGCCGGACACGGCGCCGCTGATCCGCTCCACGGACTGGGAGCCGGTCTGGACAGCAGCCGACTGCTTCTCTACTGCCTCGGCGGCATCGGTCACGTTCTGAGCCACCTGAGTAGCGGCCTGGGCGGACTGGAGAGAGCTGCTGGTGAGGGTGTCGGAGGCGTGGGTAATCTCCGTTACCGACAGGGCCACCTTGGTGAGCACGTCTGCCAGAACAGTCCTCATCTGAATGACGGAACGGCCCACATCCCCAAGCTCATCGGTCCGGGTGAAGGTAGCTCCGTCATTCCGGAGGTCACGATTGGTAACCTTTTCGCAGATGGCGGATACCTCCTGGAGAGCCACGTGGATGTCACGGCTGACATAGTAGCAGAGAAGGGACATCAAAAGGCCGCAGATGACAGTGGAGGCGATGAGCGTAGTGGTGGCGGAGGCCGTCATAGCGGCGTTCGCTTCCCGTTCCTGGGCGATAGCGGTCTCAACGCCCTTCAGGATGTCGGCCAAATCGTTGCGGAGCTTCACGGTAGCGCCTCTGGCGCCGGCGTTGTAGTCGGCCAGGGCTTCCTGGCTCTGGAGATTTACGGCCTTGCTCATGGCGCTGTCAAGGGTTTTCCGGAAAGCCGCCACATCGGCTCTGGTGATGGCGACCTTGTCCTTGACGGAATCGAAGGTGGCCGCCTTCGGCTCCAGCAGGTCCCACTCCTTTGCCAGCTCGTCCATCTTGCTGGTATAGGTCTTGTTTACCTCCTGGGCGCGGCCCGGGTCGGCTACAGCCTGATAGAAGCGGACCTGGGCAACCCGCATTGCTTCGATGCTCTTGGTCAGGTGATTCAAGGCGGCTACGTTCACCGTCTCCATTTCATTCAGGGAGTGTTCGATCTTGCCCATGCTGTTGTAGCCCACGATGCTGTTCACGATAATTCCCACGATGCCGATGATGGAAATTATCGCCAGCTTAACGGACACCTTTAAGTTACTCATGTAAATCCTCCTCTATGATTCACTGTATTAAAGTTACCTTTGTCCCATTATACAGCGAAAGTTAATGGCGGTCTAGGGGAACCTGTCGGACAAAAGTCCCGTTTACAGGAAGTATTATGGTAAATGATGACCTGTCCCGGCGGATTTTCCCCTGAAAAAATCTGTAACCTTAAGCCGGGAATTTTTTTGTTTTACAGCTTGCTTTTTGTTTTAGCCAATGGTAAACTGTCATGGTGTCGAAACGGGCTCGAAATTTTCGTGCCTTCCCTGCTCCGTCAAATTGATGATGGCGGGGCCAAAGTCCAAAGAGGAGGTGATTTCGTGAGAAAGTACGAAGTCATGTTCATCATCCGCCCCATGGAGGAAGAGGCTACCAATCAGATAATTGATAAGTTCCTCAAGCTCATCGAGAAGAACGGCGGTACGGTGGACAAGGAGGATCGCTGGGGCAAGCGTCAGCTGGCCTATGAGATCAAAGACTGCACCGAAGGCTACTACGACCTTCTGTACGTCACTGCTGAGCCGGCTTGCATGAATGAAGCCGATCGGGTATTCAAGATTACCGACGGCATTCTCAAGCACATGATCGTTCGCTCGGAAGGTCCGGCGGCGGAAGCTGAAGCTGAAACCGCGGCTGAAACTGCGGCCGAAGCCGTGGAAGAACCGGCGGCTGAATGATTCAGCCCGTCCGGCAGCAGGCGGACAGCGCCGCAAAGTTAGTTTAAGATTTGTCTTCGCATTTCCATTATCGGAGGATTCGGAGGATAAGGCAGTGAATAAGGTTATACTGATGGGCCGCCTCACCCGTGACCCGGAGATTCGCACCACCCAGACCGGCCGCATGGTGGCCCGCCTGGGACTGGCCGTGGACCGTCCCGGCGCCCGCCGTCAGGATGCGCAGCCCGGCCAGCAGACCGTGGACTTCATCAATCTGGTGATGTGGGAAAAGAGCGCGGATCTGGCTCAGCGTTACCTGGTCAAGGGTTCACAGATTCTGGTGGAGGGCCGTCTCTCCGTCAGAAGCTATGATGACCAGCAGGGTCAGAAGCGCACCATCACGGAGGTGGTGGTGGAGCGCTTTGAGTTTGCCGGCTCCCGTCCCCAGGGCGGCGGCCAGCAATCCGGCTACGGGGCTCCGGCTCCGGCTCAGTCAGGCTACAGCCAGCCCGCCGCCGGTTACAGTCAGCCGGCAGCGCCTGCCTTTGGTTCAGACGATGATGAGGATGTCCCATTTTGAGGAGGAATGAACCATGATCAAGCGGGATCGTGGCCGCCGTCCACGTCGTAAGGTTTGCAGCTTCTGCGTAGACCACGTGGAGGATATCGACTACAAGGATATTGGCAAGCTTCGCCGCTACATCACCGAGCGCGGCAAGATTCTGCCCCACCGCATCAGCGGCAACTGCGCGAAGCATCAGCGCCAGGTTACCCGCGCTATCAAACGCGCCCGTAACATCGCTCTTTTGCCCTTCTGCGAGAACTGAGAAATAAAAGACCGTCCTTTCGGGGGCGGTCTTTTTGCTAAGGGGAAATTTCTACGAGTAAATTTATCAATACCGTCCTGCTCCATCATAAGCCGGGAATTTCCTTCGGCCGCCGGGGCTTCCACCGCCGCCTGTTCTCCGAGGGGATAATGATCGGCGGCCTTGCGGGATTGGTGGTGTCGGCCTTTCGGTATCTGCTGGAGCTGCCGGAGGTTTTCCGCCCGGCTCTGACGGCCGCGCTTCAGGAGTCGCCTCTTTATCTGGCGGCTTACGGCCTGGGACTGGTTCTGGCGGCGATTTTCCTCTGTAAAATCCTGGCGGTGGAGCCCCTTACCTCCGGCTCCGGCATTCCCCAGCTGAAGGGAGAGCTGGCGGGGGATCTGTCCATGAACTGGCTCCGGGTTCTGCTCCTGAAGTTTGTCGGCGGGGTAATTGCCATTGGCTGCGGCCTTTCTCTGGGCCGGGAAGGGCCCAGCGTCCAGCTGGGGGGATGCGTGGGCAAGGGCGTCAGCTCCCTTGAACACAGGCCCCAGGTGGAGCAGCAGTTCCTGCTGATGGCCGGGGCCGGGGCCGGCTTGGCGGCGGCCTTTAACGCGCCGCTGGCGGGAGTGATTTTCTGCCTCGAGGAGCTGAGCCACCGCTTCTCCCCCACGGTTCTCACGGGAACAATCGCCGCCTCCGTAACCGCTACCGTTACCTGCCGGATTTTTTTCGGGGCGTCCCCGGTATTTCATATTCCGCCCCTGCCGGTCTTTTCCGCGGTTCCCTCCCTGAACCTCCTGTGGGAATACGTCCTGTTTGCCCTGCTGGGAGTTTTTACCGGCTGGCTGGCAAAGCATTTTACCCCGGCCCTCACCGCCTCCCTTGACTGGTATGGAAAGCATCTCGCTTTTTTATGGCGGCCGCTGGTTCCCCTAGCCATGGCCGGGGTTCTGCTCTTCATCCTTCCGGAAATTTTAGGCGGCGGGGCCCCCTTGGTGGACAGGCTGGCGGCGGAGGATTTCACCGCCGTTACGCCCCGGTGGCTGGTCATGCTGGGGGACTCTTTCTGGCAAAATTCCTCTTTACGGTCATCTGCTTCGGTTCGGGGGTACCGGGGGGAATATTCCTGCCCATGCTGGTGCTGGGGGCGGTAGGGGGCGCGTTCTTCACGGCGGCCGCCGCCCTGTTGGGGGTGCTGCCGGCTCCCGTCCCCCCGGGCGGGGCGGCCGGAATTGGGGAAGCGGCTTCCTTTGGCGGCGCCGCCGGGTCCTATGCCGCCGCCTTCATCGTCTTTGGGATGGCCGGGTACTTTGCCGCGGTGGTGAAGGCGCCGGTCACCGGCAGTATCCTGATCATGGAGATGACCGGCTCCTATCCGGCACTGCTGCCCCTGGTTGCCGTGACCATAGCGGCTTACGTCACCGCCGATTCCCTGGGGGTGGAGCCCGTATACGACGCGCTGCTGGACCGTACCCGCCGGATAAAGGGGATACCGGGCAGAAAGCGGCTGCGGCGAAAGGAGTAGCCCGTCGGATATTTCAGCGGCGGGCCGGGAAGCCGGTAAAAATTTTCGCTGTTTTCAAATCCCAATCGGATGTGTTACAATGAGAAGCAAAGAGCAAATAAATCCGAAAGGGGAGCGTGTTATGATTAAAAATTTCCGGCGTTGTCTTTTGCTGGCGGCGGTCTGCCTGCTGGCCCTGACCTCCGCCGTCCCGGGGGCAATGGCGAAATCCCAGGATGTCTGGGCTGATTCAGCCTTTGATTTTTCCACGGTGAAGTCCCTCTATTTTGAGGACGCGGCCTTCGATTTGTCAGCGGATTTTGACGATGACATCACCGAAAAAAAGATGAGCGATTTCCTGCGCCGAACGGCGGAAAAGACGGGGCTCAGGATAGTGCCGCCGGGAGAACCCCACCCCACCGGGCTTACGTTCAAAACCGCCGTGGAGCGGTGGGATTCCAGCAGCGAGTACCATCCCCCCTATACCACCTGGGAGACGAGAAGCGAAACCTATTACTGGTACGATGAAAAAGGACGCCGCCAGAGCGCCGTCCGCTACGTTCAGGTGCCGGTGGACCATCCCGGCTACACCAGCTATTACTCCACGATCCGGGTCCGCTACGACGGCTACACCCCGGAGGGGAAGCTGGTCTACTCCCATCGGGAGGAGCGGACAAAGGAAGCGGCGGACGATCACTACAAAATGTTCGAGCGGATCAGCAAGGAATTTCTCTCAAAGCTCAGCAAGACCATAAAAAAATAAACAGAGCAGGGCGGCCATAGGATTGAGACGGCCGCTCTGCTTGTCGACAAAGGCCACTTTACCCCTTGGCTCCCCTGTAGGGGAGCTGTCAGC
>CAZIKQ010000053.1:0-10479 GCA_964540025.1 uncultured Schwartzia sp. | reverse complement strand
CGCCGCCACCTCCCCTACAGGGGAGGCAAGCTTTCCCGTGGTTCTCCCTCTGGGAGAGCTGGCAGTCCGCCAAGACTGACTGAGAGGGGAGATGCTACCGGTGGGTGCTGTCACCGGGAAGCAATTTCCGCCAGGTCGATCTTCTCGCCGTTTTCGATGCGCTCCTTGAACTCCGCCGTAGCGGTGTAGAGAACATCGCTGGAGGAGTTGAGGGCAGTTTCAACGGAGTCCTGAATGACGCCGATGATAAAGCCTACGGCCACCACCTGCATGGCGATATCGTTGGAAATGCCAAAGAGGGAGCAGGCCATGGGGATCAGGAGCAGGGAGCCGCCGGCCACGCCGGAAGCGCCGCAGGCGCCGAGGGTAGCCAGGACGGACAGGATGACGGCGGAGGGGAAGTCAACCGCGATTCCCAGGGTGTTGGCCGCCGCCAAAGTCATAACCGTAATGGTAACAGCTGCCCCGTCCATGTTGATGGTTGCCCCCAGGGGAATGGAAACGGAGTAGTGGTCCTTGTTCAGGCCAAGCTTCTCGCAAAGGTTCATATTGATGGGAATGTTTGCGGCCGAAGAACGGGTGAAGAATGCGGTAAGACCGCTGTCCCGGATGCAGCGGAAAACCAGGGGATAAGGATTCTGCTTCAGGGACAGGGCGACGATCAGGGGATTTAAGATGAAGGCCATGATAAGCATACTGCCCACCAGAACCAGCAGGAGCTTGCCGTAGTCGGTGAAAATGCTCATACCGCTGGTGGAAACAGAATCATAGACGAGGCCCATGATACCGAAGGGGGCGAAGCTGATGACCCAGCGGACGGTCTGTCCGATGGCCTCGGCCACTTCTCCCATCATGTTGGCGGTAGGCTCGCTGGCGTATTCCTTCAGGGCCAGGCCGATGATGACACCCCAGACGAGAATGCCGATGTAGTTGGCGTTCACGAGAGAACCCACCGGATTGGACACGGCGTTCTTCATCAGGGTGATGAGGACCTCGGAGACGCCGGCCGGAGCCGCCTGCTTGACGGTGTCGGTGAGCTGGAGGCTCACCGGGAAAAGGAAGCTGGCTACGACGGAAATCAGAGCCGCGGCAAAGGTGCTTACGGTGTAGTAGCCGATGACGGTTTTGAAGCGGGAGCCGACGCCGTTGCTGCTCTTGCGGCAAAGGGCGCTGATGACCAGGACAAATACCAGAATGGGGGCGATGGATTTCAGGGCGCCTACGAAAAGTGAGCCGAACAGCAGGACAATGGACAGGCTGTTGGGAACCATGACGCCGAGAGCGGTACCGATAACGAGACCGCAGACGATTCGGAATACCAGGTTAATGGAATTCCATGCTTTGAATAAACCGGACATAACGCATCTCCTTACATAAGAAAAGAATAAAGATAATCCTGCACATTATATATTATACAGAGGAATAATGCAAGCTGGACACGCACACGTCATTTATAACGGCTAAAATATGTTCCCGCTTCATCAAGGTAAGCGGCGGATTCGGCGTCAGGTGACAGGGTGGAACCGGTATCTCCATCGTTGAGCCTTGCGAAGGGAAAGGAAAAGCCGGTGCATTTTCTATAGCATTAGTGTTATAAAAACATTATTTCTTTATTTGTAATAAAAAATATTGCGTATATAATTAACAAATGATATAATTCGGGCAGAATTTTTTATCGGAGCCATATTGGAGGCAACATGGATACTCCTGAGGTGATTCCGGGAGAAAATTTGCCGAGGTTTTTTACAAAAGTTTTTGATGGAAAATGTTCAGGAGGAGTTTCAAACATGAAAAAAACTTTATTACCGGCTCTGACCACGGCTTTCCTTATGGGAGCGGCCAGCCCTGCCTTTGCGGCGGCAAATCCCTTTTCCGATGTTCCGGCGGATCACTGGGCTTATGAGGCGGTGGCTCAGCTGGCCTCTGAGGGCGTGATCGATGGCTATGGGGACGGGACCTATCGTGGGGAGCAGGAAATCACCCGCTATGAAATGGCCCAGATGGTGGCCAAGGCCATGGCAAAGGGTCAAAACAGCCCGGCGCTGGACAAGCTGGCCGCCGAGTTCGCCGATGAGCTGAACAGCCTGGGGGTCCGGGTAGCCGCCCTGGAGAAGAAGGTCGACAATGTAAAGTGGCAGGGCGAGTTGAAGTACGAGTATGCCGCCGATCATCACAGGGGAGAGGAAAAGGAAACCAGTAACGGTCTCATCCTGCGGCTGGAGCCGGAGCTGAAGGTCAACAAAAACTGGACCGTCAAGACCCGAATCGACTACACTGATGATAACAACTTTAAGACCAGCAAGGATGTCAGCTCGGTATTGATTGACCGCTTATGGGCGGAGGGGGAGTACGGAAAGTTCACCGTGAAGCTGGGCAAGATCCAGTACGATTCCAACTTTGACGGGGGCATGATGTGGGATGGCCGCTTCTCCGGAGTCCAGGCTGTCTACAACGGCGGCGCTGTGAATGTCGCCCTGAGCGGCGGCCGGTTCGCCATGGATCAGATTGACGAGGATCTTGCTGCTCTTGATGAAACTACCAATTATTTGGGCGTTGAGGTTTTCGGCGACCAGGAGAAGAAATTTACCTGGGGCGCGGCCTATCACCAGCTGAATTACGGCGGTGGTATCAGCGACAGTCTCCGTAGTAGCGGCATCGGTTTGGATGTTGAGGATGCCAAGATCATTGAAGCGGGCCTTGGCTATAAGTTTACCGACAAGCTGGCCCTTTCCGGAGCCTATGCGAAAAATCTGGGGGATAAGAATTTCGAGCTGGTGGATTTGAATAAGGATGACGACGCCTACAGCGTCGAGCTGAAATACCGGGGAGCGGAGGTCGATCGGCCCGGTTCCTACGGGACCTGGGTGGCCTACCGGAAGCTTGGCGCGCTGGCCGTAATCGCCCCCACCTACGATGGCGCCCAGCGGGGCTATCATGGGCTGGAGGTAGGAGCCGAGGCGGCCCTGGCTAAAAACGTCATTGGTTCCGTGATTTATTTCAACGGTAATGCTAACGCAAACGATGGTGACGATAAACTTCACCGGTTGTTCGGCGCGGTTGAGTTTTTCTTCTGAGCCGGCCGTTAGTAAACCGAAGATCTATAGGCAAAATTTTATAAATAAGGCTGCGGCTTTTGCTTTTTTCAAAAGCCGCAGCCTTAACTTTTTCTTTCCTTATTTTATAATCCATGATATAATGCCACGGAGTGTAATAACTAAAAGATGTCTCAAGCTTCGATTCAGCAGGTGGTGGGTGACGTATCGGCTAACACAGAAGGGGCAATATCTTTACCGTCGCTGCCTGCAAAGAGAAAGGGAAATGCCCGTGGCATTTTCTTGAGCAATGGCCTTATAAACCGGAAAAGTGGCCGATGATGTTTGGCAGGAGATGGAGACGATGCGGATCATTGCCGGAAGCGCCCGGGGGACCCGGTTGAAAACCCTGAAGGGAACGAGCACGCGGCCCACCGCCGACCGCATAAAGGAGTCGCTTTTTTCGGTTCTAAGCTCCCGGGAGATGATCAGCGGCCGCCGGGTACTGGATATCTTCTCCGGCACCGGGGCCCTGGCGCTGGAGGCCCTGTCCAGAGGGGCTGATTCGGCGGCGGCCATCGACAAGTCCACCGGCCGGCTCATCCGGGAGAACGGGGAGATCACCCGCCTGGCGGAGCGGCTGGAGGTAATAAACGGTGATGCTTTGGCGGTTTTGGAGCGCCTGACCATCAAGGGCCGCCGTTTCGATTTGATTTTTTCCGATCCTCCTTATGGGCAAGGCCTGACGGAAAAGGCGCTGGCGCTGCTGGCCAGGGGCGGGCTCCTCGCTGACGGCGGCGTGATTTGCGCCGAGGTGGCGGCAGAGGAAGAGATCCCTCCGCCGGAGGGGCTGGAAGTGATCCGGCAGCTCAGCTACGGCAAGACCACAAAGATCCTGCTGCTGGAGAGAGCAGCGGTCAGAAAAGAGGATTCATAGATGACGAAGGCAGTTTGCTCCGGCAGCTTTGATCCGGTGACTAATGGCCACGTAGATATTTTTGAGCGGGCGGCCAGGATGTTCGATCAGGTTATTGTGGGGGTTTTTCACAATATCCGGAAGGAGCCGTTTTTTTCCGAGGAGGAAAGAGTGCGGCTCATTCGGGAATCAACGGCCCACATTCCCAATCTCACCGTCAGCTCCTTTTCCGGTCTGCTGCCGGAGTATCTCCACGAAGTGGGAGCCACGGTAGTCGTCCGGGGGCTCCGGTCGGTAACGGATTATGAATACGAAATTACCCAGGCCCAGACACTGAAGCACATAGCGCCGGATATTGATACGGTGTTCATGCTGACCCGGCAGGATTACGCTTTTGTAAGCAGCTCCTGCATAAGGGAGATATTTACCTTCGGAGGGCAATACGGAGATCTGGTGCCGGAGTGCGTAGCCAGGGCGCTGGTGAAGCGCCGGCAGGAAATGTCTCTTTAATATATGACAGCTGGCAACGGCAAAAAGTTGTCTCCCGCTTCAAAGTGGTAAGCGGCGGGGCATTCATTATCTGACAGGATGGAGCTGACGGCTCCATCGTCGTTCCGTGCAGGCGGGTGGGATGTGCCGGCGGCATTTTCCCGAATAATGGCATTATGATTAGTGAAAGCAGGGGGAAATATGGCAGTCAGTGATATTTTATATGAAATCGAGGAGCTTATCGCATCCAGCAAGCATGTGATGTTTACAAATAAGTGCATCATTGAGGAAATTGATTTGATCCGCCTCATAGATGACCTGAAGAAGGAGCTTCCCAATGAGCTGAAACGGGCCGCTGAAATCGTCGGCGAACGGGATAATATGCTGGCCCGGGCCCAGGAGGAGGCCGACCGCATCGTCGGCGAGGCCCGGGCCTATGCCAACAAGATCGTGGATGAGTCTGCCGTGAAGCAGGAGGCCGACGCCAGGGCCCGCCAGATCGTGGAGCAGGCCCTGGCCCAGGAGAAGGAAATAAAAGAGCGGACCATGAAGGATGCCTACCAGCTTCAGGAGAATGCCGATAATTACGCCAACTCGGTTTTTGATAATCTCATCGGCAATGTGGGCAGCGCCCTGAACATCCTTGAGCAGGCAAAAAAAGAATTGAACAGGGGACGTTCCTTTGGAAGAGAGGACGCCTGAGCAAAGTCAGCAGGAGTTTTCTCCTGCTTTTCTTTATTTATAGAGGGTTGGACAAGGTTTATTTGGGAGGCAGAGGGGTAGCGGCTGCGGGCGGAAAAATAATATTTTGCGGAGCGGTTTACTCACTGTTTGTTCTATGCTAAAATAAACCGATATATCATTATTGCAAAAAACCCGATACAGCCGATGGGAATTCGGCGACAGGAGGTAATATTTTGAATACAGAGAAGTTCTTTGGCCTGGGCAGGCTGGCCTGCTCGGTAGCTCTGGCCGCAACTGCATTCCTGCCGGTGCCGGCCTTTGCGGCCCCTGACCCGCAGCCGGCCGGCAATGCCGAGGCGGCGCCTCAGGCCAACCATGAACCGGAAGATCCGGAGCTGGCCGCCGCGGTGAGAGCCGCCCTGGAGGAAGAGAATAAGTCCGGCAAGATAGAGTCTGAGCGCACCGAGGAGGAGAAACAGAGCCTCCGGGAGGCCATCGCTTTCGACCGCAAAGGGGAAGAGGCTCCCCAGATCGTCCCCGGCAGCTCCGCCGGGGCAAACCGCATCGATAACAGCGGGATAGACGAGTTCCTGAAGGAGGGTAAGGGGGGTATTCCCCGGCCGGTTGATCAGGCAGAGGTGTCGGAGATCGGCGACGACGCCGTTTCCCAGGCGATAAACCGCAAGGGGGGCGAGCAGACCTCCAGCGTAGTTGCCGCCGGTGAGGACCGTCCGGCCCCGCAGGATCAGACGGTCGATACCTGGGTGAAATCCCGCCCGAATGAGGAGGCGGTCAATTCCGGTCTGGGCCGGTACGTAGGCCGCACCATCGTGGCGGTGGACATTGAAGGGATCAGCGAAGAAACTGCTTCCTATGCCCGTCAGGCGGTTCTTTCCCGCCCCGGTGACATTTACACTCTGGCCTCGGTAGAAAAGGACCGGGACGCCATCTACAACACCGGTTATTTCTATGACCTTTACCCCACCCTTCAGGAAGTGCCGGAAGGGGTGGTCATTACCTATCACGTAATGGAAAATCCCCGCCTTAACAGCTTGGAGATCGTGGGCAATACCGTTCAGTCAACGGAAGCCATCCGCAACATGATCAAGGCCGAGGAAGGCAAGGTCCTCAATACCCGCCAGCTCCATGAGGATGTTCAGGCTATCGATGCCAAGTACCATGAGGATGGCTACATCCTCGTCAAGATCGGCAACCTGGATATTGACAAGGAAGGCAAGCTGAAGATCGCCATTAACGAAGGCGTATTGGAAGGCTATATGGTCAAGGGCAACAAGAAGACCAAGGACAAGGTGGTTCTCCGGGAAATGCGCCAGAAGCCGGGGGAGCCATTCAATGCCAAGCTGGCCCGCCGCGGCATGGAGCGCGTGTACAATCTCGGATATTTTGAAGATGTCAACATGAAGCTGAACCCGGGGACAGAGCTGAACTCCGTGGTGCTGGAAATCGATGTGGTCGAGAAGCGGACCGGTACCTTCACCGTAGGCGTCGGTTACTCCAGCCGGGACGGTATCATCGGCCTCCTGGGCATCGGCGACCGCAACTTCCTGGGCCAGGGCGATTCTATCAACGCGATTTTTGAAATGTCCGGCGAAGATGATGACGCCCACGGCTGGCGCTTCATGTACAACAAGCCCTGGCTGGACCGCCATGAAACGGCCATCGGGTTCAGTGTCTACAACCGGACTTATCGGTATTACGATTACAATACCCATGGGCACAAGATAGAAGAATATATGCGTAAGTACAGCGGCGGCGAAGTTACCGTGAGCCGTCCCCAGTCTGAGTACGTCACCAACTATATCACCCTCCGGAACCGGAAGGATTCTTACGTGGAGCATAAGGAAGGGGAACGGAACGGCGGTGAGGACCGGCAGTGGATCGAGGATAATTTCGGCACTACCCGGGCTATCATCCTCGACCATGTAACCGATACCCGGGATAATATCCACAATCCCCAGCGGGGCAGCCGCCAGAGTCTCCAGCTGGAATTTGCCGGGTTTGGGGCGGACTTCAATTATCAGAAATATACCTATGACGACCAGCATTACTTCAAGGTGGGCCATGCCCAGGTTGTGGCCTTCCACGCCGCTTACGGCTGGGGCAATGGACATATTCCCGAGTCGAACGAATACCGCATCGGCGGCCAGAACAGCCTTCGCGGTTACCGGGACGACCAGTTCCGGGGGGATCACACCTTCTACGGGACACTGGAGTATCGGTTCCCGCTGGTAAAGAAGGTTGACCTGGCGATTTTCACGGACTTTGGCAGCGCCTGGGATGACGGAGGCTGGCCGGATGGCTGGCATCAGAGCGTCGGCGCCGGTATCGGCCTGAACACTCCCATGGGCCCCGTTCGCCTCGACTATGGTTACGGCAGTCAGGGAGGCCGTGTCCACTTCAGTATGGGCGGTACTTTCTAAGGGATAGAGAATGAAAGCTGTATTTGCTTGCAAAAGCGCAGATAAATATGAGGTTCCCGGGAGGGAGAGGACGAGGCTCCTCTCCCTCTTTTTCCTGTGGCCTAAAAGGGGGATAGCCGGGCTGTGCCTTCTGATGCTGTTCGCCTTTTTATCGCCGGTTCAGGCGGCGGGAAGGGTGGACGTGGTAAGAGCCAGCCTCAGCAGCCAAAGTATTCCTGCCGCTGTCCGGAAGCGGATGGAGATCACGATAGAGGCCATTGCCGGTCAGCTCCTGCTGGGCCAGCCGCTGGACTCCGTCACTGCCGCGGATAAGCGAAAGGCCAACGAGGAGATAATCAGGAGCGTTTTTGACAAAGTCCTCATTGGGTACAGCGTTACGGGAGTCAGCTGCAGCCTGGAACCGGGAAAGGAGGAGACAGTGCAGGTAGCCGTCTCCCTTTCTCCCTGGGATGCCACCATCAATTCCCTGGAAATATCCACCGAAGCGGAGGGACTCACCCCGATAATTGCCAGTCTCGTTCAGCAGGATCTGGCGGGCATCGAGACGGTCTTCCGGGACAGCCTCATCGGTTTGCCGGTGGCGGCGGCCGACTGGACAAACGGCGTGGTGAAAAAGCAGCTGAATGAATACATGAATGAACGGTTGCCGGAATTTCGGGCCGATTATGACATTGAGGCTGACCGGGTTTCCAAGGTCAGGATCACCGTCTATCCCCGGGTGCCGGTAGTCCGTTCCGTTGACCTCTGTATGCGTTCCGATACGTTGCCGAATTTTTCGCTGTTGGCTTTCCGGGAAAAATACGAGGCAAAAGCAAATTTTCTCACGGGAGTGCCGGTGGCCTTCGTCCGCCGTCACGAAAGGGAGCTGGCGGATATGCTGGCTGCTTCCCTCGACAGGGAGTCTGACCTGAAGGTTCTGCGGGCAAAAACAAAGGTCACTATAACCGGCGGTGAACGACTGACCGTTATGAGCCGTACCGATTCGGAGCGGTATCACCTGCGGCTCGAGGGCTGGGGAGAAATCGGCCGCCGGAAGAAAACGGCCGGCTACAGTTCGGACAAAAGTATCAGGTTCCGTCTCAGAGCAGGCTATCTGCCCAGTGGAGGAAATGAATTCTTTGGCCAGCTGGACGTTTATCCGCTGGATTCCACCGTCCGGTTTGACGCCGGCTATCGGTACGCCTTTGATAAGCAGAGGAATGTCTGGGGAGAGCTGCGGTATGATTTCCACGGTAGGCAGCTGACCTGGGGCCTGTCCTATGACTTCCGGCCAAAGTGGCGGTTAAGCTATGAATACCGCCGGGGCGACCATTTGGGCGAGGCGGCTCTCCGGTACAAATTTCACGACTTCCTGGCGGTGGAATACGTAGTGGACAAAAACGATAACTGGGTGAGGCTGATTGGCTTTTTCTGACAAAAGACCGGGGAAATATTAAAGAAAACAATTAAAAATGAACGCAAAAAAAACCGTAAAATGCTCGCGCATCTTTACGGTCTTTTACTGTGGGTTTTTCGGTAGGAAATTATTTTTCAGCAGATTCTTTTCATTATGCGGCGTAACTCAGGTTGCCGAAGTTGTCGTGCCCGCAAGCTCCTGTACCTTATTCAGAGGCAGGCCGGAAATATCGGCGATTTCATCCAGAGAGTATTTTTGACGGTTGAGCATATTGCAGGCCACCGCAAGCATATTATTTTCTTTGCCGATGGTAATACCTCTCGCTTCGCCGATGGTAATACCTCTCGCTTCGCCAATGGCAATGCCGCGGTTAATACCTCTTCTTTCAACGCCTTCGCTGAGATTACACATTTTTGCGACCCCCCTTTCCAAATGCGGCGTAACTTTGACGTCAAATTCATTTTCAAGCGTTCTCAGTCTTTCAGTTGAGTCAACGCTGTCAATCAAAACGAGATTGAGCATTCTGAGTAAGCCGGTGAGTTCAGTATAACGCTCGCTGCCCAGGCAGACAAGAATCGGCGTCAGCAAATCATAATCTTCCCGGGCCGCTTTCGCCTGACCCACGATATTTTCCTCCTGCAGGCGATAGCGCGTGATGGTATACGCCCAATTTTTTGTGGGCGCTGTACAAATCCAGATAGAATAAACCTTTTGGATTTTTTCATAATGAGACTTTACAAAGACAGAGCCGTATTGGCTGGAAATCAGGCGGCTGCAATAGTAGATAGCCCGCTTTAGCAGCGGATAGCCGGGGTGAAAATCGTTCTGCGCCTCCACGTTGATAATGAGCCTGATGGGATGACCGCCCGCCGGAGCCAGCGCATTAAAACGAATATCGTAGAAGACGGAGCCCTCCGTCTCCGACTTGTCTTCCGTTTGCTGGCCGGTGACCCGCAGCACCCCGTCCGGCTCCACAATGATATTGCCAACCTCCGGCTTTCCCTGAATGTAACGGTTTGCAATATCGACGATTTCGTAACCGTGAAATTCTTCTACGCAATCCCTGAGAATATTGGCGAGAATACTTTTTTCTGACAAAACGCTTTTACAGGCCGCGTCATACAGACGCTTCTGCTCCTGAGGATCGGGCACGACAACACTTCCCTTCACCGTTTATTTTAGCGAAAAGAACAGCTTATTGCAAGGCAGATTTATCCTTGGCCGATAGGGAACCGATCATGAGGGGAAAATATGTCAAGCCTAAGAAAGTAAGTGATGTAGTCGAATTTATGTTATGGCTTACAATCCTTTGAGGGGAGCTGTCGCTGAAAGCGACTGAGGGGTAACCTATAATCGATCTCATAGGCTCCCCTGTAGGGGAGCTGTCGCTGAAAGCGACTGAGGGGTGACAGGACAAGCAATTGCCTGATTTATAACTTCGCGGCTATGCAGTCACCCCTCCGGCCAGACTAACTCACTTAATAAGTCCGAGTGAAACGATGGACGAATTTAGTGAGTGTC
>CAZIKQ010000052.1:0-10484 GCA_964540025.1 uncultured Schwartzia sp. | reverse complement strand
GAGCCAAGGGGGTGTTGCCAACTCACGGGGAGAGGCATGGGGGATAGCAACTTGCCTCTCCCTTTGGGAGAAATGGCACATCGCCAGATGTGCCGGAGAGGGCAATTCAGCAGCCGTAGTCGAGCTTTTCAATCATTTCGATGAGACGCTGCATATAGATGCCCCGGAATTCCGAGTTGGCTCCCAGGCCGTCGGGCCAGACCCGGACTTCATAACCGGCGGACTGGAGGCGTTTTTCCCAGGAGGCGTCGTTATTGCCGGCCATTTCCTTGTGAACGTGACTGCCGCCTACCAGCAGGAGGGGGGCCAGAAGGACCTTCTTCGCGCCGGACTTTTTCAGGCGGTTCATCACGTCCTCCAGCGTGGGAGTGTCCCCCTCCATAAACACGCCGATGTGCATTTTCAGGTCAGCCTGATCGGCCGCCGCCTGGATAGCTTCATAGATGTGATTGCTGGGGACGGTTCCGTGCCCCGTCATGACCAGCTCTTCCCCGTCCTCCCGCTCCATGCCGCAGGAGATGGAGGTGACGGCGCTGACCAGATCCGGGGTGGCGGCGGGGCCTTCTCCGGCAAAGACGGGACGAGCCAAAACGATTTCCTTGAATTTGTCCTGGTAGGCGTCCACGACGGCGGCTACCTTTTCCCGGTATTCCCGTCCGGCCATAAGGTGAGTGGGCAGGACGACGACCCGGTCATATTTTTCCTCAATGAGGCGGTCGAGAACCTCCGGGAGAGAGTAGACGTAGGCTCCGTCCTCTTTCAGGGCCTTCAGAATCACGTTGCTGGTGTAGGCCTCGAAGACCATGTAGTCGTAGAAGGCGTCGCGGATGTCCGCGGCGATGGGTTCAATACATTTTTCCCGCTGTTTCGTGTCAAGAACACCGAAGCTGACGAGGACGATTGCCTGATTCATTTGTATCTCTCCTTTGGTGTGAGTTGTATATGAATGACTTGGGGTGATGATAGCAACACCGAACGCCTCCCCTGTAGGGGAGGTGCCCGAAGGGCGGAGGGGTGATAAATAAGGTGACAGTTTATCTTGTCACCCCTCAGTCGCCTACGGCGACAGCTCCCCTACAGGGGAGCCCAGCTTGTCGACAAAGTTATTTATTCTGTCTGAGGCTCCCCTTTAGGGGAGCTGTCGCTGAAAGCGACTGAGGGGTGAAGCAGGAAAACCATTGATTTGTCTGTCACCCCTCCGGCGGCTTCGCCGCCACCTCCCCTATAGGGGAGGCTGTTTTGTCAACAGTCTGAGCTCCCCTACAGGGGAGCCTCACTTCGTTCCGGGGAGGCTTTTAGAGGCAGCCGATTTCTTCCCGGATAACGTCCGCGATTGAATTGCAGACCTGCTCGAGCTCGTCCCGGTCAGGGCCTTCGGCCATGACCCGAATGAGGGGCTCGGTGCCGGAGGGGCGGATGAGGATGCGGCCCCGGTCGCCGAGAGCTTTTTCCCCGGCGGCGATGGCGGCCGTTATCCGGGGGTTAGCGTCCCAGCCTTCCTTGCTTTGTACCCGGACGTTTACCAGGAGCTGGGGATAGCTGGTCATGAGTTCGTTGAGTTCAGAGGCTTTTTTGCCGGACTTAACCAGGGCGCAGAGTACCTGGGTGGCGGTGATAAGGCCGTCGCCGGTGGTGGCAAAGTCGCTGAAGATGATATGGCCGGACTGCTCGCCGCCGATATTGTGCCCGTTGGCCCGCATATTTTCCAGCACGTAGCGGTCGCCGACCCCGGTGACCTCCACCTTTATCCCGGCCTTTTTCAGGGCCTGATGGAAGCCGATGTTGGCCATGACGGTGCTGACCACCGTGTCGTTTTTTAGAGTACCGGCTTCCTTCATAGCCAGGGCGCAGATGACGAGGATGTGGTCGCCGTCCAGCACGTTGCCCTTTTCGTCCACGCAGAGACAGCGGTCGGCGTCGCCGTCATGGGCGATACCGATGTCCGCCCCGTATTTCCGGACGGCGGACTGGAGCCGTTCCAGATGGGTGGAGCCGCAGGCGTCATTGATATTTACCCCGTTGGGAGTCTTGTTGATGACCCGCAGGTCACAGCCCAGCTCCTCCAGCAGGCGGGGCATAACGGCGCTGGCGGCGCCGTTGGCGCAGTCAAGGACTACCCGCAGGCCGTCGAGACGGCAGCCGGCGGTACTGCGGAGGTAGCCGATATAGCGCTCGATCAGCTCCGGCCGGTGTTCCACAAAGCCGATATTCTTGCCAAAGCTTCTGGTGAATACGTCCTCCTGCTCAATAGCGGTCACCAGCTTTTCAATCTCATCCTCCACGGCGTCCGGCAATTTGTAGCCGTCTCCCCCGAAGAATTTAATGCCGTTATCCCCAAAGGGGTTGTGGGAGGCGGATACCACGATTCCGCAGACAGCTCCCAGCTGCTGGGCCAAGTAGGCGATGCCCGGGGTGGGGATGACCCCGATCTGGACGACCTGTCCTCCGGCAGAGCAGATCCCCGCCGCCAGGGCATTTTCAAACATCGAGCCTGACAATCTGGTGTCCCGTCCGATAACGATTACCGGGCGGCGTTCACCCTCCGCCTTTTCTCCGAAATACAGGGCAGCGGCCCGGCCCATGCGGTATGCAAGCTCCGGGCAAAGCCCTATGTTCGCTTCGCCCCGGACGCCGTCCGTGCCAAAAAGTCTCGCCATTCTACGGCTCCTCTCATACTTTACTGATGCCGCTGTGGTTCCCTGTGCCAAAACCACAGCGGTGTCAGTCCATTATAATGCAGGTATTCAGAAAAATGCAAGGCAATTTCTCCCTTTTGGCCGGAGGGGAGGCTTGTGGGGAACGGCTAGTCTGCCTCAAAGGCTCCCATTTAGGGGAGCTGTCAGCGAAGCTGACTGAGGGGTGAAAAGACATACTGCTCGGTTGATCTGTCACCCCTCCGGCACCTTCGGTGCCACCTCCCCTACAGGGGAGGCTTAGAGTGATGCAGGCACCTCCACTACAGGGGAGGCTTCCAGTGCGAGCCATGCCAGCCTGGAGGGGAGGCTTTGGGAGGGTACGTCACCCCTCCGGCGGCTACGCCGCCACCTCCCCTACAGGGGAGGCTTTGGGGAGCGGCTTTTCAGCCAATTCAGCGGAGCTGTTTTAGCCTTTCATCGCAAATTCCCAATTTTTCCAGATAGGCCAAGACTGCATTCAAGCCGTCGCAGGCGGCGCTCATAATTCCCCCGGCGTAGCCCGCACCTTCGCCGATGGGGTACAGTCCTCCGTGGGACAGGGACTGATAGCTTTCCCGCTGGCGGAGTATCCGGCAGGGGGCCGAGGACCGCATTTCCACGCCGGTAATGGGCACGTCGGGAGCGCCGAAGCCTTTTATCTTCCGGTCAAAGGCCGGGAGAGCCGCCGCCAGTGAGGCGATGACAAAGTCCGGCAGGCATTCGGCCAGCCGGGAATTTTTTACTCCCGGACGGTAGGTAGGGGAAACGCAGAAATTTTTTGTATCACAGCGGGGAGCGCCCTCCGCCGTGGCCAGAAAGTCCCCCACGGCCTGAACGGGGGCCCGGTAGTCTCCGCCGCCAGCCTGAAAGGCCAGCTCCTCGTATTTCCGCTGAAAGTCGATGCCACCCAGCACGGCCCCGCCAAAATCCTCCGGCTGGACGTTTACCAGCAGGGCCCCGTTGGCCACGCCGCTGGCCCGGGCGTGGAGGCTCATGCCGTTGGTAACCAGCCGTCCCGGCTCGCTGGCGGCGGCTACCACCTGACCGCCGGGACACATGCAGAAGGAGTAAACGCTACGGCTGCCGGGTCTGCTTCTGTCCTGCCAGGTAAGGGAGTAGCCGGCGGGGGGCAGAGACGTCCCGCCAGCGGAGGCGACCGCCGGCCGGCCGTACTGGGCCCGGTCGATAAGCTCCTGGGTGTGCTCGATGCGGACGCCTACCGCAAAGGGCTTCGGCTCCATGGCCACTCCCTGCCTGAACAGCTGACAATAGGTGTCCCGGGCGGAGTGGCCGATGGCCAGGAACAGGGCGGCGGTCTTTATCCGCTGGCCGTCCTCGGTAACGACGGCGGCGATATTTTGCCGGCTGTCAAATTCCAGCTCTGTCACGGCCGTCAGGAACCGCACCTCTCCCCCCAGGGCGATGATTTCCTGCCGGAGGTTCTTGACCATGGGAACCAGCTTATCGGTGCCGATGTGGGGCTTGTGGAGAATTTTTATCTCTTCCGGCGCGCCGAAGTCCACCATGGCGTCCAGCACGTCCCGAATGAGGGGGGAGTCCACCCGGGTGGTGAGCTTGCCGTCGGAAAAGGTCCCGGCCCCGCCCTCGCCGAACTGGACGTTGGCCGCCGGGTCAAGGGGGCTTCTTCCGGCCCAGAAGGCCGCTACCCTGGCCCGGCGGCTCTCCACGTCGGCCCCCCGCTCCAGCACCAGCGGCGAAAGACCGGCTCTGGCCAGCAGGAGGGCGGCGAACATTCCCGCCGGGCCAAAGCCGGCAACTACGGGCCGCTCCCCTTCCTGCGGAACAATTTCTCTCCGGGCCAGCCTTTCCCGGATCTCCGCCGCGATTTCCCAGAGGGCAGGCGCTGACTCCGGCGCCGGCGTGAGATTTTTTATTCCGTTCCGGCTCCGGCGGTTGGCCGCCAGAAACTTTTCCTCCGCCTTCGCTCCCCCGGCCAGAGAAAACTCCAGCTGGTAAACGGAGCAAATGGGTGCTCCGTTGCGGCGGCGGGCGTCGAGGCCCTGACGCAAAACAGCCGCCTCACCAATAGCGTGAAGCGGCAATCCAAGGCGAGCCGCCAAGGCTTCCACCGGCGGCTCAAGGTTATTGAAGGAAGATCCCCAATCTTTGGTGATGGGAACGTGAAAATCCGTAATTCTGAGCATTACTTTCCCTGCGCTTTTTCTTTCGTGGAAATATCCACCTTTACCGTCCGGTCAATGACGACTACATCCTGGATGGGACGAAGGAGGACGTTTACCGAAAAGGTTCCGTTAATGATATTCTCCGGCTCGATCTCCGAAAGGTCGATTTCCCGGGTAGCGATGGATTGAAGCTTGTCAATGACTTCCTTCCGGCCGGTGATTTCAATCTTTGCCGGATTTATGGCCACCTTGTCCAAAAGGATTCCTTCCGGCAGCTGGCCCGTCAGCACCGGGCTTACAGTGACGATTTTCTTTGACAATCCCCGGGCCAGCTGAACGGAGGCAACTACCACGGTAGGAGCCACGGTCACGTCTTCTATCACCCGGCCCTGATTACTCACCGGCAGCAGGGGTACCTGCTGGGAGAAGTCCGTGTCATGCCTGTTCAAAGGGACATAGGCGATGAGCCTTGATACTTGCCTCGCCCGAGAGGCAGGGCCGATGACCTCCGCCTGCTCCAGGTCGCCGCTGACGCTGGCCAGGGTAATTCCCTCGGCGGGAGAGCCGGTGGGGATAAGCTTGATATCCGCCAGTTTTTTTTCGATGGGATCGACGAACACGGGCAGCTCCGGCGGGTCCACCTCGATGAGCTCAAAGCCGTGGGGCAGAATGACGTTTACCTTTTCCCTGATCCGGCCGTTCGGGAGATCCTCCGCGTCCAGCTCGGCCCGAAACTCGCTGCCGGCCGTGGACACGAAGTAGGAGCGCAGGGCCCTGACCTTTATATTTACCTTGTTTTCCTCCAGAGAAACCACCTTTCCGTCAGGAATATTCACCAGCTGGACTTCTCTTTTTATGGTGGCCTCAATAGAGGGGTTCTGGTTGTTCATAACGTAGAACCAAAGCACCGTGGCCGTGAGAATGGCCATTATCTTTATGGGGAGGTTCCGATGAAAGATCCGATGAAAAAATGTCATTTTTCCGCCCTCTTAATGCGGGACTTGGCTGCCAGATACAGCTCCTTGAAGTTCAGCTTTTCCTTCTTCTCGGTGGGGAACACAGTTTTCAGCCGCTCCTGAAGTGCCAGCCGGGTGACGTTGCGCTTGATGTGGCCCCGCTCCGCTATGGACACGATGCCGGTTTCCTCGCTGACTACCAGGGCCAGGACGTCTACCTGCTCGGAAATGCCGATGGCGGCCCGGTGACGGGTTCCCAGCTCGTGAGGAATGTTTGCATTCTGGCTGTTGGGCAGCTTCGCCCCGGCCACCATGATCCGGCTGCCCCGGATAATCACTGCCCCATCGTGGAGGGGCGTATTGATAAAGAAAATCTGGTTCAGCAGGTCGGCGGAAATCACCGCGTCCAGCTTGGTGCCGTTTTTTTCGTCGATAATATCGTTCAGGCGGGTGCTCCGTTCACAGACGATGAGCGCCCCCGTGCGGGACTTGGACATGGAGTCTACCGCATCGCAGATTTCCCGGATGCAGATTTCCGATTCCTCTTCCGCAAAGACTCCGTAGGGGGCAAAGAACCTCCCCTGTCCGATATGAGCCAGCGCCCGCCGCAGCTCCGGCTGAAAAATCACCGGCAGGGCCACCATGAGGACGGTCACTACCTTTTGCAAAAGCCAGTCGATGACGTGGAGCTCCAGGGCCCCGCAGATACCGGTCAGCAGCAGCAGGGCCACGATGCCCTTCACCAGGGTGATGGCGCTGGTATCCTCCAGCAGCTTGTAGCAGTGGTAAAGGATAACGGCCACGATGATGATATCAACGATGTCCAGAATCCCTACCGTCATCAGGAGTCCTCTGACCTGATGGGGCAGGGACAGATTTGATATGGAAAAAAATTCTGAATCCACGGGGCCGCCTCCTTTCCGGAAATTTTTTATCTGACTATGACCTTGCTGAGTTGACAGTCCGGATGCCTTTCAGTCGTTACCGTAATTAAATTATTCTATCCACCGGAGATAAAGTCCTCTAATTTTTTTGCCGGGTGAGAAAAATTTTCCCGCCAGCGGCTTAGGAGGATAGTACACCAAAAATATGAAAAAAAGAGGCAGGATAGACCTGCCCCTCTAAAAATTTTCGCTGGGAACGGCAAAACCGCTGATTTATTCAACCCTCAGTCGCCTACAGCGACAGCTCATGCAACCTACAGGGTAGCCTATCAGACGGATTAGTCGTTATTCAACCGGCTCAACGAAGCCGTATTTATCCTCAGTCTCACCGGTGTGGAGCTTGTCAATGTAGTCGTACATCTTCTGGGCGAAGGGGCCGATTTTGCCCTCATTGAGCACCATGTGGACGGGATTTTCCGTGCCGCAGATCAGCTCGCCCACCGGAGAGATAACGGCGGCGGTGCCGGAGCCGAATACCTCCTCCAGCTTTCCGTTCCTGTAAGCCTCCACCAGCTCGTCCACGGAAATCTTCCGTTCCTCAACGGGGTAGCCCCAGTCGCGGGCAATCTGGAGAACGGTGCGGCGGGTGATGCCGTCGAGAATGGTGCCGTCCAGCTCCGGGGTAACGATCTTGCCGTCAATCTTGAACAGGATGTTCATGGAGCCCACCTCGCCGATCCACTTATGCTCGGCGGCGTCAGTCCAGAGGACCTGATCATAGCCCTTTTCATGGGCATAGAGCCCGGCATGGAGGCTGGCGGCGTAGTTAGCCGGAGTCTTGGCGGCGCCGAGGCCCCCCTGGCAGGCCCGGGAGTAATGATCCTCCACCATAATCTTTACGGGGGCAAAGCCGTGGGCATAGTAGGCGGCCACCGGGGAAAGAATGATGAGGAAAACGTAGGTCTGGCTCACGCTGACTCCCAGGAAAGGGTCGGAAGCAAAGATGAAGGGACGGATATAGAGGCTCTGGCCGGGGCCGTTGGGGATCCAATCCTTCTCGATGGAAAGAAGCTTTATCAGCCCGTTGTAAGCCTCGTCAAAGGGAACCTGGGGGATATCGAGAATTTTGGCGGACCGGTTCAGGCGGGCAATGTGATCCTTGCCCCGGAACACTACCGGCTTTCCTTCCCTGGTGACGTAGGCCTTGCAGCCCTCGAAAATCGCCTGGCCGTAATGGAGGGTGGTGTTGGCCGGGCTTACCTTAATATCCTCGTAGGGAACGATGCTGGCCCCGTGCCAGCCTTCCTCCGGGTTGTAATCCATCCGGAACATATAGTCGGTGAAATAAGTACCGAAGCCGATGGTGGAAACGTCGACTTTTTCCTTCAGGGCGGGGGCTTTGACAAATTTGATTTCTGCCATTAAAAACATCTCCTCATTTTATTGCAAATTCATACAAAAGACAATTTTTTGCAAAGTTTTTATGTAACTTTGTAACGTTTCTATTCTATGGTTTACAGCGGCTAAAGTCAAGAGAATAAGCCGATAAATTTTCCGGCAAATTTCCGATTTCTCCCCGGCCGGGGGTAAATCATTGACAATCCCCCGAAAAACTGATAAAAATAGTCTGTCTATCTGTGTATATTCTGTTGTCAGGAGGCTAATTGCCCTGTTATGAAACTCTTTTCCAAGGATGCTTCCCGAAAGCCGCCCTATACCGATCCCTCGGCCAGAGATAATTATTTATACCGGCGGATAATTCCAATCCTTCTCCTGCTTTTGGGGATGAATTTCTTCGCCACCCTGCTGAAGGCCGCCACCGTCCGCACATTTTTCCCCGGCGCAAGGCTCAGCTCCCAGTTTTTAACTTTGGTGAAGACATTCCTGTTCGGGGCGGTGGAAACCGTCGCCGCCTTCGCCTGGATCGCCGCCATCATGCTTTTCTTCCGGCTTATCATCCCGGACAAATTGCAGGAATGGCGGCCCTTTCAGTCTCTCTGCAAGCTGGGACTGTTCCTGCTGCTGTTCGTGATTTTCCTGTCCCGGGTGGCCGAGTTCATGTTCTGGCGGGAATTTGGCTGTTCCTTCAACTTCATCGCCGTCGACTATCTCATCTATACCTCGGAAATGCTGCTGAACATCTGGCACACCTTCCCCGTGGTTCCCCTTTTACTGCTGGTGCTGGCCCTCACCGGGATATTCTACATTTTCATCCGCTCCCTGGACAGGGTGTACGAGGAGCGTTATCCCGGCTTTTTCAAACGGCTTACCGCCTTCGGCGTTTCCGTGATCTTCACCTTCGCCCTCTTCAATCTGGTGGATGCCAGAATGGCGGAAAAGGTAAGCTCCAACCGCTACAATCAGGAGGCGGCCAAAAATGACCTTTACAGCTTTGGGGCCGCTTTTCTGGCCAACAATCTCTCCTATAAGGATTTCTATCTGGTAGACAGCGAGGCGGAGGTTGCCAATTTTCTCCGCAAGCACTACGGAAAGAAGGACAAGCTGCTGGACGGCGGCGGCCAGTCTATCCGCCGCCACGTGGGCTCAATGAAAAATACTCCCCGGCTGGCGGCCGCCGCCCCGGAGCCTAACGTGATCGTGGTGGTAATAGAAAGCCTCGGCTATGAGTTCCTTTCCGAAGCCGGCAAGTACAAGGGCCTTACCCCCGTCATGGATCAGCTGGCCAGCGAGAGCCTTTTCTTCAGCAAGGTTTACGCTACCGGCACCCGCACCGTCCGGGGACTGGAGGCCATCGCCCTGTCCATGCCCCCCCAGGCGGGGATGTCCGTCATCCGCCAGCGGGACAACGGCGGCCTCTACAATACCGGCCGCCTGTTTAAGGAGCGGGGCTACGATGTAAAGTGGGTCTACGGAGGATACGGCTACTTTGACAACATGAACGAGTTCTTTTCCGGCAACGGCTTCGCGGTGGTGGACAGGACGAACATCTCCGACCGGGCCGTAGCCCATGAGACCGTCTGGGGGATTTCCGACGAGGATCTCTTTACGGAGGTCCTCAATCAGGCCGATAATTCCTTCGACGTGGGAGTGAAGTTTTTCCAGCTGGTGCTGACCACCTCCAATCACAGTCCCTACACCTACCCGGAGGACCGGGTGGCCATTCCTTCCGGTACCGGCCGCCTGGGGGCGGTAAGCTATTCGGACTGGGCGGTGGGGGACTTTCTGAACCGGGCCAAAGAGAAGCCCTGGTTCGACAGCACCGTGTTCCTGTTTATCGGCGACCACGGGGCCGCCTCGGCGGGAAAGCAGGAGCTGAATCCCGACACCCACCTGGTTCCCCTGTTCATCTACGGGCCGAAGTTCATTGAGCCGAAGCGGGTCGACAAGGCCATCAGCCAGATCGACGCGATTCCTACTTTGCTGGCGGCCATAGGCTTTGAATACGACAGTTCCTTCTACGGGGAAAACGTCCTTGACCCGGATTACCAGCCCCGGTATTTCATCAGCAATTACCAATACATCGGCTACGGGGACCAGCGGGGCTTGGCCATCCTGAAGCCGGTCCGCCAGTCGACGGTTCACCTGGAGGAAGGGGCCGGTGAACAGGACAAGGCCGGGCTGCTCCGGACAGCGGTCAGCTATTATCAGCACGCCAGCCGCTGGCGGGAATTTATGAAGGCAAAATAGAAAGTGATTCTGCTCCCCTCAATGGAGAGATTACCGACCACAAAAGCCTCCCCTTTAGGGGAGGGTCAGACTGTAGACAAAGCCACTTATTCACTCTGATGTTCCCCTTTAGGGGAGCCTCAGACTGTTGACAAAAAACTCTATGTCTACCCTTTTACCCAGCCCAAAGGCTCCCCG
>CAZIKQ010000051.1:0-10801 GCA_964540025.1 uncultured Schwartzia sp. | reverse complement strand
GATTTCGTTTGGTCAAATGCTTGAGTTTTGCCTTAGCCTTTCGTTGTGCACTTTTATGCGCACGAATGAAAATGCCTTTGCCGTTCTTTCCGAGGCAGAAGCCAGGAAGCTTGAATTTCTTCCACCGAGCGCGTAGTGGACTTTCACCACCTGGTTGTTGCTCATGCCGGGCGCACCACCACTAAAAAGAAACCTCCTGCTGTAGTTCTTCTACATTCTACAGCAGGAGGTTTCTTTTTTCTTTGTTTATTTTATGGGGTACAGTCCACAACAATCAAGGGCGCCTTTTGCTTTTTGAATATTTTATCTTACAACAGTTCTCTTTCCGTGAGTAGAAGATTGTTTTTTAGTGAACATGCTTTTATCTAAGCCTTCATCTCATCCGAATCCGCACTCTCTTAACTTTCCGTACTCTTGCTGCAATCGCATAAGAGGCTCTCTCTTTCGCATACGAGGCATCCTCCCAGCTACACTTCTCGCAAATGTAGGCACCGAAATATGAATTGAAGTAAACCAAATTCTTGCACCTAGGGCAAACTATAACGCTTTTCATCGCAGTACCTCCATAAAGCGAAAATATCCATTAAATGTGATTCCTTCGAATGGGATTTGTTCTACACGGTGGGTTCGAAGAATGATCTTTGCTTCCTCCTGCGGGTAGGGCTCAAAATAAACCAGATGTCTGATCCCCACCTGCGCTATCTTATTCGCGCACATATTGCAGGGATAAGTTGTCGTATAAAGAGTAGCATCATTCAAGTTCTTCGATCCGCCAAGTCGCGCCATGTTTACAATAGCATTTTCCTCAGCATGAAGAGCCCGGCAATAGTCAAGAGCTTTAAAATGATCATTAACTACTGCAATAACATTATTTTTCGTTTCTTCGTCCTGAATTATTTCTGTCAGTTTATTAGAAAACTTGGTTCGCAAATATTTTCTGTAACACATCCCATATTCTTTCTTGCATGAACGTTCGGATGTTGGAACTTCATTGTATCCAGAACTGAACACGTTTCCGAAGTTATCAATGATAAGTGCTCCCACTTTACGCTGGGAGCACGATGATCTCATGCTATTAGCATAGGCCATCGCCATTAAGGTTTCAATTTCTGAAGGGACGAATTTATCTTTCCCTTCGATTATGTCAATAAACCTTTGAGTCTTTTGCTCTAATGCCTGAAAATCATCGGCTCCGACAGATCTAATCTCCTTATTATTTATGATTATAATATCCGCCATTTGATAACAAAGTGTGACTTGCTGGCCGTTTTCAGACTTTTCCCGACTATCCCTTGCATCATCCTTTTCAAAAGTAACCCTATTGTGTTCGTATTTATCCTCAACGCGCTTCCATCGGGTTTCCTGGTCAGCCCATGTAGCTATCACATAAAACGTACCAACCTTTTTTTCAAAAACTCAATTTCATGGGTGTTCCTGATACTATCGACAACCCATTTTTCATTCTTGCTGTTCGAAATTTTCTGGTATGCCTTCTTTGCAAGGATGTCAGCACCCTGCTTCGCTCTCAGATCATTACCAAAATCCTGCAACTCAGTTCTTGTAGAGTTCTTATCTTTTCCGTACTCCCCCTTCAAGATTGCAGAGAGGGATATGTATTTATATCCTTTCTTCTTCAAGATTTCTTTTGCTATGTATGAGCAACCGCTTCCGAAAGGGCCTGTCATGCCAATAATAATTTTGTCACCCATTGGTATCACCCCATTTCCTCGCACAGCACCAAATCAATTCATTCTGTAAATATTGAGCATAATTTTGGGTAATTTGCTCCAATATTCTTATCGCGCATCCCTTCCAACATCAGAGGAACGTCACCCTTTCTTTTTATGATTCACTGCTGTGGCTATTATACCATATTATTCAGATTTTTGCAGGACAATTTATTATGGATACAGGCGGTGGTAAATAGTCGCAAATTTTTAATTTTATCAGGGATTAAGGTCTTTGGGCAAAACAAAAGCAGACAGTACAAAGTAGGGTACCGTCTGCTTTTTGTTGTGGAGAAATCTTGTAACGCCCTTTTTCAATCAGCCGTTGTCGGAATGCTTTTCTTTCTGCCGTTAAGACGCTGTTTTAACGGTTCTTTTAAGTTCAGGCGGTCGAGGAGTGCGACGATATTTTGCCGTAAGCCGTAGACGAGGCGAGCCACGCAGCTAAAAAGGAGATACAGCGTCCAACGAAAAGACGCTGTATCTTCGCAATACCGCTGGTACAGCGCGCGCCACTGCCAATGGGAAATCAAGAGATATTTTTCAAAATAACGATTAGGATCGTATTTGGAAAACCCGATATCAAGCTCTGCGCGATAATCAAGCACGACAAAGCATTTAGCGTAAAGCTCTTCCGTCAAGCGCCTGAGCTCGGGCGAGGAGCTATAATAGCAGTCTATTTCAACCTCCTGAAAACGGCGCAAAAACGATAAAAAAATATATTGCTCCGGCGTGAAGCGCGATAAATAGCCTTTATATATCAAACTATCTTTGCGGCGGGTTTTGAACCATACCGCTTCTTCATCCGTCTGAAGCGAAAAATCAGCGTAAAAAAGTTTTACGTCTTCCGCTCGACCGAACAGAAGCCAATCCGACGGATGAACACAAACGCCCTGCGCCCGGGGATTTCGCGTGTAGTAATTACAGATCAGTAAGCGGTTTTTGAAAATATACGGCGCATAGTCGTCGTACTTACCGAAGTAACTTAAAAACGCGGCGCTCTTAATAAAAATATCCGTCCGCATCTTTAATATATAGGGCCGCGTCGCCGCATTGACCCCGACTGCTGAGCTGGTAAGCTGACGATTGACGTTATTGTATACGCCCACCGCCTCGTAAGCCATTTGCGCGCCGGGATCAGGCGACAAAACGATCTTATCATAATCCAGCCCGCTAAGATCTGAATTTTCCCACGTCGAAAGAACGATCTCGGCGGTCAGAAAAACTTTCCGCAAACTGCGCAACACATTGACGGTTATCGCTGAAACTCCGCCCTGAACGACGATGGAAATATTGTCCGACCTCATAATGTTTTTAGATTTGTTTTTAATTTGTAATCAGACCATAATTTTTTGAAACATAATTTTACGATACCAAACGATTTATATCCGAGTTCTCTCTTTCGCCTTATTTTATTTCTAATATCAGAAATAAAATTTATTAGCATAGCTAATCGCCATACTAATTTAGATAGAATTATGTAATATATATCCTTTATTGACGGGCAGTTCTTATTAAAATCCGCTTCAGTATAACAAGTAGCTTTTTCTGGAGGTACGCCTTCAAATGGCGATATAGTACAATCATGAGGTAATATTATAGAGCCTTCTGGAACAAAACTCGGTCTTTTTTTGCTCCACCTAAAATCTATGTTCCAAGAATTAAGTATTAAATAATATTTCCTTAAGGCTTGAAAACTATCTTCTTTTGTTTCCTTAAAATCCCAATTTTTTAATTTTAAATAATGTCTGCAAAGGATGCTTTCAGGTGAAAATGGTACCGCATCTAATTTAGGATTTTCTTTATACATTCTTTTATTTTTATATTCCGTCATTAAATGAGTTTCCGTAATTGCCTCTAAAGAATACATTTCTTTTAAAAATTGTAGACGTCCAAATAAAAACATATCCGACGGATGATACAATCTATCGCGTCTGGAATAACAGTTCGTGGTAATTATTTTTTCATCGTTTTCATAGCTAATAACTTTGTTAAAATCTACGCTTTGATCGTTTCTCAATTTAAAAACATAGCTATCGTCATCTATTAATTGTAGACCTTTATTTACGCTCAAAATTTGCCTGTTGATATTAAAAAAACCGGGATTTATGGTGTCTTTAATAGTAGCAATATCAATATTATTTAAATTTAGAGATTCTAATAAAGTTAGATATTTTTCATAATCGTTTTGGTATGAAACAATAATAATTTGATTAAAACCTTTTTTGAAATTTTCTATTTGAAGCTTTATTTGAGATAGCCATTCTGTTGAAAATGGACCATGTATCAGCAGCGCATATTTCATTTTATTAAAGTCCTCATATTTTCCTCATAATTGTATCGTTTATTTATTGGTTTTAGATTTATCCTGTCTAATATAGATTTTTCAGGGTCAATAAATTCCTCTAAACGCTTTTTCTGCGCTTTTTGAATACTTATCCTTTCATTTTTAGAGAGATGATAAAAATCTCGTATTTTGTCAGTGAGATCATTCTCTTTGAAAGGATTGAAAAGAAGTCGTTCGTCTTTCGTATAATCCGTTATGCCGCTATATATAGAACCCATTACAGGAATTTCTCTTAAAACAGTCTCTATCATAGCCACAGGCTGATTTTCAAAGGTAGACGGCATAACTGTCAGGTCGGCAATTGCAACAAATTTTTCTTGTGTTTCAAGGTTGGCAAAATCAAAGAAATATATATTTTTAGTATCGCCCGCAAACTGCATCAGATATTCTCTATAATCAATCCCATTACTCATGGTTGTCGAATTACCCGCCATTATAAGGTTAATATTTAATTCCTCATCAATTAGCTTTTTGATTGCCATAATAAGCTTTTTTTGCTGTTTTCTTCCCTCAAATCTTGAAATTAACACTATATTAAACGAGTTATTAAATTCGTTTAAATCGAATACTTCTTCCATTTCTCTCCTGATTCT
Organism: uncultured Schwartzia sp.; assembly: GCA_964540025.1. GTDB lineage: Bacteria > Bacillota > Negativicutes > Selenomonadales > Selenomonadaceae > RGIG250. The sequence goes on along the minus strand of CAZIKQ010000051.1, from coordinate 6,134 downwards.
ATCTTTAGTTTTTAAAGCAGTTATATATGGATTCGCAAAAACCAAAACCTGGTTTTCTAAATGATAATTTTTTTTAACATAATCAGCTAAAAAACTTGACGGAGCTATACAATAATCAGATAAGTGCATTTGTATAGCTTCCTCGTTAGAAACATTTTGCAAATAATAAGGAGCCAACGCAAAATTTTTGAGATTTGACCACTCCCAACATTCTTTTGTGGCAGTATGATTATTTGTCACAATAGTAGAATGCTGTAATTCGTCGATATTATTTAGCTTTTTCTCTATAACAGTTTTTAATCCAAGAGCATTAAACTCGGCAAATTCAATATAATCTGGTTGTACCTCTATTAATCTTCTAAACACAAAATCTCTTTGTTCTTCAAGATTACCGTTTAACTTAATTATATTAAATCTGGTATTTTGCAGAAGGTCGGTATTATTACCGTAATAAGAAGCATAAACAAAAATTTCTATATTTGGCAATTTTAATAACCAACTGCAAATATTATATAGGTAAGAAGCGATCCCGCCATGACCGCTATATAAACCAAACTCATGCGCTACGAAAGCGATTTTTTTAGCCTTACTAAGTTTAGAAGCTAAGGTGCAAATGTATTTCTGGTTATTAACTTTAGGTAATATATAATCAGCAGGGATTTTCGATAATGTTCCAGCTATGTTTAAACCACAATCGTCCATGAAGTTTCTAAAATTGTCAAATTTTTGTGCAAAATTCTTGTTAAAATTTGTATAATCAGCTTTCTGATACAACCCATAAGGATCATTAAAACCTTCATCTAAATATCCGCACGGAATATCAAAAAACTCAGCTAGTTCCCTTACTCTAGAGTCAAAAACATCTATATAGGCTGGAATTCCCGCTAAAATTGGAACAATATTTCCGTGGACACGGCATCCAAATGAGAAATTGATATTTTTATTTTTTAAATCGTTATACCATGACTGAAAATCGCCATAAAGTTTTATTGAATCATTATTGTAACAATTTAACCACTTATTATCTGAATCCGCAAGATATTGATATTCTCTATGTCCGTAACCTAAAGTATTATATAATAATTTATAAAATTCATCTTGACAAACAAAAAAACTGTTTTTGTTATTGACTAAGTACTTAGCGCATAGAGGATTATTCCACGCTCTAAAACCGTTAATTGCAATATGCAAATCATATTCATTTAAAGTGGGTTTTACAACTTTTAAATTACTACCGTTCATGAATAAAGAAGGACATCCTATAACGGAAAAATCGCTATCCGTAAAACCTAATTTTTTTACCACTTCCGCGGTGAAATATCCCCTTAAACCAATCCTTCCGCCAGAATTAAGAATAGTTTTTATATACTCAAAAGCCAAATCTTTAATATCTAATAAAAAATCCATAGAATATTGTCTATCAGATTGTGCCCCAAGGCCAATAGCATAAATAGGAATTTTTAACATACTCATTCTTTTAATAAACATTGGTAATTTTTGTGTTTTGGCATAGTTTGCAATGATATTTGCGGGCGAAAAAACTACGCAATCAAAGTTATTATTAATATAATCCGCTTTTTGTTTATTAAAGTCTATACTTCTATGTAAAAATTCGGTATCAATCGTAACTTCATTATTGTCATTTGTTAGTATTTTTTGCAAACAATACTGAAAAACATTATTGCCGCTATTACCGCCTAAACTCTCCAAGTTTTTGGCGTAATCAGCGGTATAGTCAAAAAATTTAAACTGATCTCTATCTAAAGACAAAAGAATTCTTTTATGCACAATATTGCTCCTTATATCTTCAAACTTTGTCGTTTTCATTTAATTATTTATCCTATCCTTTTAATAATTGCACTTTATAAAAACACAATAATCAGGACTTTTACCCCCCCAATTTTCGCTGCCAGGAACTGCACTTTTCCACAATGGAAGTGATTTTGTATATAAATACCTCATTGCAAAACAAAACAAAAGCACTGACGCAAGATAAATGATTATATACAAGTCATGGTCTTTGAAATGAGCTTTTAGATAATTTCCAAAACATTTTATAATAAGACCGTGGAAAATATAAACTTGCATTGATAATGAAAACAAATTTATAAATTTCGCCCCAACATTTTCCAGGTTTCTTGATACAAACGAACTTTTGTAGTAAAGAGAAACGACTAAAATACTAATCAATACGTAAGCAATAACATCAAAACGAGGGCTTACTCTATGTAGGATAATATAAATAAGACAGCTCAATGAGAAGATCTCAACTACAGCTGATAATTTAGAAAATGGATTTTTATTATAGTTATCAGTTAATTCACCAAGTAAAAATCCAAGACCAATCCCAGCTATGCCTCTTGCAACGCCAAATGGAATAAACCCGATAAACTGCTCTCTTTCAAGAGAATAGTTTATATTCATAGCAGGGCTTATCTTCATCATTAACATCAAACTACATACCACAAGCAAACCTACTACATATTTAACTTTTGCCCTATCATCAATAAGGCGAAATAAACACATATAAAAAGCAAACACGTAAGTATACGCACCAAGAAACCACAGAGGACCGAGGCCTATTTTAGGTGCTAAACCAATGTGAGGAAAAAATAAAAGTGCTGAAATGATTTTATCTATATGAAAGTCTTTATAAATAAGTAAAAATGTAAGTAACATCACAATTACATAATACGGATAAAAGCCCTTAATGCGATCAAGTACCGTATTTAATAAGTCATTTTCGTTGTATGTAGCGTAATTTTTTGAAAGAAAAAAACCGGTAATTATAAAACAGAACTCTACACCAATATATGCCTGTGGAACACTTTGCCAGTTAAAATGCATCAGTGCAATAGCAACTATTGCAGCGAATTTTATGACATCATAGCTATAGATCCGGTTGGTTTGCATATTACACTGGTACTCCCCGCTTAATTTCAATATACTTATCCAAATCATCAGGCGTTCCCGTACCGTGCATTTGGTTTTTGTTAATTGAATAAATACCAAACTTTTTACCCTTTTCAATGGCGTAGTTATACACCGGGGCCACATAGAATTCGTTATTTACCCGCTCGTTTCTCACCAGCATGTCGATGGCGTTTTCCACAAAGTCCCGGCCTCTATTGAAGTAATAAATCCCGACGGTCGCATGTTCTGATATGGCTTCTTTTTCCTTTATCATCGTGATCAAGCCGTTTTCATCCAGCTTTGCATAGGACCATTTCGGATCGTTGTCTTCAAAACAGAGAACCGAGCCGTCAAGCTTGCGATTGTCGTTGTCGCTGATGAAATCGCCGATATTCATATCCACGATTTGGTCTGAATTTGCGATCAATAAGGGGGAGTCGTTGTCGATTAGCCGGTGGGCGTGCAAAACCGTGCAGGCTGCGCCCTCGGTTAGCTTATCGATCAGGACAAATTCAGACTTATAATGTGTTTTTATCCAATTTACTGTTTTCTGCTCATTGTTATAATGCTCTTTTCTTGCCAGCAGTATGAATCTGGCGTTTGGCATATTTAAGTTTTCCAGCACATGGCAAATCATGGGCTTTCCCAAAACGTCGATAAAGGGTTTCGGGACTTTGTAACCCGCTTTTGCAAATCTCGAACCGGCTCCCGCCATGGGGATTACGATATTGAGCATTTAATCTATCTCCTTTATTGACATAAATATTTGTCGTTGCTCGCGCCGGGAATTTTTACAACAACGTTTACCGAATCTTCTAACGCCTTGAAATCGGCGGGTTCATTTGGCTCTAAGACGACTATATCGCCGGAGGAAAATTCCTCGCCGTTCATGCGGACGCGCCCGGAAACGACGACAGTAAATTCCGTTGCGATTTTATGATAGTGTTTTGCTTCGCTATCGCCCGCGCTGTAGCGCTTTACGGCGACTTCTACGTCGCTCGTAGCGTAGAGCGTCGGTGTAAAGCTGCCGATGAACCAGCCTCTTATCATGTCGTCAAGCTTAGCCGTTTTCATAGCGCACCGCCTTCCGCTTTTAGGCTTTTCAAATAGGCTTTATACGCTTCCATGCCGGAGTCGTGGCTAAAGCTGTAATATTGTTCTTTTTTTATACGGTAGACACCAATCTTCATCTGCTTTAATATCATTTCGTTAAAGACAGGGCAGACGTAGAAGCTGCCGTTGACCGCCGCGTCTTTATCGATCATTTGCTGCGCCGCCTCGAAAAAGCAGGCAGCTCTTTTGAAGTAGTAAAATCCCGCAGAGGCATTCCGGCTTATCGGGCGCTTTTCGGCGGCTTCGACGACGAACCCCGCTTCATCCAGCTTTACGAAGGACCAGCGCGGGTGGATGTCGTCGAAGATCACCGTTCCACCGTCTAAGTCCCGCCCGTTAAAGTCGGCGATTATTTGCGCGGCGTCCACAGTCAGCAGTTGATCGCCGCCGGCGATGAGCAGCGGTGAATCCATCTTCAAGTTGTCTACCGCCAGCATACAGGTGCAGGCGGCTCCCATGGTTTCTTCTTCTGATATGATTATTTTCGCGTCGGGACGAAGGAGCTTCACTACGTTGTCGAGATGGTAGGCGTTTACGTCCTTGCGCTTTATCACCACGGCGAAGTTAATTGCCTGGAGCGATTGCAGGGACTCAAATACGTATTGCAGGATAGTTTTCCGTTCTATTTCTTGGAGGCTTTTTATATAGCCGCCTTTTTCCGTTTCTTTATTTGGTCCGGCGATGGGAATAATGACGTTTAAGTCGCTCGTTTTCATCGCTTTGCTTACCTCGCTTCCGCCAATTTGATATGTGCCTTGATGTTGTCGTAATTTACGTCGTAGACGGTTTCTATTTTCATTACATTTGCGCCCGCCGCCGTCGCGGCTTGTATGCCGTTGCGATTGTCCTCCAGCACCAGGACTTCTTCGGGGGTCAGGGCCAGCTTTTTGATGGCGGTAGCGTATATTTCGGGGTCGGGCTTCGGCTTCGTCACGTCCTGGTTGCTCAGGAAAAATTCGAGGTAGGAGATGAGACAGCTTTTTTCCATCATCAGCCGCACGGTATCCCTTATGGAGTTTGAGGCGACGGCGAGACGATAGCCTTCCGCTTTTAGACGCGAAAGCGCGTATTCGTGAAAGAAGCGCGGCGAGCAACTCACGTGTACCATATTTACGGTGTAGCGTTGCTTCATATGGTTGATGAACTTATGGAGCCCCACGGGAAGACCTTTTTCCAGGCTGAGCATCTCCAGTTTTTTAGCCGTAGGCAATCCGTCATAGGTGACCAAGTGGTCGTAGCGGCTGATTTCGTAGCCGAAGAGCCTTAGCGCTTTATTCAGGGCTTCGTAGTGCCATTCTTTGGCTTCGATGAGAACGCCGTCCATATCGAACACGACGGCTTTTATCTTTGGCATGCTATTTTTCCTCCTCATTTCCCGCGTTAAAAAATTCTTTCGCTTCCAAAGGATAGTTGGTGCAAAGATATATGCGGCTAAAATCCAGTCTAAACGAGCGGAGCCGCCGCCAAAATTCTAAATGCGGCCTGGCGTGCAGCTCCGGCGATACGATGGCAACGGCTTTTCCCTTGGTTATATGGGCGCCAATAAGATCTTTCGTTATCCATTCATCGCGCCAAAAGCCGTCCAGCCAAACGCCGGCCGCATCGTCGTACAGAACGGGAGAGGGCTCAACCTCGCTTTGACGGGTAAAATAGACGAGGCCCTTTTCGCGAAATTCGATCATTTGTGGGATCGACATGTCGAAAACAAAATAATTTTTTATTTTATAGCGCGCGAGGCTGTCGGCCAATAGATTTTTCAGGCCGTCGGCTTTTATGTTGATAGCGAAGCAGTATTTATCGCCAAACTCTGCTAACGACTTAAAAACTTCCTCAGCTTTTGGCGCGGAAGCATCGGCGATATTATGAGACACGACTAATTCGCCGCCAAGGTCGCGCAGATCCGACTCGAAGCCGAAGCCCAGCTCCAGCGCCGAGTGGAGGGCTTCGGGCGAATTGTCTTTTATCTTGTCGTTCCAATAGCCCCTGTGTGCTAATATTTTCATTTTATTGGTCTCTGCCTTCATACTCCTCGCAGACCTCCTCCGTGTTCCCAATAGCCTTTACTCTGCCCTGCTCCAGCCAGATAACCCGGTCGCAGGTCTCCTTTA
>CAZIKQ010000050.1:0-10936 GCA_964540025.1 uncultured Schwartzia sp. | reverse complement strand
GCTCAATTGGTAGAGTAGTGGTCTCCAAAACCATTGGTTGTGGGTTCAAGTCCTACTGCCCCTGCCAGCTTGGATAATCAAATATATTTTTATACTTTAGTTACGGAGTGGTACTCAAGAGGCTGAAGAGGACGGTTTGCTAAATCGTTAGGGCTGCAAGGTCGCGAGGGTTCGAATCCCTCCCACTCCGCCACCATTATCAACTTGGAGCTTTCAGGAGAAATTCTGAAGGCTCTTTTTAGTAGCGCCGAATAGGCACAATAAAATCCGTCAGTTTAACTGGTGGTCAATAAAAAATCCTGTAGAAAAGTATATGACCTCCTATGATGCTATTGTATTGGCTGGCAGCTACACAAAAGAATAGCCGAACAGCCGGCCAGTTGGATTAGTATATGAATAGGGAAATTGAGATTGCCGATAACCGGCAACTTTGACCACTTGCCAAACTAAAGGCTATGCCATATAATAAAGAAAATGTTTTCGGTATGATGTCGGGAACATAAGGAGGAGGGGTTTGCTTGGAGGATAATTATTCGGAGCTGCCGGACGAGGTGCTTAACGAGCGGGTAGACGCCGCAGTGCGGCTGGCCTTGGAGAAGCATAAGGTACTGGGCGTGCCAAGCATCATCTATGACCGGAAGGAGCAGATGATATACGAGGTGCACAGCGACGGTACGCGGGTTCCGCTTGCCAGGAAGTCACGGAAGGGGCGTTATAGTGAGCAAACCACAGAAAAAGCCTGAAATTGTGGTATTTGCCGGACCGAATGGCTCCGGGAAAAGCACGCTGACGGAATTGCTCAAGCCGCTGATGGATTATATCAATGCGGACGAAATCAAGAAAAACCTGAAGTGTACCGATCTTGAAGCTGCTCAGATAGCGGAACAGCAGCGTGAATCGTACCTGGAGCGGCGGGAGAGCTTCTGCTTTGAAACGGTGATGTCTACGGAGCGGAAATTGGATCTCCTGCGCCGGGCCAAGGAAATCGGCTACTTTATCCGTTGCTACTACGTTGTAACATCCGATCCGCTAATCAATGTGTACCGGGTTCGGATGAGGGTGAAATTAGGCGGGCATGATGTTCCGGTGGATAAGATTTACGCCCGTTATGACCGGTCTATGGCGCTGGCGAAGGATGTTGTGGCTGTGAGCGATGTGTGCCATATATACGACAATTCGGCGGAAACCTCCTTCCGTATCTTCAAGAAGCGCAAGACGGAATATTTTTATGATGAGTGCGAGGACTGGCAGTCCTCCGATATCCAGAAATTGACAGGGGTAAACGGCGCCGGGAAAAAGCCCTTGAATATCAGAAAAACTGGGTTGATGAAGGACAGTTTGAAATAAAAGGCTGTGCTCTCTGCTTCAAATGCCCTGAAACCGGCGCGAACCGCTCGAAATACGCCCTCACAACACGCTAAAAACGGTACTTACCAAATCGCTGAATCGTCAGGGCTGCAAGGGTCTGAATCCATCCTGCTCCGCCATCATTACAAACTCAGAGCTTTCAGGGAAATCTTGAGAGCTCTTTTTTGTTTTCATTTACTGTCAGCAGGATTTTACCTGAATTTATCGAATAGGACGCAATAGAGGAAGTTTTGAAATTGCGTAAATATAATGATAAAAGGGGGGATTATCCGCGCGGCGAATGATTAAGGCTGATTTAATGTTAAAAGGAGGGACAGATTATGTCAAAAGACAATAATGAATTTGTTTTAAGCGATGAGGAACTGGGTTTAGTAACAGGCGGCGCAAGTTTATTCTACAGCGTAGGCGATACAGTAAAGGGAGAGCATGGAGAATACAAGGTATTTACCTATTACGATGAAAACAAGAAGGCGACTGCTCATTTGGATTGTCCTGTCGGTAAAGTCGATGCAATGATGGAACGGCTGAATGGCCGGGGGATGACTCTCATATAATGATTATCTGCTCATAAAAATAACCCCTTTTGTCGGACAAGGCGGACAAAGGGGGTTATTTTTTGGCAATGAAAATTGCACAGGCTGGAAATCAGAAATAATTGAAGGCTGTCTGAAAGGGAGCGGGTGAAGGTTTTATTTGCGCTGAAGCCACAGGAAGGTAATGTCATCTGTGGGAGGGGTGTTTTCGACAAATTCCCGGACGGAAAGTAAAATGTCTTCAGGAGTATTGGCTCCGTGAAAACTATTTTCCAGGCGCTCCATACCCCAAAATTCGCGCTGGGGATTTTCTGCTTCCGGAATACCATCGGTATAAAGCAGTAATTTGCTTCCAGGGGACAGGGTTTGTTCGTAGTCTTTATAGACGGCGTTAGGGATGATTCCCAAAGCTGGCCCCGATTTTTCTTTCAGCCGGACGGCCTGTTCAGTTTTTTGCTGCAAGAGGGGATAATTGTGTCCGGCATTGGCGTAAACCAATCTGCCGGTAGAAAGCTCCACGATTCCCAGCCAGACCGTTACAAACATCAGATTGTCGTTATGCTCAGCTAGGGCGTTATTGACTTCTGCTAAAATTATGGCGGGGTCCTGGAGGCTGCTTTTGCTCTTCAAAAGGGTTTTAGTGACCATCATAAAGAGGGCGGCCGGGATGCCTTTGCCGGAAACGTCGGCGATGAGAACAGCCAGTTTGCCGGGAGCTGACAGGAAGCAGTCGTAAAGGTCGCCGCCCACCTCTTTGGCCGGGTACATACCGGCCCTGATTTCGTAGCCGGGGATTTTTTGATTGATTGCCGTTGGGTCAGGGAGAATACTTTGCTGAATTTGGGCGCCTACGGCAAGCTGGGCGGCAATAGCTTCGTTCTCTTTTGTGGCAGTCTGCCAATTGGCGATGTAGTTTTGGATGTCGGCCGTCATTTTTCGGAAAGAGACAAGCAGCTCGTCTATTTCGTTTTTCGGAGCGCCCTTTGGAACATAAGGTATATTATTGACGGACCCCAGGTAGTTGTTTTCAACGAAACTGCCGGCAATTTTGCTGAGCAGGGTTACAGGGATAACGACATTTTTTTCCAGCTTGTAGAGGATAAATAAAACCACGATAAATACAAAGTGCATGCTGAACAGCAAGGTGGAAAAAATCCTTTGCCAGAGTTCAATTTGTTTAAGGCCCAAGGTTAAGGTGTTGTTGCTGTACATAAGTAAAGCTATAATAAATATAATCGTTGCAATGGCCAGAAGCAGGATGATCATGGTGGCTTTCGCGCCGATAGAATAATAATTACGAGAGGAGCTTAACTGACTTGCCACGTCATAATCAGGGGCCAGACGGCAGGAGTACAGCAAAAGAGAAGTATTGACCGCAAGAAAAAGCAGGGGGTGTGTCGAGCCGCTCAGGTCATAGTAAACAGCGGCAAGAAAGGCGACGCTTAAAAAGGAGCTTAGCAGCAGCGTTAATAAGGGAAGTCGAAAGCCCGGTCCATCAATAGTTATCTTATGGGGCTCCGGCAGGGAAAAACGATAATTTTTCTTTCGGAAATACAGCAGTATAGGGATGCCCAAAAGCAGGGTGAAATCATAATTGCTGGAGAAAAAAATCCGAAAGCTTTCCAGGGGAGCCGAATTGAAATTCAAAAGCGTAATGGAAGTTAAAAGAGCGGAAAAATTAAAAACCGTGATAAAGATGATGATGAAGAAGCGCAGGCAGCTTTTTGCATTGTAGATGAACAGGGTAGCTTCTTTACTGTGCCAGCCGTACCACAGCTTATAGGGAAGGCAGGACAAGATAAAATTGCTCAGGCAGCCCCAGAAAATTGTGCTGATGGCTTCGCCGCTGTAAAGGTCGCTGACAATATTACCCAGAGCGGCCCCGATTGCCCCAGGCAGGCCCCAGAGCATACCAAATACTACCGGCAGGCAGGCGGAAAACCGTACTTCTGCTCCCGGAAGGAGCATGAGCAGCAGTTTACCCGGGATGGTGGCCAAAGAGTAAATCACCGCGGCCAATAAAATTTTTTGAATATTTTTCCGGTTGATAAGATTATCTGTTATCAATTCTCAAATTTCCTTTCGGACAGTTGATAAATAGTCAGTTGGTTTGCAGGAAATTAAAAACGGGATGGAGAATGTATACAGGGTGAGGGGTAGGTCAGAAGGGAGAGGCTATGGAAATAATCAAGCATATTGGAGATAAAAAGGCAGTTTTGCAGGTGGTCGGGCGGGTGGACACCGTGACCAGCGGTTCGTTTCAGGCGCAGGTGTTAGAAGTTTTTGATTCTTCCCTGCATACACTGATATTGGATTGTCAGAGGTTGGAATACATAAGCAGCGCCGGTTTGCGGGCGTTGCTGGTCATCGCAAAATCAGCCGGCAGCCGGAAGGTGCCGGTGGTGCTTGCCAATGTAAATGCTCTGGTTCTTGAGGTTTTGGAAATGTCCGGCTTCGATTCGTTTTTCACGATTCAAGAGGTATAAAGCATGGAGCTGCTGCGGGAAAAAAGTTTTTCGGCAGAGGAGGCGGCTCTGGCGGAGTGTTTAGCCTGGCTTGAGGAAGAGCTTAAACGGATATTGCCTTCACGGCAGATTCCCCGGATGTTGCTGGTGGCCGAGGAGGCTTTGGCGAACATTGTCGATTACGCCTATCCGGCTGGCTGGGAGAGCCGTAGAATTATGAACGTGGGCCTGGGCTTTCAAGAAGAGCTGTTTATGATCCTGATCGAAGATGAAGGGATTCCCCTTAATCCCCTGGAAGGAATCCGGGCGGACGCCCGTATCCCGTTGGAGGAGCGCAGTCCCGGAGGGTGGGGCAGAGTTTTCATCGAAAAATTTACCGTTAAGCGAGAATATGATTACAAGGACGGGAAAAATATTTTGCGGTTATTTTTTGACCGGGCAGTTCCCTGAGAAATTGCCGGTGAGGGCGGTTCCTCCGGCGGGATTTTTGTATGTTACCTTATACCATTGTAACACGGCAGTCTGGTATATTAAATATGGTAGTGAACATTATTAAGGAGGAAATGTTATGGATGGTAAAAATTTGGAAATTACCTACGGGGAGCTTGTTTCCAGATGCTGGGACGACCCTGACTTCAAAGAGCGCTTTATAAATGACACTAAGGCAGTTCTTGTTGAAGCCGGCCTTCCGGTTGAGGAAAATGTGGAGTATAAGGTTGTTGAGGCTGAGCAGACTGACATTTATGTTGTTTTGCCCCATGTGCAGGTGGCTGAAACTGTGCGGGAATTGACAAAGATGCTATTGAGCATGGTCGAGACGGATGAGGAAATTGTGCCGGAAGGCGAGCGGGTCGTTATCGTGCAGAATACGGAGAAATTACGGCATGTTATACTTAAAAAGCAGCCGGACGTTCTAAGTGATGCGGAACTGGACATGGTTGCCGGCGGCAGGAGAAGAGGAGGTAAAAATGTAAATAAGGTGACCAACGTTAATTACGCGGTTCACATAAACGTTGGGGCGGCGGTAAATGCCGGCGCGGCCGTGAACTATGCCGCGGGGGTCAATGTGGCTGCCGGGGCCGCTTTTGCCGTCGTTGCCGGGGCAGTTATATTCATCTGATCGGTACCGCCGCCCAGGGCTTTTTTCATTACGGTACCGTCAGGGAATATTTGGCTGGCGGCGCCGTTTTTTATATCGCTTGAGGATTATCATGTCAGCTTATGATGTCTGCTTTGTGGCCTTGCCGTTTCAGAATCCGGAAAACCCGGCGCTTTCTCTCAGTCTGCTTCATAGCTGCCTCAAGGCCGTGGGCTTACGGTCTAAAGTGTTTTATGCCAATCTGCGGTTTGCCGATGTTGTCGGACTGGACAGGTACTGTCTGGCAGCTAACAGCGGTTCGTACAGAGAGGCCCTGGTTGGCGAATATATTTTCAGCAAGGCGGCTTTTGAAGACAGCGCGCCCTCAGGCTACCGGGATTTTTTCAGGGGGCAGTTGAGGGAGTTTGTGCCGGCGGCTCAATTAAACGCCATGTGCGATTGGTTTGAGGAAATGCGGAGCCGAGTCGATGAGTTCCTGGAGGAGACTGTAGATGAGGTCCTGCGGGGGCAGCCAAGGATAGTCGCCGTATCCAGCACTACCCAGCAGAATTGTGCCTGCATCGCTCTTTGCAAAAAGTTGAAACAGCGTAATCCGCAAATAATTACCGTTATCGGCGGGCCAAACTGCGAAAGGGAAATGGGGGCCGAGCTGGCCAGGAAGATAGATGATTTCGATTACGTTATAAGCGGTGAAGCGGACAGCTTCTGGGCTGAGTTTTGCCGGGAATTGTTAAGGGGCGTCAGGCAGTTTCCTCAATACGAATGCATTTTCACCAAAGAATATCAGCAGCCCTGCGCGGCGGGCTTTACCGAAGTGTTGGACGAAATGCCTCTGCCGGACTTTGCCGACTATTTTAACAGTCTGGAGCAGTACTCCTGGAAGGATTTTATCGAGACGGGACTGCTGGTGGAAAGCAGCCGGGGGTGCTGGTGGGGAGAAAAGCACCCCTGCAGCTTCTGCGGAATGAACGGCGGATCGAGAGTTTTTCGCCGGAAAAGTCCGGAGCGGGTAATTTACGAGTATAATTACTATTATGAAAAATACGGCGTCCGCAATTTCTTTGCGGTCGATTGTATTTTGGCCCCGGAGTTTATTGAGAAGGCGCTGCCCTCATTACAGCCGCTGAATCTAAACATCATGTATGAGATTAAATCAAATACCGGCCTGCCGCAGCTGCGCAGGCTGGCTGATGCCGGGGTAAAGTGGGTACAACCGGGAATAGAGGCCCTGCAGGACGATCTGTTGCGGCTGATGAACAAGGGGAACAGCGCTGTCCGGCATATTGAGCTTCTCAAGCGGCTGTCCGAACTGGGCATACGCTGCTGCTGGCTGCTGCTATGTGACTTTCCCGATGACCGGGAAGAATGGTATCGGGAAGAAATCGAGCTCATTAAGCGGCTGGGCCACCTTCAACCGCCTGACGCTGTTTTCAAGCTGCGCTATGACCGGTTCAGCGTCTATCAGGCGCAGCCGGAAAGATACGGATTAGAGCTTACGCCTGTACCGGCCTGTCAATACATTTTCCCCAGGGAGCTGGAGCCGGAGAAAATAGCTTATTTTTTCAAAAGGCAGGATGATGGCACGTCGTTTTATTGTAACGATTTTTCCCGGCCCGTCTGCAAAGAGCTGCTGAAACAGGTTCAAATCTGGCAGGAACGGTTTCATAGTTTAGGGGCAGAGCGCCTGGAGGGTAATGTTACGGAGGATGGGCTGGAGGTTATCGACTTGAGAGATTGCGCCGGGCAGCTGTACACAAGGCTGACCGGGTGCGCGGCTGAATTGCTGCTGCGAGCGGACAGCGTTGTCAAAAAACAGACTTGCGTGGTCGGGCTGGCGGCGAGCTATGGTAACGAAGAAATAGAAACGGCGATGGAGCGGCTTTTGAAAAACAGCTGGCTGGTGGAGATCAACGGTGAACTATTGTCGCTGGTGCTGCTGAAAAAATCTCCCCTGCCGTCACGAGATGAGCCGCCGGCCGGTCACGTGCGGCTCAGGGAGTACAGGGGGCAGGATTATGTCTGAGATCTGCCTGGTTCATATGCCCTTTTCCCAGCTGGGCCATCCCAGTATGGCTTTAAGCGTGCTGGCGGCGGAATGCAGGGCGGAAAACCTGGATGTGGAAGTTTTATACGGGAATATGCGTTTCGCCCGGGAAACCGGTCTGAAGGAATATCACGGTTTTTTGCAGTACAACAAGATGTTTATGCTCATAGGAGAGTGTTTGTTCAAGCCTTATGTTGGGTATAAGGATAGCTATACGGCAGCGGATTTTTTTGACCGCATTGACAAGACTGTTGCCGGGAGAAAAGCGGTAAACCAAATCTGGAATGAGGGAATGCAAAAGCTTTATAAAGCCGTGGAACCGAAGGTGGAGGATTATCTGAACCGGCTGGCGGACCATATCCTGTCGCGCAAGCCGAAAATAGTTGGCGGCGATATTACCTATGAGCAGCGCAATGCTTCCCTGGCGCTGTTCAGAATCATTAAGCAGCGCCGGCCAGAGGTAATTACGCTTTTAGGCGGGAATAATTGTACCGGCCGAAGAGGTCTGGTTCTGGCCGAGTCCTTTGATTTTGTGGACGGGGTTTTTTCCGGCGAGGCGGATCAGGTTTTTCCGGCGGTGTGCCGGAAATTACTGGAAGGGCAGGACATTAAAGAGGTTCAAAGGGAGTATCCCAGCCTGATGCTGCCGGGAGCAGATTTTGTAAATGGGGTCAGGCCATCGTTGGAAACCTGTGCTTTTGTGGATTTTGCCGACTATTTTCAAGAATTGAGAGCCTGCGGTTTTGAAAAGAATATCGAGCCCTGTCTGCTGATTGAAGGCTCCCGGGGGTGCTGGTGGGGAGAAAAACATCCCTGTACCTTTTGCGGCATCCATACGTCTCGGGAGGTCATCTGCTACCGGGCAAAACCGGCGGAGCGGCTTTTTGCGGAATTGGAGCATTTGCAAAACCGCCACGGTATTTCGTCCTTTGTTTTTACGGATTGTATTTTGAGTCCCCGGCACATTTCTGAGCTGACCCCAAGGCTGATAAATTCCCAAACAAAATACAGATTTTTTGCGGAGGTTAAATCCAATTTAACCGCGGGGCAGGTGAAACAGCTGCGGCAGGCGGGTTTTGTCCTGCTCCAGCCGGGAATCGAGGCTTTGCAGGATGATTTATTAAATCTGATGAATAAGGGCAATCGGGCCATCAAGCACATCGAGCTTCTGAAAAGATGCAGGCAGTACGGCATTACCGTCGTTTGGAATATGCTGAAGGAAATGCCCTTTGATAAAGCCGAATATTATGCGGAAACCTTGCGGTTGTCCAGGTATTTAAGCCATTTGCCGCCTCCTGCTCATTTAAGCACCGTCCTGTATCAGGGAAACAGCCTGTATAATAAGAGCCCCGCTGACTACGGCTTAAAATTGGAACCGTTTTTTAACTACAAATTTGCCGGTTCTCTGGGTGAGGATTTCATTGAGGACATTGCCGATGTGTTTGATAATGCCGGGTTCGTGCCGGATCCGGCTAAGGAGGCAGTGTTTCAGGAGCTGGATGAATGGATCGATAGCTGGATTAAGGAATTTGTCAGTGGATCCCATTTAAGCTATGTAGTCCGGGGAGAAACTATCGACATTTTGGATCTGCGTAATTGCGCAAAGCATTTTTCCTATACCCTGTCCGGAGCGGAAAAGGTTGTATATGAACTGGCAGACTCGGCAATCACCGTCGATGCGTTAAGGGAAAAAGCCTCGGGCTATGATGCGGCGGCCATCGATGAGGCGGTAAATTATTTGGCAGAAGCAGGACTGTTGGTTAAGATTGGCAACGAAGTTTTAGCTTTGGCGGTGGGCGGAGAGCGGCTGGCTAATATACAAGCCCCCGAGCTGCCGGTGGGGGTTGTAAAGGTTCAGGGCCGGTAAGGGAGGAAATAGGATGGAAGCACAGGAGCAATTAGAAAAATTTTACCGCTGCATCGGAGAATTTCCCCCTATCTGCCGCAGTGGGGCCGATCCCCGGCAGAAGCGTCTGGTGGCGGAGAGAAAGCGATTGGCCGACTGGTTCTGCAATGACGGCAGGTTCAGGGAAGTCTTCAAGCGCAATCCGTCAGAGGCGCTGCACAAAATTAAGCTGGATATTCCCGCTGATGAGGCGGAGGATTTCATTAAATTATTGGATGAGGGCCTGCTGTCAGTTCCGCCGGAACGATTGTCCGAGGGGACAAAGATGTATTTTGCCTATATGCAGGAAAAAGTCCATTGGCGGACCAGGGCTCAGGAGGAATTGGACGTTCCGAAAAACGCGGCTTTCAAAAGGTGGAGACAAAAGCAGGTAAATCGCTGCTGGGGACAATTCGGCGGGGATAACTTTGCCTTCGTCCACGTTCCGCTGGTTTTTGAACTGGCGGTGGGCTGCAGTGTGGGCTGTCCTTTCTGCGCCCTCAGCTCGGAGCCTTTGCAGAAGCTTTTTCGGGCTGGGGCAGAAAATTTACGCCTGTGGCAGGGAGTTTTAGACGTCGTAAAGGATATAGTAGGGCGGGCCGCCGGAGAGGGCGTGCTGTATTTTGCCACGGAGCCTTTGGACAATCCTGACTATGAGAAATTTGCGGGGATCTTCGAGGAAAATTTAGGTAAAGCGCCGCAGATTACCACGGCGGTGGCCATGCGCAATCCGGAGCGGGTGCGGAGAATCATTGCGGCGGACAGTCAAAAAACGCAGATTACCATTCATCGCTTTTCCCTGCTTTCCCGGGAAATTTTCCAGGAAATTATGGAAAGCTTCACTCCCGATGAATTGCTGTTCGTAGAGCTTTTAGGCCGCTATCCTGAGTCCCTGCTGGGCAATCTTACGAAAGCGGGGCGTTCTTATGAGGGGGAAGAATCCGCGTCGATAGAAATAACGAATACCATCAGCTGCTGCACCGGTTTTATCATCAATATGGCTGATAAAACCCTGCGGCTGTCTTGTCCCACTGATGCCGACGACGAGCATCCTACCGGCGAGATACAGTCGCCCCGCTACAGTTTTTCGGATGCTGAGGATTTAAGGCGGCTGATGCTCAGGGTCATCAGGGAATATATGCCCGTGTCGATGCCCATGGATAAACCGCTGGGCTTTGCCCCCTTCTATGAATTCGCGGCAGTGGAGAATGGTTTCAGGCTGATCAGTAAAGCCGGTCTCAAGGTGAGCTTCAGGCAGGAAAGGGAAGCGGAAGCACCTTATTATCGACGGGCCGGCGAGCTTATAAAAACCGGCGGCTATACCGGCGCGGAAATTGCAAAGGTTTTGCTGGAGGAGAGCCGGATAAATCCGGCTTCCGTGTTTAACTTTATTCGCTATTTGGATAGAGCCGGCGCTTTGGCGTATTAGCCGGTAAAGAGGTGACCGGTAGGCCGGTGGGGTGACAGATGATCGGGGGTAAAGCAGTAAAACCATTGATTTGTCTGTCACCCCTCCGGCGGCTTCGCCGCCACCTCCCCTAT
>CAZIKQ010000049.1:0-11922 GCA_964540025.1 uncultured Schwartzia sp. | reverse complement strand
GCCGTTTATCGTATTTTGGGTGTTCAAAAAAGCACGCTTTTTTGAACACTCAAAACGGACGAGGTTTTTGTGCTTGCAACTGCCTGTTCATCATGCTATACTAACCCTGTTCTAAGTATGCGGAGCCTCCGCAGAAATGGGCGTTCCCCTTAGAGAGACGCGGGGAGAGGCTGGTTTTACCCTTACCGTTTACGAAGTTTTTACCGGGTTGGCTGAAGTTTGATTTTTTGTGAAAATTGCAATTTGAGAAAAAAATTTCGGTGTTCAAAAAAGCGTGCTTTTTTGAACACCGTTTAACGTTTTCTGAACCTTCTCCAAGCGCTTTCCTGAGCGCTTTTCCGGACACATTTTTGAACGCATTTTTAGACAATTTTTTGAACGCTGATCCTTCGCCCATTTAAGGAATTGCAGGTCACGCCGAGCTTTCCCGCGGCGCCACGGGCGGACAAATCGCCTTTCTCCCACTGCCTGCGCAGCTGGAAAAAGGCGGCGGGCGGCTGTTTTGGCGGACGGCCAAACTTCACGCCCCTGGCCGTGGCGGCGGCGATCCCCTCCGCCTGCCGCTGGTGATTGACATCCCACTCCGATTGGGCAAAGTATGACATCACGACCAAAACCAGGTCGGCCACAAGGGTTCCCATCAGATCTCTTTTCCCCCGGGTGTCGAGGATGGGCGTGTCGATTACAAAGATGTCCGCTTGCTTTGTTTTCGTGATTATCCTCCACTGCTCGATCATTTCCTCATAGTTGCGCCCCAGCCGGTCGATACTTTTCACCACCAGCAGGTCGTCCGGACGCAATAAGCTCATGAGGTTTTTCCAGGCGGGGCGGTCAAAGTTTTTCCCCGACAGCTTGTCCATAAACATATAGTCCCTCGACACGCCAAATTCATCCAGCGCCAGCCGCTGCCTGTCTTCGTGCTGTTCCCTGGTGGATACTCGTATGTAGCCGTAAATTTTTCCGCCCATGGGCTCCCTCCCGTCTGTAACCAACCATATTTATAACAAAAAGCCGGGCAATTTGCTTTCGCAAATTGCCCGGCTTTTTGTCGCTGTATTAAATTTCGTAATCCTTCAGGAAATTCACATAGGTCTCGGTAAACCGCTCAAACTGTTCGACTTCGCAGTATTCGTTGGGCTGATGAGCCATTTCCGACCATCCCGGGCCGTAAATAACGACCTGCTTCTCCGGGTACTTTCCCACCAGCGTGGAGGCGTCGGTGTAGAATCTGACGCCTCTTCTTATATGCTGACGGCCGGCGGCCTTATCGAGAGCCGCCAGGATAGATGCTCCCTCCGGGCAGCGAACGGCCGGGAGGTCGGAAAGAATCTCCAGCTCCGCCTTGAAATCAGGGTCGTCCTTTGCCGCTTCGGTCAGGGCCTTTTCAACGTAATCCCGGATGTCCCGGCAGGTCTGCCCCGGGATGGTCCGAAAGTCAATGTTGACTTCACAATAATCAGGCACCACGTTTGTGGCCACGCCCCCCTGACAGATATTCACGCTGCAGGAGGGCGTCCCCAGAATATCATCGGGCTTTACCGCAAAGGTTTGCGCATTGATGGCCACAACGAATTTTGCCGCCCGGCTGACGGCGTTGATCCCCAGCTCAGGCATAGAGCCATGGGCTGTCTTCCCGTAGAACTTTACCTTTACCCATACGGCCCCCTTGTGGGCAACGTCCAGCTCGTTGGAGGAGGGTTCGCAAACCAGCAGGGCGTCTGCCTGTTCCATGCCGCTAGTCTCCAAGAACGCCTTTGCTCCCAGACTGCCGTTTTCTTCCCCGACAGTGCCGATAAAAATGACATCCTGCTTGGGAACGATTCCCTCCCGCTTCAGCTTGATCATGGCATAGAGAAAAGCGGCGTCCCCGGCCTTCATATCGGAGGAGCCCCGGCCGTACACCTTGCCGTCTGTCACCTCCGCCCCGAAGGGGTCGTGCTCCCAGCGGACCCCGCCAGGGGGAACGGTGTCCAGATGGCCGGTGGCGGCCAGAAGCTTCCCGTGATTTTCTCCAGCCATTCTGACGATGAGGTTATCTCTCCCCGGCAGGACCTCCACCGTTTCCGCCTTTATCCCCTCGCTTCTCAAAAGGGCCGCCAGCTTCCCGGCCAGCTCCTTTTCGTTGCCGGGAGGGTTGACCGTATTGGTCCTGATCATAGAACGCAGAAGCTCCAAAGCCTCCGCCTTTTCCTCTTTCGTGAGTTTAATCATTTTCCAAGCCGCCTCTTATTCTTCCTTTTTCGTATGATTTGCCATGTAGATTTCCTTGAATTGCTCCTTCGCCTCCGGGGTGTTTTCCGTGCATTCCGCCACAATTTCCCCCTTCTGGAGGAGATAGGCCCGGTCGGCCAGCTGGAGAGCCTTGAAGCCGTTCTGCTCGATGAGGAGGATCGTCGTTCCCCCTTCATTGATGGCCCTGATGGTGTCGAAAATATAATTTACCACCAGCGGGGCCAGACCAAGAGACGGCTCATCCAGAAGAATGATCTCCGGATTCGACATGAGGGCCCGGGATACGGCCAGCATCTGCTGCTCGCCGCCGGACATAGTACCGGCGTTCTGACTGCGGCGTTCCCCCAGCCGGGGGAACATGGTATAGGCCCGCTCGATGTTTCGCTTTATCCGGGCTTTGTCCTTATCGGTGGCCGCCCCCACCAGCAGGTTTTCTTCCACCGTCATCTTGGGAAATACCCGGCGGCCCTCCGGAACCACGGCGATACCCATCTTGATGATATCCTCCGTTGAGGCGTTGGCCACGTAGCTATCCTTGAAGAATACTTCTCCGGCAGCGGGCCGGACGAAGCCGAGAATCGTATTTATCGTCGTGGTTTTTCCGGCGCCGTTAGAGCCCAGGAGACAGGTGATGCTTCCCTTCGGCACATGAATATTCACGTCCCGCAGAACCGGGACAGAACCATAAAAGGTGGATACGTTGATAAGCTTTAACATCATTCACCCTCCTGCCCCAGATAAGCGTTTATGACCTGCTCGTCCCCGGCCACCTCGTCAAACGTACCGTAGGCGATATTCTCCCCGTAGTTGAGCACCATGACCTTGTCCACCAGCCCTTTAATGAAGTCCATGTCGTGCTCCACGACGATTATCGTCAGCTCCGGCATTGCTTTCTTCACCTTCAGCAGGTCATGCATGAGCTTTTCCGTCTCCATGCTGTCCATACCGGCGGAGGGCTCGTCCAGCAGGATCACCTTCGGATTGGACGCCACGGCCCGGCAGATTTCCAGGCGGCGGCGGTCGGCATAGGGAAGATCCTTAGCCGTCTTATCCGCCTGCTTAATCAGGAGATCGTCAAAGATTTCCATGTGCTTCAGGCAGGCGGCAATGGCCTCCTTCGCCTGGGCCTTTTCCTTCCCGGCTCCGATGATGGAGCCCAGAACGGAGCATTCCCGAACCTCTTTCAGTCCCACCATAATGTTTTCCAAAACGGAGAGGTTCCAGAAAAGGCGGCCGTTCTGGAAGGTCCGGGAAATTCCTCTGGTGAATACCTCGTTGGACTGCTTGCCGGAAATATCCTCCCCGTTCAGGAAAATCTGTCCCTCCGTAGGGACGTAGATGCCGGACAGCAGATTGAACAGCGTCGTCTTGCCGCTGCCATTGGGCCCGATTACCCCGAGAACCTCCCCGGCCTTCAGCTCAAAGCTCACATGGTTCACGGCGGTAACGCCGCCAAAGCGGATCGTCAGATCCCTGGCCTCGATAATGATATTTTCCCGGTTCTCACTCATCAGCTTCCGCCTCCTTATTTTCCAGCCCGGACATGAATATGCGGCGGGTATAGGGAAGAATGCCATTGCGCATAAAAATCAGGCAGAAGATAATAATGAGCCCGTAGAACATGATACGGTAATCTTCAAAGGCCCGGAATTTTTCCGGGAAAATCGTCAGGAAGAAAGCGCCGACAATCGCCCCCGGAATGGAATCAAGCCCTCCGAGAATGATCATGCTGATTACGATAACCGACAGGCCGTAGCTGAAATTTTCCGGAGCGATAAAGTTTATCATCGCCGCGTAGAGCCCCCCGGCAAACCCGCCGAAAATCGCGCCGATGGCGAAAGCGTACAGCTTGTAATTGGTAAGATTGATACCGTAGCACTGAGCGGCCAGCTGATCCTCCCGCATGGCGGAGAGAATCAGGCCAAAGAAGGAATTGGACAGCTTGAAAATGAAAATCGTACACAGGGCCAGAACGATGAGGCACAGATAGTAGAAATGCCCCAGATAGTTCATGCTCACAAAGCCCAGGTCGAGCATCTGGCCGAAATCATAGCCGAACAGGACCGGCGAAGGAATATCGATTAGGCCGTTGGTCCCGCCGGTAACGCTCTCCCAGTTCAGCAGAGTCTCCTGAACGATGAGGCCAAAGGCGATGGTCACCAGGGCCAGATAATGACCCTTGACCCGCAGGGCCGGCAAGCCGAGAACGGCCCCAAAAATCATGGCCGCCAGACCGGACAGGGCAAAGGCTATCCAGAAGCTCACCCCCAGCTTCAAGGTGAGAATGCCAACGGTATAAGCGCCGATGGCCTCAAAGGCGGCATAACCCAGGCAGATGAGGCCGGCCCGGCCGGTCATGAAATTGAGACCAAGCGCCATCATGGCGTTAATCATGGCAAAATTTAGAACCTGTAGCCAATAGGCATCCCCATCGATGAGAACCGGCAGGGTAAGGGCCAGCAAAAAGGCCACCGCCGCCACCTGCTTCAGGTTTGCCATGAACAGCTCGTACCACCGGCTGGCCTTCTCCGGAAATTTCTTCGCGATATAGAAAGCCGCCGCCACCAGCGCCAAGATATAGGCCGCCACAAATACAGGATTTTCAATAAGGATAAAGGCGATGAAAAGTACGTACAGCAGTACCTCAGCCCCCAGGAGTTTCATATTCATCCCGCAGCCCCCTTAAACCTTATCGTAAGCCTTCTCGCCAAAGAGGCCGGAAGGACGGAAAACAAGACAGAGAATAACGATGAGGAACGCCACCAGCTCCTGATAGCTGGAGCCGTCCGGCAGGAAGCTTACCACGAATATTTCCAGAAAGCCCAGCAGCAGACCGCCCACCACCGCGCCGTACATATTGCCCAGTCCCCCCACTACAGCGGCGGCAAAGCCCTTAATGCTGGCGGCAAAGCCCATGTTGAACTTGATTATGCCATAGCTCATGCCGTTCATCAGGCCCGCTACCGAGCCAAGGACGGAACCGAGGATCAGGGTGATGATAAATACCCGGTTTGCATTGACTCCCATCATGAGCGCCGCCTGACGGTCCTGAGCCGTGGCGCGGATATAGCGGCCAAGGGCGGTTTTCTCAATAATCCAGTACATCAGGGAAATCAGCACCGCCGAAATGACGATACAAATAATCGTTTCCGGCTTGATTAGAGCCCCGCCTATATCAAAGCTGTCCATCTGGATCATCTTCGGGAAAGGCTGAGGATTGCGGCCGTCCGGGAAGAAAATCATCACCGCCTCACGAACGACAATCGACGCCCCGAGAGTAATGAGCAGGGTCATTATGTCCGGCGCTCCCCGCATGGGCGCTACGATAAACTTTTCCAGCGCCGCGCCGAACACGGCGCCGACGGCAATAATGACTGCCATAACCGCCAGAATGTAGGCGACGGAGCCAGCCTCCACCCCCGCTCCCGCCATAGCCGTACCCACAACCATTGCTCCAAAGGCGCCGAGCATGAAAACCTCGCCATGGGCAAAGTTTACAACCTCAATTACGCCGAAAAACAGCGTAAAACCAACGGCAATGAGCGCGTACATGACACCGAGGCCCAGCGCGTTGAAAAACTGCTGCAGCAGAACGTCTACTGTCATTTTTAAGCACCCCTAATAAAAAATATAGCTTGAAAACAGGAAAAACTAAAAGTCCAATAAATACAGAAATTCGTAGGAGCCGAAAAGACTCCTACGAATACTATTCTGTTGTTACATACGACGAAGCCGTGGAAGCCGTGCCGGATTTTTACGCATTTTACCTGGCAACGATCTGCTTATCCTTTACCTGAAGGCCGGACTTTTCATAGGCTACCCATTTGCCGTCCTTGGAAATATAGGTAGTGATAAGGGTGTTCTTCGTCTGGCCGTTTTCATCGAAGGAGGTCTTGCCCAGCACCCCGTCGTACTCTGCCTTGCGGAGGGCCTCGATGGCCTTCTTGCGGTCGGTTCCCACCTTATTCTTGCCGATGACGTCGCAGAGCATCATAACGGTATCGTAGCCGAAGTGGCCCAGGTTATCGTACGGTTCAGGATACTTGGCCGCCGCGTAGTCCTCCATAAATTTCTTGCCGCCGGGCAGATCCTCAAGGGGCTTGCCGATGTTAAAGGCGATCATCCCGTCAGCGGCGGGACCGGCAATCTTATTGAAGGTGTCGGAAATAATCCCGGAATCGGACAGGAACAGGCAGTTGATCTGCAAATCCGCCATCTGACGCTTAATGAGCGCCGCCTCGGTAGCCATGCCGCCAAAGTACACGCAGTCGGGATTCTTGGCCTTGATGTTGGTAAGAACCGCGGAGAAATCCTGCTGGCCGACGTTGATACCATCATCGGAAAGAACCTGGGCTCCGTTCTTCACGGCATTTTCCCCAAACTGGCCGGCATTTGTCTTACCATAATCGGTACGGTCGTTAATGAGACAGATCGTCTTAACGCCCCAATCCTTCGCCGCCAGGCTGCCGGCGTAAACGTTCTGGGCCTTTGCCTCGGTGATAATCCGGTTTATCTCCTTATAGCCCTTGCCGGTGATGTCTGGATGGATAGCCGCGGATACCAGGAAGGCCATGCCGTTCTTATGGAATACCGGAGCGGTAGCCAGGGAGCAGCCGCTGTTGAAATGGCCGCCGCTGGCCACGACGGCCTTGTCGGTGATGAGCTTGTTGGCGGCGGCTACAGCGGTAGAGGGGTCGGAGGCGTCGTCCACCACGACCAGCTCAAACTTGTAGGGGTATTTGCCGGAAGCGTTAGCGTGCTTGATGGCCAAATCAGCGGAATTCTTCATGCCCACGCCGAGGGCCGCATTGTTGCCGGTGATGGGCGCGATAAAGCCGATCTTTACAACCTCGGCCTTCTTGTCGCCGCCACCGCCGCCGCAGCCGGTAAGCATAACGGCGGAAACAGCGGTCACGGCAGCCAGGGCAACGCCCTTCTTAAATTTTTTATCGATGTTCATTGGTATTCATCCTCCTCTGACTACAGCGCGCTGGATTAAGGCCAGCGTTAACGATATAATTTGGATTTTACCACATATACTGAACAAAAAACAATTGATTTCCCCATTGTATTCACAAAAACATCCGTGTACAGAATAGTTTTTGTCTTTTGTAAAAAGACATTCCCGATTTTTTCAGCGGATTTTTCTGAAATTTGTAAACCCGCTTTTCCCGAAGCATAAATTTTCTGCTGCCTTACCGTGCTGCTCCGTTCACAAAATAATCATAGGTCCGCTTCAGCCCCTCGTCAATGGCTGTCTTCGGCCGCCAGCCCAGCCCCTGTTCGGCCGCTTTATTACCAAGGCTTGAACGGAGAATATCTCCCTCCCGGACCGGCAGCTGCGACACGGCAATTTCCCGTCCGCTGACCCGGCTCAGGGTCCTGATCAACGTATTAACGCTTGTTTCTACAGCGGTTGAGATATTGTAAACCGCATTGACGTTTTCCGTCCGGATGGCCGCCAGGATAGCGTCCGCTATATCGCCGGCATAGATGAAGTCCCGGGTCTGCTCTCCGCTGCCAAAAACATTGACGCCTTTCCCGGCGGCAGCGGCTTTGCAAAAAATGCTGACGACGCCGCCCTCGCCGCTGGAGCCCTGCCTTTCCCCATAGACGTTGGCAAAGCGCAAGACCACGTAATCAAGCCCGAAGACCCGCTGGTACATGGCCAGATAATTTTCGGCGGTAAGCTTGCTGAGACCGTAAAAGGATAAGGGAGCGGCGGCTCTTTTTTCCGAAAGGGGCAGCTCATCTTCACATACATCGCCGTAAACTGCCGCCGAGGAGGAGATGATAACGCGCTTTACCCCGCTTCTCCGGGCGGCCTCCAGAAGCTTTGCGGTTCCCAGGACGTTTTCCTCCGCATCCCTTACCGGCAAGCGCATAGATTCATCTACCATAGTCTGAGCCGCCAGATGGACTACCGTCTCAAACTGCTCCTGCTGAAAAATCTCCATCAGGCCGTCTGCCAGCAAATCACGCTGGATTATCGGCAGGCCGGAAGGAACGTACTCCCTCTTTCCGGTAGAAAAATTATCTAAAACGGTTACCTGATGGCCGGCGGAAACTAACCGCGGCAACAGGTGCGAGCCAATAAAGCCCGCTCCCCCCGTAACTAAAACCTTCAATCTTACCTCGCTCCTTCCTTTTTGCCGCATTCAAATCTATACGGCCCGACAGGATGAAACCTCTATTTGACTCGATTGCCTGAGACAGACGGCAAACAGATACCAACCGCATGAACAGGTTATTTTTATGTTCCCGGGCATTTTTCAGAGAGCTCATCTTTTCTCCCTGCTCCTTCGGTGGAATAACAACGGTGTCATCACTTTGTTTCTGCCGCCTGCGAACTTTTCCCCGCGGACGCTGTCCCGGCCGTTCCTGCCACGGCAGACCTGCTTTTACGGGCATTGCTGTCTATAAAATCCTGAACGAGAAAACGAGGACGGCGCTTGACTTCTATATAAATCTTGCCGATATATTCCCCGACGATACCTATAGAAAATATAATCAGGCCGCCGAGAAACCACAGGGAAATAATCAGGCTGGTCCACCCGGCAATCGTCATGCCGCGGAAGTGCTGAACCAGCGACCAGAGGAATACAAGGCCGGAAATGATTGAAATGATCAGGCCAAGCCGGACAATGTAGCTGATGGGCTTATTTGTAAGGGATGTAATGCCCTGCCACGCAAAATCAATCATTTTTGTCAGAGGATACTTGCTTTGGCCGGTCAGCCTCTCCTTTCGTTCATAATAGACGCAGTCGTGCTGCAGGCCAATCATTGGGACAATGCCCCGGAGGAAAAGATTCACCTCGCCATACTCCGCAAAAGCTTCCAGCGCTGTTTTATCCATGAGGCGAAAATCCGCGTGATTATAAATAATATCAGCCCCCAGCGCCTGCATTAAACGATAAAATCCCTGCGCTGTCACCCGCTTGAAAACTGAATCGCTTTCGCGGCTCTCCCGAACCCCGTAAACAATGTTGCAGCCTGCGCGATATTTTTCCACCATTTCGTCGATTGCATCAATATCGTCCTGCAAATCCGCATCCATACTGATGGCAATATCGCAATACTCTTTGACGGTAAGCAGACCGGCCGTAACCGCATTCTGATGTCCCCGGTTGTGAGCCAGGTTGACGGCGGAAAAGATACTGTCATCCTCTCTGCACAGGCCGCGGATCAGCTCCCAGGTCTTATCCCTGCTTCCGTCATTGACAAAGCAGATCCTGCTGCGGCGGCTGATCTGCTGTTTCGCCAGAAGGCTCTCCAGCTTTTCTTTCAATTTCGCCGCCGAATCCGGAAGAACTTCCTGTTCGTTATAGCAGGGAATTATCATATATAAAATCGGTTGTTCTCTCATACTTCATCCTTCATTTATCGCTTTCGTACAAGCAGATCCCTTTATGCTCCCGTATAAGCTGCCAGTCTTCGCCCCCCATTTCCTCCTTTTTCTTCCGGTACATATAATCGCGAATCAAGATATACTTCGGCCTTGAATCCTCCCTGAGGCGCTCCAGCGTAGCCTGATCGTTCGTATCCGCTTCGATCCCCGGAATATCCGTATAGAGCATCAGACCCGGGCGCAGCTGCTTGTCCACATACAGAACGCGGGAGGGATCCTTCGCCAGGGAATCGTATTGGAGCGCCATGGTTTTTACGCTGAACCGGTCCTGAGCCAGGGGCATCAGGACGGCAAAGGCCATAACCATCGTAAAAAGGGCTGTCCCCACATGGAGCCAGGCGGCTCTTTCTCCGTTCCGGGCGCGAAGCAGCGTCCCGGCGATGGCGACGCCGAACAGGAAAGTCACTGCGCCGAGCACGATGCCGCCGCTCTTTAGCTCCGGCATGAATTGGCCCCCCAGGCTCCACCCCACGGCCATGAGCAGGAAGATAATGCCGCTGCCAATCGCCCACGACGTAAAGGCCGAGCCGCCTCCCTCCCGGAACATACGGTCCAGGTTCCAGCCAATCAGGCCGGCCAAAGCCGGAGACAACAAGAGCATGTACGAGACTTGCTTCGTCTGGGCCGCGCTGAAGAAGAGGAAGACAAAAGCAGCCCACACTTCCAAAAAGAGCATAACATCCCTCTCCTGAGCCCGTGATTTCGTAATTGCGTTTTTGATCGATTGAAGCAAAAGACCCGTCCAGGGGAAAAAGCCCAAAATCAGGACAGGGATGTAGAACCACCAGTGCACCCGCGCGGGGTGAAGCGGCTTCGCGAAACGCTGCACATTATGGAATCCCAAAAAATCGTGAACGAACTGCCAGCCGTGAACCTGATACATATAAGCATACCAGGGCGTGCCGATGAGGAACGTCAGAAAGAGGCCCGGAATGACGTGCATACGCAGGAGTTCTTTCAGGTTTCGCGTCAAAAGCAGATAGCAAAAAATAATGCCGCCGGGAAAAACAACCCCGATTGGGCCTTTTGTCATCACCGCCAGGCCGCAGCAAATGTAAAGGAGCCAATAACGGCGGTGCAGGAAACACAACAGAGCCGCCGTCAGAAAAAAGAGCAGCGTCGTGTCGGTAACGGACGCTTTTCCCATGTACATGAGCATGACCGACGTACCCATAACCATGGCAGACCACCAGCCCGCCCGTGGATTCATGAGCCTACTGAAAGAAGCGTAAGTCAGCAGAACGCTGAAAATCGCCATCAGAGATGCCGGCAGGCGGGCGGCAAATTCAGAAAAACCGCCAAATAATTTCAGGCTCCCCACGATAAGCCAGTAAAAAATCGGCGGTTTGTCATACCAAAATTCATTGTAGATCCGCGGCGACAGATAATCGCGGAAACGAATCATCTCTTTGGCCGTTTCAGCATAGACCGGTTCGTCCGGATCCAGCATAGCGACGCCGCCGATACCGCACAGAATATTAAAGGCCACAATCCCCGCCAAAATCAAAGCTGCTTTCCGAGAATCATAGTTCACGCGTCAATCTTCCTTTCCATTGCGCAAATTCCTTTCTCTGCCTGCAATTACGGCTCATTATAACATGAACCGTCATGATAACTCAAACAGACGGGTGAAGGCAAAAAAAGGTTTTTCCATTTCCAGCAGTCTACTTTCCAAAAGCAAAAAATTTTACTAAAATGAAAGTGGCCGGAATACCCAAAACAGCGGAGATGATAAAACTCAGTACCGGCGGTATTCCCATCAGGTTATACAACGCGGCTACCAAAACGTTTTGCACGATATAATTTGGGACGTACGACAGGAAAAACTTGCCCCAGCCCAGCCAGGAAAGAGGCGTGGGAAAGACAAACCAGGCATTGAGCAGATAGGCTATGACGTTGCTCAGCACGTAACCCACGTTAAAGGCCAGGTTTATATCTCCCAGGAAAAGGGCCAGGATAGTTGACAGCAGACTGCAGTCAAAGGTATTGACACAGCCTATCGCCAAAAACAGGATAAATTCCCGGGATAAAAAGTGCTCCTTGAGTTCACGCATAGTGGGAATATTCATAATCTTTTCCCTCCGTCTCACTGCCCTGCCTCACGCTTCAATTCCATCGATTAACTCCTTCCATCCGTTCCTGTCAAAATAACCGGCCCGTTGGCCTTCTCCCGAAAGCCCCTTTGGATGCAGATTCCCAAAGCCTTCACTATAAGGTGGCGCCGGCTAGTGCGACTCCCTAAGCTCTGCCATCGCTACGCTCGGCAATCGCTAAGGTCGTCT
>CAZIKQ010000048.1:0-12265 GCA_964540025.1 uncultured Schwartzia sp. | reverse complement strand
GGGAGCCTTTGGGCTGGGTAAAAGGGTAGACATAGAGCTTTTTGTCAACAGTCTGCGGTACGCTGGGACGGCGCGCCGCTTTTGACGATTCTTCCATTGTATCCTGCAATTTTCCCGCACCAGCCGGAACCTACCGGCGGCAGGTCAGGGACAAGCCCTTTTATGCCCTGCCGGAGAGGGGAGAAAAATTTTACGGCAGAGGCCAGGCTCCTTCCTCTACAATGCGGCGGTAATTTTCCGGGTCGGTGTCCCCTTCGGTGTTGTACAGCAGGAGGATGCTGTTTTCATCAAAGCCCATTTCTTCCCGCAGCTGTTTCAATTCCTCGTGGGCGAGGATGAGCCGGGCGGCGCCGAAGCCGGAGGCCCCGGATTCCCCGGCCACTACTGCCGGGTCGTCTCCCGCCGGGTGAGCCAGCTGACGCATCCCTTCGGCGGCGGCGTAATCCTCCATGGCCAGGTAATAAGCAACAAAATCCCGCAGTATCGGCCAGACCATGGAGGCGATTTCGCCGCAGTTCAGCCCGGCCATGATGGTGACGGCATTGCCTCTCGCCGGGTGCCGCTTGCCGTCTCCGATCACGGCTGTGTCGTAGAAGCAGGCGGCTTCCGTAGGCTCCACCAGGTTGATGACCGGCCGGGGCTTGACCGCTTCATCGGCGGCATTTATCAGGTAGCCGGTCACGCTGCCGGCCATGGCCCCCACCCCTGCCTGAAGGAACACGTGGGTGGGCATGGCCCGGCGGTCCCCCTCCTGCTCCCGCAAGGCTTCAAGGGATTCCGCCGCCATGGTCATGTAGCCCTCCGCTATGTAGCGGGGGACCTCCTCATATCCTTCCCAGGAGGTATCCTGGACGACGGTCCAGCCCTCCTGCTCGGCTCGTTTCGCCACCAGGCGGACGGTGTCGTCATAGGTCAGATCAGTAATGGCGCATTCCGTGGCCCCGGCGGCCAGGATGGCCGCCCGCCGGGCCTCCACGGTGCCCCGGGGCATGAAGATATAGGCCTTGCAGCCCAGCTGGCGAGCCGTCCAGGCAACGCCTTTACCGTGGTTGCCGTCGGTGGCGGAGGCGAATACCATCGGTTGGATGGCCTCCCGATATTTTTCGGAGCGAAGCTCATCAAAGGTAACGGTACGATAGTCAAGGCCCAGCCGCTGGCAGATCACTCTGGCGATGGCCCAGCTGGCACCGAGGGCCTTGAAGGCTTTCAGACCAAAGCGGGTGGACTCGTCCTTCACGTATATGGCTTTTACTCCCAGCCGGTTGGCCAGATTTTTCAGGGATCTCAGCGGCGTGGGAGCAAAGGCGGCCATGCTTTCGTGAAAGCGGCGGACTTCGGCTCCGGCGGAAGTCGTCAGCCAGTC
This sequence comes from uncultured Schwartzia sp., assembly GCA_964540025.1. Classification (GTDB taxonomy): domain Bacteria; phylum Bacillota; class Negativicutes; order Selenomonadales; family Selenomonadaceae; genus RGIG250. Next base: position 10,902 of record CAZIKQ010000048.1, on the reverse strand, counting down.
GGGGCCGGGGGCGGTGGAGAGTTTCCGGTTGCGGACGTAATCGATTGAAACAGCCATGGTATTCTCCTCTTCTCAATGAAAATTATCGGCACATAACGAACCGCCCGCAGGCAAACTCGGCGGACAGCTTCGTGAAGTCAGTGAAAACCTGACGCTATTATAATGCAGTCTTTCCGGAAATTGCAAAGGAATTTCCTTCTTCTGGCATTTTCCTTTCCCGGCCGGTTCAATGATTGCCGTTCCCTTGCCGGGGATTGGGGAAGAATTTTTCGGAAATTTGTTGACAATCATTCAGGTATACAGTATAATGCTCCATGTTCACATCACTGGGGTATCGCCAAGCTGGTAAGGCACGGGATTCTGAATCCCGCATTCGTTGGTTCGAGTCCAGCTACCCCAGCCAGAAATTATACCGTCTCGCAGGAGGCGGTTTTTTTGTTATTTCACCCCTCAGGCTCCTGCGGAGCAGGCTCCCCTTGAGGGGAGCCTGTGAGGTGGATTAGAGGTTGCCCCTTAGTCCCAAATTTTATACCGCTTCACTAATATTCTTGACGGATTGACACCTGCAGGTTAAAATCACGGTAGATAGAGGTATATACATAGGAAGTTTTTATATAAAAACGAGGAGAGGTGTTTGTCATGCAGGAAGCAATCAACGGCGCGAGTCAAGTCAAGGGAATGAATGAACAGCTGAAGGGCAGCTACGCAATCAGCCGACAGGGCGCAGCCTCTGCCTATCAGCCAGCCGCCGGGGCCGCTGAAGCTGTCCGTCCTTCGGGGATGGAGGCTCCTGCCTTCAAGGCGGAGCTGTCTGCCGTGCCCGACCGAAGCGGCGATCCCCAGAAGGAGGTCCAGTCCATCCGGCAGAAGCTCTATCAGGGGGTAGAGCTGTCCACGGAGGAAATGGATTTTATCGAAGAACACGACGAGAATCTTTACAACAAGGCCCAGGAGGCGGAGGATGTCCGCCGGGAGCTGCGGAGCAGCCTCGAGAAGGCCGGTAACGGGGGAGAGGCTCAGGCCATCGCCCAGCAGGCCGCCAAGGCTGTGGCCCAGGGAATGTCCTCTGCCGGGGCTGTCACCACTGCCCGGGAAAATTCGGCGGCCAGTATTCAAGCCGCCGGAGAAAATAGAGATGCCGCCGAGGAGATGGCCGCCACCGGCTCCCTGTCTGCGGCTAACCCTGCACCCGAGACCAAGACCTCCAGCAATCAGGCGGCAGCTTCTAACGGTTCCGTCAACGGTACGGCCCAGCAGGGTTCTGCCCAGGAGATTATCGCCATGAACGCGGCAAAAGGTCAGACCGGCGCCAATGTGGCGCCCAACTCCGGTCTGACGGCGATGCAGTCTGCCGACGGGCCAGTCCTGAACGTAACTGCCCCCCAGCAGGCTGGCCCCAATGCCATCGACCACAAGAGCGGCGTTCTCTCCGCCAACAGCACTGCCATGGAAGCGGTGGCCACCAACAGCACCAATTACAGCTCCGTAGAGCAGCTGGAGACCGCCAGCTCTGTCACCAATGCTAATAGCGCAAACCAAACCTACGCCGCCGTGGCCAGTACCTCGGTGCCTTCCGCCGGGTCCGCCGCCGTAACGGACGTGGCCGCCGCCGCCGAGGCTGCCGCAGCCGAGCCTGATATCGCCGAAAATAATGTAGCTCAGGTCTCCGCCGCTCCTACGGTAGCTGAGCGGATTTCCACCGGCGAGATGAAACCCGCCGCTCAGCAGTCAATTGGAACCGCGACTCCCGCCCAGCAGGAGGAACAGCGCAGAGCCGAGGCCGTTCGCCCCATGGCCGGTACGGGGGCTACCGTTCAGGAAACGGAAAACAAGGCTGCAAAAGCCCAGCAGGCCATGCGCCAGCAACGGGAAGCCGCCGCTGATGAGAAAGAGGCCAGGGCAGAAGCTCAGCAGCGTTCCGAGGAGCGCATCAAGCGGTTCATGAAGCAGCAGGAATCCCAGCAGAATGCGGAGCCCTCCCGGGAGGTAGTGAACTCCCGGGCCGTCCGCCGCACCTGGGAGCAGTACACCAGGAACCAGCAGGCCGCCGCTCAGGGAGACGCCGTCGGGGCCGTAACGGCCGCCAACAATACCGCCTATGAGAAGATCCGCAGCTACAACAAGCTGACCGACGCCCGGTAATTTTGCCGGAATGAATATTGAGTTAAAAAAATGAAGCCGGAGGAGATTGCTCTTTTCCCGCTTCATTTTTTATTTTCCCGCGGGGGTAAATTCTATCTATCATTGACATAATTATAGCCGCTATATATAATTATCAGTAATGAAACGAAAATTTTTATAGTGTTAGTCTGCCAGAAAATACCGCCGGCACTTTCAAATCCGGCGGTACGATGAAACAGGAACCTGCGAGCAAACGGATAGATAGAGATTACCTGCCCTCGCGGCAGGCTTTTATTTTGCCTTAAAAGAATTTTTAGGAGGAACATTTCATGCGCGGAACATTTTATGGTATCGGTGTAGGCCCCGGGGATCCTGAGCTTCTCACCATCAAGGCGGCCAACGTCCTGAAGAAGGTGGACGTGATCATCGCTCCCAAAACTGAAAAGAAAGAGGGCAGCGTGGCCTTTAACATCGCCAGGCCCTATCTCCGGGACGACGTGGAAATCGTCTATCAGGTTTTTCCCATGGTCAGGGGCTTTGCCGATAATAGCGGCGATGCCTGGGAGAAGAACAAGGACGAGATCGTCGCCCTGCTGGATGCCGGCAAAAACGTGGCGTTCCTGACTCTCGGGGACGCAATGTTCTACAGCACCTACATTTACGTTTTCCGGCTTCTGGAGAAAGCGGGCATCCCCATTGAGACGATTCCCGGCATTCCGGCTTTCGTGGCCATCGGCAGCCATTTGAACTGGCCCATCGTGGAGGGGGACGACGTGCTGTCCATCATTCCGGCCACCGCCGGGCCCGAGCGGGTCAGGGAGGCCATCAGGACCGCCGACAACGTGGTCATCATGAAGGTCTACAAGAATTTCCCCGATATTGCCGATACCCTTCAGGAATGCGGCATGATCGACAAGGCGGTGATGGTGAGCCGCTGCGGTCTGCCCGATGAGGAGCGGATCGACGACATCGCCGCCCGGTCCAGGCAGCCGGTGAACTACCTGTCCACGGTGCTGGCCCGCAAGCGCTGATGGACTACCCGATAAACTTGAAGCTCCGGGGCCGCCGGGTTTTTATCATCGGCGGCGGCCGGGTGGCCCAGCGGCGGGTGGAGGCTCTGCTGGAAGCAGCGGCGAGGGTAACGGTTATTTCTCCGGCCATTACCGGCCGGCTGGCAGAGGCGGTCGCCGCCGGGACATTCTCCCACGTGGCGGCGAAATATACCGTCGGAGCTATCGGCGCCCTGACGGCGGAATACGGGGAAACGCCCCGGCTGGTCATCGTGGCCACTCCCGATGAGACGGCCAACAAGCTGGCGGCTGACGAGGCCCACAGCAAGAACATTCTGGTAAATATGGCGGCTCCCCCTATGGAGGAGAGCGATTTCATCGTCCCCGCCCGCATCCAGCGGGGGGAGCTGCTGGTCACCATCGCCACCGGCGGCCTTAGCCCCGCCTTTTCCCGGTTCGTCAGATTGCAGCTGGAAAAGGCCGGGCTGGAGGAATTCGCCGATTTTCTCCGGCGGCTCTCCCCCCTCCGCCGCCGGGTACGGGCGGAAATCGAGCCGGAGAAACGGGAGCAGTTCTGGCGGGGCGTCCTTACGGAGGAGCTGGCGTCCCTGATAAAAGCGCGAAATTTTGACTCGGCGGAGGCAGCTATCGAAAATGCACTTGGTCATTTTGGGATTAAACCATAAAACCGCGCCGGTGGAGGTGCGGGAACGATTTTCCCTTTCCCGGGAAAACATCATAAAGGGGCTGAAAAACCTGCCCCTGTATCAGACTCTCGACGAGGCGGTGGTCCTCTCTACCTGCAACCGCAGCGAGATCTACGCGGTGGTAGACGAAAAAACCGCCAACGTCCGGCAGCTGAAGCAGTTTTGGTTCGACCTGTCCGGCAGCAACGAGGAGATCGACGAATACCTCTATTCCTTCTATGACGAGGAATGTATCCGCCATCTCTTCCGGGTGGCCAGCTCCCTGGACTCCCTCATCATCGGGGAGGGGCAGATCCTCAGCCAGGTGAAGGAGGCCTACTCCATCGCCCGGGAGGAAAATTCCACCAGCACCATCCTGAACACCCTGTTCCACCGGGCCATCGCCACCGGCAAGCGGGTCCGGACGGAAACCCGCATCGCCTTCAACGCGGTCAGCGTCAGCTACGCGGCGGTGGAGCTGGCCAAAAAGGTCTTCGGCACCCTGGCGGAATCCAACGTTCTCATTTACGGGGCCGGTAAAATGGCGGAGCTGGCCGCGCAAAACCTTCTGGGGGCCGGGGCCCGGAAAATCTACGTGGCCAACCGCCACCGGGATAAGGCCCAGGAGCTGGCCCGCCGTTTCAACGGAACCGCCGTCAGCTTCAACGATGCTTTCACCGAAGCCGGTAATACCGACGTGGTGATCACCAGCACCGGCGCTCCCCATTACGTGATCCGCCCCTGGGCCGTCCAGCAGGTCATGGCCCGCCGGGCCGGGCGGCCCCTCATCTTTATCGACATTGCCGTTCCCCGGGACGTGGACCCGCTGGTGGAGAGCATAAAGGGCGTAACCCTCTACAACATCGACGACCTGGAAGCGGTGGTGGACGAGCACAAGGAGGCCCGGGGAAAGGAAGCGAAGCTGGCGGAAGCCATCATCGAGGAGGAGCTGGACTCCATTCTGGACAAGTTCCAGTATCTTTCCTGCCAGCCCCTGATGGCACTCCTGTCCCGCCGGGCGGAAATGATCCGGGCCCGGGAGCTGCGGCGGATCCAGTCCAAGCTGCCTGCCGGGCTGGACGAGGACAGCCACCGGCTCATCGAGCATATGACGAAAATGATCGTCCGCAAGCTCCTCCGGGAGCCCATGAAGGAAATCAACGCCAGCGCCGGAACCGAGAAGGAGGACTTCTACATCAAGGCCATGACAAAGCTCTTTAAGCTGGATATGGTGGGCGCGGCGGCAAATTTTGAGCAGCGGCACAGAGCTGCCGGCGACGGGAGGAAGGAAGCTTGAGATCCACCATAAAAATCGGCACCCGGCAAAGCGCCCTGGCCCTCTGGCAGGCAGAATACGTAGCGCAATGCCTCCGGGACAAATACCCCGGCCTCACGGTGGAGCTGGTAAAGATGACCACCAGGGGGGATCGGATACTGGATGCCCCGTTGTCAAAAATCGGCGGCAAGGGGCTCTTTACCAAGGCGCTGGAAACCGCCATGCTGGAACACCGGACCGATATTGCCGTCCACAGTCTGAAGGATATGCCCGCCATCGTTCCGGAGGGGCTGACAATCGCCTGCATTACCAGGCGGTACGACGCCGGGGACGCCTTCGTCTCCAACAAATACGACCGCCTGGCTCAGCTTCCCGCCGGAGCCATCGTCGGCACCAGCTCCCTCCGGCGCAGGGCCCAGCTTCTGGCTCTGCGCCCCGACCTTGTCATCCGGGATTTGCGGGGCAACGTAAACAGCCGTCTGGCTAAACTGGACGGGGGAGAATACGATGCCGTTGTCCTGGCCTGCGCCGGGCTCAAGCGCCTTGGCTTTGGGGACAGGATAAAGGAGGTAATCAGCCGGGAGAATCTCCTGCCCGCCGTGGGGCAGGGAGCCCTGGCCATCGAAGCCCGGGCGGAGGACAAAGAGATTCTGGAGCTGATCGGATTTCTGAACCATGGGGACACCCGGGCCGCCGCCAGCCTGGAACGGGCCTTCCTGGGCCGGGTGGAGGGAGGCTGTCAGGTCCCCGTGGGCGTCTACGCTCAGGTAACGGAGGGCGGCATCGAAGCGGAGGCCGTCATCGCCAGCCTGGACGGGACGAGGGTCTTCCGGGGAAAAATAAACGGCTCGGTGGAAGACGCCGCCAGCCTCGGCCGCCAGCTGGCCGAGTCTTTGCTGGCTGACGGCGCTTTGGAAATAATGCAGGAGCTGGGGCTTTTGAAGAAGGAGTAACCTATGATCAGTCAGCCTCCCCTAAAGGGGAGCCAAGGAAAAATTTGCCTCCCCTCTGGGAGCCTCTGTTAGATTTAACCTTCAACAGTCACCGCTCGTTATAAATTTTCTGCCTGAGTGAAGGGAAAGGAAAGGATATAATAATGCCCGGAAAAGTATTTCTCGTTGGCGCCGGTCCCGGCGACTGGCGGCTCACCACCCTGAAAACCGCCGACGCCCTCAAGCTGGCCGACGTAGTCATCTACGACCGGCTGGCGGACCAGCGCATTCTCAGCTTCGCTCCCCGGACAGCCGAATTTATCTACGTGGGCAAGGCTTCCAGCCACCACACCATGAAACAGGAGGACATCAGCCGCCTCATCTGCGATAAAGCCCTGGAAGGGAAGACCGTGGTGCGATTAAAGGGCGGCGATCCTTTCGTATTCGGCCGGGGCGGCGAGGAAGCGCTCCTTCTGAAGGAGAACCACATCCCCTTTGAAATCGTTCCCGGCGTCACCAGCGCCATCTCGGTTCCCGCCTACGCCGGTATCCCGGTAACCCACCGGGCCATTGCCACCAGCTTTGCGGTGGTCACCGGCCACGAGGATCCCGCCAAGGGCGAAAGCAATATGCGCTGGGACAAGCTGGCCACCGCCACCGATACCATCGTGTTCCTCATGGGGGTAGAAAATCTCCCGAAGATCTGCGCCAGGCTCATGGAGTTCGGGCGGGACGGAAATACCCCCGCCGCCGTTATCCGCTGGGGGACAAAGGCCAGTCAGGAAACCCTCATCACTACCGTGGCCGCCGCGGCGGCCGACGTGAAAGCCGCCGGGCTGAAGCCACCGGCCATTTTCATCGTGGGTGAGGTAGTAAATCTCCGCAAGGAAATTGCCTGGTTTGACAATCCTGTCTATCGTCCCCTCTTCGGCAAGACCGTCCTCGTCACCAGAGCCAGGGCCCAGGCCTCCGCTCTCACCGCCCGCCTGGAGGAGCTGGGGGCCAACGTGGTGGAAATGCCGGCCATCGAGCTGGCGGAGCCTGACGATAAATACGCCGCTCTCGACGGAGCCATCGGTGGGCTGGAGACCTACGATTGGATCATCTTCACCAGCGCCAACGGGGTTGACCGTTTCTTCCGCCGCCTGAAGGTTTGCGGAAAGGACGCCCGCAAGCTGGCCAGGGCGAAGCTTTGCGCCATCGGCAGCGCCACCGCTGACCGGCTGGAGGAATACGGCCTCCTGGCGGATACTGTGCCAAAGGAATACCGGGCCGAAGGAATTATCGAGTCCCTCCGGGATTTGAAGCCAGGTACTAAAATCCTTATTCCCCGGGCCCAGGTCGCCCGGGAAATCCTGCCGGAGAAGCTCAGGGAAATGGGCTGTCAGGTAACCGTGGCCCCGGCCTATAAGACGGTTACGGCGGCCGGTGACCCCCAGCCGGTAATCGCCGCTCTTAAAGAAGGAAAAATTGACATCGTTACCTTCACCAGTACCAGCACCGTTGACAACCTGGTAAAAATTCTGGGAGACGCAAGGCTACTGGCCACCGCCAGGGTGGCGGTCATCGGCCCCGTCACCGGGGAAGCCTGCGCCAGAAACGGCATCAAAATTACCGCCATGGCGGAGAAGTACACGATCCCCTGTCTGGTGGAAACAATCAAAAAGCTGGCTGAGTGACCGGCACATTGGAAAGGCGCCTGCAAAAGCGGGCGCCTGTTTCTTTGTTACCCATCAGGCGGCTGCGCCGCTGAAATTATGTATTTTTATTGACATCAGAGGCGTATTTCTATAGAATTACGATGATGGGGACAGTGTGTTCATTTTTAGAGAACTCCCCGAATATTAAAGGAGGCTTTCGTGTGAATAATCTCATTTTCCGCGGAGCTGCCGTAGCCGTCATTACCCCGTTCACAGAGGACGGCGTAAACTTTGACGAGCTCGGCCGCATCATTGACGACCAGATCGCCAATTCCACGGATGCAATCGTCATCACCGGCACCACCGGCGAATCAGCTACCATGACTGACGAGGAGCATCGGGCTGCCATAAAATACGCAGTGGACAAAGTGGCCAAACGGGTACCGGTCATTGCCGGTACCGGCTCCAATGAAACGTCCTATGCCATCGAGCTGTCCAAATACGCCGAGTCCGTCGGAGCGGATGCTCTGCTGGTGGTAACTCCCTACTACAACAAATGCACCCAGGCCGGGCTCATCGCCCACTACACCGCCATCGCCGATGTGGTGAATATCCCCATCGTCCTCTACGACGTTCCCAGCCGCACCGGCTGCGCCATTCAGGTTCCCACCTACGTCAAGCTGGCGGAGCACAAAAATATCGTTGCCGTGAAGGAAGCCAACGGCGATCTGTCCTTTATCGCCCGGCTAAAAAAGGCCGTAGGCGATAAACTGGCCATCTACTCCGGCAATGACGACCAGATCGTCCCCATCCTCTCCCTGGGGGGACAGGGGGTTATCTCCGTTCTGAGCAACGTTGCCCCAAGGATGACCCACGATATCTGCCAGCTTTATTTTGACGGCAGGGCGAAGGAAGCCGGGGAACTTCAGGTGGACCTGATCGACCTGGTTGACGCTCTCTTCTGCGAGGTCAATCCGATCCCCGTCAAGGTGGCCATGCGAATGCTGGGCTACAATGCCGGGCCTCTCCGCCTGCCCCTCACCGAGCCGGATGAAGCGCACAGAAAACAGATCGAGAAGGCCCTCAGAAACCACGGACTCATTAAGTAAGGAGATCTTCAGATGAAGAAACTATTTATGCTGTTCACCGCCTTGACAGTTATGATGCTTTCTGTCACTGCATTTGCCGCCAACGAGCAGGAGGCTCTGACTGACGGCGCCGACATTACTGTGATCCGCCGGATGGCTTTGGCGGAGCCCCTTTACAATCCCATGAAGGACGGCCCCTCTCTGGCGGATGTCAGCCAGGCCGTCTACGACGCCGCCGCCCTCACCAAGGTTTACGTAATAAGCTACGGGGACATTGCCGCCAACATAAAGCGGGACACCGATGTGGATATCCGGCCCCTTAACCACCGCCAGGCCATGAAGATATTCCGCCTCTGCGTCCCCAAGTACGTGGACGCCTATGTGGTTCCCACCATTGCCAACAATAACCGCAAGACCGTATTCTTTGACGTGTATCAGATCAAAACCGATGCTCTCCTTTACCGCTATCAGCTCACCGCTGACAAGCACGCGGAGGACAGCTACATGACTTACAAGGCTCTCTCCGAGCAGTTCTTCAAGCGGTTTGACCGGGCCATCGAAAACCAGAAGCGCCGCAAGGCTGTCGAGGCCGAGAAGCAGGCCAAGCTGGAGCTCCTCCTGGCTGACCCGGAAAAGCGGGCTGAATACGAGAAAAAGAGCGAGGAGGAAAAGCAGAAGGCTCTGGCCAGAGAAGAGAAGCGCCAGGCCCGGGAAGCCAAGGAAAAGGCGGAGCAGGAGGCTGCCGCCCGCCGGGAGCAGGAACGGGCTCAGGCAAGAGCGGAAAAGAAGCGCCGCAAGGCTGAGGAGCGGGCCCAGGCCGCTGCCCTGAAGGATCAGGAGCGGGCGGAACAGGCTGCCCGCCGGGAGCAGGAGCTGGCTGAAAAAGCCGCTCTGAAAAATCAGGCGGATCCGGTTCTCACAACGCAGGCGGACACAGCCCCCAGCGCCGCCGCTTAACAAAACAGTTTATCCTCAAAGGGCCGTTGCAGCTGCAACGGCCCTTTTTCTATCTGACAGCTATTGACAGATGATATTTTCTGTGATATATATTTCGTATAGTTGCCGATGTTTGCTATAAATATATTTTATTTATAATAAGAATAGTTTCAGACAGAATTGGAGAAAGGATTGATTAAGTGATGTTTTCGTTATTTTTTGATGAATCAGATACTCCCCTGTTCCGGCCGCCTTCCGAGGCCAGCAGCTTCCTGCTGCGGGTGACCCGGGGGTGCGCCCACAATAAGTGTACTTACTGCAATATGTACCGGGGGGTTCCCTTCCAGCTGGTCCCCGACGAGGAGATCGACCGGCAGATCGCTCTGGCCAGGCAGTACGGCGGCCCTCATGTCCGTCGGGTGTTTCTGGCCGATGGGGACGCCCTGGTCCTCTCCACGGACAAGCTCCTGAAGATTCTCCACAAGCTGAAAGCCACCTTCCCGAATCTGGAGCGGGTGGCCAGCTATGCCGCTCCCAAGGACATTCTGCGAAAGCCGGTGGAGGAGCTGAAGCAGCTGAAGGAAGCCGGGCTGAAGCTCCTTTACTACGGGATGGAGTCCGGCGACAGCGTTACCCTTGCCCATGTGAACAAGGGGGTGGACGGCCCCCAGTCCATCGAGGCCGGGCAGCGGGTCAGGGCCGCCGGGATGCAGCTTTCCATGATGATCATCCTGGGTCTGGCCGGAGCCGAGGGGACGGAGCGGCACGCCATCGAGACGGCAAAGGCCATCAATGCCATCAAACCTACTATGCTGGGGGCTATCTGTCTCATGCTCTACCGGGGCAGCGAGCTGAAGGAAGAATTTGAGCGGGGCGAGTTCACCCCCATGCCCCCGGCCGGGCTCATGCGGGAGCTGGGGGAAATCATCAGCCGCCTCGACCTCCCGGCGGACAGCCAGTGTATTTTCCGCAGCAACCACATCTCAAATTACGTTCCCCTGAAGGCTACTCTGCCCGCCGATAAGGACAAGCTGCTGGCGGATATCGATTTAGCCGTCCGGGAGCTGTCCAAGCTGAAAAATTGGGACGTGTACAATTATTCCTGATAACGGGTGTAAAAAATTGGGCTGCAACCTAAAGCCTCCCCTCCAGGGGAGGTCAGCTTGTCGACAAAGTTATTTATTCTGTCTGAGGCTCCCCTTTAGGGGAGCTG
>CAZIKQ010000047.1:0-13144 GCA_964540025.1 uncultured Schwartzia sp. | reverse complement strand
TGGCAGAGCTTAGTAGTTTGTAGGAGCTGGCGGCGAAGCCGCCTGAGGGGTGAAATAAATCAGCCCCCGCCCTGTTATCAACCCCGCCCGCCACCTGCTGCCCCGGTCTCACGGCTGGCCGCCCAGCTTGTGCGCCAGCAGCTCGTCAAACTCATTCTCCGGCATGGGACGGCCGTTGAGATAGCCCTGGCCGTATTTACAGCCCAGCTTTATCAGCAGCTGCTCCTGGCTGACGGTTTCAATGCCCTCGCAGAGCACCGCCATGTCCAGTTTTTCCCCCATATCCACGATCCCGGCTATTACCACCTGCATCTGACTGCTGGTCTCGGCATCCCGCAACAGGGATTTATCAATTTTTATGGAGCTAAATGGCAGCTGGGACAACAGACGGAAGGAAGAATAGCCTGAGCCGAAGCCGTCGATGGAAAAAGCGAAGCCCAGCTCCCGGAGCTTTTTGAAGTCGTCGATGGCATTTTTCTGATATTTCAGCTGATCGAAGGAACCGAAGACAGCCTCCGTGAGCTCCAGCTCCACCGCCCCGTCAGGCAGCCGGTATTTTTGGGCCAGCTCCCGCATTTTGTCGAGATAGCCCGGCTCGGTAAGGTGATGCCTCGACTGATTCACGCTGACAGGGACGGTGGCCAGACCGAGATCAAGCCGTCTCCGCTGGTACGTCATCACCATTTCCAGCATATAGTAGTCAAGGGGGAGGATAAATCCGTTTTTCTCAAAGAGGTCGATAAAGCTGCCGGGATTCAGAAAGCCCAGCTCCTCGCTCTGCCAGCGGACGAGGGATTCGGCTCCCACGATCCGGCCCGTGGCCAGCTCGTATTTCGGCTGGTAGAAGACAATATACTCCTTCTTCTCCAGGGCCTTCTCCATAACCGCCTCGATTTTTGACTGAAGAACTGACTGGCGGCTGTAATTACCCTCGTAGACGGAAATGGTTTCGTTGCCGGAAAAAGCTGTATTGTAGGCGGCAGTCGCTTTGATCATCCCCTCGGACACCGCCTCCGGAAAGCTCAGGGAATTATCGACGGGGGCGATACCGGCCTTTAAGGCAGGATGAACCGTTCCGTAGGCGATCTCCATGTGATCATGGCGGTGAATGATCTTCGAGATTTCCCTGAGGATTTCCGTCTTGTCCTCAAAGCAGCAGACCACAAAAATCTGGCCCACCGCCGAGGAGGTCACCCCCAGCTTTGCCCAGCGGACCTCCCGCATCGTGGTCTCAAGGATTTCCTTCAGCTTATCGGCAATCGCCTGCCGGCCGACGGTTTCCAGGATGGAGCGGATCCGGGTCACGCCGATGGTAAGAATGAACAGCTGATCCTCCCGGAAGGCCTCCTCCAAGGTGGTCCGGTACTCCCCGGGCATGACCTCCTCCAGCCAGCGGCGGTTGTGATAGCCGGTAAGGGGGTCGATCCGCAGGTACTCCCGCTGCCGGTAACAGCGGTAGGCATAAGCCCCTGTCCCGCAGAGAACCAGCAGGGCAACGGCCCCGAGCCACACGATGGTATTCCTGTCCTTCAGCGACTCCCGGTAGCCGGTGGTCAGCTGCAGATCCCCGGCCATATTACGGGCGCTGCCTGCTTCTCCCGGTCTTTCTCCCGCAGCCTCAGAGGATACCGCCCCTGTCGAAAAAGCCAAAAAACCGGCGGCAAGCAGCAAAAACAGTCCTTTAACCAGGAGCTGGACAAGGCTTGCGCAGGGATTTTTGGGGGAATACATATCCCGGTCAGTCTGCCGGTTTTTCAACATTTTCATCGCCTCCGGAAAATATATCAAAGATAACCGCCGGCCGCAAAAAACAGCAGCCAGCCAAACATCGTCACACAGGAAAAGGCCGAGGTAAAGACGACGCAGTTTCCCGCCAAATCCGCATCACTGTCCATAATCTGGGCCATGGAAAAGCTGGCCACGGCGCAGGGCGTGCCGAATATCGCCAGCAGGGTGACAATTTCCTGCCCTCTGAAACCCAGATAAATGGCCGCGGCAAATACAGCCGCCGGAACAATGATCAGGCGGGACAGCACCACCGCTACGAGATAGCGGGGATTCTCCCGGACCGAGGAGAAGCGGAAGGAAGCTCCAAGAATGATCAGGGCCAGAGGACTGGTCATGGCGGCCATTTGTCCAAGAGGCTTCAGCAGGGGCTTTGGCAGCTTTATGCCCAGCAGAAGGAAAATCAGTCCCACGACGGCCCCAACGATCATGGGATTCCTGAGAACGCCGCCCAGCACATGGAGCAGGCTGAAGGCTCCGCCCCGAAACGTTTCCAGCGTAAATACGGCCAGCACATTGTAAATGGGAATGATGACGGCAATCATCATGCTGGTCATGGCAATATTCTCCTCGCCGAAGATATTTCCGGCCAGCGGGATTCCCATCAGCACGAAATTGGAGCGGTAGACCGCCTGGATCATCGCTCCCCGCTGCTTTGGCCCCGGCACGGTCCGGCAGACCAGCCAGAAAGCCAGCCCGTAAACCACCGCCACGGCCCCTGCCGCAAACAGAATGAGGGCAGGGTGCAATGTCTCCCGGATGTTGGTGGTATAGATATTATAAAACATCATTACCGAGAAGAAGGTCTTGAAGACCATCCCGTTCACCCGGGCGGTTTCCTTGTCCGTAAGCAGCTGGAAACGGCGGATAAGCAAACCCACAAACATGAGAATAAACAGGGGGATAACGGCTCCCGCCGCCACCCAAAATTGTTCAGCGCTTATCAAAATATCCCCCCTTACAGGTGAATTGTCCGCAATAATTATTTCCGCCCCGGGATCCTGCCATACCCTCCGGCGGAATATTTCTTTTCCCTGAGCTTGAAATGACCGGGACGAGATCCTCCTGCTGCCTGTAATCTCATGCAGCCATCCTCCCTCCCGTTCCGGTTTCTCCGGGAAAAAGCTACAACAAATCAATTTATTATAATGCAGCCATTTGGGAAATTGCAAGGCGCTTCCCTGAATGACTGCATTATAATAGGTATTAAAATAAATCTGCCGGAGAAGCTGCCCTTCAAGAGCTCCGTCAGCTCCGTCGAGAGGGACAGTCTCGCTTATTGCAGGCATCGCAGTTATGACTTTTTTCGCCGCCTTCTGCCCGGGAGCCCAGCCCTACCACTGCCGTAATGGATTTTCTCGGCTGGAGCATCAGGCTTTCCGTCAGGACAATCCCGATCCTGCCGCACCCGGCTAGGGAGGCGATTTCCCGCTGGGCCGTCAGGGGCCAGTCGCCATAGCCCGGGGAAAAGCGCCAGCGGGGGATCAGGCCCATCCTCCCGGCCAGCCGGCCGATTTCCCGCTCCACTTCATCGGCGATCTGCTCCACCGCCTGGGTCCCGGCCGCATCCAGCAGCAATGAATAGGCATACCGTCCGGCGGCGAAGCTGTCCGTCACCGCCTGCTCCACCGCCCCGCCGGCGGTGGCCGTCATCACCGCTATCCGGCTGCAGCCCTCAAGGTGATGCCGGATACTTTTCCCCTCCAGCCCGGGGCCGGACCCGGCTACTATTCCCGTAAAGCAGTCGTATTCATATATTTCATAATTTCCCCGGGGGACCGCCAGCAGCCGGGCCTCATCGCAGGCCTCCTGAATGAGCCGCTGGTCAAAGGGCTTTTGCCGGAGCCCCGCGTAACGGCGGACTTCCCCCTGATCGATTTCCTCCAGAGGCGGATTGTATATCGGCATGCTATCACCTTACTGTCAAAATAAAAAACAAGCGCGGAACAAACCTCGATATGATTCATTCCACGCTTTCCTATCATTCCTTCACGGCTTCTGCTTTTTCCCGGTTCGCCTTCGCCTCTCTGGCTTTTTCCGGGGAATAATTTCCCTCTTCCTCTGCCTTGATAGGCAGCCGCAGATGCACCCGGCTGCCCCGGCCCGGGGTGCTGGCGATGGACAGCTGGGCGCCGATGATATCCGCCCGCTCCCGCATTCCCATAATGCCGAAGCTGCCCCGTCCCTCGCTGGCCTTCATCTGCTCCTCAACGGCTTCCAGATCAAAGCCGCTGCCCTGATCCTCTATCAGGACGGAGACGGCCGTCCCCGTGAAGAGCATCCGAACCTGAGCCTCTTTTTTGCCGCTATGGCGGTCCACATTGTTCAGGGCTTCCTGAATGATGCGGAATATTCCCGTATTGACATGGCTGGGCAGGGAAATCTCGCTGCCCTCTACCGAGACATCCACCTTCATGGTCTGCCGCTCCTCCAGCCTGACTGCCAGCTGACGAACAGCCGCCACCAGTCCCAAATCGTCCAGGGACATGGGCCGCATATCGAAGATTATCTGACGGATATCCCCCAGACAGCCCCGCAGCTGGCGGCGAAGCTCCTGGATACCCGCTCTGGCCTCCTCCGGGTCAACGGTAACCAGCCGTTCGCAGATGGATGCCTGAAACAGGAGATTGGCCACATCCTGGGCCGGGCCGTCGTGAATCTCCCGGGACACCCGATAGCGTTCATCCTCCTGCGCCTTGATGATGAGCGCCGACAGGAACCGGCTGCTGGAGGCCTTCTCCATTTGGGCCACCACCTCGGATATCTGGGAGGACAGATAGCCCAGCACCGAGGAAATCCTCATAGCCATCTGTTCCGCGCCGATTACGGTCTTCTGCATATGGTAGAGGCGGAGCTCGCAGTCGTCCCGCTTGCGGCGCAGCTGCCGTTCCTCCTCCCGGGCGACCCCCAGGCGCACCTGAATTTCCTTTACCGCCTCATAGGTAGACTTTATTTTATCTTCGCTGTAATTGCGGAAGTTGGAAGAGACCTGAACCAGATTCTGCTTTTCCAGCTGCTCCGCCTTTTCCAGCTGATCCACCATCTCTATGGTCACGACCGTCCGCTGGCGTATCTCCTCCAGCTCCGCCCGCGCGTTTTCTACTTCCCGCCGGGCCGCCTCGTAAATCTCATATATCTGGCCCTTGCTTTCTTCTATCGTCCTGACCGTATTTTTCAGGACATCGTTCAGCATCTTGACGCTGGGCTTGCCCTCCTCTGCCGGTACCGGCTCCGGATTCACGCTCTTCATATCGGCCATGATTTCCTCGTTTCCATGACTCTAACCGCCATCATCAGATATATTTTACAAACAAATCAGGTTTATTATAGCCTAAACGGCCAAATTTTCAACACCCACGCAGTATATTGATGAGAAAAAGTCCTTTGCCGGGGAAAATATCCCTGATGTTCCCCGTCTAAGGACTTATTTTCAAATGAATTGACAAACCTCCATGGCAAAACTATAATGCAGTTGTTCGAGGAAATTCCGAAGGAATTGCCTTGCGTTAGCGTTTGGCGGTCGAAGACCGCTGTAATGTATTGTCCGGCTTATTAGGCTGTACCGGGATTGGATGGCCCTGCCTTTGCAGGAAATCTCCCGGTTAGTATGAAGGCTTTGGTCCCCGATCCGCAAATGGATTGGGGATTTCTCATAACCGCCAAAGGATTCCCCGTGGACCAAGGAAGCGGGAACCTCTTTTAGTCGTTATGAATACAATTCTGAGAGAAGGATTATTATGGTACCAAGACGACAAAGGAAGAAAAAGCGGCGTTCCCTGCGGCGGCTCACTCTTCTGGTCATTCTCCTGCTGGCTGTCGGCGGCTGCGTTTACGGCTTTCTTTTCCGGGCCATCACCCCCAGCCGGGAGATCAGCCCCGCCGACCAGGGAAAAATACTGGACGGCGGCTCCGCGGTAAACGTCCTTCTCATGGGAATCGACCACCGAACAACCGACGTGGGCCGGAGCGATACCCTTGTCCTTCTCACGGTGGACATGAAGAAGGACAAGGCGGCAATCCTCTCCATCCCCCGGGACACCCGGGTAAAAATTGCCGGCAACGGCTACGATAAAATCAACCACACCTACGCTTTCGGCGGTCATGAGCTGACCTGCGCCACCGTAAGCGAGCTTCTCGGCGCCCCCATCGATTACTACGCCCTTCTGGACCCGGAGGTTTTTGTGGGAGTGATCGATACTCTGGGCGGCGTCGACATAACCGTGGAACGCCCCATGCACTACGAGGACCCCTGGGACGACAACGGAGGACTGGTCATCGACTTTCAGCCCGGCCGCCAGCATCTGGACGGCCAAAAATCAATGGAGTATGTCCGCTACCGGGACGAACAGGGTGATTTGGGCCGCATTGGCCGCCAGCAGAACTTCGTCCGGGAGATCATCTCCCAAACGAAGCTCACCTCGCTCCTGGCGAAGCTGCCCGCCCTGCTGAAAGCCTCCGACAAGGCGCTGGTAACAAACCTGGGCCTCAGCGAGCGCTGCCGCCTGGCCACCTTCCTGGCCGGTCTGAAAAAGGAATACTTCAACTCCTCAATGCTCCCGGGACGCCCTGCTTACCTTGACTCCATCAGCTACTGGCTGCCGGACATCAAGCGGGCCCGCCTCCAGCTGGCGGACGCCATGGGCATCGAGCCCGGCGAAGCCTACGTTGCCCACGCTGTCAATGACACCGCCGACTACGAGGCGGAGCTGCCGCAGGGCTTCTCCGTCCCCGACATCATCTCCTCCGTGCAATCGGGCGGCTACCGGGACAAGAAGAAGGAAAACAAGGGCAAGGCCCCGGATAATATTGCCGGGGAAGCAAATCCTGCCAGCGGGGCCGCCGGTACAGGCCAGCCCACCGGTAGCGTAATGGCCCAGGATAACCCGGAAATCAGGACCTCCGCCATGGAAAACAGAACGAAAAAAGACCGCCGCAGCGAGGATACCCTGGACGCCCAGGTACAGCAGACCCGGCAGACAACCTCCGAAAAGCAGAGCGCGCCGGTAAAGGTCACCATCGTGAATTCCTCCGGCATCAACGGAGCCGGAGCAAAGACTGCGGCCATCCTGACGGAAAAAGGCTTCCAGGTCATCGAGGTTTCCACCGGCAGCAACAAGCTGAACGAAACCCGGATCGTTGTCCCCGACGCCAATGTGGCCGAATTCTACGGTATGCCCTTTCCCTGCATTATCATCGGCGGCGGGAAACCGGGGGAAGTCTTCGTAAACATCGGAACCGACTTCCGGCTGAAATAAGGGCGGCAAACTGTCTACCTTAGTGTTGAGCCCGGAAATACATTCCCCCCGAAAGGAAATCTTATGACCACACTACGAGTCAATGGACTCGCTAAATCATACGGCATCCGCACCCTGTTTGAAAACGTCTCCTTCACCCTTTCCACCGGTGAAACGGCGGGCTTCGTGGGAGCCAACGGAGCCGGGAAAACCACCTTCCTCCGCTGCCTGCTGGGGCTGGAGGAATTTGACCGGGGAACCGTCGCCTACGACGGGCCCGTCACCGTCGGCTATCTGGAGCAGCAGGCGGAGCTTCACGGCCCTGCCATCTACGATGATTTTCTCGCCGCCTTCGCCGACGTCCGCCGCCTGGAAGCAAAAAAAGCCGAGCTGGAAGCCCGCCTCCATCATCAGACTGATAACGCCATCGGCTATCAGGACCACCTGACCGGGGAGGAGCTGCTGGCGGAATACCAGCGGATCCTCCTCCGCTTTGAGCAGCTCTCCGGCTACGACTACGAAGCCCGCATCCGGAAGGTCGCCTTTGGTCTGGGCTTCCGGGACGCGGATTTTTCCCGCCGTACCGACGAACTCTCCGGCGGCCAGAAAACCCGCGTCCTCCTGGCCCGGGCCCTCCTGCGGGAACCGGACTTTCTCTACCTGGACGAACCTACCAACCATCTGGACATCGAAATGATCGAATGGCTGGAAGCCTACCTGAAAAGCTACCGGGGGGCCGTCCTGATAATTTCCCATGACCGGGCCTTTCTGGATCGGGTTTCCATGAAAACCATCGAGCTGGCCAACAAGACCACCACCACCTACGCCGGCAGCTACTCCTATTACGTCAAGGTCAGGGACCAGCGCCGGGCCGCCCTGGAAACCGCCTACGCCAAACAGCAGGAACACATAAAGGCCACCGAGGAATACATCCGGAAATACAAGGCCGGGATCAAAGCCAAACAGGCCCGGGGCCGCCAATCCCAGCTTGACCGGCTGGAGCGGATAATCCTCCCCCCGGCCGCCAGGGCCTTTGACTTCTTCACCTTCCAGCCCCCCGCCGAATGCGCCGAGCGGGTCTTTGAAGCGGAACATCTCACCTTTGGCTACAACCCCGACCATCCCCTGCTGAAAGACCTCAACCTGCTCATAAAAAAAGGCGAGGGCGTGGCCCTCATCGGCGCCAACGGCATCGGCAAAACCACGCTCCTCAAGCTCATTGTAGGAGAGCTTACCGCCACGGAAGGCCGCTTCAAAATCGGCAACCGGGTACAAATCGGCTACTTCTCCCAGGAGCATGAAAACCTGACCCCGGCCCGCACCGTCTTTCAGGAAATTCAGGACGACTTCGGCTTTGACGACCTGACCTGCCGGAAATATCTGGGGGCCTTTCTCTTTCACGGAGATGAAGTCGAGAAAAAGGTAGGGGATCTGTCCGGCGGGGAAGCCGCCCGGCTCTCCTTTCTGAAGCTGATGCTCACCGGGGCAAATTTTCTCATCCTGGACGAGCCCACCAACCATTTGGACATTCCCGCCAAGGAAGCCATTGAAAACGCCCTCATGAGCTTCCCCGGCACCTTTCTGGTGGTGAGCCACGACCGCTACTTCCTGAACCGGGTGACAAACCGCACCCTGGAGCTGGCTGACGGCATCGTCACCGCCTATGACGGGCCCTACGATTACTACCGGGAAAAGAAAGCCGCCCTGGCCGCCTGGCAGGACGAAAATTCCGCCCCGCCCAATCCCGATACCCTGAAAGCTCAGGAAGCGCAGACCGCCCGCTGGCGGACCCCGCCCAAGCTGCTGGGAGCTGACCCGGCTCCCCTGCCGGACGGTAAAAAAACCGCCCGGCCAAAGGACAGCGGCGGCAAAAGCGAACCCGCCGCCCGGCCAAAGAGCGGCAGCCCCCAGTCTCCCAAGGGGGCCAATCCCCCGGTGGATCAGGAAAAGCTCGCCCGGACGGAGGCGGAGATCGCCATGTGCGAAGCGGAGCTGAAAATGCTGGAACGGGAGATCTCCGACCCGGCCAACCAGTCAGACCCCGCCCGCAGCGCCAGCTTGGCCGCTCAATACGCCGCCAAAGAGGCGGAGCTGCTCCAAAGATACGAAAAATGGGGCAAGCTGGCCTGACTCCGAGCATCTGCCAAATTCAGGCTCAGCAGCCCGCTTCCTGAAGGCTATCAAAGATTTGACCGCCATTTTCACATCAACAGCAAGGCCCCCGACAGCCAAAACTGCCGGGGACCTTGTGCTTTTTATGTTTAACCTTTCAGGTATATTTTTTCGCTATTACAGTCCAAATCGCAAGATTGATTGCATGGCAAAAGATCTATTTTCCTGTATTTATTTAATCACCATTACATAATGTGATAACAATCCACGACAATAACTATTTTATCATATCGCTCTTGTTCAAAATCTTCAGGTCACTTTTTTTATAACCGTAATCTAAAGAGAAAATGTCCTGTCTGCTATCATAGTAATTAGTATTTATCCTCCAAATTCCAATCAGCGTGTCATAAATCATGTCGTTTGTAAAATAGGCATCCTTTTTGATAAAAAGATTTTCCCTGGGATATACTTCAAAATACTTATCTGAAAAATAGAAATAAACAGGAATGGTAGCCATATCCTGCTCAAAACGGCCGGGACTATGCTTCTTATCGCTAACAACAGCTTCACCATGATCTGAAAAATATGTTATGTTCATAATATTCCAATTTGATTTTGCGTAGTCGAAAATTTTACTCACAACATAATCATTATAAAGGATACTGTTATCATATTCGTTCAGCTTTTCTACATCAACGACTCCTTCTATATGAGAATCTTTACTGTCGAAAAATTTAGAATACTCAGAAGGATACCTGTTTTTATACTCCCAATGATTACCAACAAGATGAATAAACACGATATTTTTGCCGCTTTTGGGTATTACTTCCAATTTATCCAGTATAACTTCATCAAAAACATTGGCCGCAGTACTATCACTATTAATCCATTCCTGTTTATCGGATAAACCTGCTATAGCAGTAACAGGCGTACTATAGGCTCCATACTGAGATTGGTTGCTTATCCAATACGTTCTAAACCCTGCCGCTCCAGCAATATCAACCAAGGAATAAGCATCATGAAACTCAATGCCATTATACTGGCTTGACTGGGTCAAAGCTTTAGATAAGCACATCATAGTCAGTGTGTGGCAAGAATACCCATTGTTCATAAAAATAAAATTATTATCGTGTAAATGACTGTACAGCCAAGGGGTAGTCTCTCTTTCATACCCATAAGCCTGCATATGGCGTCGATTCTGGCTCTCACCAATGATTACTACATACGTCCCTTCTTTAAGGTCGCAAGTTACCTCCTTGATGGCTTTTTTGTGCCATCGCTGTTATAACGCAGTTTATTAAAATTTCTAACCGACTCCAAATATTGTTTACTCTCAACACTGATTTTCCCAAAATAGCCGAAATTCACGGTTTTATATGCCAACCCCATATAAGCAATAAACGCAAAGATATTCACTACATTGACAAGCATATTTCTACCAAAAAACTTATCTATAGTGGTATTATTGTTTGCATACATAATAACAACAGCGCTAAATGCCAATAAACCGAACAATAGTATTATGCTGAAGCTGTCAATATATGACCTGAAAAACTCTATAGACTCATTGATATTTGTCTGGTACACGGCAACTAATGAATTTACATCAATTACATCTCCCGTTGCCGCGCTGTACACAAAAAAGATTATGTACGGCAATATAACAAGAATATTAACCAAAGAAATAATACAGGAAGCAATTTTACCGTGGCTGAGATTTTTGATAATGATTTCAAAACAAATCATTACACCCACAATAGACATACTACCAGCCAACTCATCCCACACAAACTCGCCATTAACATTGGCCTGCCTGAAGTACTTATATGTCAACGGAACAACTGTACTGATATAAACAAAAAAAACAAATGTTCTTATAATTCCAATACTGTTTATCTTGTTCAATAAAGCAGGCAACAGTATCGACACAACCACGCAATATCTTATATATGTCCACTTCATTGACGGAGTTGCTGCCAAGGTATACTGTATCGTAATACATATTCCCAATATACCAAAAATGTACGCCAAATACTTGAATACATTCTTTACCATTATTACCTCATTTCCAGCGGCAATAGGGATTATTTATGAGATTTGCATTGTAGTACCGGGGATCGCCGCTGACTTCCTCCCCCACCCAGTCCGGCTTTTGGAAGCTCTCCGCCTCGGAGGACAGCTCTATCTCCGCCACCCTCAGCCCCTCGTTCGGCCCGGCGAAGACGTCCACCTCCCAATTATGCCCTTCATAGGGCACGATGTACCTCGTCTTGTGGATGAAGCTTTCCCCGCACTTTTCCAGCCGGGCCAGCAGCTCCGCCGCGTCGGCCAGGGGAATGGGATACTCGAACTCCGCCCGGCTCACCCCGGTATTTATCCCCTTGATACAAAGGTACGCCCGCTCGTCGCTGCGGCGGACCCGCACCGTGAAGGGTGATCCCTCCCGCTGGGGCAAATACCCCTGACAGATGAGGTGGCCCGCCCCCTCCGGCTTCCAGCTTTCCTTCACAAGAAATTTCCGCTCTATCTCCAGCGCCATTTTTCTCCTCCTGCAATATTGCCGATAAAACTCCGGCTTTTTCCATCATAAATTCTGCCGACTCTTCGTATAACATAACAGCATTGATTTTGGATTGCAAGACTTCCGGCAAATCTCCCCGCCTGTAACCGGAAGGGGCCGGAGTAAAAAGGCTTGGGATTACCCCCTCTCAGTCAGTCAAGCCGGACTGCCAGCTGCTTTTTTTGTTTTCGTAATTCTATCCCCACCAGCACAACAGACAGCACAAACGCTGAAAAATCAGCAACAGGCCCCGCAAGCAATACTCCCATAATTCCGAAACGAAGGGGGAGCAGCAGGGTAAGCGGAATCAGGAAAAAGGTCTGCCTTGTTAATGCCAACAGAGCCCCTTTTAACGCTTTTCCTATTGCGGTAAAAAAGCTGGAAGAAAGCAGCTGTACACCATTTACCAACACCATAAAAAGATAGGTACGCATGAACAAAACGGCAAATTCAAAATACAGCTCGTTGCCGTCTCCGAATAGTGCAATGATAGAATGCGGGAAAAATTGAAAGGCGATGAAACCAATAGCAGAAACGATGAGGTTCCATTTTACTGCAAGCAGATAAGCCTCTCGTACACGATGATACTGCCTTGCCCCGTAGTTGAAGCCGATGATCGGCTGTGTTCCCTGGGAGATTCCAACAACAATCGCAAGAAGGATGGCATTTGTTTTCATAACGATTCCGCAAGCAGCCAAGGGAATATCAGGTCCGTATTCTGTAAGCGCGCCGTAATAAGCCAACGAATTGTACTGAATGATTTGAATCACGGTAATTGCAATCTGGTTCGAGCTGCTGCTGATTCCCATGCTGCAAATTTTCAGGCTTTCTTTAATGTCCAATAAAAATGACTCTTTTTCAAAATGGATTGTTTGGAAACGCCATAGATAACGGAGTGCGAGTATGAAGGAAAAAATTTGTCCAATGACCGTCGCCCAGGCTCCGCCGGCAATTCCCCAATCGCAGGCAAAAATAAAAATAGGATCAAGAACGGTATTGACAACAGCTCCCGCAACCATGCAGACCATCGAATACTTTGGTTTTCCATCTGCTCGAATCAAATTGCTCATGCCATTGGTTACGATGAGAAACGGCATTCCAATCAATGTGATGCCGGCATATTGCTTTGCGTATGGAAACACATCTGTCGTTGTCCCAAATACCTTCAGGAGCAAAGGCAGCAAAGCCTCACCCACTAACAAATAAATAATTCCGAAAATCCCCATCAGAACAATGCCATTTCCCGCTACTTTGGCGGCAGCCTTCGGCTCTTTGCGCCCGAGACAGAGGGAAACACGGGAAGCACTGCCAATTCCTACCAGCAGCGCAATGGCAAGGCAGATGGTAGAGAACGGGTAGGCAACATTGGTCGCTGCATTTCCCAAATAGCCGACACCCTGACCAATAAAAATCTGATCCACAATATTGTAGATTGAGCCGACAAGAGACGCCA
>CAZIKQ010000046.1:0-13380 GCA_964540025.1 uncultured Schwartzia sp. | reverse complement strand
ATTTACATGAAGCTGGACGAGTTCCGCTCCCGGCGGCCCATCGACATTATTGCAAAAACCAATCCGATTCTGATTATCGACGAGCCGCAGTCGGTGGAAGGCAAGCAGACGAAGGAACGGCTGAAGGAGTTCCACCCGCTGCTGACCCTGCGCTACTCCGCCACTCATAAAAGCGACAGCCTCTACAACCTGGTGTTCCGGCTGGACGCTATGGAGGCGTACAACCGGCAGCTGG
Source organism: uncultured Schwartzia sp. (assembly GCA_964540025.1). Lineage (GTDB taxonomy): Bacteria > Bacillota > Negativicutes > Selenomonadales > Selenomonadaceae > RGIG250. The sequence goes on along the minus strand of CAZIKQ010000046.1, from coordinate 13,145 downwards.
TGAAAAAAATCGCCGTGAAGGGCATCACCGAAAGCGGCAGTACCGCCACGGACAGCTATCTCTATCTGGAGAGTATCAACCTTTCCAAAAGCGACCCTACCGCCACCTTGCAGTTCGAGGTGAAGACGGCTGGCGGCCCGCCGAAGAAAAAGAGCCGCATTGTCAGAATTGGGGACAACCTCTATGACTATTCCGGCGGCCTGGAGGAATATCGAAACGGTTTCGTAGTCAGGCAGATCGACGGGCGGGACGACTACAACTTGGTGGAATTTCTGAACGGCATTAAGCTTTTTACCGGGGACGTGATCGGGGCGGTGGATGAAGATCAGCTGCGGCGCATCCAGATACGGGAGACAATCCTCTCCCATATCCAGCGGGAGCGGCAGCTGTTTTACAAAGGTATCAAAGTCCTATCCCTCTTCTTTATTGACGAGGTGGCGAATTACCGGGAATACGATGGGGCAAATCAGCCGGTCAACGGCAAATATGCCGCCATGTTCGAGGAGGAATACGAGGACATCGTAAGCGGTATGGAGCCCGCCACCGGCGAGGACGAATACATCAGATACCTGCGGTCCATCCCCGGGACAAAGACCCACGCCGGATACTTTTCGGTGGACGGCAAGGGTAAAATGGTGAATTCCAAAGTAAACCGCCGGGAGACCACGTCTGACGATGTGAGCGCCTATGAGCTTATCATGAAGAACAAGGAGCTGCTGCTGGATCGGGACCCGGCCCGCTCCCCCGTGCGGTTCATTTTTTCCCATTCCGCCCTGCGGGAGGGCTGGGACAATCCGAACGTGTTCCAGATCTGCACTTTGAAGCAGAGCGGCAGCGACGTCCGCAAGCGTCAGGAGGTGGGGCGGGGCCTGCGCCTCTGCGTCAACCAGAACGGCGAGCGGATGGATGCCAACGTCCTGGGCAGCGGCGTCCATGACGTCAATATCCTCACGGTCATTGCCAGCGAAAGCTACGACTCTTTTGCCAGAGGTCTGCAAAACGAGCTGGCCGAAGCTGTCACCGACCGGCCCCGGGCCGTTACGGCTGAGCTGTTTGCCGGCAAGGTCATCAAAGATGAGCGGGGCAATGAACAGGTAATCGACCGGGATACGGCCACTGCCATTCACTATTACATGATTGTCAACCGTTACATCGACCCTAAAGGCGCATTGCTTGATAAATATTATGAGGATAAGGCAAAGGGATCTGTCAAATTGGCCCCGGAAGCGGCTGACTGCGCCGCCGCCGTGCTGGCTATCATCGATTCTGTCTATGATGCCAGCCGGATGCAGCCGGAAAATGCCCGCGGCAATAATGTGGAGCTCAAGGTGGCTGAAGACAAGCTGGCCATGCCGGAATTCAAGGCGCTATGGTCGAGAATCAATGCCAAATCCGTCTATGTGGTAGACTTTGACACCGGGGAGCTGATCCAAAAAGCAATTGCCGCCCTGAATGGCAAATTGCGTGTGTCCAAAATCTGCTTTCAGGTGGAAACCGGTATCATGGATACGATCGGGTCCAAAGAAGAACTGCTTTCCGGCGGGGCCTTTGTGAAGGAAGAGTCCGGCAGCTACGGCGTTACGATTACGGCAAACGCCAACGTGAAGTATGACCTGATTGGCAAGCTGGTAGATGAAACGGGGCTGACCCGCAAAGCTCTGGTGGCGATTTTGCAGGGCATTCAGCCAGCCGTGTTCCGGCAGTTCCGGGAGAACCCGGAGGAATTCATCGTGAAAGCCGCCGCCCTGATCAATGATGAAAAGGCTACCGCCGTGATCGAGCATATTACCTACGACGTTCTGGAGGATCGCTACGGGACAGAGGTTTTCACCGACCCAACGATCAAAGGACGGCTGGGGGTCAACGCCATGAAAGCCAAGAAGCACCTGTATGACCATATCGTTTATGATTCCACCGGAGAGCGGGATTTTGCCGGCGAGCTGGATGCCGATAAAGATGTGGCTGTCTATGTGAAGCTGCCGAGAGGATTTTTTATTGCAACGCCGGTGGGAGATTATAACCCGGACTGGGCTATCGCCTTTTATGAGGAAACCGTCAAGCACATTTATTTTGTGGCGGAAACGAAAGGTTCCATGAGCTCTCTGCAGCTGCGGCTGATTGAACAGGCGAAAATCCACTGCGCAAGAAAACATTTCAAAGCTATCTCCCGTGACAACGTGGTGTATGATGTGGTAGACAGCTATCAATCGCTGCTGGCGAAGGTCATGCGGTAACGGCTACGCTACCTTCCCGGCAATGGATGTTTCCTGCAAAAACTCAAAACAGCGGTTCCCGGCAATGCCGGGAGCCGCTGTTTCTGCTTGGCGCCGGAACCCAGCGCTGAATACGCCCGCTGTGTTCCGGCAATTTTTTTATATCAGAAAGGTTGGTTTACACCAGATTCCCCTGAAAGCCGGTTTTGTCTTTCTCTGTTATGGCTCTGATGACCCTACAGGGGACGCCAGCGGCAACCACGTTAGCCGGAATGCTTTTTGTAATAACGCTTCCGGAGCCGATAACCGTATTATCCCCGATGGCCACCCCCGGATTGATATGGACGCCCGCCCCTATCCACACATTATTTCCGATTTTAACCGGCTTTGCGTAGCACGCTCCCGCCGCTCTTTCCGCAGCGTCTGTCGCATGATTTGCGGTGTATATCCCCACTCGCGGCCCCAGCAGCACATTATCCCCGATTTCAATCCCGCCGCCATCAAGCATAATACAGTCAAAATTTCCGTAGAAATTGTTCCCAATAGAAATATTATAACCAAACTCACATCGAAAAACCGGTTCAAAGTGAACCCCTTTCCCAACAGATTTCAAAAATTTTCTGAGAATGGCTTCCCTTTCCTCGGAGAATTTGCCAAAACTGTTATTGTATTCATTGGTAAAAAAGACCGCCCGCTCCCTTGCTTCGATCAATTCCCTTGTCAAATCATCGTACATCCCGCCGCTTAAAATATACTGCCTTTGCTCTTCTAAATTCATGAATTTCCCCTCCATACGATATTCATATATGATTGTACCTGGTTTGAATTGTATCATATTGCAGATTCAACAGATGTCTGTATTTCTGCAACAAATTTATTTGCGTCCTTTGTAAAGCCGTAATCAACCATAGTAATTTCTTTTGAAAAACCGGTTGTTACCATTAAATTCCCCCCTTAATAGTATTGTAAAGAAATAAGGAAAGCGGGAAATCCCGCAAATCTTGCCGTTTGCTCCTTGGCTTGGACATCAGTGCTGGAGATTCCAATAATCCCTTGATACATCTGAATTTCTGTTGACACCCAAATATAATAATGTTATATTTGACGCAATAATTGACGTCAAATTTTGCGTCACAAAGAACCAAATCTTTCACAGGGAGGTCAATTCATGGCAAAAAAACCGGAAGACATCGGCCGGATCCCCAGCCGGGTTTCAAAGGAAGCCAAAAAGCGGCTGGACGAGCTGGCCAGCGTATCAGGCAGAACCCAGACTTCTATCATTGAGGAGGGCATAAAAATGGTTGCCAAGCTAAGAAAACCTACGGCCAAAGCCATCGTAATCGCCAGCGACAAGGGCGGCATCGGAAAAACCACCGCTGCCGGCTGTCTGGGCCACAGCCTCACCAAGCTGGGCAATAAAGTCCTCCTCATTGATTTTGATCATCAGGGAAGCCTTTCCGAGCTGCTCCAATACGACCCGGAGTACAACTACCAGGCCCGGGTCACTGGCTCCAGCCTTCCCCACCACATCACCCTTACCGACGCTGTCTTTGAATACACCAAGGACGAACCCGGCTCCATCGAGGATTATATTCTTACCACCGGCGTTGACAACCTTGATATTATTGCCGGTGACGACGGCCTCATCAACGCCTGCAAAGAAATCAGAAGCTACAAGAACGACTACGGCATCAACATCTTGAAGCGAATTATCCAGGCGGTCAAAGATCTCGATAAATACGATTTCATTATAATCGATACCCACCCGGATCTGAACGAAGACACCAGCTCGGTGTTCCTTGCCGCCGACTGCGTTCTTGTCCCCACCACCCTGGACAAAAGCTCCATCAAAGCCATCATCCGCATGATCCGGTTCGTCAAGAAAATTCAAATCGCCTCCCCTGACCTTACCCTGCTGGGAGTTTTCTTCAACATCGTTGAACGGGGCACCCAATCGACTGACCTGGCTTACGAAGGCGTCACCGACACCCTCCCTGCCGACATGATTTTTAACACCCAGATTTCCCGGGGCCAGGTTGCCCGGCAGTCTGAGCTTCGCTCTGAACTGCTTACCGTCCGCCGTCCCAAGGACAAAATCTCCCTTGAATATATGGCCCTGGCCAAAGAGGTGGTGACCAGACTTGGCTAATAAAATTAAAGGAAAAAATCTTCTGGGCTTAGGCTCCTTTGATATTAGTTCCGACGCCAAAACCGCTCCGGACATCGGGGCCAGCGGAATCGTCTCCAAAGAAACTGCCAAGCTGGAAGCAATCCGGGCAGATGAAAACTATCGAAGACTTTATAAAAACTGCACTGACCTTGCCATAAAGCTGGATCTCCTGGATCCCGCCCCCAGCGAATGGAATTTCTTTCCGCCCCTGGAGGAGAACCGTTTCCAGGAGCTTGTGACCAGTATCGACAAAGACGGCCTCTGGTGCCCCATCGTCGTCTGGGCCCAGCCAAGCGGCCGGTACACCATCCTCGGCGGCCATACCCGGCTCAAAGCCTACAAGGAGCTTCTAAAAAAAGCTGCCGAAGCCGCTGATGATATCAAGATTGCCCACTACTCCACCATCCCGGCAAAATCCTACGCCTACGGCACATTGACCGAAGCGGACGCCCGGCGGATCTGTATCCTGAACAACGGCCTGGGCCGAGCCAAGGAAGCTCCCCAGCTCCAGCTTAAATCGGTGCTGGAAATGGTGAAGCTGGAAAAAGCCCACTCCTACTATGGGGATGGGGACATCCTCCTCCGGGTAGCCAACACCTTTGGCATATCCCGCAGTCAGGCCGGCGTTTATACCCAAATCTCCCAAAACCTGATTCCCGAATTTCAACAGGAATTTGGCCTTACCCTCGCCACCACAAAAGCCAGAGCTATCTCCTCCCTCCCCCAGGCCGTACAAAAAAACCTGCTGAATGACGATTGGCAAAAGATGACCGTCGCTCAGATCAAGGAAAAATATGCGGGAGAAAAACCTGTAAATATCAATAAAATCTCCATCGGCTCTGCCCTTTCCCTCAAAGTAACCGAAATCCTTTCCCAGAATCCCCTGAAACTAAAGGTAATTGTCAGGCTTCCCTCAAATGAGGAAAAAACCTTCATCCTCTCCCCGGAAGTTCTTTAATGCGCCGAAAAATATATTCATGTATCACAATTCAAAAAAAGCTTGAAATTACCGCTCAAAAACTTGGCTGTAAAGATGAGATTACATTTCTTGAGCCGGAACTTCACAGCAACCCCCGGGAAATGCACGAAACCTTGCAGCAAATAATTGATGACAACGGCTCTAACCAAACTCCTGCCGATGAAATAGTCATCTGCGTATCCGGCTGCGGAAAGGCCACCTGTAATCTCACCGCCAGCTCCTGCAATCTCGTCGTCCCCCGGACAATGGACTGTATCGACATCCTCCTCAGCGGCAGTAATACTCCCCGCCCCAAAGGCGCCATATTTCTCACCGCCAGCTGGATGAAATTCATGCAGGCCTCTGCAATCTGCCACGAAAAGCTTATCAGTAAGCAAGGCTATGAAAAAGCCGCTGAAAAACTTAGAACCATTTACAAAGGCTTTACCGACTTCTATGTTATTGATACCGGCACATACGACATCTGTACTGTAGAAGACTATATTTCTCCCCTGATTACTATCCTCGGCGGGAAAATTATAATAATCCCCGGTAGATATCAAATATTGGAAAAACTTCTGTCTGGAATTTATGATGAAGATATAATCCAGATTCCCAAGGGAAATACTCTACTGATTACAGAATTTGCCGGACTGACCCCGGCGGAAATTAAATAATCGTCCAAAATCCCTCAGTAATTTCCACCTTCATGTTGAACCATTCCTAAATAAGAATCGTCTACTAATAGACAACTCCATCTGTCGTTGGTCTGAAGGAAGGTTGGTCATGAAAAATCAATATGCCGGTGATATAGGAGATTATACAAAATTAGGAATTTTGAGAAGTCTTGAAACTGCTGGGTTCAGCATAGGGTTAAACTGGTATTTGACGCCGGATGAACCTGAACGCTCAAGAGTCTCCACTGACGGCAGGTACACAGAATATTTAGAATGCAATTGTGATACTCCTGATATTTATTTGCACTGCGCCTTAAAAGAAATCGGATTAAGTAACAACAGAACAGTCGCAAGACTTGAAAGAGCAAAGCTTTTTGCAAACGCTTTATTTTGGAACAAAATGTTAGAAGCGAAAAGCCGTGATAAATGGCATTCGGCCTCCTTAAAGAAATTGTATAAGCAGGATGTAATATTTTTAGATCCTGATAACGGATTGGAAGTGAAAAGTATAAAACCATATTCAAAACACGGTAACAAATACACAACATACAAAGAAGCAGCAGACTATTATGCACAAGGTTCAACGGTAATCATTTATAATCATAGAGATAGAAAGCCCGAAAGTGAATATCTGAAAAGATTTTATAAATTTGAAAATATGGAAGAAACAAAAAGTGCAAAAACGTTTTATTTAAGGGCTTCAAGGTATTCAGTAAGAGATTACTTATTTTTAGTTCAAGAAAGGCATTTTCCTATCTTAGAAAGGGCTATTGATCGTTTCTTATCTACAGGATGGCATCTTTATCTCAAAAAGTATCCTCTTTGATAAGAAAAGATCTTCCACACCACCTTTAGCAAGTTCTACTCCCGCTGCTCCCAGGAGGCAAATATCCTTGCTCACATCTTCCAGCGCATATTGCAGGAAGCGGATAAGGCCGACTTTATCAAAGGAACCTATATCAAAGTCACTCATCAAACGGGTAATGCATTATTGATACCTTTCGTTTCGTTTTTCGTTTTGTGAGAACTCCAGTTTATATACCAGACTAAAGTTTATAGTAGCAAAAGCCACTGCTTTATTTATAAAAAGCAGTGGCCAGCCTGTCGACAAACAAAGCAAATCACCCCCATCCGTGGTATAATAGCCACAGACAGGGGTGATTTGCATTGTTATCGAAAAACAGACCGCACCATCCAACAGCAACTCCAGTTTATCACACTGGAAGACCTCGTCCCGCAAGACCATATCCTGCGAGATATAGACTGCGCCATCGACTTCAGCTTCATCTACGAGGAAGTAGACGGACTTTACTCCCCGTTAGAAATGGGACGCCCCGGCATTGACCCTGTCTCCCTGTTCAAAATTGTCCTCATCCAGTACCTCTTCGGTATCCGCAGCATGAGGCAGACCATCAGGGAAATCAACGTCAACGTAGCCTACCGCTGGTTCATCGGCTACGGCCTTATAGAACCCATCCCCCACTTCTCAACCTTCAGCAAAAACTACGCCCGCCGCTTCCAGAACACAGACATCTTCATCCGCATCTTCCAGCGCATATTGAAGGAAGCCGCTAAAGCCGGCTTCATCGACGCAAGCGCCATCTTCATCGACGGCACCCACATAAAGGCCAGCGCGAACAAAAACAAATCCCAACAGGTCACCGTAACGAAACCAATCAAGCAATACCAGAAAGAACTGGACGAAGAAATCGAAAAAGAAAGAGAACAGCAAGGAAAGAAACCCCTGCCACCCAAAGAAGAGCCAGAAGAAACCACCGTAACCAAAAGCAAGACCGACCCGGAAAGCGGACTATTCGTCAAGGGAGAACATGAACGGCAATTCGCATACATCGCCAACACCGCCTGCGACAAACACAACTTCATTCTGGACTTTATAGTGGGAGCAGGTAATATCCATGACAACCAAATGTTTCACCCCCTGTACGAAAAACTAAGACAAGTATACAAAGAGACAAAAAGCATCGCCTTAGACGCAGGATTCAAGACCCCCGGCATTATGAAGGAAATCATTGAGGACGGGAAGATTCCCGTAATCCCTTACACACGCCCCAAGACGAAGGACGGATTCTTCAAGAAACAAGACTATGTATACGACGAATACTACGACTGCTACCTTTGCCCGGAAAACCAAATCCTGGCGTACAGAGCCACGAACCGGTAAGGATACCGGCAATATAAGAGCAAACCAAGTATTTGCCAACACTGCCCGAAACTGAAGCAATGCACCCTGAGCCGGAACCAGACGAAAATAGTAAACAGGCATATCTGGGCAGACTATAGTGAACAAGCGGAAGAATATCGGTACATACCGAAATACAGGGAGATATACAAGCAAAGGAAACAAACAATCGAGCGAGTCTTTGCGGACGCGAAAGAAAAGCATGGCATGAGATACACAATGCTGCGTGGCCTGAAAAGAGTAACGATGCAGGTGACGCTTACCTTTTTGTGCATGAATCTGAAGAAGCTGGCGATATGGAAACGAAGGACAGGGAAATTGGGTCCTGTAGGAGCTTATTTTCTGCGATATTTTTCAGAAATCTGGTTTCAACTTCGCTTTTCTGTACTGGGAATAGGAAAAGCCACTGCTTTCTATGGGTAAGGCAATGGCTTTTGTCTATCATCTGTTGTCTGAGTCGTTTACTAATAGTTGACTTATCTGGCAAGTTATTTTCAATTATTTTTTCTGTCGTTGATCTGTCTGTCAGGATAGCTTTTCGATACTATAAGTATATAATTACTATAGCAATCCTTTTTATATAAGTATATTGTAGATGTCCTATCAGCTAACAGGATGAATTTATTTCTTTTAAGGGAGAGAAAAAGGACACAGCCTTAGCGTGTTATTGTCGTTTAAGTATAAATAACTTTTCTTATTTAAGAAATATTCAATCTCAATTTTTATCTGTTTTGTTTTTTCTTAAATTGTTTTTAATTGTTTTAATATTGCTTTGCTTTTCTGAAAATCCATTAGTAATAAGGGTTTTTAAGTTTATTGGGATAGTAATAGTATACTTTTGGAGAGGAAAAAGATACTATCAGAGAGGTTTAAGATACTGTCGGGAGAGTGGGTAGATACTTACAGGATAGGATATAGATACTTGTAGGATAGCCAAAAGATACCAGCTGGTGGAAAACTATGTGAATAAACAGACATATTTTGTGGATAAGTGAAAATTTGGTCGTTTGAATATCCAATATCTTTTAGTAATTATGGAAAATAAGATATATCAGGGATAGATATAAGTTGCAGGATAGTTTTTCGATACGCCGGAGAATTTTGAAAATTGCTATAGGGCGCAGTTCAAGAAAGTGTTACAGGCAACAGTCTTCCTGTTTGTGTTTAATGATGAAGGAAAATTAAGGGGTTTCTGGCATCTAACAGGTCGTCTGTCACTTGTTTAGCTGGAGCGGAAAATTTTTTGGCCGTTGTACTTTAATTTTGGCAGGTTGCTGACAGCTTGAGATTAAAAGGAGTGAGAGTGGGGAAAAGATAAAAAGGGATAGAAAAAAGATACATAAGGAGAGAAGTTGGATACTAAAGGAGAGAGAAAGGATAAGCCATAAATAATTCTGGAGGTTCGCAGGATACCGCTCATCGTAATGGTAACAGGATAGCTTTTAGATACAAGGAAAGGATAGTATTTCGATACAAGAGGATAGGGATACGATACGAAAGGAAAACTTGCCGATACAAAAGGATTGTGTTATTATACTAAAGGAAAGGGAAAAGAGAATCTAGGATTTGGGCCTGAATGAGAAACTTTTGCCGAAATGTATCGGATAGCTATCCTGAAGATGTTGTCCGAAAGTATCGAAAAAGTATCCTGCCAAATGTAAGTAATAGGTATCGAAATACTATCCTGTCAGACCGTTTTGGTTAAGACAATTCTACGGGACTTTTTCTTCCGATTTGAGTTCAACAACCATGGATATATTAGTTCCATCGTGTGAGTTAATGCGGAATTTGCCGTTTGGCAAATTGAAGCAGGAGAAATCTTCCTGTCATTATAGCAGAACAGCCGCTGAATGCCGATCGGTGGAGATGGCTTGTTGTTATTGGAAAAATGCATTATGGTTTAACTGGCGCAGCAGAGAAGGATGTTCTGAAAAGTGTCAAATAACTATCCTGGTTTGTGGAAAAGGACGTTATTATAACGGACTTTCCGGTTCGGTATCAAATAACTATCCCAGGTAGATGTGGGAAGTCAGCCGAGGTTTGTTGTCGGAAAAATAATAGTGTCGGATAACTATCCTTTGTATCGATGAGCAGGGACTTTTACTATGGGAACAGAAGGCGATGAAGGTCCAGGGGCAAGGAGATTTTCTAATAAATCGGGCTGAGAAACAGATCCAAAGAGTATCGAGAAACTATCCTGGTAAACAGCCGGAAGCAGGCGGGATATAAGGCTCGCAGATCCAGTATCATATAGCTATCCTGCGTGAAGCGTCCGGTAGAGTTGAAAGAGAATTGAGTATCAAAAGACTATCCCGGCAACATAGGTTTAGTTGTTGTCCTGGAATAAGTTGGGCGGTTGTTCCCTGTATCAATATGGTGTGGTTTTCTGATGTGAATATTCCGGAATGTACGTTTTTCCTTATGGCATAGAAAAAGTGAAAACAGTCAAGTCGGTTTTCTGGGCGGCAGCAGAGTAAGTAAATGGGGAGGTATGGTTTTTGGCAAACGTGAAGGATGACGAACAGCAGCCTAAGTTGGAACACCTGAAGGATGTAATGGTGTATCAGGCCAATCCGCTGATTGAATCCAGAAAAACTTTTTCGATGAATGAAAGCCGGTTGTTTTTTCTGGGACTTCAAAGATTGCGCCCCCATCTTCCCAATGCGAAATATTTTGATGATGAGTTTCCGGAAATCCACATAGATACAAAAGAGATAATAAATTTGTTCGGGGGCAACAAGCGGTTTTATACGGAGCTGCGAAAAACCTGCGAGAACATGGGAACGAAGGCCATTAAGGATATAAACGTTTCCTCCGACAAAAGCAAGCCTGATTTTCGGGTGGTACCGGTGTTTAGAAAAATCGAGTTCCGAGCATCGGAGGGCTTGACTATCTGTTTTAATATTGAAACTAAGCCGTACCTGCTGGAACTGGAGGATATCCCGTATACGAAATTTCCGTTGAATGCGGCTTTTCAGGTTAGCAGTACCCATGCCTTGCGTTTGCTGGAGCTTCTCTTACAGCATAAAAATATGCCCACCAAGAAAATAGTGCGCAATTTTACCATCGGGGAGCTGCGCAGATATCTGAACCTGAAGGACGATGCCTACATGATAGACGGGAAGCTGAAGGTATCTTCCTTTAAGAAAAATGTTATAGATAAACCCATAGAGGAAATCAACAAGAAGACGAAATATAAGGTATCGGCCAAGACGCTGTTAAAGGGCGGCAGAACAGCCGGGTATACTATCACCATGGAGCGGACCGAGGAGGCAATAGAAGCGGAACGGGCCGAAACCTCTCCTGAGGAAAACCGTTCGTTCCTCGCCTACCGGCTGCGGCAGATTGGCATAAAGCCGGACTATGTGCCTGATAAACTGATTCAGGAATACGGGGAGCGGTGGATAGAGCATGTGCTGATGAAAATCGAGCCGCTGCTGAAGGAAGGCCGGTACAGCAATCCGGGGGGCTTTGTGCGGTCCGTAATCGAGGATAAGGAGGAGTACGAGAAACAGAAAAAGTATTGGGCGGAGATAGATGCAGCGGCCAGAATGAAAGAAAGGGACGACAGGCTAAAGGGGACGTATACCGAATGAGGGCAGCCTCGTAGGATAGACAGATTACATAGTCGGCGCGGCTCCTCGATGACGCCCTTTTGACCACGGGGCGTTGGTGAACTGTTTGAAAGCTGAAGGGCTGTCTCAGGCAGGGATTCAGCTTACACATTGGGATCGAGGGCGGTTCTGATTTAATGGCATACGGGCGAAGTACCGAATCAATCGGCGTTTCGCCCGGTTTTTGTACAACGAAAACCTCCGGTTGGACTGGGGTTTCAATAAACCTTATAGGTATGAGTCTACAAAGAAAAAATCCCTCCTATGGTAAGATATAATCGCGGTTCGTCAACTGCAAAGAATAGATCAAGGGAGGGATAGCGATGACCAAAAAGCCCCCGGCTACGACGGGGGATCTTTATTGTTGGGGGAAAATCAGTCTGTTAGCAGATGAATCCAGATGAGATAATCCCTTTTGTATAAAGCCTCCGTTTGACGGGTGGCTGCATTTTGTTGCGTGAAGGTGACGGTTATGATATAGTAAATTCGCTTAGAGATTGTTTGAGGAGCGGCGTTAATGGCGAAGGAGCAGCTTTACTATGCCCGGCGGTTCGCTGATTAAACGCTTAATATAACAATCACGCGGCAGATGATAACAGATGATAGAGAGGGGCGAAATTGTTGGCTGAGGGAAAGCTTCTCGTGGGATTTGACGCGGTGCTCGACGGCAAAACGACGATGCTTATTTTAGGATCTATGCCCAGCGAGGCGAGTTTAAGAGCGGGCGAATATTACGCGCACCCGCGCAATCGCTTTTGGCCGCTCATGGCGCTGCTTTTGACCGGCGAAGAAAAAGCGCCGGATGATTATCGGACGCGGCTGAAAATGATCGTGAGCCGCCACATCGGGCTGTGGGACGCGATTGCGTCCTGCCGGCGTGAAGGAAGCCTGGATTCCGCTATTTGCGACGAAACGGGCAACGACTTTGCCGCACTCATTGAAAAATACCCGCAGGTGACAAAAATAATTTGCAACGGAGCAAAATCCTACGCTTGCTTTAAGCGGTTCAATAAGCCGCTTTTGACGCGCGGCGGGCTTACTGCCGTCGCGGCGCCGTCCACCAGTCCGGCCAACGCCCGCTATCGAATGAGCGAGCTGGCAAAAAAATGGGGTGAGGCGTTGACGCTTTGACAGGTTTATATTAGAAAATACGGGACACGGTAGTCATGCTTGGCTACTGCGTCCCGTATTTGTTTTTGGAATCAGGCTAATTCGTCTATTAGTAGACGATTCAGACTGTAGACAAAAGCAACTTTCCCCCTTGGCTTCCCTGTAGGGAAGTTCAGCTTGTCGACAAAGACACTTATTCTGTC
>CAZIKQ010000045.1:0-14474 GCA_964540025.1 uncultured Schwartzia sp. | reverse complement strand
CTCCCCTACAGGGGAGGCTTTGAGTTGCATCAGTTACTCCACGGGGAGCCTTTGGCTGAGTGAAAGGGTATACATAGAGCTGTTTGTCAACAAGCTGGCCTCCCCTAAAGGGAAACCTCAGACAGAATAAGCGACTTTGTTGACAAGCTGAGCTCCCCCAGAGGGGGAGCCAAGGGGCATTCTTGCCTCTCCCTTTGGGAGAGAAATGTCATGTCTGACGACATGACGGAGAGGGTCGTTGCCTCTTACCGTCAGGTATCGATCTCGTTGGCGTTTTTGGCGTTTTCCTCGATGAACTGGCGGCGGGGCTCCACCTTGTCCCCCATGAGAACCGTAAAGAGGCGGTCGGCCTCCTCCGCGTCCTCCATATCTACCCGCATCATGGTGCGGGTAGCCGGATCCATGGTAGTTTCCCACAGCTGCTCGGGATTCATCTCGCCGAGACCTTTATAGCGCTGGACGGTGATGCCGTCCCGGCCGATTTCATCCAACTTCGCCTCCTGCTCCTCGTCGGAATAGGTATACCAGTGGTTCCAACCCTTCCTTATCTGGAACAGGGGGGGACGGGCAATATACACCCGGCCGTTTTCAATCAGGGGCTTCATGTGGCGGTAGAAGAAGGTCAGAAGCAGGGTGCGGATATGAGCCCCGTCCACGTCCGCATCGGTCATGATTATTATCTTGCTGTAGCGGGCCTTGGACAGGTCGAAATCATCGTTTATCCCGCTGCCGAAGGCGGTGATCATGGTGCATATCTCATTGTTGGCAAAAATCTTATCGGCCCTGGCCTTCTCCACATTGAGGATCTTACCCCGAAGGGGAAGGATTGCCTGGAAGCGGCGGTCCCGGCCGCTCTTGGCGCTGCCTCCGGCGGAATCACCCTCTACCAGGTAAATCTCGCTCTGAGTTGGGTCGTGGAGGGAGCAATCCGCCAGCTTACCGGGCAGGGAAGAAATTTCCAGGGCGTTCTGCTTCTTTACCGCTTCCCGGGCTTTTTTAGCGGCAATTCTCGCCCGCTGGGCCAAAGCCATTCGTTCCAGGATGCTCTTGACGACAGGCGGGTTTTCTTCAAAATATTCCCCCAAGCCCTTTACCACGATACTGCTGACGATTCCCCTTACCTCGCTGTTTCCCAGCTTCGTCTTCGTCTGTCCTTCAAACTGGGGATTGGGAATCTTTATGCTGACGATGGCCGCCAGACCGGCCTGGACGTCGATAGACTCGAAATTCGGATCCTTTTCCTTCAATATCTTGTGGCGGCGGGCATAGTCGTTGGCCAGCTTCGTCATGGCCCCCCGGAAACCGGCGGCATGGGTGCCCCCTTCCTCCGTGTTTATATTGTTTACAAAGCTGTGGAGATTTTCCCGGTCAGTATCGTTGTACTGGAGGGCCACCTCCACGATGGTATCATCTTTTTTGCCGTTGAAGTAGATGGGATTGGGATGAATCAGGGTCTTATTCTGATTGAGGTAATCCACATAGCTGATGATCCCGCCCTCATAACAGAAAATCTCCTGCTTGAAGCCGCCCTTTTCATCAAGGGCCCGTTCGTCGGTAAGGCTGATGCTTACTCCCTTATTCAGGAAAGCCAGCTCCCGGATACGCTTCCTCAGGGTATCGTACTGATACACGCTGACGGTAAAAATATCCGGATCCGGCAGAAAATGGACGGTGGTTCCCGTACTGTCGTCGGGGGCCGGGCCGATTTCCCTGAGCTCAGAGCTGGTTACCCCCCTGGTAAAGCCGATTTCATAAAGCTTCCCCTCCCGCTGGACAGTAACCGTCAGCTGGGCGGAAAGGGCATTGACAACGGACACGCCAACTCCATGGAGGCCGCCGGATACCTTGTAGCCGCCCTTTTTGCCAAATTTTCCCCCCGCGTGGAGGACGGTAAGGACCACCTCTACCGTAGGCTTGCCCTTTTCGTGCATATCCACGGGGATACCCCGGCCGTTATCCTGAACGGTTATGGAATTGTCCGGATGGATCGTCACGCCGATTTTATTGCAAAAACCAGCCATGGCCTCGTCAATGGAGTTGTCGATAACCTCATAGGCCAGATGGTGAAGTCCCCGGTAATCGGTACTGCCGATGTACATACCCGGCCGGACCCGGACATTTTCCGGAAAATCCAGGGCCGTGATGTCGGCGCCGGTATATTCCGTGCTGGCCACAGCGGTAAGCTCCGCTCCCAGTACCTCGCTGCCCACCGTTACGGTATTGTCGATTTCCACCTCTACACTGTCATCATTAGAGTCGATGAGCGCCCCTTCCTGCTTCTCAACCATATCATCAAGGCCGAGCTTTTCCGCAATTTTATCAGCAGCTGTCATATCTTTCTCCTTTTTTGTTTCATGTGAAACAATTTCTATTGCAAATTTTTCCAAAGATTCTTCTTGACCCTTGCAGGAGGAAACGGGCCACCATTCAGGTCATACCTGAGTTCAAAAAGGGCCTTGCTCATCAAAATGTCGTTTAATCTTTCCAGAGGCAACGTCTTATAAAGCATTACCAGAATATATTCCTCCAGGGTATAAGTCCCCGGGGTATCCGTATCCTTCCGATAAGGAACTCTTTCGGCCTGCTCCCTTAAAAGCTCCTGACGGATCCGGTTGTATTCCTCCGGGCGGCATTTTATGAAGCTGTTGACCTCGGCGTAGCCCGCCCAGGGACAGGCAATCAGCTTTGACCTGATCCGGCTCCTGTATTCATCATGCTTTTTCACGATACAGGAGGAGCAGTAACCGTCCGCGGAAGCGGTGGGACGGCCGCAGACGGGACATTTTCCAAAATTTCTCTTTTGCGAAATCTTTCTCGCCCTCAGCTCCGCCGCCAGGCTTTTTTCGGCTCTCTCCTTCAAAGGCCGGTCAGGAGTTCCCATGAGCCCGTCCACGATTTTCTTTGCCTGCTCCCGGTCAGCCTCGCCGGGGATGATCAAATAATCCTGACCAGCTGAAAGGTATTCCTCTGCCCTTTCGGAAACCACCGGCAGGGGCGAAGCTAAATTTTTCCAGGCGGTAAACCTTATATCCTTTACGGTTTCGCCGCAGGTATAGGCGTTTATCTTGTCCATAAGCTCCCGCTTCAGGTACTCCAGCTGGTTGGCCCAGACCGGTTCGGCGCTTACAAACAGGGTATCAAAGGAAAAATGATGCGGGGCGGCATGGCTGGAAACCGCCGGCGAAACGATTTCCGGCCAGCGGGCCATTACCAGCTGCCGCCGATATTCGGCGGACAGTTTTCCCCGGCGGCTCCGCTGTCCTAAGCGGGAGGTGGACAGGTAAAGCCGCCCCATTATTTCTCGGAAGGATTCGGTTTTTGTTACCCTCTCGGTTTCTGACATATCTATCGCCTGCTGTTCTTTCTTATGAAGCCGTTTACCCTCTCAGCCGGTCCTGGCGGACTGCCAGTTCTCCCAGAGGGGGAGCCAGGGGGCGTTCTCGCCTCTCCCTTTGGGTTGGCCTGAGCACTCAAGCCGCTGAAAGCGTTAACTAATAATCCATCTCATAGGCTCCCCTCAAGGGGAGCTGGCTCCGTAGGAGCCTGAGGGGTGTGCGAGCCATGTAAACTACTTAGCGATTGCTAAACGCAGTGATGTCAGAGCTTAGGGAGTCGCACTCGGTGCCACCTCCCCTAAAGGTGAGGCTTTAGGTGGTTTCCCCTGTAGGAAAAATCTTTATTTTCTTATAGAAGACATTAAAATTTATTATCTGTTTATCTTCTCCACCATGCTGTTCTTTACCCCATAAACCGCCTGGATCGAATCCATTGCCCCCTCAAAATAAGCCTTGTCGGTGGCCGTAATAATGCTTTGAATATCCGAGCGGCGGATATATTCCAGAAGCTCCAGCCTCCGCCCCCGGTCCAGCTCGCTCATCACATCGTCAAGGAGCAGGATCGGATACTCCCCAGCCGTCTGACGGAGAAATTCCACTTCCGCCAGCTTCAGGCACAGGGCCCCGGTTCTCTGCTGCCCCTGAGAACCAAAATCCCTCAGATCAAGTCCGTTTACAGTTATTTTTATATCGTCCCGGTGGGGACCGATGGACGTATTCCCCCGAAAGATATCCTTTCGGCGGCGCAGCCTCAGCTCGGCCAGATATCCCTCGGCTATTTTCTTTATCTGGGAGTCATTAAAAATGTCGCCGGAGCTTTCCTGTACTTCCTTTACCGCCTCATACATCATTATTCTGCCGATATCGTCCTGCTTCAGATTTATCTGCTCGTACTCCATATCCAGGACGTCGGCTCCCCTTGTCAGATTACCGGCGATCTCTCCCGCTACCCTTTTCAGCCGCTTTATGGCGTTTAACCGGCGGACCGCCACCCTGGCCGCCCGGTCAGCCAGATTGCCGTCCCAAACCTCCAGCAGATCATCAGAGCTTTCCCGGTCAGAACCGATCGTTTTTTCCCTGACGCCCTCGGCCGGATAACCTCCCTCGCATCCTTCAGAGCCATACTCATCGTCAGATAAGCCGGTCATCTTTTCCCTGATTGATTTAAGGAGGCTGTTCCGCTGATTGAGGATTTTTACATATTCGTCAAAATCATGAAAATAAGCGGCGCTGGCCTGACTGAGCTCCGCATCGAGAAAGCGCCTCCGAACCGCCGGGGCTCCCTTCACCAGATACAAATCCTCCGGCGAAAAACAGACTATGTTCACTGAACCCACGTGCTGACGGAGGGTTACCGGCGCACCGTTGACGATGATTTTCCGGCGTCCCTGCCGGTAAATGTGAAAGGAAAGGCTATTCTCTACCCCCAGCCGTTCCAAAACAATATCCACCGAGGCTTCCCCGCAGCCGTTCTTCACCAGGTCCCGGTCATCAGAGGTGCGGTGGGAGCGGGCCAGGGCCGTGTAGAAAACGGCCTCGAGAATATTCGTTTTTCCCTGGGCATTCTCCCCCGCCAGAAGATTTATTCCCGGTGAAAGCTCCAGCTTCAGTTCTTCATAACTGCGAAAATTTCGCAGGGCAAGCGATTTTATCTTCATTTATCAATTCTTTGTCCTTACAGGAGTAATTACGCAGCGGAAGCTGTCGTTTTCCGGCTCCCTGATGATGGCCGGCTTCAGGGAAGCGGACATATCGATAATGACTTCATCCCCGTTCATAACCTTCATGGCGTCCGCCAGATAATCAGGATTGAAAGCAATCGTCAGCTCTCCCCCTTCGATAGCGGCCTCGATTTTATCCTCCGCAAAGCCGATAGCCTGGCTGTTGGCGCTTACTACTACAATACCCTGGCTGAAAACAAGCTTTACCACGAAGGCAATATTGGAGCTCTTGGCGATGATGGAGGCTCTGGTAACCGCCTGCTGAAAAAGGCTCCGGTTGATTGTAGCCCTGATGGGAAGCTCCTGGGGAATAACCCGCCGGTAATCCGGGAAAACCCCTTCAATAACCGAGGTGGCAATCATCATATTCTCAAAGGAAAAGACGACGATCTCCCGGGAAATGTCCACGGTAACGGTAGCGTCGGTATCCGGCATGATGCGGCCGATTTCCGCCAGTATCCTGGAAGGGACGATGGTCTGGGCCTTTGCCCCGTCTCCCTCTACCTGGCCGCTGGCGATGGCCAGGCGGTGGGTATTGGTGGCCACGAGATTTATATTCGTGTCGTCCAGATCGAGGAGACAGCCGGTAAAAATCGCCTTGCCGCTGATGTCACTCTCCTGGGCGGCAGCGAAGCAGACTTCGGAAATGAGCTTTTTGAAGCTGCCGGAGGAAGCGGTGAAGGTTGCCGCTGCCTGGTGCTGCTTTGGCTCAGGAAATTCTCCCGTCATTGTCAGCAAGTCGCATTTTGCATCCCCGGAGGAGATATTTACCATATTCCGCTCCCTGTCCTCCTGGAAAATGATATTGATGCCCCGGAAATTGCGGCAGAAATCGTAGAGATATCTGGCCGAGAGGATTATGCTTCCCCCTTCCTCTACCTCTGCTCTGGCCCTGGTCACAATGTATAGTTCATTGTTTGTTCCGCGGAGCTCTATTTCCCCGGTCATCTCGCCCTCGCCGGGAGCGGCATTGATCAGGATACCTGATAATATAGGGGAATTAGGTGAAGAGGATACGGCTTTAATCGCTACGGAGAGCGCTTCCATCAGCTCTTGTCTTTCGCAGGTAAATTTCATTTTTTCCACACTCCGTTTTTATTTGGAATTTATATATTTTATAAATATAGATAGTATTCTTAGTAGTAGGGACGGTTGAAAAGTGGAAAAGGCTGTAGAAATCAGTGATATCACTAAAAGGCGGTGTGGAAAGACAGTGGATTATAATTCACATTTTATCCACATATCCACTTGACGCCGAACAGGTAAAAAAATGTTCACAGCCGGTCCACCGGTTGTCTACAGGTTTTACACGATGAAATTGGTGACTTTTTTAGAAAATAATCAATATATCAATTTCATTCAAGATTACCCAGAAATACATTTCCACGGGAACACATTCTCATTTGATTATCCACGCAACGGTACATAAACTCTGACTGCGGCCGAGGCCTTGTCAATCGTTAAGTACCGGCGTGGATAAACAGTTCCCTTAGGGAATGTATTTCTGGGGATTCACATTTGAGGAAATAAAATTACCTTATCAGATGACAAAACTTTTTACTTTGTAAAAACCATAGAGCTTAATTAGTACTTTTTAATTAAACTCACATCTTCTGAATCTGACTGATCAGCTCGATAATTGATTTATCCAGATCTTCCTTCTTATGGCGGTTGTCGCGGATCTTGTTGAAGGAGTGCATTACCGTGGTATGGTCCTTGCCTCCAAAGTAATTGCCTATCTGCTGGAGGCTGGTGTCGGTAAGCTCCTTGCAGAGATAGATTGCCACCTGCCGGGGAATGACGATATTCCGGCTGCGGCTCTTTCCCAAAAGATCCTCCTTGGCTACCTTGTAGTAGCGGCAGACCATTTCCTGAATGAGCTCGATAGTGACGTTGGGACGCTCCGGTTTATCATAGAGGTCATTCATGGCCTGCTGGGCGATATTTGTGGTGATCTGCTCCCGGTTTATGGAGGAGTAGGCTACCACCCGGGTAAGGGCTCCTTCCAGCTCGCGGATGTTCTTATCGATCCTGGTGGCGATGAATACGAGGACGTCGTCAGGCACGCTGATATGATCCAGTAAGGCCTTCTTTTGGAGGATCGCGATCCGGGTTTCCAGATCCGGGGCGGTAATGTCGGTGATAAGTCCCCATTCGAACCGGGAGCGGAGCCGGTCCTCAAGGGTTTTCAGCTCGCTGGGCTTCCGGTCGCTGGAAAGAATGATCTGCTTGTTGTCCTGGCGGAGAGCGTTGAACGTATGGAAAAATTCCTCCTGGGTACGCTCCTTGTTGTGGAGGAACTGGATATCGTCCACCAAAAGGGCGTCGATGCTCCTGTACCGCTGGCGGAATTTATCCGGGCGGCCTTCCTGAATGGAGTCGATAAATTCGTTGGTGAATTTTTCGCTGGTGATGTAAAGTACCCGCATATTGGGATAATTATCGAGGATCTGATTGCCGATAGCGTGCATCAGATGGGTCTTGCCCAGTCCCACGCCGCCGTAAATAAAGAAGGGATTATAGGTCATGCCCGGGGACTCGGCCACCGCTTTTGCGGCGGCATGGGCGAACCGGTTGTTGCTGCCGGTTACAAAGGTGTCGAAGGTATAGTTTTGAAGAAGGGAGGATCTGTCTCCCGGGCCGATGATGGTCAGGGGAGAAAAATCCTCCGGGACATTTGCGGTGGTAGTCGGCTTTTCTCCGGCCGCTTCACCGGAATCAAACAATGACCCCTGCCCGGTCTTTTCATCGATGTAGACATTTTCTGTCTCATGAATCACCGGGGCGGCCAAGCTTGCCGCCGGAGCAGCTTCTTCCGGTGTTTCAGGCCGGGAAGAGGGGCCTTCGGAGGAAATTTCCGGCATTTCCTTCATGGAAATTATATCGATTGGTACATCGTGGCCCAAAATCTGTCTGGCGGCGCCGGATATGTGGTTTATGTAACGGGTCGTTATGAAATTCCTGGCGATATCAGTCTGGGCAGCCAGGATGAAGCTTGCCTCAGACAGGGAAACCGGCATCAGGGGAGCGAGCCAGGGATCTACTGCCGGTTCGGTAGCAGGGTTTTCTCTCAGGAGATCCATTACCTGTTTCCAGGTATTTTCAGGACTCATGTCAAACATAAAATTTCCCCTTTCAAGGAGTTTTCCACATACTTATCAACAATTGTGCAAAAGTATTTGTAAAATAATCGAAGGATTTTGGCCAAACTATGTATTTTTGCCAGCAATTCGTAAATATAAGTAATCATCAAAAGCCTCTTAACCATCCAATAATATAGCATAAAGGTTAAAATTCTTCAATATTATAAAAACGGCTCCGCAAATAGGGCCTGATACGAAAAAGGAGACGGCGAACCCGTCTCCTCTTTAATATAAATTATATCTTTTATATTTGTTCATTTTTATCTTGCAATTTTAGATTTTTTCAAGATTAAGAAGAACCGTTTGGAAATTAAATCGGGTTGAAGGGTTGCGTCAGGCTACAGATTTTCTTCCTTCAGAACGTCCTCCAGGTTGTTCAGGAGGTTGTTTATATCGTCGGAGTTTATAACCAGCGGCGGCTGGAAGGCCATCACGTTCCGGTAGAGGCCGTTCTTGCCGATGATAAAGCCCCGGTCCTTCATTTTTTCCAGGACTATATCCAGCTCCTTATCGGCGGGTGCTTTGCCCGGGCGGACGAATTCCGCGCCGATCATCAGGCCCAGGCTGCGGACGTCGCCGATGACCGGATGGCGTCTGCCGATTTCTTCAAGTCCTTTGACCAGCTGCTCTCCCCGCTCCCTGGCTCTTTCGGCCAGCCGCTCTTTTTTTATGTAGTCCAGGACGGCCAGGGCGGCGACGCTGGACACGGGATTGCCCCCCAGGGTGGAGGCTCCGGGCTTTACGTAAACGTCGGCGATTTCCTTTTCGGCGATAAAGGCGCTTATGGGGGCGCCGTTGCCCAGGGCCTTGGCCACGGTCATTATCTGGGGGCTTACGCTGTAATGTTCGATGGCGAACATTTTTCCCGTGCGGGCAAAACCAGTCTGCACCTCGTCGATGATGAGCAGGACTCCGTAGGCGTCCAATATTTCCTTCAGGCGCTTAAAATATCCGGCGGGGGGAGTTATGATACCGGCGTTGCCCTGGATGGCTTCGGCGATCAGGGCGGCGGGCCGTCCCGAGGTGGTAGTTTTGATTATATCTTCCACTTCGTCGGCGCAGGCCAGGTCGCATTGCGGGAATTGCTTTTTCAGGGGGCAGCGGTAGCAGTAGGGGTTCGGGGCGAAATGTATTCCGCCCACGGGATTTTGGTCGGTCCGCCACATGCCGATACCGGTGACGCTCATGCCCAGCTTCGTGCGGCCGTGGAGCCCGCCCCGGAGGGCGATGTATTCGCTGTTTTTTCCGTAGAGGGCGGCCAGCAGCAGCGCCCCTTCGTTGGCTTCGGAGCCGGTGGAGCAGAAAAAGGATTTACAGAGGGCTCCGGGAGTGATTTTGGCCAGCCGCTCCGCCAGATTGACAAAATTTTCCGTCAGGTAAATATTGCAGACGTGCTGGAGGGTATTTACCTGCTGGCAGATTTTGGCCGTTATTTCCGGGTTGCAGTGGCCGCAGTTTATGACGGACACTCCGGCGAAGCAGTCCAGGTATTTTTTCCCCTGATGGTCGTAAAGGTACTGCATTTCGCCCCGGACGAACTGAGGGGGCCGTTCGTAAAAGTGGCCGAGGCAGGGCATTATGTAGGCCCGCTTTTTGGCGATAATGGCGTCGGGGCCCAGGTAAGAAGACATTGGGTACTCCTTTCTCACTTTGAAGCGTTGAAGGTGAAGGCTCCCGGGCCGAAGGGGCGGGGACTTTCCTTTTCCAGAGCCCTTAGGGATTCGAAGTCCAATTCCGTCTGGCCGCGGGCCAGGGAATTTAAGGCCCGGCGGTACAGGCCGGTAATCCTGCCCAGAATACCCGGCTCATAGAAGGAGCCTTCGATGCGGAAGGAGGCTATGCCCGTCAGCTCCGGCAGGTATTCGTAAAGGCAGAGGTCCCTGGCGAAAAAGATATGGGAGCGTCCGTACTGGTCCAGGCGGAGGGAATGGTTTTCCCCCGCTTCGTCCCGGAGGGCAAGGTTATTTATTGTGAGTCTTTCCCCAGTATCAGTCCCCGTCAGGGCCAGCTCCGGGATATTGAAGTCGGAGATCATTGATTCGCAGGGGCCCTGGACGATAACTTCAATGGGCAGGGGCGAGGCGGCGGCCAGGCTTTTCAGCTGGGGAAGGGTGAGCTCCAGCGAGGCGGTTCCCAGACTGACCCGCCTTTCCTTCAGGAAGCCGGCGGCGGCAGCGTTGAAGAGATTGAAGGAATGATCTGTTTGCAGCGGCAGATCAGTATGCTTCCGGGTGAGGAACAGGGAGCCGAGATTACCGACAATGAGACCGGCGGGGCGAAGCTCCTCCAGCCGGGCGAAAAGCTGTTCAAGCTCGCCGCATTCCCGGAGCCGGGTAGTCCGGGGGGTCTTTATCAGGAGGCGAGCGCCGTATTCTTCGGCTACCGCCCGGGCCCGGCGCAGGCCGGCGAGCCCCCAGGGCTTTTCCGGTTTATAGGCTTCGCCGCCTGCATAGACGGCGTCCGCTCCGTTTTCGCAGGCGGCGGTGAGCTGTTCCAGATTGGCCACGGTTACGGCCAAGAGCGGGCGAGAAGTTTCCTTTTCAGGTTTTTCCGGGGGAGTGTCGGAGGGAGCCTTGACTTCTCCCCTGCCCTCAGACTTCGGGGACGGCTTGATTTTTTCTGCCGGAGCCGCAAAGGATATGGTGGCTTCTCGTTTCGCTTTGCTGAAAAAGCGGGGCTCCCGGCGGCCGTCAAAGCCGATGGCCTCGGCGGAGGGCTGGCCAAAGGCAAAATTCGTCGTAAAGTCCCGGGCCCGGTTATCAAGGAGCGCCTGCCATTCCTCCTCGTCGGTAGCGTAACCGCCGGGATCGGCGATATAAGCGTCGATGGCCTTTCGATAGGCGGCCACGAGCCGCCCCACAAAGTCTGCCGGACGCATCCGGCCTTCGATTTTGAAGGAGGTTACTCCCGATTGGATAAGCTCCGGCAGATGGCGGTAAAGGCACATATCCTTCAGGGCCAGTTTATGGGGGCCGGGGCCGGGCTCCTCCAGCCGGGCTCCCGTCTTTTCGTCTATCAGCCGCCAGGGCCAGCGGCAGGGCTTCAGACAGCGGCCCCGGTTGGAGCTTTGGCCGAATAATACTCCGGAATGGATACATTGGCCGCTTTCGGCGATGCACATATCCCCGTGGACGAAGTATTCGATTTCCAGGCCCGTCCGCTCCTTCAGCAGGGCCAACTCGTAAAGATTCATTTCCCGGCCGGCCACCACCCGGGTAACTCCCAGCTCCTTCAAGAACAGCATGGCCGGTTCGTTGTGGATATTCATCATCACGGAGGCGTGGAGAGGAATGTTCAGGCGGAGCTTCCGGGCGGCGGCCAGGACGGCCAGATCCTGAGCCAGAATAGCGTCGGGCTTTATTTCCTTCAGAAGGGCTAAAAAGCGGTCCAGCTCCGGCAGCTCCTCCTCGCTGATCAGATTGTTCAGGGTAACGTAAAGGCGGACGCCATGGCGGTGGGCGAAGGCGACGGCCTCGGCCAGAGCGCCGTCGTCAAAATTCATATCCTTTCGGTGGAGCCGCATATTCAGGCTTTTGCCTCCCAGGTATACGGCGTCGGCTCCGGCCTCAACGGCCGCCTCCAGGGCATCCCAATTACCGGCGGGGGCTAAAAGCTCTACGGAATCCCGGGTTAAAATCATCTACAGTCACTTTCCTTTTACTTGATTGTAAGGCTAGTATATCAACTTTGTAGGTGTTCGTAAACGGAGATAAATTACAAATCAAGGCTTGGATAAAAAAAGAGGAGACGGCGTCCCGTCTCCCCGGTTTATTTTTCCTCCATTTGGATGAAGTTGATTATTTTATTGGCCGGATTGAGGAGCCTTTGATCCACCAGCCGGAGGTCTTTTACCATGTGCAGCGTGCCCTGCTTGTACTTTTGAAAATGCTCGGAGACAATATGGGCCTTGTACGCCGCCTGGCTGGCGTAGGTCTCCAGAATAGTTATCTTGCAGGGATCGTCTTTTTCGCTCAGGGCGTACATAGTCAGCACCCCCGGCTCGGTGAGGAGCGATACCTGGCCCACCTCGGTAACGAATTTCCGGTATTCAGTTAAATATTGCGGATATATTTCGATCCTTGTCAGCCGGATTATTCCATCGCTTTCCATGGGCGCTTTAGATTGCGCTGCAATTTGACCGGGCGGCTGATGGCGGCCGGCGGCCAGATTCTCCGCCTGCTTTGCCGATGCCGCGGATGGCCAGGCCAGCGCCGCGCTGATAGATGCCGCCGTTAAGACTGTCAACCAAAATTTCATGTTTTTTCCTCCTAAAAAATTTACACACCCAATAATTTTTTCACGCAATTATGGATAATTTCATCAACCGACATAAACACGTAATTTACCTTTGCCGCCTCCATAGCGGCTTTCTGTTTCTCATTTACTGCGGTATAGGGATAAATACCAAACATAAAGGGAAAGAAGATGTAGATAAAATTTTGCCGCTCTTCCTCCGGCATCTCCGGGAAGTACTGCCGCAGACATTGGGCCACCGTCCGCAGGGTTTCTCCGTAGGTCAGCTTAAATTCTGCCAGACGCTCCGGGCGGCTGCCGGACTCCATGTCGTAGTGGTTCATGGAGAGCAGCTTCAGCAGCAGCGGCCGTTTTCCCAGGGATTGGGAGAACCGCCGGGCAAATTTTTCCCTCGTCATGGCGGGAACCTCTCGCATCATCCGGTTCAAATCATCGATCCACAGCTTGTATTCCCGCTGGAGCAGAGCGAGGAAGATTTCCTCCCTGGTCTGGAAGTAATTGTAAATAGACGTCCGGGTAAAGCTGGTAAGGCTGCCGATGTCCTTTATGGTAATGTCCTTAAATCCCTTTGTCTGATATAGCTTCTCGCAGGCGTCGATTATTTCCTCCCGGCGAGCCGCCACTGTCTCCGGTCCGGCCTTTTGCATTTAATCCCTTCCTTTCAGTGCGAGCCCGGCTGGCTCCCTTACGGAAAATCATAGAACCGCCCGGCAGGAAAATTTTTTTAATGAGCCTCGATAAATTTTGCCAGCACGGCATAGGTATCCTTTGATTCTGGAAGCTCCGGAAAGAGCAGCGGCCAATCGTGGGACATACCGGGGTATAAATGCAGCTCCACTTCTACCCCAGCCTCTTTTCCCCGCTGGGCCAGGAGACAGCAGTCGTCCACGAACAGCTCCTGGGCCCCGGCAATGATCAGCATGGGAGGCAAACCGGCAAAATCGCCGTACACCGGCGATATATAAGGAGCCCTTAAATCAGAACCGGCAAAATAATAAGCGTTGTTCATGACCGCCGAATACATGGCGGTGTTTCTTTCTCCCAGAATGACGTCTTTTTCCCGGTAGATGTCCCGGCTGGGCAGCTGTCCCGCATCCCCCCAGGGAGAATAAAGGACCAATGAACCCGGCTGGGGAATCTTCCGGTCCCGCAGGTAAAGGGTCAGGGCCAGCGCCAGATTTCCCCCGGCGGAATCCCCCATCACGACGATATCATCGGCGGAAATCCCTTGCCGTCGCAGTTCCTGATAGGCGGCCGCCGCGTCCTCAAGGGCCGCCGGGTATTTTGCTTCCGGATAAAACCGGTAGTTCAGCATATAAACATCAGCGTGGCCGATGGCCTCGGCCCGGGCGATGGCCCAGTCCCGGTGCCGGTTGTGATTGCCCTGTATGTAGCCGCCCCCGTGGAGCTGGAGGATTACCTTATCGGTGCTTCTTTTACGGGAAGTATATTTTTCCAGCCGGACGTGCTTCAGGGAGGTCACGTCCTGCCGCCAGCCTGTGGGGGCCACGTAGGGATCTTCTGGCCGAACCGGCGCGCCGGAAAACATCTCTCTCGTTTTCTGCTCCAGATAAGCGGCCGTCTCGGCGGGGGAAAGATTGATGGCGGGAGTAGTCGTAAAGGGATTGACGTAAGCCCCGTAGGCTGTGCCTGCCCCGGCTCCCCAGACCAGCAAGCCGCTGCAAAGCAGTCCCGCGCCGCAGTTTACCATTGTAGCGATACGCTTCCTCAGTTTTTTGTCCATAGCCGTTACCTCCTGCTGCTTCATTTATTTTTCGATAGCCTTTTTCCGCGGAAAATTATTTATAATTGACACCGTGTCAGCATGGTCATTGTAGCAGTATTTTGACACCGTGTCAATCAGGTTTTTGTATCGTCATGGTTTAGGCGGCCTAAGCGTTTATGGCGGCTTACAAGGAAGCCATAACCTGATGGCTTCTCCTATAGGAGAGCCACAGCTTAAAGCCTCCCCTGTAGGTTGGCATGAGCACTTAAGCCGCTGAAAGCGGCTTTTAGTGCGA
>CAZIKQ010000044.1:0-14671 GCA_964540025.1 uncultured Schwartzia sp. | reverse complement strand
TCTAAGTAGTTTGCATGGCACGCACTAAAAGCCGCTTTTTGCGGCTTAAGTGCTCATGCCAACCCACAGGGGAGGCTTTTTGGTGATGCCGATCACCTCTCACAGAGGAAAAGACAAGGTGTTTCATGGCCCTCCCTTGTGTGACAAGCCCTTTAGTAGTCCGGCAGGGAGGTGAGGACCGTCCGCTTGCCGACGAAGATAATATTGGAGAACCTGGCCGCTTTCATGGGGTCGAGCTTGGCCAAAATCTTGGCGGAGACTCCCTCCTCCATCCGCTGGAGAATAGCTACGGCCACATCGTCCTGAAGGTTGTCGACGATCTTTGCGGCTTCCTCCGGCTTCATGTCGGTATAGAGGCGGGCCAGCTTGGCTATCCGCTTTTTCTCAGCCGCCGCTCTCTCTTGCCGGTCCTTCTCAATTTTTTCATTGGAAACCACAAGGGCCTGGGATCTCTTAGCCTCGGCCTCGGCTTCCTTCTGGGCCTCAGCTTCTTTCTTTGCTTCGGCTGCGGCTTTTTTCTCCTCTTCCAGCCGCTTGGCTTCCTCTTCGGCGATTCGCTGGGCCTCCGCTTCGGCGGCCAGCCTGTCCTCCTCCTCCTTTTTCGCCCGGTACTCAGCGTACCGTTCCCAGGGGAGCTTTACGAAATACTCGCCCACAACGGGCCAGTCGTAAATTTTGTGTTCGTTGTTCAGCTTGTCCAGATCTACCATTTTCAGGTAAACCCCGATAAAGAAGCCGATGGTAACAAGGAGGCCGATTCCCAGGAGACGCAGAAGATTTATTCCCAGAAATCTGCCGAGACGGGCTTTCCAGCTGGCTTTCGCCGGCCGCTGGACGATCGTTTTTTTCTTTTTCACAGTGCCGGTTTCTGCCGGTTTTCCTTCTGGCATTTTATCACCCTGTATTCCGCATCCGCGGCATGATGTTGGCAGCTGCTCCGGAGCAGGCCTGTCCGGGACCGGGCGGGAGCGTTATTACCTGCCCGCTCCGCTGGTCTGACGGTAAATATCCATGACCCGCTGTACATAATTGCGGGTTTCTTCATAGGGGGGAACCCCTCCGTACTGCTCTACGGCGCCGGCCCCGGCGTTATAGGCGGCCAAGGCTTTTGTCAGGTCCCCGTTGTACTGCCGCAGCTGACTGCCCAGGAGCTTTGCTCCGCCCTCAATATTTGAAACGGCATCATAGGGGTTTACCCCTAAATATGCCGCAGTCTCCGGCATGAGCTGCATTATTCCCACGGCTCCGGCCGATGACACAGCGGCCTGATCGTAGCCCGATTCCACCGCCGCAACGGCGTTTACCAGTTTTGGGTCCACGCCGTTGCGCCGGGCGGCGGCGTTGATGACCGGAGCGTAACCGTTGGCTTCTGCCGCCGGAAGCAGCTCGCCGGGAGCTTTGCCCGCCTGGGCCAAAGGCCGCTCTCCGGCTCTCCTGCCCTCAGACTGCCGCTGTTCCTTCAGGTCCTGCCTTTTGACCGCTTCCTCCAGCACCGCCTGAAAACCGGCTCCCTTGTCACTGCCGCCAACGGGAAGTCCCATTTTCTTCATCATACCCGCAGGCAGGGAGCCGATGGCGTCAATTCGCTGCTGAATGGCGTCAATGCGGCCCATTATGGCGTTTATACCGGTAACATCCATCTTTGTTCCTCCCTGTCAGTACCCTCTCTATAAAGGCTGGCGGTTATTTTTTCCTCACGTAGAGGCTGATGCCGATTTCATCAAGGGTTTTCTGTTCTTCCGCCAGCATTTCGTCGATGTATTCCCGGCGGCGTTTTTCCTTGAGCTGTTCAATGCTTTTCAGCTCATTCATGACCTCCATCAGTTCCCGGAGCCGCTTTTGCTGTTCGGCTCTCGTCCGGACGATCTGTTCCTGCTGAGCCTCTATCTGCCGCCGCTTCCAGTCGAAGAAGCTGTTGTAGGTCATCAGGGTGCCTACGGTCATGCGGCGGGCGGCGATGAGCCCCTCATAGTCCTTGTGTCCCTGCTGCATTTCCTCCAGGTACTGATGAAGCTGCTGGCGTTCCTGTTCCAGGCGGCGGCTCACCTCCGCAAAGGCGACCTCCGCTTTGTCCTTCTGCATACGGGTTACCTTCAGAAGGGTTTCAAGCTGAAAGCGAAATTTTTTCATGGCTTTGCTGGCCGAGCTTCATCTGCCGCCTGCTGCCGGAGTAAATAATCTGCCCCTGAACAAGAAACAGGCTACAGGCTTTCCAGCATCTTAACGGTATCCTCAAAGGAGGTGACTTCAAATATGTCCTGACAGAGGAAGCTATTTATCTTGTCATTCTTGGCGATGGCGGCGTCGATTTTGGCGCTGGAGCCCTTTACATAAGCTCCGATATGGATAAGATCCTCCGCCTCTTTGTAGACTGCCATCAGAGCCCGCATTTCCTGGGCGGCCTGCCGGTGTTCTTTGGAGACCACGTCTACCATGACACGGGAGACGCTGGCGAGGACGTCGATAGCCGGAAAGTGGTTCTGGGCGGCAATGGCCCGGGAAAGGACGATATGGCCGTCAAGGATGCTTCGGACGGCGTCGGCGATAGGCTCGTTCATATCATCACCGTCCACGAGAACAGTGTAGATGCCGGTGATGGAGCCTTTGTCATTTGTTCCGGCCCGCTCGAGGAGCCTGGGCAGAAGGGCAAACACGGAGGGGGTATAGCCGCGGGTGGCCGGGGGTTCGCCGATGGTAAGGCCCACCTCCCGCTGGGCCATGGCAAAGCGGGTAACGGAGTCCATCATGAGGACTACCTTCTTGCCCTGATCCCGGAAGTACTCGGCGATGGCGGTGGCGGTCATGGCTCCCTTTATGCGGACCAGGGCCGGCTGGTCAGAGGTGGCCACTACCACTACCGACCGCTTGAGGCCTTCTTCCCCCAGGTCACGCTCTATGAAATCCCTGACTTCACGGCCGCGCTCTCCCACGAGAGAAATGACGCTGATATCAGCTTCCGTATTGCGGGCAATCATGGACAGGAGGGTAGATTTTCCCACGCCGGAACCGGCCATGATCCCGATGCGCTGTCCACTGCCCAGGGTGATCAGCCCGTCAAGGGCCCTGACGCCTACATAAAGAGGTTCATGGATACGGGGGCGCTTCAGGGGGTCGGGAGCCGCTGCCTGTAAGGGATATTCCTCCTTGCAGAGGAGGGGGCCTTTCCCGTCCATGGGCTGTCCCAGACCGTTCAAAACCCGTCCCAGCAGCTCCGGCCCGACCTTCACCTGCAAGGTACGCTGGGCGCTGACCACTTCGCAGCCGGGGCCAACCCCTTCCATTTCGCCGATGGGCATCAGGAGGACGAGGCCCTCCCTGAATCCTACCACCTCGGCGGGAATGGGCTCCACGCCGGGAAAGCGGGAGGAAATGTAGCAAAGCTCGCCCAGACTGACGCTGGGGCCTTTGGACTCGATGACAAGCCCAATGACCTGGGTGACCTTGCCGGACATTTTTATTGATTCGCAGGATTCGATTGACTCCCGGAATTTAGCAAAATTTATTTCCATAGCGCAACAAATTCCCTGGGGGATCTCATCAATTTCAACGGATCAGCTCTGCTGGGCGGCCGGTTCCTGAGATTGGAGGGACTCTGGCGTGCTCAGCCTGCTCCGGACAGCGGCCTCGATGGCTTCCAGCTGAACGGCGAGCCGGGCGTCCACGTTACCGGCAGGGCTTTCCAGGACGCAGTCGGAGATGGACAGGCTTTCATCGGATTTTACCTCCAAGGTTCCCTGTCCCTCCAGCAAAGCCTTAAACTCGTTCTTTGCCAGCAGGAGCAGGTCGTACTGATCAGGACAAACCCTGATGATAACCTCCGGCTGGTCCTTTATCTTCATTATGGCCTCGCGGACAAGGGGCAGGATTATCTGGGGGGCGTCGATGAAATGCTGGGGCAGGATTTTATTGGCAATGTCCAGAACGAGATCGACGATTTGGCCTTCGGCTTCCACCAGATAATTCAGCTTATCCGCTTTGGCGTCAGCCAGAGTTTTCTCCGCCTGAGCCACGGCGTCCAAAAGGGTCTGCCGCTGCTCCTTCTGAGCGGTCTCGATTCCTTCCTGATAACCGGCTTCATAGCCTTCGCCGTGTCCCTGTTCCTTCGCCGCCGCAAGGGCCTCCGCCGACTCGGATTCGATCTGGTCCCGGGCCTCCTCCAGGAGCTGCTTTTTCTTCTCCTGAGCCTCGGCCTCCTGCATGGCGCATTTGATTTTCGTATCGCTCAGGAGCCGGTCCATCTCCGCCTGCCGGTTTTCCACGTCCGCCAGGCGGGCTTTCATGACCGCTTCCATGTCAGCGATACGCTTCTGGGCCGCCATCTGCTGTTCTACGGCCCGCCGTTTCAACTGTTCCAGTCCCTCGCCGTCAGCTTCCGCTTTCGCCTCGGCTTCGGCTTCGGCCTTCTCCGCCTGAATTTCCTCAGGGGTAGGGCCAAGTTTTATCACCTTGACGAGATGGGGCTCGGATTCCCATTGGGCAAATTTGATCACTCTCGACAATTAAATCATCTCGTCTCCTTTGCCGCGGGATACCTGAATCTGTCCCTTATCCTCCAGACGGCGGATGACGCCGACAATCTTCTGCTGGGCTTCCTCAACGTCACGCAGCTTGACGGGGCCCATGAATTCGATTTCTTCCTTGAGCATTTCGGCCGCGCGGGAGGACATATTCTTGTATATCTTGGAAGCAACTTCTTCGTTGGTGCCTTTGAGGGCCAGGGACAGCTCCTTGTTGTCCACCTCCCGGAGAATAAGCTGCAGGTCCCGGTCGCCAATCATGACGATATCCTCGAACACGAACATGAGCTTCTTGATTTCCTCGGTAAGCTCCGGATTGTCAACCTCCAGGGTATCAATGATGGTTTTCTCAGTATTGCGGTCAACCAGGTTGAGCACGTCGACGATGGCCTTGATACCGCCGGCGGTGGTGAAGTCCTGATTGACCACGGCGCTGAGCTTCCGCTCCAGCACCCGCTCCACTTCCCTGATTATATCGGGAGAGGTTCGGTCCATGGTGGCAATGCGCTTGGCCACCTCGCTCTGCCGGTCCGGCGGAAGGGAGGAGAGGAGCATCGCCGCCTGCTGGGATTCCATATAGGCCATGACCAAGGCGATGGTCTGGGGGTGCTCGTTCTGGATGAAGTTCAGGAGCTGGCTGGGGTCAGTCTTGCGCAGGAAGTCAAAGGGCTTTACCTGCAGACTGGTAGTCAGGCGGTTGATGATGCTGGCGGCTTTCTCAGCCCCCAGGGCCTTTTCAAGGACGTTTTGGGCATACTCAAGACCGCCGGTGGAGAGGTAGTTCTTCACCATCATCATCTGATAAAATTCGCTGATAACCTGCTGCTGCAGCTCCTGGTCCACCGAACGCTGGCTGGCAATTTCCAGAGTTACCTTCTCGATTTCATCATCGGCAAGATGCTGAAACATCTTGGCGGAATACTCGGGTCCAAGGGAGATACAAAGTATTGCCGCTTTCTGCTGATTTGTTATGTTTCCATCGCTGTTGCCGTACATATCCATAAGTCATTATTCCTCCGACAGCCATCCCTTGAGGAGCATGGCCGCTTCTGCCGGCTGAGTATTGATAAGTTCTTCCACGGCTTCCCGTTCCTCGATAGCCCGCTTTTCTTCGGCGGAAAGCTCCTTCGGCATATCCGGCGGCACTTCGCCGTTGGCGATGGCCTGACGGCGCAGCTCCGCGAATTCCGCCGCCTGACGGGCTTCCTCGGCCTGACGGGCAGCTTCCTCCTCAGCCAGACGCTGGGCCTCGGCCGCCGCGGCGGCTTCAGCCGCAAGCCTCTGCTGACGGCGGCGGTAGAAGACCGCTGCCGCAATGAGGAGGACGAGAAGAATAGGACCAACAATCATGTATATCTGACGCATCTCCGCATCCCTGACCTTCTGCTCTTCAGCCGCCTTGCGCTCGGCGATCTCAGTGCTGAAGGGCACCGGCTCCACGGAAATAGTATCGCCCCGGCGGGGATCGATACCGGCCGCGCTGGCTACAGAGCGCCTGATGCTCTCCTGCTGGGCGGCGTTCAGCTCATCGTTGACGAGAACGCCTACGTTCAGGTGACGGATAGAACCGGGAGAAGCAACGACTTTGGACTTCTCCTCGTTGATTTCATAATTCTTGGTGGTTTCCTTTTTCTCATAGTCCGCCCGGGCGTTGCCCTGGGTGGCCACATAGCCGGGAATATTGGACTGGGTACCGGCGGGGCCGCCCGGAACGTCGGAATTTCCGGTGTAGGTCTCGCTGATATCCTGCTGACTGCGGATGATACCGGCGTCATCCACCACCGGGGTATAAACGGCTTTGTCGGTAAGGCGCTGGTCAAAATCCAGCTCAACGCTTACCCGGACAAAGGCTTTACCCTGTCCCAGGGCCTGATCCAGGAGGGTCTGGAGACCAATCTGGAGGCGCTCCTCCACCTGCCTGGTCATTTCCAGCTGCTCGAGGGTCTTTTTGTGCTCGTCTCTTGCCTTGTTGCGCTCCTGCTCCTCCTGCTCCTCCTCGGAGTCATTCAGAATCTTGCCCCGGTCGTTGACGATGGTGATATTCTCCGGCGTCAGCCCCTGAATTGAATGGGCCACAAGGTTTGTGATGCCTCTGATCTCCTTCTTGGAGAGCTTTTTCTCCGGGCGGAGGCGCAGCATGATGGAGGCGGTGGCGGGTTTTTCGTTCTTCTTGTAGAGGCTGTCCTCCGGAAGGACGATATGCACCCGGGCTTTTTCGATCGCCTCGATCTGTTCAATAGTACGGGTCAGCTCTCCCTGCAACGCTTGCAGGTAGTTGACCTTATTCTGGAACTCGGTCACGCCCAGCTTGGAGTCATCGAAGAGCTCAAAGCCCTTGTGTCCTCTGGGCAGTCCCTGGGTGGCCAGGTCAAGGCGGGCATCGTGTACCTTCTGCTTCGGCACGAGTATAGTTGCCCCGTCCTTGCCTTCCTGTACCTCGTAGGGCACTCCGGCTTCCTTCAGCTTGGCGGTGACGTCACCGGCGTCTTTTGTCTCGAGGCCGGTATACAGTGACACCAGCTCTGGTCTGTTTCCGTACCAGTAGCTCCAGCCAAATATAGCGGCGAATACAAGAGCGGCAACTCCGATTATTACCTGACGCTGCCGCTTTGTCGTTTTATTCCACAGCTCTATGTACTGAGCCTTCCAGTCAGCCATTTCATCCATCCCTTCACGGATTTATACGCAGAAGCAAAATTTTCAATCACACCTGCATCCGCATAAGTTCCTGATAGGCTTCGATCGCTTTGTTTCTCACCTGCACCGTCAGGTTCAGGGCGATCTGAGCCTTCTGACCGGCAATCACTACTTCCGCCACGTCGTTTACCTGACCGGCGGCCAACAGGGCTTTCATCCGCCCGGATTCGTGCTGGAGGCGGTTCGTCTCCTCCAGGGAATCGGTCAGGAACTCGCCGAAGGTCTTTACCGGCGTCTGGGCGGTTTCCTGTACCGGGTCAGTTATCTGGTTTGCTGTGGGCTGTACCGGCATCATGGCCAGCTTTTCGATCATAATGAACACCTCTGCCTGTTACTAGCAAGTCGTTATTCTTCAAATCGTTATCCTTCAGAGGGGCGGCCACTCAATCATTCCGGCCGCCTCATATTTCCATGTTTCCAATCAGCCCTTGCCGATATCGAGGGCGCTCTGAGCCATTGTCTTGGCGGCATTGATGACGGTGACATTTGCTTCGTAGCCCCGGGAGGCGGTTATCATGTCCACCATTTCGGCCACAATGTTGATATTGGGCTTTTCCACATAGCCCTCGGCATTGGCGTCGGGATGGCCGGGATCGTAAACCATGGTGCCGGGGGTGTCGTCCGTCCCGATTCTGGTCGCCCTGACCCCTTTGCCAACGGGGTTCTTTGGGGGAAAAATCTCTCCGGCCAGAATCCTGGCAAAATTCGGCTCGGATTCGACCCGAGGCTCAAAAATGACGTATTTGCGTTTGAAAGCGCCGCCTTCCGCCGTTCTGGTGGTATTGGCGTTGGCGATATTGTTGGCGATTACATCCATCCGCAGGCGTTCAGCGGTAAGGCCGCTGGCGGCCGCGTCGATTCCACCGAATAATCTCATGATCTTCACCTCGAAAAAAGCTGTCAGCCGTTGCTGGTAATTACGGATTTCACATCGGAAATGTAGCCGCCAAGGGAGCTGGCCATGGCCTGATAATAAAGCTGGTTCTGGGACAGGCGGGCCATTTCTTCATCGATGTCCACGTTGTTTCCATCAGTGCGCATGGTAAGTTCCGTGTGCTTTTTTACGACGGGCACCGCCTTAAAGGGCTTTTCTGCCTTCGGGCCGCCGATATGCTTTTCATTGGTCCGGGCCAGCTTCAGCTTCCCGTCCTTTTCCTTCGGGGCAGGCATGAGCTCCTGGGCAAGCATATCCTCAAAGAGGACCTCGCTCTTCTTAAATTCCGGAGTGTTTACATTGGCGATATTATTGGCGATAACGCCCTGCCTGAGAGACGCGGCCTCCATCCCGCGGCTGAGGTAATGCATGGAGGGGGCATTGAATATTTGTTCCAGCATCGCTTTTCTCCCTCAAAGATTAAATATAATTTCCTATCAAAAAAACGGTATAACTACCCGATTTTTCACTGTGGATAATGATACCATAAAATAAGAATCTTGGAAAGTCTTTTTGTAATAGGAAATCTCTCACTAAGGCCATGGACAAAAGTCTCGTTTTCCCTTTTTTGCCGTCCCGGTGAAAGGATTTACAGGATGAACCGGCTCAGATCAGAGTCAACGGTTATATCCTTCAGCCTGGTTTCCACGTAATCCCCGTCAATTACCACCGTCTTATCCTCCAGGTCGGGAGCCTCAAAGGAAAGCTCCTCCAGCAGCTTCTCCAGGAGGGTATGAAGCCGTCTTGCCCCGATATTTTCCGTGTGGGCGTTTACGTCCTCCGCCATCCGGGCCAGCCGGTGGATGGCGCTGTCCGCGAACTCCACGGTGACTCCTTCCGTGGCCAACAGAGCGACGTACTGTTTGACCAGGGCGTTTTTCGGCTCCGTCAGGATGCGGACGAAGTCCTCCTTTTTCAGGGAGTCCAGCTCTACCCGGATGGGGAAGCGTCCCTGGAGCTCCGGGATCAGGTCGCTGGGCTTTGACACGTGGAAGGCTCCGGCCGCAATGAAGAGGACGTGGTCGGTTTTCACCGGGCCGTACTTGGTGGAGACGGTGCTTCCCTCCACGATGGGCAGTATATCCCGCTGAACCCCTTCCCGGCTTACGTCCGCTCCGCCGGCGCCGCCCCTGGCCGCCACCTTGTCGATCTCGTCGATGAACACGATGCCGCTCTGCTCAGCCTGTTTGATGGCCGTCTCGATGACGTTATCCATGTCGATGAGCTTTTCCGCCTCTTCCTGACGGAAAATTTTCCGGGCCTGAGCCACGGTGACCTTTTTGTTTTTCTTTTTCTTCGGCACCAGCTTGCCCAGCATGTCCTGCAAATCATCGCCGATGCCGTCCAGGTTCGGCCCGGCGAACATCCCCATCATCTGGGGCATTTCCTGTTTCTCCAGCCTTATCTCGATAAGCTCCTCTTCCAGCTCCCCCCTGGCCAGCCGCTTTTTCACAAAAGCCCGGCCGGCGCTGAGCTTCCGCTCCGGCTCCGGCTCCGGTTTTTCATCGCTGTCCGCGCCGCCGGTAAAGGCGTCCATCATCCTGGCCAGGGGATTGGCCGGAGTGTCCTCATTCCCGGACTCCGGCACCAGGGCGTCAATGATCCGCTCCTCCGCCAGCTCCGCCGCCCGTTCCTCCACTTCCTCCAGGCGGCGCTTGTGAACGCTGCGCACCGCTTCGTGGGCCAGATCCCGGACGATGCTGTCCACGTCCCGTCCCACATAGCCCACTTCCGTAAACTTGGTGGCTTCGACCTTGACGAAGGGGGCGTCAACCAGCCTGGCCAGCCGCCGGGCGATCTCGGTCTTGCCTACGCCGGTGCTGCCAATCATCAGGATATTCTTGGGAACGATGTCCTCCTTCAGGGATTCGTCGAGCCGGGCGGCCCGCCAGCGGTTCCGGAGGGCCACCGCCACGGATTTTTTTGCTTCGGCCTGTCCTACGATGTATTTGTCCAGCTCGGCTACGATCTGCCGGGGAGTAAGCTCTGTCATGATTATTCTCCTAAAGTCTCGACTTTAATATTATGGTTGGTAAAGACGCAAATATCCGCCGCGATTGCCAGGGATTCCCGGGCAATTTCCTCCGGCTCCATTTCCGTATGGGCGCTGAGGGCTCTGGCCGCCGCCAGGGCATAGAAGCCGCCGGAGCCGATGGCGGCGATGCCTCCGTCCGGCTCGATGACTTCCCCGTTGCCGGAAATCATCAGGATAGTGTTTTCATCGGCTACCAGCAGAAGGGCCTCCAGCCGCCGGAGTATCCTGTCGGTCCGCCATTCCTTCGCCAGCTCCACCGCCGCCCGCTGAAGACTGCCGTTGTTCGTTTCCAGCTTTCCCTCAAACTTCTCAAAGAGGGTAAAGGCATCGGCCACGGAACCGGCGAACCCAGCTAAAATTTTGCCGTGATACAGGCGGCGCACCTTGGTGGCATGGGCTTTCATAATCATCGCCTGGCCAAAGGTGACCTGTCCGTCTCCGGCGATGGCGGTTTTGCCGTCCTTTGTCACGGCGCAGATGGTCGTGGCATGAAATTGAATTGAGCTTTCATTCTCCATAGTCGTCACCATAATCAAAATTTTAGAAGAAAACGGGGCTGTCTGTAAAAAGAGGAGTGAAGGTAAACACTTTCCTCCATTGGCTCCCCTTTAGGGGAGCTGTCGCTGAAAGCGACTGAGGGGTGAAAATCAAACACCCGTCTCATCTATCACCCCTCCGGCGGCTACGCCGCCACCTCCCCTATAGGGGAGGCTGTGGAGTGGTTTTTACCCTATCGGCTGAGGTCTTTCAATTCTTTCTCCCTGAAAGCTCTCAGGGAATCTACCGCCTGCCGGCCCTGGATTTCCTTCCGTTCGGCTTTTTTCAGCTTCCGCCGCCGGGAGCCGTTGGCGGCCAAGTACTTCGCCGCCTGCCGGGGGTCGGGGGGCGGCATCAGGCCAAAGGTCACGTTCATGGGCTGGAAATTTTCCGGATCGGCGGTTGTAATGTAGCGGGCCAGGGCTCCATGAGCCGTGTCTGCCGGAAGGACCAGCGGCGCCTCTCCCCGGGCCAGCCGTCCGGCATTCAGCCCGGCCGCCAGCCCGGCGGAGGCCGACTCCAGATACCCCTCCACCCCGGTCATCTGCCCGGCCAGAAAGACATTTTGACAGTTTTTCAGCTGATAGGTAGGCAGGAGGTGCCGGGGAGAATTTACAAAGGTATTCCGGTGCATTACCCCGTAGCGGACAAATTCCGCGTTCCGCAGGGCGGGGATCAGGCCGAAGACCCGCCGCTGCTCCGGCCACCTGAGGTTTGTCTGGAAGCCTACCAGATTATAGAGGGTACCGGCGGCGTCATCATGGCGCAGCTGGACCACGGCATAGGGGCGTTCCCCGGTGGCCGGATTTTCCAGCCCCACCGGCTTCAGGGGACCGAACAGCAGGGTGTCCTTTCCTCTGGCCGCGATAGTCTCCACGGGCATACAGCCCTCAAAGTGGAGCTCCCTTTCAAAGCGGTGAAGCTCCGCCCGTTCCGCGCCGATAAGCGCCTGATAAAATACCTCGTACTCTTCCTCAGTCAGCGGACAGTTGATATAGTCGTACCTGTCTCCCTTGCCGTAGCGGGAAGCGAAGTAGGCCGAGGTCATATCAATGGATTCATAAGTAACGATGGGGGCCGCCGCATCGTAGAAGTAGCAGGACCGTTCGTCCGTCAGGCGGGCCACCTCCCCGGCCATGGCTCCATCCGTCAGGGGGCCGGTGGCCACTACCACGATGGTATCGCCGTCCCCATCGGGGATTGCCCTTGCCTCCTCCCGGCAGACGGTGATCAGAGGATGGTTCTCCAGCTCCTCCGTCACCCGGCGGCTGAATTTCACCCGGTCCACCGCCAGAGCGCCCCCGGCCGGTACCCTTACCTCATCGGCGATCCGAATGATCAGACCCCCCAGGGCCCGCATTTCCTGCTTCAGGACTCCCACCGCGTTCAGCAGCCCGTCGGCCCGGAAGGAATTGGAGCAGACCAGCTCGGCAAAATCCCCGCTATGGTGGGCGGGGCTCATCCGGCGAGGCTTCATTTCATACAGCGTCACCGGGACTCCCTGCCGGGCGGCCTGCCAGGCGGCCTCACAGCCGGCCAGTCCGGCGCCGATCACAATAACCTTTTTCATCAGCTTACTTTTTTGCTTTCCTGACTGCGGTTTTCTTCGCCGGTGGTTTGGCGGTCTCCCCTGCCGCCAGCTTTTTCATCCGCTGGGCCACCCGGTCAAGCTCCTTATTTACCGGGTTATCCTTCCGGCTCTCGCAGTCCGGGTTGTAGCAATAGGCCACGGCGCGGCCGTTCTTGTAGCGGTATTGGAGCTGCAGCCCGCCGCACTTGGGACAGGGCTCCTTCAGGGGCTTGTCCCAGGTGGTGAAATCGCACCGGGGATAATTGCTGCAGCCGTAGAACAGCTTCCCCCGATGGGATTTTTTCTCCAGCACGTCGCCGCCGCACTTGGGACAGCGGCAGCCGGTGGAAACGATGATGGGCTTTGTATTGCGGCACTCCGGGAAGCCGGGGCAGGCCAGGAATTTGCCGAACCGGCCCTGGCGGATAACCATGTTGCGGCCGCACAGCTCGCAAATCACATCGGTTTTTTCCGGCTCGATGGTCACATGGCCGATGGCTTCATCGGCTTTTTCAATGGTGGCGTGGAAGGGACCGTAAAATTCCTTCAGCAGGTCGTTGCGGTGAAGCTTGCCCTCGGCGATGCTGTCCAGCTTTGCTTCCATGTCCGCCGTGAATTTCACATCCACGATGCTCCGGAAGTATTCCTCCAGCATATTTACCACCAGCACGCCCAGCTCCGTGGGGCGGAAGTGCTTTTCCTCCCGCACCACGTAGCCCCGGGCGATGACGGTCTCGATGGTGGGGGCGTAGGTGCTGGGACGGCCGATGCCCAGCTTTTCCAGCAGGTGGACGAGGGAGGCTTCATTGTAGCGGGGAGGCGGCTCGGTGAAGTGCTGTTCGGGCTTTACTTCCTGAAGGGTCAGCCTGTCCCCTTCCTTCAGCTCCGGCAGCTTCACGTCCTTCTCCCGCTTGTCCTCGATCCCGGCATAAACCGCCATGAAGCCCGGGAAGGTACGGACAGAGCCCGCCGCCCGGCAAAGGTATTTCTTACCGGCGGAAATGTTCACCGTGAGTCGGTCGTAGACAGCCGGGGTCATCTGGCAGGCCACGAACCGCTGCCAGATGAGGCGGTACAGCTTGAACTGGTCGACGGAGAGGTATTTTTCGATATCCTCCGGGGCGTTGTTTACGTCAGTGGGACGGATGGCTTCATGGGCATCCTGGGCATTTTTGCCGGTGCTGTAGAAATTCGGCTTTTCCGGCAGGAAATCGCCGCCAAACTTTCCCCCGATATAATCCCGGACGGCATTCAGCGCCACGGCGGAAAGGCGGGTGGAATCGGTGCGCATATAGGTGATGAGGCCGACGTGGCCGGAGCCGATCCGGATGCCTTCATAAAGCTGCTGGGCGATCATCATGGTCTTGCGGGAGGTAAAGCCCAGCTTGCGGGCGGCGTCCTGCTGGAGGCTGCTGGTATTAAAGGGCGGGGCCGCTTTCCGGAGGACGGTATTCCTTTTGATTTCCTCTACCTTCAGCTTATCGGCGTTCTTTTCCAGCTCCGCCTTAATCTTCAGGGCGGTCTTTTCGTCGGGAATGGCCGGTATCCAGCCGTCATCCCGCTTCTCATCCAGGCGTTTGCCCTCTATTGAAACGAGGGCCGCCGTAAAGAGGGGGGACTTTTCCCGGCGCAGGCGAAGGTCAACGGACCAGTATTCCCGGGAAACGAAGGACTCTATTTCCTTTTCCCGGTCGGCGATGAGCTTCACGGTAACGGATTGGACCCGCCCGGCGGACAGGCCCTTTTTTACCTTTCGCCAAAGGAGGGGGGAGAGCTGATAGCCCACGATTCTGTCGAGGAGCCGCCGGGCCTGCTGGGCGTCCACCCGCTCCATCTCGATGGGATGAGGGGCTTTCACCGCCGCCTGTATGGCCGGCTTGGTAATTTCATTAAACACGATGCGGCAGTTATCCGCCGGATTTATGCCCAGGATATGGGCCAAATGCCAGGCGATGGCCTCCCCTTCCCGGTCCGGGTCGCTGGCCAGATAGACCTTATCAGCATTATCTGCCGCTTTTTTCAAATCCTTGATGATATCGCCCTTGCCCCGGATGTTTATGTATTTTGGCTCAAAATCCTTATCCACGTCGATGCCGAACTGGCTGCGGGGCAAATCTCT
This sequence comes from uncultured Schwartzia sp., assembly GCA_964540025.1. Classification (GTDB taxonomy): domain Bacteria; phylum Bacillota; class Negativicutes; order Selenomonadales; family Selenomonadaceae; genus RGIG250. Next base: position 262 of record CAZIKQ010000044.1, on the reverse strand, counting down.
CAGATGGCCCATGGAGGCCTTGACGGTATATTTTGAGCCAAGGTATTTCTCGATGGTCTTTGCCTTGGCCGGAGATTCCACCACCACCAGCGTCTTGCCGGCGGTTTTGTTTCTGACGGCAGTTTTCTTCCCCGCCGTCCGGGAAGCGGGTTTTCTGGTAGTTGACGTTTTTGCGGATGCTGCAGGCACTGCAGTCCCTCCTTATGTTTGTTGATTTATATTTACAGGTTATCCGTCAGGTGATCGGGGGTATGGATTGAAG
>CAZIKQ010000043.1:0-14912 GCA_964540025.1 uncultured Schwartzia sp. | reverse complement strand
GGCAATCGCTAAGTAGTTTGCATGGCTCGCACTAAAGCCCCTTTCAGGGGCTGAGTGCTCACGCCGACCTAAAGGGGAGCCTGGCAGACAGATATTAAGTAATTTTATTCAGATTTATTTCCGAATTCAGCTATATCATGTATTTCAACAAAAAGGGAGAATTATTTTGAGCAATGCTACCTCCGGGCCGGTACACAAATCCGGCTACGTAACCATCATCGGCCGCCCCAACGTGGGCAAATCCACCCTGACCAATGCCATCATCGGCCAGAAAATCGCCATTACCAGCGACAAGCCCCAGACCACCCGCAACCGCATCCTCACCATCCTGACGGAGCCGGACGCCCAGATCGTCATGCTGGACACGCCGGGAGTCCACAAGCCCATCTCCAAGCTGGGGGAATACATGGCCAAGGCCGTGGAATCCACCCTCAATGAGGTTGACGCCATCATCTTCCTGGTGGACGTTACGGAAAAGACCGGCGGCGGCGAGCGCTACATCATCGAGCGGCTGAAAAAAGCCCAGGCTCCCGTCATCCTGGCCATAAACAAAATCGACCTCATCCCCGAGCCCGGCGAGCTGCTGCCCATCATGGAGAGCTACAGCAGGCTTTTTGACTTTGCCGCCATCGTCCCGATTTCTGCTTCCACCGGCTCCAATCTGGAGGATCTGCTGGAGGAGATAAAGAAGCTCCTGCCGGAGGGCCCCCGGTACTACCCGGCGGACATGGTCACCGACCAGCCCGAACGGCTCATCGCCGGGGAGATGATCCGGGAGCAGGTCCTCCGCCTCACCCATGACGAGGTTCCCCACGCTGTAGCCGTGGAGGTCAGCGAAATGAAAACCCGCCCCACCGGGGACGTATTTATCCGGGCCACCATCTTTGTGGAGCGGGAAACCCAGAAGGGGATAATCATCGGCAAAGCCGGTTCCCTGCTAAAGCAGATCGGCGCCGGGGCCCGCCGCGAAATCGAAGCCCTGCTGGGTTCCAAGGTTTACCTTGACCTTTGGGTAAAGGTGAAGAAGGACTGGCGAAACAAGTCCGGGATGTTGAAATCCCTGGGACTCACCAGTCCGGACCCCGCCGCTTCCCTGGAATAATAACCGGCCCCGTTAAGAAATACAAACCACGATCCGGCAAACCATTATGGCAAGTTCAAACTACTACACCGATGAGGCCATTGTCCTCCGGCAAAAGGACTGGGGCCCGGCGGACAAAATCGTCACCCTATACACGAAGGGCCGCGGTCTTGTCCGGGCCGCCGCCTACGGCAGTCGCCGCTTACGCAGTCCCCTGGCGGGCATCCAGCCCTTCGGGGAAATAAGGGTGACCCTGACGGAGGCCGGCGCCGGCTCCCAGCTGGACACCATCCGGCAGTACACCTCCCTCAACCGAAACCCGGCCATCACCGAGGACATCCAGCGGCTGGCCTACGGCTCCCTCATCGCAGAGGTAGCCGCCCGCCTCAGCCCCGAGCAGGTTCCGGACGAAGCCGTCTACAGCTCCCTTGCCGGGGCGCTGCTGTCCCTTGCCCGGCGGAATCCCCAGCTGGTGGCAATATCGGCGGTTATAAAGCTTCTCCGCCTTACCGGATGGGGAGAAATCCTCCCGGAGAAAGAGGCGGGGACGGAGGAGACGGAGGGCCGAGGGGAATCCCTCCCGCCGGAAGCCGGGGAGCTTTTTACCATCCTGGCCGGTCTGGACTGGAACGATCCCCCCTCCTTCACGGCCAAACGGAGCCAGATAGCCGCCTGCGAAAATTACGTGATGGAAATCCTCGCCAGACGCACCGGCTGCCGTCCCCGTTCCCTGGCCTTTATCAGGCAGCTGCGGTAACCTTTCCATCGAATAGGCTCCCTTCAAGGGGAGCTGTCGGCGTAGCTGACTGAGGGGTGACATAAGTAAACCTCCCGGTTAGTCTTCACCCCTCCGGTCTCCGGCCTGCGTCCTTCGACCACCTCCCCCAGAGGGGAGGCTATTAGTTGTTGCTCTCATTCAGGGTTACATCACCCTGCCGCTATCACACAACCGTAATTTTATTCCAACTTACAGTCCTTTACCATGAAGCATAGAAAAAAATCAACAAGCGGCTGCCGCCGGTATTTGCTGGCCGCCGGCATCGCCCTTCTCATGGCGGTGGCCATCGCCGCCGGCCTCGCCTTTCTGCCCCGGCTCTTCGGGCTGGAGCTGCCCTGGCCCGTTTCCTTTGCCCAAACCCTCGGCCGCGGTAAGTCCGACGGTGAACCGGCAGCCCAGGCCCCGGTAAAAAAAATCACCCAGGTTCCCCAGACCATCAGCCTGAAATGGGAACCCGTCCCCAACGCGGTAACCTACGAATTTCTCCTGCTGGAGGGGAAGAAAATCTCTCCCGACAAGGTGATTCTCCGGCAGACACTTTACACCAACGGCACGTTTCTGAACCGCCGCCACCACCACTATCCCAACGATGCCGACGTCCTTTCCAGGGCCCATTGGGTCGTCCGGGGCCTCGACTACCGGGGAAAGCCCCTTCAGGACTTCTCCTCTCCCCGGCCCATCGCCGGAGAAATTTTCGACTCCCCCACCGTCCTCATCTCCGGCGAGCTGGACAAGATGGCCGACGCTCCCCTGTATCCCTCCTACGCCTGGATCCCCCGGGACGACACCTTCCGCTATGAAGTGGAGGTCTGGCAGCAGGGAGGCGGCGATTCAAAAACCGGCGACGTCCGGAAGGCCGTTTATCAGATCGAAGGCGCCGCCATTCTTGACCCCGCGCCCTTCCGCCAGCCGGGAAGCTACTTCTGGCGGGTCCGCCCCTTTATAAAGAACGGCCGCCCGGAGGACGGCTGGTCAGAGCCCCAGTTCTTCACGGTAAACCCGCCGGAAGCGGTGCGGGTCGCCGCCCTGGGCGACAGCATCACCCACGGGGGCTCCCTGGCCGCCCCGCCCTGCTACCGGATGTACACCTTCATGGACTACTGCCCCGTTCCCATAAAGAACCTGGGCCGGGCCGGGGACACTACCGAAGACCTGGTCAACCGGTTTCAGGCGGACGTCCTGCCCTTCCTTCCGGACATTCTCCTCATCAGCGGGGGGATTAACGATCTACGCCTGGGCAGCAAGGCGGATGCCGTTATCGAAAACCTGGCCTATTTGGAAAGAGCCGCCCGAAGAAGGGGCATTATCCCCGTATTTGTCACGGTTCTGCCCATCAATCCCCTGCGGATGGTCAGCTTCCCCAATATTGAACCGGTGGCCAGCGGCTGGCAGCAGGAGCTGACAAAAGTCAACGAATGGATAAAAACCCGGGAATATTTTGTTGACGTGTCCTCCCCGGACCTTATCGACGAGGTGGGCTGGCTGCGGGAAAGCTACAGCGCCGACGGTCTCCATCCCGACGCCAACGCGAAAAAGCATATGGGCGAAGTCATCGAGGATTATCTGAAAAAGCTTTTACCTTTGCGAAAGTAACAAAGGCAGTTATCCGGAACCCCTCGCGCCTTTTCCCCTGGTAACGGGAAATCAGCCAAAATTCTCTCTCCTTTTATATCCGTCGCAGAAAAAAAACTCCGCTGACCTCATCCGAGGCGGCGGATTTTTTTGCCCGGGCTTTTCCCCGGCCGGAAATTTTTCCCAGCCGCCGAAGGACGGTAAAAACAACAAAATCATTTGATTTACCCCGGATTGTATACTATAATCAGAGATTAAATATCATTTATATCACGATGATATTCAATCTCCTAAATCAATTTGGAAATGAGTGGTTCCATGTCGATAAATTTAACGGATCTAAAGCGGAACCATGGCCTTTTGGCGCTGCTGGTTTTCGCGGTCAGCCTGGCCGTCTATCACTACCTTGCCTTCGATACCGCTCCGGTGGGCCGGGAGTATAAATTTACCGCCATCGGCGGCATCAGCTCCGGTCAGAGCGGCCGCCGCTACATCATCGACAACGGCCGCAAGGATCTCATCATCACCAACGAGAACCGCGAGCTTACCCGGATAATCCACGGGGAACATCAGTCCACGGGATTCATGTACGCCACCGGCGTCAAAGAAGCCGCCAACGGGGACTTCTTCGTCATGGATATCGTCTACGACGGAACCAGCACCCGGATAAAAAAAGAGCGGATCCTCCGCTACCGGCCCGACTTCACCTTCGCTGGCGTCGTGTACGAAGAAAACTACGCCGTCGGCGCGATGCCCCATCTCTACGGAACATTCCGGGAAATAAAACCCATCGACAGCGAGCTGTCCATCATCCGGGTGGACGGGGAAAATATCGAGCATATCCTCCTGAATCCTGACACGGGAAAGCTGAACGCCCGTCTGGCCGCCATCATCACCGAGGGCATCATCGACGCTTCCTACAACCGGATAGGCAAGGGCATCTTCGTCAGCACCAAGCAGCACAATCTCCTCCGCATCGACGCCGACGGCACCATTGACAACATCGACAGCCAGGGCTTTCCCTGGGCGGTAAAATGCTTTGACGGCCGTCTCTACTACACTGACGCCATTACCGCCGAGCTGAAATGTCCCCGGCTTTTGGATCCCGTGGTTTCCCAGGACGTCTACGCCAACGGCTTTGCCGTCACCGGGGAGCAGGTTCTCTACTATCAGCGGGATACCGTCTACGAGCTTGAGCCCCACAGCAAGATAAGCTATTCCTCCCTGCCCCTTGACAGGCTGCCCCTCAGGCTGTTCCTCCAGTTTCTCATCGCCGCCTCCGCCATCGCCATGGCCGTTGCCCTCATCAGAGAATACCGCAGGCACATGATCGAGCGGGTCATCACCGACAACACTCTGCCCAAGCGGATGTCCACCGTCCTGGGAATGATCGTCCTCACCAGCCTCCTGATCACCGCCGTGGTCATCAACCTGTTTATGAACGAGCTGAACCGGGCCGACGACGCGGCTCTCGCCAGCAGCTTCCGCTACACCGCCGACCTGATGGCAAAAAAAATTCCGGCGGATACCCTGCTCCGGCTGTCAAACCAGCGCAGTCATACCCGTCCGGAATACATCCGGCTTAAAGAGGAGCTGGACGACCTCATCAGCCAGTGGCAGTCCTCCAAAGAGGGCAGTACCGAAAGCTACTATACCTACAATCTCATCTATTCCACCAACGGCAAGGTCGCCCAGCTGATGAACCGGGAGGCCACCTTTGTCCCCGGCCGGATACTCCCCTTTACGGAAGCGGAATACTACCTGAAAGCAGCCTCGGAAAACAGCCCCGCCTTTGTCTTTGCCGAGCCGGACGCCTACGGCACCTGGTCCTACTACTTCTCCCCCCTGAAATCCGCTGACGGCGACACCATCGGCGGACTGGTGCTGGCGGCCAAGGTGGATGCCCTCCGGCTCCTCCGTCAGGCCAAGTACCGGGAAATCGCCCTTTCCGCCGTCATGACCGCCATAATCGCGGTGGTGTTCATCATTGAATTGTTCTTCTTCCTGGTTCATTGGGTGGACAAGCAGGCTCAGCGGAAAAAGCGCCGCCACATCTGCGACTACGCCCCCATCAGAATGCTGGAATTTCTCCGGAGCCTCCAGCTGGGTCTGGTGACTCCCTTCCTGATCCGAAGCTTCGCCACCCTGGCGGGAGAAGCGGATCTTACCAATCCCCTGTGGGTCACCCTGCCCTTCTCCCTGAGCTTCGTGGCCGGCATGATCGCCACCCTGTTCAGCGGCCGTTTCTTTGACCGTCAGGGCAGCAGCATGTCCCTGTTTCTGGGGCACTGCCTCTACCTTCCGGCAGGACTCCTGTTCCTTACCACCGAAAGCTACCTCCCCTGGCTCGCCGCCTACCTGCTGGGGGGCTTCGCCTGGGAATTTACCGCCAACAGCATGGCCATTATGGCCGCCGCCACCGAATCGATACAGGCTCGGGTCCGGGCCCTCTCCGACCTGATGTCCGGCCGGGCCGCCGGAACCGCCGCCGGAACAGGTCTCGGCTCCGTGATCCTCACCTTTTTCTCCGTTCGGGCAGTCTTTGAGCTGTATACCGCCATCGCCCTGATCTGCCTCCTCCTGGTATCCCTTTCCCGAAACTACCTGCCAAGGGAAAATGAAGACCTCCAGCCGGTTTCCTCCCCCGGCGGTTCCCAAGCCCGGAACCTCATATTCAACAGGGAAACCTTCGGGGTGCTGTTCCTCATGTTCCTGGTTATTTCCATCCTCCGCCCCTACCGCGACGTAGCTCTGCCCCTGTACTCCATGGAGGAGAACATCTCCGTCATCGAGCTGGGCCGGGTGATGATGATCGCCTGTCTCTGCGCCACTTATCTGGCCCCGGTCATCATCCGCACCCTGCGGGAAAATTTCGGCAACCGCCACGCGGCGGTGGTATCAAATATCACCATGGTGGCTCCTTTGCTGCTCCTGCCCTTTATCCCCGGCAAATACACGGTTTACCTGGCCTGCCTGTTCATCGAAATGTTCTACGCCGCCGGCCGGCCCTATCAGAACGGACTCTTTATGTCCCTCTCCTCCGTCCAGGCCGCCGGCCCCTCCACCGCCCAGACGGTCTTTGGCCTGGTCAGCACCGCCGGTTCGGCTCTGGGGCCTACCGTCTTCAGTATCCTCTTCGGCGCACTGGGTCTCACGGGAGGCAACGTGGCTCTGGCCGTCATCACCGTCCTCTGCGCCCTGCTGTTCCTTGCCACCAGCAAGAAAGAGCTCTTCGCCCACGGCCCCGCCGCCCAAAAGAATCAGTGAGCGGTAAAACGACAACAAAAAAAGCTGGCCTCAGCACCAACTATCGGCGCCGGGGCCAGCTTTTTTGTCGAAAATTTTTGGGAAAAGAATAGGGAGTCAGCTCCGCTGCTGGCGGCAAATTTCCTCCAGGTAGCCGTTCATGAGCCGGTAGCAGTCCCGGCTGTAGTCTTCCCCGATTTTTTTCGTCATCAGGTATCCGGCGGCGGCCGCCAGGGACATTCCCACAAAGGGGACGTATTTTCCCGCGGATTTTGCCAGCTCCTCTGAGGCAAAGGTTCTGATCAGGGCAAGGGTCGCGTCTTCGTTGAAGAGGGCCGTGACCTTTTTCAGCAGCGGGGCCAGCATTTCGTATTTACTCATTTCCTCACTGTCAATGTTGTAGATGGCTCGGATTTTCCCCAGCATTTTCCTGATAACCCCCGCGTCCACGCTGATGTCCACCCCGGGGATGGGGTTTATCCCGTTTACCGCTCCGATGACGGCGTAGTTATTTACCGCTTTTTCCGCCAGCTGCCGCTTTTCATTCAGCTCCTCCACCGACTCCGCCCGGAAGCCCGCGATGATCTTCGACCGCTTTACCCCCAGCCTGTCCTCGGTGCGGATGGCTTTCTTCAGTCTGTCGATGCCTTCGCCGGTTTTGCAGCTGGTAAAATAAATCGGGACGGAGGAGTCCCCCAGCCGGTTTACCGCATCAGCGGCGATTTCCTGACGAAGCTCTGCTTCGCTCCGGCCCGGCTCCCAGATATCGTCGCGTTTGTTCCGGACGATGAAGCAAGGATGCTGCCGCTCCTGCCGCCACTTGGCCAGCAGGCGGAACATTTCCCCGTCGGAATCGTGGAGTTTCCCGTCAAAGACGAATATGTACATATCCAGCTCCTGGGGGCGAAACTTCGCCACCCAGCCCTCCAGGGGAAAGCGACCTGTCCCGTACCCGGGCAGATCCACGATTTCCAGGTCGTTGTATTTTTCGTGTCTGGCGCCGGTAGTGGTATCCGTGTGGACGCCGGTGGGAAAGAGCTCTCTGCCCAGCAGCCGGTTTATCAGGCTGGATTTCCCCGCTCCCGGCTGGCCGATAAGGCCGATGCGGAGGATGGTTTCCTTCTCCGCCAGCATTTCCGCTAAGACCCGGGCCCGTTCCTTTTCAAAATCCATCGCGGTTTCCTCCTGCTTTTTGGTTCATGTTTCATCTGCTTCCACAAATTCTTCGATCAGAGCGGTCATCACGTTTTCCGCAAAGCTTTTGCAGTCCGCCTTGTAATCGCTGCCGGTGATTTTTGCCAGCTGGTAGCCCATCAGGGCGCTGGCCGCCGTCCCCAGCCCCGGGATAATTTTCAGCATATCCTTGAAAAACAGCCGTCCGGCATACCGCGACAGCAGCAGGCTGACGCCCTGCTTTGTCAGAAGCTCCAGCAGTTTTTTGGCCACCGGCGCCACCGAGTACTTTTTCAGATCCGCTTCCCGGATGTTGTAGCTGTCCCGGATGGCTCCGTACATTTTGAAATATATCCCCAGATCCACGCCTATATCCAGTCCGGGAACGGGATTCACGCCGTTGAGCCCCGCTGCCCGGGCATACTTTTCAATGACTGCCGCCGCCTGCCGATCCGATTCTCCCAGCCTGCGCTCCTTCGCTTCGGAAAAAGCCCGGAGCACCCGCTCCCTGCGGAGGCGGCGGAAATCCTCGCTGAAAATCATTTCCTTCAGCTGGCCGATTCCCTCCTGATAGCGGCAGTCGGTGAAAGCTACCGTCCCCGACCCGGGCAGACGGCGTCTCATATCCTCCGCCACCTGCTGCCGCTCCTTTTCCGTCAGGTCATGGCTGTGATTTCTCACCAGATAAACGGGGCGGCCCTTTCTCTCCGCCGACTGAGCCAGGGATTTCAGAAAGCTGTCATCCTCGGCCAGGAGCTTGCCCCGGCACACGTAGACCAGAGCATCGTACTGCTCCGGGCGGAACTTTTTCGCCCAATCCTCATACCGGAACCGCTCCGTACCGTACCCGGGCAGATCCACCAGCCGCTGAAAGCGGCAGTCGTACTCCGCCGCCCCTCTGGTCACGTCCGTAGCCTGACCCACCGCCGCCACCGGCTCCCCGATGATGGCGTTTATCAGGCTGGACTTTCCGGCTCCCGGCTGACCGGCAAAGGCAATGCGCGCGTAGGCGGCGTCATTGGCCGCTATATCCTCCAACGCGGCGCGAAAACTTTCCCTGAGATCCAATGAATCCGCCCTCCTTTCCGCTCTGTTCGTACCGTTCAATAAATACAATAATTGACAGCCGGGAGATTTTCAATAGTAATTTTTCTGATCCGGGCAAAAGAAAAAGGCAGGGGCTGCCCTGCCAAAATATCAGCTATAAAAATTACTTCCCGTATATATTCGGCAGCTGCCAGTTGATGGGAGTTTCCCCCACGGACTTCAGCCACTCGTTCACCCGGGAGAAGGGACGGCTGCCGAAAAATCCCCGATGGGCCGACAGGGGGCTGGGGTGGGCCGACTCGATAACCATGTGCTGCCAGCCGGTGATCATGTCTTTTTTCCGACGGGCGGGAGCCCCCCAAAGGATGAAGGCCATGGGCTTTTCCCGCTGGTTCAGCAGGGAGATTATCTTGTCGGTGAACTGCTCCCAGCCCCGGCCCCGGTGGGAATTTGCTTCATGGGCCCGAACGGTAAGCACCGCGTTCAGCAGGAGGACCCCCTGATCCGCCCAGGGCTTCAGACAGCCGTTGTCCGGGGTGGTACAGCCCAGATCGTCCGCCAGCTCCCGGAAGATATTTTTCAGGGAGGGGGGCGGCTCCACCCCCGGCAGGACGGAGAAGGAGAGCCCGTGGGCCTGCCCCGGCTCATGATAGGGATCCTGCCCCAGGATTACCACCTTCACGTCCTTGTAAGCCGTGTAGTGGAGGGCGTTGAAAATATTGTACATATCCGGGTAAACTGCCCCGGAGCGGTATTCCCCGATGAGGAACTGCCTCAGCTGCCTGTAATAAGGCTGCTGCAGCTCCGCCGCCAGCAGCGGTTCCCAGTCGTTTTTGAAAATTTGCATCGCGTCACCAATATTTCCCCCAAAGAACGGCCGCCACGATGGCGGGCAGCAGGTTTGCCACCCGGATGGACTGCTCAGGGGGACGAATGATATTCAGACCAACGATGGCAATGAGCACGTTCCCCACATAGGAGAGATTTGACAGCATTGCCTCATTCATAAAGCTGCCGGCAAAAACTGCCGCCAGAGTGCAGCCTCCCTGAAAGAGGGCCACCGGCACCGCGGAAAAAACGCAGCCGATTCCCTGGGAGGCAGTCATTATCGCCACAAAAATCATATCCAGCAGGGACTTGGTGGCCAGGGTGGCATATCCCGCCCCGATGGCGTCCTCAATGGAACCCACTATGGCCATAGCGCCGATGCAGACGGTACAGCTGCAATTGACGAAGGCGGCGACGAAGCCCCCTTCCCCCGGACTGCTGCCGGACTTCTCCCTCAGCCACTGGCCAAAGCGGACGATAGCCCCGTTTATGTCCAGCAGCTCGCCAATCACCGCCCCGGCGGCCAGGCTGATTATCATCATCATGACCCCCTGGGTGCTTACCTGTCCGGTAGCGGGATTTACCACCAGCATTTTTGACAGGGCGCCCCCCAGTCCCATGATCACCACGGCAACCCCCGTGGCCATCAGCAGGGTTTCCCGGAAGCGGCCGCTGATGCTCCGGCCAAAGAGCAGCCCCGCCCCGCCGCCGATGATTATCGCCGCCACATTTATTATCGTCCCGGTTCCGATCATTAAATTTCCTTCATTCTTCCAAAATCTTTGCGTATAATCATAGCATAATTTTATTGATACGTTAAGCCGGATGAGCGGGAGAATTTTTCCGGGGCTTTTGAAATCCGCTTTGCGACTAGCAAAGCAAAAGCAGCATAATATTAGCCTCGTAAATATAGTCTGACGAAAACACGCTTTCGCTCGGAAATCAACATAGCGGTGGTAAGCTCTGCCAGCATTTCATTTGGCAATCGCTAACCACCGATGTTGATTAACGGTTTTCTTACAGACTCTATTTACGATGATTTACATTGTAGAAAAATTCCTGTAGAAATTTTCTGAACCACGGCGGTATAATCATCCCCATAAATAAAATTTCAGACAGAAGGAACCATCATGAACCTGAACAAAAAATTTCTCACCGCCTTCTGGCGGCTGTTTAAGGGCTACTGGAAAAGCGGAGAGAAGAAGCAAGCCCGGCTGCTCCTGGCCACAGTCGTCGGCCTGAACTTCGCCCTGGTCTACCTGCTGGTCCAGATCAACGCTTGGTACAACGAATTTTACAACTCCCTGCAAGCCTACAAATGGGAGCTGTTCTGGCCCCTCATCGGCAAATTCGCCGCCCTGGCTTTCATCCACATCGCCATCGCCGTCTACGCCATCTACCTCCGGCAGCTCCTGCAGCTCCGCTGGCGCACCTGGATGACCAATGAATACCTGGCCAGCTGGCTGAAGGATGGGGCCTATTATCGGCTGAAGCTCTACGACAGCGACATGGACAACCCTGACCAGCGCATTCAGGAGGATATAAACCAGTTCGTGAACATCACCCTCCAGCTGCTGCTGGGCTTTTTGAAACAGCTCACCACCCTGGGCGCCTTCGGGGTGGTACTGTGGAACCTTTCCGGCGCCCTGGACATCCCCCTGGGAAGCGCCACCCTCCAGCTGCCGGGCTATATGCTCTGGTTCTCCCTCCTCTATTCGATTATCGGCACAGTCCTCGCCCACAAGGTGGGCCGGCGGCTCATCAGCCTGAATTTTGACCAGCAGCGCTACGAAGCGGACTTCCGCTTCTCCATGACCCGGGTCCGGGAAAACAGCGAAAGCGTTGCCTTTTACAAGGGCGAAGCCGCGGAGGGCCTCACCTTCGCCGACCGCTACCGGCTGGTAGTGGAAAACTTCCGCCGGCTCATGACCCAGACGAAGCTCCTGAACTTCTACGCCAACGGCTACGCCCAATTGGCCATCATCGTCCCCATCATCATGTGCGCCCCCCGGTATTTCGGCGGCAGTATGCAGCTGGGCGGCCTCATGCAGACCATCAGCGCCTTCGGCCGGGTGCAGGACGCCCTCAGCTACTTTGTGGACGCCTACGACGCCATCGCCCAGCTGGTGGCCGTCACCTACCGCCTTACCAGCTTCACCGATCATTTGGAAACGGTCTCCGCCGCGGCTCCCGCCCTCAGGCAGGAAGCCTCCCCGGCGGGCAGTCCTGACGAGCTTGCCGTCCGCCAGGTTTCCGTGGCCCTGCCCGACGGCGGAATCCTGCTGAAAAATCTCAGCTTCACCCTCTCCCGGGGCCGCCGCCTCCTGATAACCGGCGGCAGCGGCAGCGGCAAATCCACCCTGCTCCGCTCCCTGGCCGGCCTCTGGCCCTACAGCTCCGGCCAGATCAGCTGGCCCCCGGCGGACCGGCTCATGTTCCTGCCCCAGCGTCCCTACCTCCCCCTTGGCACCCTCCGTCAGGCCATCTTTTACCCCTCCCCCGTGGAAGGGCCAAAGGACATTGACGAGACGGCCCTCCGCCGCCTGATGGAGCTGACGGAGCTTTCCCACTTCATTGACCGGCTTGATGTGACCGACGACTGGAGCCGCATCATGAGCCTGGGAGAGCAACAGCGGGTCGCCTTCCTCCGAGTCCTTATCGCCCGGCCCCAGTGGTCTTTCCTCGACGAAGCCACCAGCGCCCTGGACGAACCCAGGGAAGAACGGCTCTACGCCCTCCTGAAGGAACAGCTGCCGGACATGGGCCTCATCAGCGTGGGCCACCGCTCCACCCTCTTCTCCATCCATGACCGGGAGCTCCACCTGACTGGCGACGGAAGCTACACCTGCCGGGAGCTTTAACCCCGGCTGGGTTCGTGGAATAGCAGGCAAAGAAGCTATCTGATTCGCCACCTTGCCCCCTGTGACAAACAATCGCTTCACATCGTATACCAAATAGATTATAATGTTTTGTAATAGATATAAAGGTGGTGTTTATCATGGCAACTGTACCAACACAAATACGCATTGACCGGAATATCAAAGAACAGGCCGGGGCTTTATTCTCCGGACTTGGCCTGGATATGTCCGGCGCCGTGAATCTGTTTTTGCATCAATGCGTTCTTCGCGGGGGTATTCCTTTTTCCATTGAAATGCCCCATTACAATAAAAGCGCTCTGGCCGCTATGGAAGAAGCGCGACGTATATCACGCGATCCCGATATTCCAAGCTACGACAACATGGATGATCTGAAAAAGGCCCTTGAAGAATGATCTATCATGTAAAATTTACCAGCGCCTACAAGAAAGGCTACAAACGGGCCAAAAAGCGCGGCTTGAACCTTCAACTCATCGATGATGTTGTCGATGAACTAAGGCAGGGACATAAACTCAATGCCAAATACCGCGATCATGCGCTCCACGGCAACCTGGAAGGATTCCGCGAATGTCACATCCAGCCGGATTGGCTGCTCATCTACCTGATCGAAGATGATATCCTCACATTGACCTTGGCTGAAACAGGCGCCCACTCAGAACTGTTCGATGAATAAGTCGTCCTTATCGCCCGGCCCCAGTGGTCTTTCTCGACGAGGCCACCAGCGCCCTTGACGAACCCAGGGAAGAAAGGCTCTACGCCTTCCTGAAGGAACAGCTGCCGGACATGGGCATCATCAGCGTGGGCCACCGCTCCACCCTCTTTGCCATCCATGACCGGGAGCTTCACCTGACTGGGGATGGAAGCTACACCTGCCGGGAGCTTTAAGGGGGATGGGATAAGACCCGATGACAGAAGGAGAAAAGAAAAGCAGGGATTTACAAAAAGGCGTACCTTTCTATAACTCCCTGCTTGGGCGATTATACCATACAATTATTGTTTTGCACAACTGTTTATATTTGTATACAACGGGTGATATATGGTCGCAAACTCCTGATTTCACTGGAGAATGAGCCTTTTAGACACAGCAAAATGGCAGACAGTACAAAGTATCATAACTGTCTGCCATTTTGCTGTTTTTGTGTTAAATCTGCCCTTACAAAAATGTACACCTTTTTGTAACACATAGAAGCATGAGGATTACAAACAAAGCGAATAAATTTACGGTTCCTTCGGAGATGGTGGCGGGCAAAAATACCATTGTCCCCAAGTAACCATGTAAATGAAAAATGGCTGTAAAACCTGTGCCCAATCCCTGAGTAAAAAGCAAGAGCCCATAAAGCCCCAATATTGTATTAACTGAATCATTGTCGGCCGACAATGATTCATAATTCAAAACAGGAGGAATACTTATGTTTTTAGGAAATCTGACAGAGGAACAAAAACCCCATTTTTTAAGTTTGGCAGCGACGGTGGTTTTGGCGGATGGCGTGCTGGGAGAAGCAGAAGTCACTATGCTGGAGCAGTATAAGCAGGAAATGGCGCTTCCCCCTTCCGCGGATATTTCTACTGAGCCGGTTTCCCAGGCCATAGAGGCGTTTCAGTCGGCATCCGTTACGGTGAAGAAGCAAATTGTGTTTGAGCTTCTCGGCCTGTCCTATGCGGATAACGACTATTCCCCAGAAGAGGAGAAACTGCTTCGGGAGATTGCCCTTGGCCTTGGCCTGGATGCCGTTTTCCTGAAAGAAAGCCAGAGGTGTATTGAGGAATTGAACTCTTTGTATGGAAGAATTAGAGTACTGGTCAGCGATTAGAAGGCTTGCTGGTTTGAATGGAAACAAACTGTTTAAGGTTTACACGAGGCATTTTAGCCCCAAAGGAGGAATGCGCCGATGATGAGACGGCGAGAAGAAGATGCCGGCAAGCAAAATCAACCTGTCCCGGCGGAGAAAGTGAAAAAAGAATCCCGCTCAAATGAGCCTGTGTTCTTAGCTGAAGATCCGCGCTACAGGCTGGACGAGATTATTTTGCCCGATAACGTAAAGGAACAAATACTCGACATCGCAGATTATGCCCACAACAGCAAAATCGTTTTTGAACAGTGGGGATTAGCAAGCACCCATAAATACTCCAGACGAATGGGAATAAATCTGTACGGCCCCTCCGGCACCGGTAAGACTATGGCCGCCCACGCGATAGCCTCCCATCTTGGCCGTAAAATTCTCATCGTCAACTACGCCGATATTGAATCGAAATATGTCGGCGAAACGCCCAAAAATATCCGCAAAGCCTTTCAAGCGGCAAAAGAAGCCGG
>CAZIKQ010000042.1:0-15407 GCA_964540025.1 uncultured Schwartzia sp. | reverse complement strand
CCCCTCAGTCGCTTTCAGCGACTGCTACCCTACAGGGGAGCCTTTTACGCGCTCACTTCACGATTTCCGTGCCGATGCCCTCGGGGGTGAACAGCTCCAGCAGCAGGGAGTGGGGCTTGCGGCCATCGATGATGGAGGTTTTGCCCGTCCCCATGGTCAGGGCAGTGATGCAGGCCTCCACCTTGGGGATCATGCCCCCGGCAATGATGCCGCTGTCGATGTACTCCTCCGCCTCCCGCCGGGAAAGGCTGCTGATGAAGGAGCTCTTGTCGCCGAAATCCTTATAAATACCTTCCACATCCGTAAGGAGCAGGAGCTTCTCCGCCTTCAACGCCCCGGCCACCTCGGCGGCGGCCGTGTCCGCGTTGATGTTGTAGCTCTCCCCCTGGCTGCCCATGCCGATGGGAGCAATGACGGGAACGTAGCCCGTATCGATCATATCCTGAAGGATTTTCTCGTTGACAGCTTCCACTTCGCCTACGTAGCCGATGTCCACCTTTTCCACCCGGCCGCTCTCGTGAACCTCCGCCAGCTTCTTCCTGGCCTTCAGCAGGAAAGCGTCCTTGCCGTTGAGACCGATGGCCGGCGTGCCCTTAAGATTCAGGTCGCTGACGATAGAGGAATTTACCTTGCCGGAGAGAACCATTTCGGCGATCTCCACCGTTTCCTGATCGGTGACCCTGAGCCCGCCCACAAACTCGGAGGCCTTGCCCACCTTTTTCAGCATACCGGTAATATCCGGGCCGCCCCCGTGGACGATGACCGGGCTGATGCCCACGTACTTCATGAGGGCGATGTCCTCCATGACCTTTTTCTTGAGCTCTTCGCTGATCATGGCGTTGCCGCCGTATTTAATTACCACCGTTTTCCCGGCGTACTTCTGGATATAGGGAAGGGCCGCCACCAGAATGGAAGCCGTATCCTCAGCTGAAAACATATCCTCGTCTCCTGTCCTGGCGATTTCCCATAAACCGGTCAGGTATGGTACTCGCCGTTGATCTTCACGTATTCGTAAGAGAAATCACAGGTCCAGACTGTGGCTTCCTCCGAACCCAGCCCCAGCTCCACCTCGATGGCAATATCGTGCCGGGACATGACCTGACGGAGCTTTTCCTCGTCAAATTTCGCCCCGAGACCCTTGTCAAAGACCACCACGTCGCCGAAGCGGACGACGGTCTTTTCCGGAACCATAGGAGCCTCCGCGTAACCGACGGCGCAGATGACCCGCCCCCAGTTGGGGTCTTCGCCGAAAAAGGCGGTCTTGACCAGGGGGGACTGGGCGACGGACATGGCGGTTGCCTTTGCCTCCGGGAAATTTCTCGCCCCGGTGACCTTTACGGTAATGAGCTTTGTGGCTCCTTCACCGTCGGCGGCCATCCGCTGAGCCAGTCCGGTACAGATTTCCTTCAGCTTGGCGGCAAAGGCCTCATAATCCTCATTTTCTGAATCGATGAGGGGATTCCCCGCCTCCCCGTTAGCCAGGCAAACGCAGCTGTCGTTAGTGGACATATCCCCGTCCACGGAAACCATGTTGAAGGAATACTCCACCGCGCTGCTCAACGCCTTTTGCAGCAGGGGAGCCGTAATGGCCGCGTCGGTGGTGATGTAGCAGAGCATGGTGGCCATGTTGGGGCGGATCATGCCTGAACCTTTACAGATCGCCCCCAGTCGGACTTCCTTTCCTCCCAGGCTCAGGGAGCAGGAACAGGCCTTCTGCTTCGTATCCGTGGTCATGATGGCCCGGTTGGCATCCTCGCTGCCCTTGTCGCTGAGCTCCCCAACGATTTTTCTGATCCCGGCGGTGATTTTGTCCATAGGGAGGTTCACGCCGATTATTCCGGTGGAACCCACGATAACGTCATCAGCCCTGCAACCGAGAGCTTCCGCGGCGGCCGCCGCCATTTCCCGGGCATCCTTCAGCCCCTGCTCGCCGGTGCAGGCGTTGGCGCAGCCCGCGTTGGCAATGATGGCGTGACCGCTGCCGGTGGCTACAACTTCCCGGTCGTAGATAACCGGAGCGGCGGCCACTTTATTTTTTGTAAAAGTCCCGGCCAAAGCCGCCTTTTTTTCCGTGTAAATAAGGGTCAGATCAAGATTTCCGCTCTTCTTTATTCCCGCCCTGATCCCCGCCGCCACAAAGCCCCGGGGATAGGTGACGCCGCGCCTGGCGCTGTCTTCACTAAACATAACTCTTCCTCCTGTATCAGGGATAAACCGGCATGGCGTCAAGGCCAAGCCTTTCATCAAAACCGGCGGCGATATTGAAATTCTGGACAGCCTGTCCCGCCGCCCCCTTCACCAGATTGTCGATGGCCGAGAGAACGATTACCCGTCCGGTACGCTCGTCCACATGCCAGCCGATATCCACAAAATTTGAACCCCGGACGAATTTCGTCTCGGGATAAGCTCCCCGGTCCCGGAGGCGGATAAAGTATTCCCCGTCATATCGGTCATGGAAAGCCTCGTCCACCATCCCGGCCGTTACCCCCGGCTTCAGCTTCCCGTAGCAGGTGGCCAAAATTCCCCGGGACATGGGCACAAGATGAGGCGTGAAATTCAGCCGGACAGCTTCTCCCGCCTCTTTGGACAGAGCCGCCTCGATTTCCGGAGTGTGGCGATGGGTAGCCACCCCGTAAGCCCTGAAATTATCGTACAGCTCCGGGAAATGGTTGGGCAGCTTTGCCCCCCGGCCCGCGCCGGAAACCCCGGACTTGGCGTCGATGACGAGGCTGTCAGCCTCCACCAGCTTCGCCCCCGCCAAAGGAGCCAGAGCCAAAATGCTGGCGGTGGTGTAACAGCCCGCGTTGCCGATGATCTTCGCCCCTCGCACCTGCTCCCGGGTCAGCTCCGCCAGCCCGTACACCCGGGGAGCCTCCGGATAAATGTGTTCTATCTTGTACCACTTTTCGTAGGTCTTTACGTCATCGAAGCGGAAATCCGCCCCCAGATCGATGATGCGCGTCGGCAGCTTCGCCAGCCGCCGGGCGATCTTCATGGCATGACCGGCGGGCAGGCCGATAAAAATAAAATCGCTGTCCCGGCCAATTTCTTCTACATTGTCCAGTGTCTCCAGCTCCAGATCGCAAAGCCCCGCCATATGGGGATACATATCGGAAATGCTCTTTCCCGCCGAACTCTCGCTGGTAACGTGAACCACCCGGGCCTCGGGATGATTATAAAGAATCCGCAGCAGCTCCGCCCCGGCATAGCCGGTAGCTCCTACAACGCTTACTTTCATGCAGGTTTACCTCCCGTTTATTTCGCTACAAATCATTGCAGAGCCTCCCCCGGAGAAGGCCTGTTAAACGCCTCGCGACGGCAAAATATTCAATTGCCGACACAAAAAATTCCCTGGGCACTCTCATAAACCTCTGCATTATACCGCCTCCTGCATAAAACTTCAATAAATAGTAAAAAAATTTCCTTATTTTTCGGAGAATTAGGAAAAAACGACTATTAAACGTGATGAATTTATACACAGTTTGCATAAAATACTGAATAATTTGCATAAATCCCGCCATTTTTCCTTGCGGCAATTGTGTTATAATCTTGATAGAAATTTCCCAAGCTTTCAGGAGAGAACCCTATGAACAAACGAAAAGCTCTCGCCGCCCTCATTCTGGCGGCAGCGATAATAAACAGCCGTCCCCCTTCCGCCGGGGCGGCCATCCCGGACGCCGACAAAGCAGCCGGAACAATTATTGATTTTGGCAAAACCGTCGTCGACATGGCCGAAGACGCCATCGGCAAGGCAGGCGCCGCCATCCAGGACAAGCTGAATGAAGGCGGGAACCAGCCCTCCCCCAAAGAAAAGGCAGAGGAAGCCCGGCAGAAAAACCGCCGGGAAATCGAAAGCCAGCGGAATCAGGAGGAAGAAACGGAGCTGGACATGATCCACAAAGTTCTCCGGCTCATTTTCATCCGCCAGCACATCGAAGAGCGGCTGCCTCCCCCCTCCCGCTACGCGGCCCTGGAAAATATTCCCGACAATATGCGCTGGGCCATCCTGGCCATGGAGGACCGGAAATTTTACGAGCACCACGGAATTGACCCGGAAGCAATCGTCAGAGCCTTGCTGGTAAACATGCAACACGGGGAAATCAGTCAGGGCGGCAGCACCATCACCCAGCAGCTGGTAAAAAATCTGTTCCTCACGGAGGAGCGGACTTACCAGCGGAAGGTGGAGGAGCTTGTCCTCACCCTGTTCACCGAGGCTCGCTGCAGCAAGGATGAAATTCTGGAATATTACCTGAATTCCATCTACTACGGCGGCGGATACACCGGATTGAAGGACGCCGCCTACGGCTATTTCGGCAAAGCCCCCGCCGTCCTTACTCTGGGCGAGTGCGCCATGCTGGCCGGAATGCCCCAGGCTCCCAGCGCCAACTCCCCCTACAGGGACTACGATGCCGCCGTGGCGCGCCGGAACACCGTCCTCAAAGCCATGTTGGACGCCGGATATATCACCGCTGCCGACGCAGACCAGGCGAAATCTGAGCCGCTTGTACTGACTCAGTAAAAAAGAAACCGAAAATACGCGGCAATACTGCCTGTAAAGAAACCATTAATAAACGAAAGTGGGTTTCTGTCAGACAGTATTGCCGCGTATCTTACATTACGGCTTGTCCCGCTCTACAAAAGCAGCTCACTGCTCCGGCATCCCAGGGCGGCTGCCAGCTTCTCCAGCGTTTCCGCCCTCGTCCGCTTTATATCCTTTTGCCGCTGCTCATACTGCTGAATCGTCCGGACAGGCACCCCCGACATACCGGCCAGCTGCCGCTGACTGAAGCCGGCCTTCCGGCGGAATCGCTTCAGCTCCGGCTCCCCCTTACCGGCTCCCATCAGCTCATCCATCTTATCGTAGAATTGACGGATGTCCATCTCATGATACGCCGAATACAGCAATCGTATCTCCTCTATCGGCGCCACTGAGGTAATATCCCGGAAGGCGCGCCCCGTCTCCCACTGATAATGAGCCAGCGCCCAGCCTGTCCAATACTCCGCGCTGCGACCAACCGTCGGTCTCGGCGCGGTCACCATATCGGGAATACCAACCTTCTCCAGTACCAGCCTGGCAAGCTCAACCCCCGACCTTCCTGCCAGCAGCCCCGGCTCGCCCGCTCCAAATCTGTCAGCATATCCCGATACCAGAAACAGCTCCCAAAAACCGGCCAGGGAAAAGCTCAAATCATAGCAGGCATAGTCCAGCATTCTCCCCAGAGCTACGGCCGCTTTTTCTACATACAGCTTATCGTAAGCGACGGTCATCCGGCTTCATCTCCTCATCGAGAATAGTTGTGACGTAGAGATCGCCTCGCTGCCGGCGATTCTTCCCGGTATCAAAATACTCTCGTCTGGCTGTCCTGTCCCGCTCAATCTTGCGCTGATACCACTCTTCATAGCGAGCCACTTCATAGCCGGTAAATCTTATCAGCTCGAAAGCCTTTTGACTTTTCAGGACAAACTGCTGCCCCAGCTTGCCAAGGTGCATGGCGTTATTCAGCTGACGGTATGATATCGTGCCGTTGATGAAGTCCTGAGCAAATGAGAAATAGCTGTCGTCTGCCCGATAGCCGATGATGGCGTCTGCCGCGCTGTAATCTATCGAAAAATTAACCGTCAAATATTCCTTTGCTTCCAGCGCCAGTCCGGAGGGAATGTCAAACTCTCTGTTTTGAAGCAATACTGTCAGCCAATGGAGGATAGTGTATTCTTCTCCGTTCAGATTAAGTATATTCAGCCCGGCAGTGTCCAGCTCGTAGCAGTTGGCAAATCCGTCCCGGTCTTTACCGACGCCCCACTCCTTTGCCAGTTCTATTGACTCCGTACAGTAGAAGCCGCGGCCGTAATCGTTGTAGCTTTTCCCCGCGCCATACACCGGCTGCCTGATTATTCTTTCCGACCCATGAAATAACTTTAACATCATTCTTATCACCTGCCTGCACGGCGATTATACTCCTGTGAGAGTATGACTGTAAAGAAAAAAGTCCACCCCGACAAACCTTAGGAGGAATCGGGGTGGATTGGCAATGTAGCCTAATCACACGGCGCTATTGTTGCTAGCACGCGCCATGAAATTAGTTAAGTTGTGAAATTCCCTGACGGGATTACTGGAGGAGGCTGAGAACATTGGAGCTGTTCTGGTTAGCCTGAGCCAGCATGGACTGAGCAGCCTGCATGAGAACATTGTTCTTGGTGTACTCGGTCATTTCCTTGGCCATGTCGGCATCGCGGATGGTGGACTCGGAAGCCGTTACATTCTCGGACGCGGTGGTCAGGTTGGCGGCGGTGTATTCGAGGCGGGACTCGACGGCGCCGATGGTGGTCTGCTGGTCGAGAGCCTTCTGAATAGCGGACTCAAGCACGCTGATGGCGGCGTTTGCCTTGTCCTGAGTGGAGATGTTCAGCTTGGTGCCGTCGGCGCCCTGGAGGCCGAGAGCCTCAGCCCGCATATCGGTAAGGCCCACCTTGATAGACTGGTTTGCCTTTGCGCCAACCTGCAGGGTGATGGCGTTGTCAGCGGACTTGTTCTGAGCGCGGATAGTCTCGCTGAAAGCATCGAAGGCAGCGTTGACAGATTTCTTTACATTGCCGTCTGCATCGGAAATGCTGATGGTGAGACCGGAAATCTGACCGGCAACGCCCTCCCTGTTGGCGACAACGGTGATGCCCTTTTGGCCGGAAGCGGTGCTTATTACTGCATCAGAGGCTCCGAGGCCTACATTTTCAGAGGAAATAACAGCGGTCAGCTTTGCCTGATCATCACGAAGATCTGCCTTTGCAGTGGCAAGGGCTTCTTCTGCGGTGGCTACATCATTTTTAGCCGCGTCAGTAGCAGCCGCCGCTCCGCCGGCACGCTTGTCCAAATCACTCTTACTGAATTGAGCAGTGCCGTTATATGATTCCCCATTGTAGGCAGCCAGTTTAGCGCCAATAGCGGTTACTGCAGTAGCAACGGCAGCACCGTTACCGACTGCAGTCGAACTAGCAGCAGCAGCGAACTTGGCGTCACCGGTAATGGCAATCAGATTGTCAAGATCAGACTTTCCGTCATCCCACGCTGTTGCAATTTTATCAGCAGCAGCAGTTGTAGCTGCTCCGTTGTACTTCTCAACTGCATCCTTCAGCTTCCCGATTTCAGCCTCAAAAGCTGCCAAAGCATTGGCTTCGGCGGTCTCCGCGGGAGCCAATGCATTAACTTTAGTAGCCAATGCTGTACGCGCAGCAGTTACAGCAGCCTGCTTTGTACTCAAATCGGTCTTTGCAGCATCGCGGGCGGTCTCAGCCGCTTTCACATCAGCCTCAGTTGGAGTTTTGCCGCTTTCAGCCGCCACAACACTTCTGTTGGCGCTGTCGGCAAAAATCTGAGAGCTGTCGTCGACCGCCTCGGCCCTGATGAATACATCCTGCAGAGTGATGGACTCATTGTCCTCATCAGCTACTTTGAAGGAAGTGGTGAAGGTCTTGCCTGCCTGTACATAGGACACGGTGACAGTATCGGTGAGGGAGATATTCAGAGAGTCACCGGAACGGGATTTCAGAGAGGTGAGAGCATCGGTAGCCTTAGTGCCGGTAGCGAGGCTCTGATTGGTGACAGAGGTGTAGGTAGCCTTGCCCAGATTGTTCTTGGAGCCGTCAACGAGATATTTGCCGTTGAAGGTTACATTGGCGTTGTCGTTAATCTGGTCGATGGACTGATTCAGTTCCTTCTGAATTGTCTGACGATCTTCATCGGTGTTGCTGTCGTTGGCAGCGTTAATGCACTTTTCCTTCAGGGTCTTGAGGATTTCTACAGTGGAACTTACCGCGCCCTCGGCAGTTTTCATCATGGAGCTGCCGTTCTGGGTGTTTGCCTTGGCCTGATCGAGGGAACGAATCTGAACCCGCATACGCTCGGAGATGGCGTAGCCGGAAGCATCATCGGCAGCGCCGTTAATCTTCATGCCGGAAGATACCTTCTTCAGGCTGTTGGTCAGCGCGCTGGTGTTGCTGTTGAGGGTGTTCAGAGTGTTCAGAGCCTGCATGTTGTTCTTTACTACCATAGCCATAATAATTTTCCTCCTTGGTGATAAAAGACTGGCATCCTTGCCAATTATTTATTTTCTGTTTTAGCAAAATTGAAGACATGGTTGTCCCGCATACGGTCGGCGCGTCGTTTCTCGATTGTTTAAAGATTGGCCGTGGACAGCTCTAATCCCTGTATTCTTTTTGTTTCGACTATTCCGCTCATGAGTGGGAACCATATTTCTTTTTTGCTAATACAGCAAGCTATGGCCTGATTATAGTTTGCTAATTCCGCAATGTCAAGAAATATTTTTCTATATTAGAAAATTTTCTAAGGCGATTTCCCTTTTGATTTATAATATAGCAAAATATAAGGAAGGTCGGGTGATTATGGAGAGTAAGGTATCTGTCATAGGACAGCGCATCTATGACCTGCGGGTGGAGAAAAATGTCCAGCAGGGCGAGCTGGCTAAGGCTGTCCATATTCATCAGAGCGTGCTGAACAGAATAGAGCGGGGAACCCGACCGGCCAGAGACACGGAAATCAGGGATATTGCTATCTATTTCGGCGTGTCTGCCGATACTTTGCTGGCGATACCGGCCGCTTCCATTCAGAAAAATACTTCTTCTCCGGAGATTTCACCCTCCGAATTTGCCCTTATCGAAAAATACCGGAACCTCGATGCCAGAGGAAAATGCGCCGTCGAAGACACGGCAAACCGCGAATACCAATATGTGATTTAGATACCGACCGACGAGGCCGGTATTTTTTATTTGCTTTTTCCCGTAACCGACCGCCGACGCCCCTGTCTGAAGAGCTGACGGCGCGTAAAAAAAAGACGGCGCAGCCGTCTCAGATTGTCGATAAAGTCACTTATTCTGTCTAAGGCTCCCCTGTAGGGGAGCTGTCAGCGTAGCTGACTGAGGGGTGACATAAGTAAACCTCCCGGTTAGTCTTCACCCCTCCGGTCTCCGGCCTGCGTCCTTCGACCACCTCCCCTGCAGGGGAGGCTTTGAAGGGTAGACATAGAATGTTTGTCTTCAAGCTGAGGCAGCTTCGCCGTCCGTCTTAACTATCAGACAATATGTGACCCGTCGTAGACCTCGCCGCCTACATCCGGGCCAAGGCCGTACTTCTCCGCCCACTCGGACTTATACTTTACGGCCTGGGCGTGGATAGATTTGATCCCGTCCTCTCCCATTGTCTTTACCACCTTGGCGGGAGAGCCCAAAACCAGCGAATTCGGCGGGACGATGGTTCCCTTGGTGACAAGGGCCCCGGCTCCTACGATAGAGCCCCGGCCGATAACGGCCCCGTCCAGGACGGTGGCTCCCATGCCGATGAGGCAGTAGTCCTCCACGGTGCAAGCGTGGAGGGTAACGCTGTGGCCCACGGTAACGTAGTCCCCCACGATGCAGGCATAGTCATCCGCCACGTGGAGGCAGCAGTTGTCCTGAATGTTGCTGTAGCGGCCCACCACGATCCGGTTCACATCCCCCCGGATGGTAACGTTGGGCCAGACGCTGGCATACTCCTTCAGCTCCACGTCACCCAGCAGGACTGCGGTACTGAAAGCGTAAGCCTTCGGATCGATCACGGGATACCTGCCCTCAAATTCGTAAATATAATGCCTGGCATCCTGCTCTTTAATTTTGATGTACTCCATTTTGCACCCAGCCTTTCTCTTTTATCTAAAGCTACTGTGAACAAACCTGTGTCTCTATATCTTTAGTAATTTTATCTTATCCGTCAATCCCCTGTCAATGTGGGGAAAAAATTGTCCCCGCCGGTTTTCTCCGCAGATTTCCTGCGGACTGTCTCCGCTGCTCTGAACAAATTGCTGTGGTATTGGAATAGTCCCGTCGTACCAAAGCATTCATCAGGGCGTTCCGCAGGGCTTCTTCCGGGTAATCTCTTGTATCGGTTCGGTACAGCCCCTCAAAGGCAGCCTATATTTGATTGTGCAAATAGAGACAGCCTCCCATGGTGACCTTACCTGCCATTGTAGTCGTTGTAGTCGTTATAGTCAATTTCTATTCATGTGATGACTAGAATAATGAAGCCCACCGGTTGAACCGGTGGGCTTCATTATTTTGGGGGCTTTATAACGCCGCTGCCTACGGCCTTGAAGTTGTTAATTGGCCTTGGTCAAGTTCCCGCTATCATACCAGGAGCCTCTTATATGTCAGCATATCACGAAAATGTGACAATTCAATTCATCGTTATAGATAATAAACGGAAATCAGCCATAATGTGCAAAAGAAAAAGGCTCAATGTAGCAGCTATGGCCTACATCAAGCCTTTCTATCCTTTGCAGTTCTGTATAAGCGTGCGTTCGTAATATTTGGCGTGGTATCTTTAACTATGGGAAATTCCCACTTACAACTTTTAGGTGAGGGTCCGTAAAACAGTAATCAAAAAACGAACGGCATTTGCTATAACTAATTTGCCAGTTGGTATTATGAGATTATTCTGAACGTATATTGTAATTTCTCTATATCATACACAGTAACTGATGTACATTCGAATAAGTCTGGATTAAAGATAGCAAGGTTATATCCGCCTGGATTCGTGGTGCTGTTGTATTCAATTCCATCATATTCTTGTTCGCCATTATGTTCAATACTTTTGATGAACTCAACAATATATTGCGTTGGAACGTAGTCCAATGTACTGTCACTTCTTCGTAAAGCCTTGCTCATTTCAGAGTTCAATTTCTCAAGATATTGTTTATTTATTGCATGATCAAGGTATTCAAGTCCCTCAACAAATGGACTAATCTCTGTTATAGCCCGAAGATCTACAATTGTAATATCCTGTTTTAGCCGAAACGTTCCAACACTTACAAAATCGAAAACACCAGCGCGCACTTCGTGTAAGGCAGTGTCGACATTACTTGCCACATAAAGGCAAGTAATTCCTCTGGCATTAGCTCTCCCTTCCGAACTTTTGCCGACGGGAGGAGCCGACATTTCACTGGGTGGATAGCCAGCATGTTCAGAGATTCTTGCACGATAGAATAAATTTCCAGCCTTATAAGTCTTACGAATAAACGAGCAATATCTCTCTAAAATATCGAAATTTATTAGTTTTGAGTGATATCTGTTCTTTGTCTTAATCTCTGTTACAAAAGCATCCCAATCATTATTTTTTATAAAGGCGTGATCTTTTAGATATGAACTATCGTACAACTCTGGAATACCAACAGTTCCATTCAGAATTTCCGGAATATTCGCATAAAATTCGCTACAAACTGACTTCAGTATTTCATAAATCTGTGTTCGTGGAATTCCTGCAAAAATATTCCATCTATCCCTAAACTCATCGATCAAAGATTTTGTTTCAGCTTTGGGATATGAAGCTGGAAGCATAGTTGAAGGAGTGTAAATATTCAGTAATTCTTCAAAATAAGGGGTTAATTCATTTTGTATATTCGTATTATATAAATGCCCCTCTCTATAGTGACAGACAGGGCATTCCCCGATATTCGATGTAGCTACAGCGCGAATAATAGACGCAATTTCTTTATCATTAAAACAATGTTCACAAAATATCATTTCGCTACCCCATCCAAATATTTGCTCATTAGTTCAAGATGGTGCATAATTGAGTATTTCTTTACAACTCCCAATCCAGGATAAGTTTTATTATGGTAAGCTGCTTCAAATTCCTGGATTCCTATAGTATCCAATCTCATGGATTTGTTCCAATCAACCAATTTTTCAACAGCTTCTGCAAACTTTCTTGCCGGATCTGAAATGTCATCATTGGAATCAGAAACAAAGTGTGCAATCCGTAAGATATTCTTCTCATCAAAGTAAACAATATGAATAGCTACTGCATACGGAGCAAATCCAGTTTCACTATATTCCTCACCAACGACAGAATAATCAGAGAATCCCCTGTATCCATCATCTACATAATACAGGTGATCTGAAGAAAAAAATTCTGTTGCTATGCTCGAATAATCAATATTTCGAGTTTGCTTTGGAAAATGATCTTCGCACATAACGCGGTTAGGGCGAATTCTTCTCCTAAAATCACTCTTATCTGGTATCACATTATATCGGGGAATACTATCACCAATTACTTCTTCGTAGTTACCCACATATTCTGGGTTGTTGCAAAATAAGAGCAGAGAATTAACGGGCATGCCGTTTTTTGCTGCAAGGTCAATGCATACATCCAACTGTGCTGTTACATAGAAAGAAGAAATAACATTGGAATTTTTTAATTGCTCACTTGCTTGCGCATAAATTTTAACATTGCTTTCCTTTTTTAAGTCCTTAATCCAAGAACCCACTTGTGGGTTCCGAATGACAGCAATGAGCTTTCCGGTTTTTATGAAAGAATCTACAGTCCTTATATATGTCGATGATACTTTTACAGGTTCAACAATAGGTATAATTCGATCGCTCAGAATATTTTTACTAATGCATTCACGAAGAGCCAAAAGCTCAAATTGGCGACCGCGCAAAATTGGAAAATACATAACAGCCTCCTATGCACTTAAAAAGTGACATAATTTTGCGTAGTCACTTTTCTTATAATCCGAAAAATAGACTAAAAATTTTAATTCGTATGGTATTTTTGAGTATTCGATAATATCAATTTTTGCCCGCGATTTCAAAGATTTAACAAACACTTTATAGGCCGTGTCTACTGGTAATGACTCGAATAATGCTTGACATGCCCTATAATACTCGAACTGTGACACATTCGGCAGCGACCCAAACAGCCCAGATAAAATTTCTTCATATTCTTTTTTTCGCAAAATCTTAAACATAATTGATTTCGAAAGCATTTGGCTGTATTCAATGGGCTCCTTACGAACGCTCAATGTTCCCCTCTGGGTCAGCAAGCAAATTCCAGTTGGAGAATTTTGAAGCCTTTTCTGTACATCACTAAAATTCTTTTCCGATGTGACGACAACTACTCTGGAAAAGGCCTTATAATAATCCTCTATTTGACCACCAAGGCGCCCAAAATTATCCAACGCCGTTTTTATCTCGTACACAACTGCTTTTCCATTTATTAAAATAAAGTCAGCTTTTGAATTACAAACCGGAACCTCGGTTAACGCTGTTGTAGTGCGTGGACTATGGATCCCTAGCAGCAGCTTGTTAAGCAGGGTATTCTTGTAATAATACTCATTCTGATATTCCTTTTTAAGGTGCTGATAAATTTCGCTAATACGCTCTCCATTGGTCTTGCCTTCGGAATCAATTATGTATCTCCGTATTGCTGCTATATATGCGGGACTTTCTCCCTCATCTATTACTTGTCTAAAAGTGCTTCGGGTAAAAAAGCGGTTAAACAATATTGAATTGGCACTATCCACCCGAAACACCCTCTTTCTGGAAATATAATTATTGTCTTGTTGGCTTTATTGCATTTGACGGAATTAACCAAATCCGGCTCACTTGTATTGCCCCTTGGATTCGATTGGTTTTACAAAGCCCTTGAACTTGTCGTTCAGTAATCTTCCACTTTGCCGCAATCTCTTTCACAGTCATATAATTTTCCATCGGACACCTCTCAAACAACACCCTAATATAAATTGTATTCGTTCAAACGAAATTCGTCAATACATGTCCTCGTTCTTGCGGAAAAATTTGACCGAAACATGTGCTTTCTATTTTAGCTTCTTTTTGCTATTGGCCCGGCCACGCATACTGCTCCTCCGTATTTGAAGTTTCTTTGACTTCGCTAATATATCCATCAAAGTCGCAAACTGCTTCTTGATTATAGCGTCATAGTAAATCCCCAGCCCTCGTCGAACTGGCCAACATAGACTTCGGTATCGACCATCAACTGCTGGAATTTGTCATGAACCAGCAGCTTGCGGCAAGCGCCGCCAGAATACCCACATCAAGTATGATGGCATGGACTTTATCCCGCCGAATAAACTGATGAAAGGTGAAACGGCGTGATCAAAGTCACGCCGCCTTGAAAACCGCCCTTTGGAGCGAGGCATTTTCAGCCGCTATCTGCCGGAAAAATCTGTACATATTCTTTAAGGATTTCCCTTTGAAAGGACTGGGGGATTTTTTCAAAATCAAGAATCTCTATCAAAAACGGAATATCGCTGTCATTCAATAATTCCCGCAGCTCCGGCACACTCTTATTTTCTTCATGGAAGCTCTTCACCGCCAGGTCAAGATCGCTGCCGGAATGGGATTCGTTTTTTATCCGGCTACCAAATGCCCAGATTTCTGCCTTTGGGCAGTATTCCTCAAAAATCCGTTCCAGTTCGGCCAGGTGTTTTTTCTTAACGGCCAGCATTCTCCGCAATCTCCTTTACACGCTTTGCATCGGTTAAAAAATTCTCTACTAACGAGACAGTTTCATCGGCGAACCCCTGCCCGTCCTTTTCAATAGTGTCAATACATTTTTGCAGATACTCGGTGTTAATTTCCGGCATGGTTATCCTTTCTCCCCTGTTTCCATATTCTCGGGTATCCATATTGCGGGCGGACCATAAAATAAAATCGCCCAACTAAAGCCCGGCGGCGAATCCTTTGATAGAATTAAGGTATCAGGCAAAGCCTGTCAAAGGAGAAGCGCCACGGGATATAATAATTCTATCACTATTACGCTCAGTTGCGAAAGAGGCCAGCGCCGGAAATTTGCCGGCAGGATATATTCACCTGACAGAAACCGGGCGGCTTTATTCAATTTGTTATTGCACTTTACAAAGGAAAATAAAATCCCGTATCGAATAGAAATTGCAGAATATGAAGAGGCAGGTGGCTATCGAATGGCACGATTTTGCACAAATTGCGGAGCACGGCTGGAGGCCAGCGCCCGCTTTTGCGGAAGCTGCGGCGCGCCCTGTACCGCGGGAGGGAGCAGGCAGCCGGTACGGAGCGGTGATACCGTGCGGCGGAGCGGTTCAAACGGTTCCAGCGGATGGTGGAAATTTTTTGCCGGGGGAGCTATCGGCGCGTTCTTCGCGCGCCTCTTTGGCAGTTCCCCTTCGGCCACGGCTTCAGCTCATGCGGACAGGACAGAAAATTTTCACCATACGGTGATTTACCGTGATGACGATGATGATTTCTATTTTTCACCAAATTCATCCAGAGTGGATTCAAACGAGATTTACGATAATGAGGATAGGAATCCGGCCTTTGACGGGGAGGACAACGATACTTTTCCGGACAGCGATGATTTTGCGGCAGATGACGGCGACGGTGACGATGGCGAATGGGATGACGCTGATGACTACGATGACGGTTACGATGACGACTGGGATGACGGTGATGACTACGATGCCGGTGATGATTATGATGATTATGATGACGATTAAGCGGTAACTGCTAATCGGTCTCATAGGCTCCCCTGTAGGGGAGCTGCCGCTGAAAGCGGCTGAGGGGTGACAAAAATAGCCGCTTGCTTGGTC
>CAZIKQ010000041.1:0-16308 GCA_964540025.1 uncultured Schwartzia sp. | reverse complement strand
CAAGGTGGGGGTCGCGGGTCCGAGTCCCGTTTTCCGCTCCATTAGATGATGACTCGCATGCAGGCATGGTCCATGGTGTTTGTGTGCGAGATTTTCTATGATTGGGCCTATAGCTCAGTTGGTTAGAGCAACCGGCTCATAACCGGTCGGTCCTTGGTTCAAGTCCAAGTGGGCCCACCAGTCGTAGATTCAGCCGTGCAGCTGCACGGCTTTTTTGTTGCTGAGGAGATTTTGTTATGGCAATTCGTGGCGTGTATGCAGAGGTTGACCTGGGGGCTGTCCGGAGAAATATCCGCAGGATTAAAGCCAAGGTCGCTAATGGGGCAAAATTCTGCGCGGTAGTGAAGGCTGACGCCTATGGTCACGGAGCGGTAGCAGTAGCTAATGTTGCCGTTCAGGAGGGAGCCGATTATCTGGCAGTAGCTGTCGTCAGTGAGGGCATCGAGCTGCGGAAGGCGGGAATAACTAGGCCTATCCTTGTGCTTGGTCCTTCCCTTCCCTCTGAAGCGGAGGACGTTGTGGCCCATGACCTTACTCAGGCAGTATTCCAGGCTGAGGCAGTGGCAGCCCTCTCGAAGGCCGCCGTCAATCAGAAGAAAACCGTGAAACTGCATCTGGCGGTGGATACCGGCATGGGTCGCATCGGCGTTCCGCCGGAGGATGCCGGTCTCGTGGCGTCGGCTATCGTAAAGCAGCCAAGGGTGGAACTGGAGGGGATGTTTTCTCATTTTGCCCTGGCTGACGCTGTAGACAAGAGTTATGCCAACGTCCAGCTGGAGCGGTTTAAGTTGGCCATAGAAATGATCCGGCAGGCGGGAATAAGTATTCCTGTCAAACATATTGCCAACTCCGCCGCCATATTGGAAATGCCGGAGACACATTTTGATATGGTTCGGGCCGGAATAATTCTCTACGGTCTCCAGCCTTCTGAGGAAATTGCCAATACTATCGGCCTTGAACCAGCTCTGGCCTTGAAGGCAAGGCTTACCTGTGTGAAATCCTATCCGGCGGGAGAAACCGTCAGCTACGGCCGTACCTGGACTGCTCGGCGGCCAAGCCGGATCGCCACGATTCCCGTGGGCTATGCCGATGGCTATACGAGAATGTATTCCGGCAAGGCCCAGATCCTTTGTGCTGGCAAGCGAGCGCCAATTGTTGGCCGCATCTGCATGGATCAGTGCATGGCGGACGTTACCGATATCCCCGGAGTAAAGGCGGGAGATGAAGTGGTTCTCTTTGGAACGCCTGACCTTACTACAGATGAGGCTGCCTCATGGCTGGGGACCATCAACTACGAGGTGGTTTCAATGCTCAGCCCGCGGATACCGAGAATATACTGCGAATAATTCCATAATTTTGTATTTATCAGGCGCTGCTCTGGAGACAGGGTGGCGTCTTTACTTTTATCCAGATGTTTGTCGAAAAAATTGTCCCCGTTCAGGCACCTGAGAATTTAATTTTGTTTAGATACAGTTTCTCTGGAATATGTTACAATAAGCAACAATAGGTTGAATGGAGGGCGGGACGATGCTGAAAATCGAACGCAGCAATGGTATCCCAATCTATCAGCAGATATATGAGCAAATTAAGGCCGACATTCTATCAGGCAACCTTCCAGAAGGTTTTCGCATGACCTCGACACGGATGCTGGCCGATGAACTTCGAGTTGGCAGAAATTCCGTGGAAAGCGCCTATGACCAGCTTGTTCTGGAGGGCTATCTGTCCGCCGTCCCCGGCTCTGGATATACGGTAAACAGGATGGAATTTGACTTGTATCAGGAACCGCCCCAGGCGGAAAGGCGGACGGCTGCTCCTGTGAAATATACCTGCGGCCCTTCGACAATCCGATACAGTTTTCAATACGGCGAACTGGGAAGTGAGAGCTTCCCAAGTAAACTATGGCGTACTTATGTAGCGGATATACTGGATGAACCCCAGGCCCGATTTGTACATGGCTACTGTGATGTTCGGGGTGATGAACAGCTCCGCCAGGAGATCAGGCGTTACCTGTACCGCAGCCGGGGCGTTCGCTGCGAGGCGGAGCAGGTTATTTTATGCAGCGGCACGCAATCGGCGCTGGAAATTATCATCAGGCTCTTTTCCAATCTTCATTCGGTTGCGATGGAGGAACCCGGTTATAACGGGTCGCGGGCCGTTTTTCAAAGTCATGACTTTCAGGTAGTTCCTATCCCCGTTGGGGAAAAGGGTATCGACCTTTACAAGCTGTCAGGCACATCCGCACCTATGGTGTACGTCGCTCCTTCCCACCAGTTTCCCACCGGAGCCGTTATGCCAATCCAGAGCCGGATGGAATTGCTGAATCTGGCGAATGAACGGGATATGATAATCCTGGAGGACGACTACGACAGCGAGTTTCGATATAGGGGACAGCCCATCCCCTCGCTGCAATCCATCGACAAGGGCGAGCGGGTCATTTATATTGGAACCTTTTCCAAAGTGCTGTCGGCGGGCTTGCGGATGGCCTATCTTGTGCTGCCGAAGCACCTGCTCCCGGTGTATCAGGAAAAATTCCAGGGTTATTCCTGTACTGTGCCGCTGTTGGAGCAGAAAGTCTTGGCAAAATTCATGGAAGAAGGCCAGTGGGAAAGGCAGCTCCGGAGGGTCTGTCTTGCCAATAAAAAGAAACACGACATTCTTGTTGCCGCAATCACGCGGGAGATGGGAGAGCGTGTCCGTCTGTACGGACGAAACGCTGGTCTGCATCTGCTGCTGGAATTTACCGGCGGCCAGAACGAACGTGTTTTGTTGGAACAGGCATTGTCCTGCGGGGTGCAGGTCTGCCCGGCCTCGCCGTTTTGGAGCAATCACGCCGCTTACAGCGGCAACGCCCTTGTGCTGGGTTACGGAAAAATCAAAGCGGAGGACATTTTGCCAGCGGTGCAGCGGCTGCGGCAGGCATGGTTTGGATAGAAAACGGCGGGCCGACCTTTATAAAAGGCCGGCCCGTCGTTTGCCGCTGATTTACTCATGGTGTTTCCCGGTAATATCGTCCGATACAATACGATAGACGCAGGTACGTGAGAGCCTCTGCGCCGGAAAATCAAATTCTTCTTCCGTTTTGTCGAGGTGTTGAATTATCCGGTTCAGCGCGTGCCTTTTCTCCACCTCGTCTGCGATGAACTCCACCTGCCCGCTGCCCATCACGCTGTCAAACCGCCAGCAGTAGCTGCAAGGATTTTCCCGCGTCCCCCGGATAAATTCATTAACGCACTCCATCTGAAAATACACATTGGGATTTTTCCGCAGAATGTCCATTTTCTTTCCTTCTTGAGCGCTGTGCAGGTAAAGAATCAGGCTGTCGCCCTGCCGCTCAAAGCCAAAGTTGAGCGCGACCACATAGGGCTTGCCGTCATCTATCATGGCCACATGAACCACAGAGCAGTTTTTCACAACGGAAAAAACGTCGTCAAGACACTTGATTTCCCGGTCTTTTCTTCTCATAGGTGTCAGCCTCCTTGTGAATCACTTTTGATGATGGTATCACAAAAGCGCCCATAGAAAAAGGGACAGTCACAGTAATTTTAATGGATACAGTTTGAAACTGTATCCATTAAAATTTTAGAAACCGGCCCTTGTTGGAGAGACGATTTTGGGATAAATTGATATTACATCTCTTATCTTTGCATGAAAAGGAGCCTGTAGCTATGGCGCTTTTTACGGATAGCCAAATCAGCCACTACCTTGACAGAATAGATTACCGCGGCGGCACAAAGCCGATGCTGGAACACCTCGCCGCCATGCACCGGCAACACCTTTTACACATCCCTTACGAAAACCTTGACCTGATTAACGGCGTGCCCCTGAACCTGGAGGCCGGGGCGCTGTTCCAGAAAATCATTGTGAACCGGCGCGGCGGTTATTGCTTTGAACTGCAAGGGCTGTTCTGTTACCTGCTGAAAAGCCTGGGGTACTCAGTCACGCAGTATGCGGGCCGCTTTATGGACGAGCCGGGGGATATTCAAATGCGCCGTCACAGAATTTTGGTGGTGGAGCTGGAGAGCAGAGGCTACGTCTGTGATGTGGGCGTCCGCAGAGAATCTCCCCGCTGTCCGCTGGAACTCGTGGAAGGGCTGGTACAGACCGATGGTATCAGCGAATACCGCTATCAGAAAGATCCGTTTTTCGGCTGGGTATTGACGCAGAAGGAGGCCGGAAAGGACTGGAAACCCATGCTGGGCTTTACCGAGGAAATCCAGATTGACGCGGACTTCGTTATGCCCTCGTTTTACTGCGAGAAGCACCCGGATTCCACGTTTAACAAGTTTATGAAGGTGTCCATTTTTACATCGGACAGCGATTTGACGATTGTGGGTAACACCTTTAAGGTTTACCGCGGTGGAAAGTTGGTGGAGCGGCGGGAGCTTCAGACAAATCAGGATGTTGTCACGCTGTTGAAGGATACGTTCGGTATCCAGGTCCCGGACAGCTATCAGAATTTTTTGTATAGGCAGGAGGAATAGACCAATGCAGCACAGAATGAAAACCCACCAGTTGAACAGGCGGCAGATCGACAGTTTGTTGGACAGGGCGGAGGTGGCCAGCCTCGCAACCGTCAACGCAGACGGTACACCCTATGTGACGCCGGTGCATTTTCTGTATCAGGAGGGAGCCGTCTATGTCCATGGTCTTCCGGCTGGGCAGAAAATCGGCAACATCAAGGCAAACCCCGCCGTCTGTCTGACGGTCTACGAGATGAAGAGTCTGCTGCTAGATCCGGCGGAAAAACCCTGCGATACCAACACAAGCTATCAGAGCGTTATCCTCCAGGGGACGGCCTCTTTGCTGACGGACGTGGACGCTAAGAAAACGATTTTAGAAGGGATTGTCAGGAAATACACACCGGCTCTTTCGGACAGAGCTTTGCCGGAGAATATGATAAAAGGGACAGCGGTGCTGAAAATCCGAGCGGACGCGGCAACGGGAAAATACTATGGAGAGTGTTAAGAGACGGACAATAATTCTGTTAATAAATTTGTTTAACATCGGTGTGGTCAGCTTGGAGAAGTTAATGTACTTCTTTGCAAGCTCCAGAAAGCGGTTACCCTTTGCTGTGTCTTGCTTAAAGTTGGTATAAGAGGTTTTGGCGTAAAAATAGATTGACTGTTTGTGCATGCTCATAACCAGCAGGTAGCGTATCAACGTTTTCGCCAGATATATGCTCCGTAGTAAATGATTCACAGAGCTTCTTGATGATCCAATCCAACTCGGTGTGCGCTTGCGTTCTTTTTTTCTGAAGCAGCTTTTGACAGACAAGTTCCCTGGTCAGTGTTGTGTAGTTGCATTCCATTTCACTCCTTGGTGCGCTATTGTCATGGCTACTTCCTTGAAGTTATAGTCGCTCGGACAGTCATTCAATTGTCAACCTGCGGTACCTTTCTGGCATTGTACGTTTCGTTATAGTGTCGGCTCAATTGTTGTCAATTTATGTTGAGCAAAAAGGTATTGACATAAATTCTAACGTTGCGTAAAATGACAGCAGAAGGTAGAGATGCCTGCAAAATAGTGTTCGCTTCCTGATATGCGGCTTATAAATGGTCAGGACTACAAATAGTGTTCGCTCCCCGATATGCGGCTTACAAGTGTTCGGGATTAAAATGTTTGTAACGCCCTGTCGAAAGGCAGGGCGTTACTTTCTGTACGGGAGGGTCTGCCTTATGGCACAAGCTCAATTGTATTTTTTATCTGATCAATATTATCTCGACTTTCCAGACGATAAACTGATGAAAAACAAGGATATGATTGACGGTGTTCCGCACAGCCGTCCTTGTTTCTTTGCGTTTCCTGATTCTAAAGTACCGGAAATCTATTGGATTGTTCCGATTTCTTCAAAGTATGAGAAGTTCAAGCAGATCGAGGAAAAGAAAATTCAGAAATACGGCAAATGCAATACCATCAGTTTCGGAACAGTATTAGGCAGACGCA
This sequence comes from uncultured Schwartzia sp., assembly GCA_964540025.1. Lineage (GTDB taxonomy): Bacteria > Bacillota > Negativicutes > Selenomonadales > Selenomonadaceae > RGIG250. Next base: position 10,365 of record CAZIKQ010000041.1, on the reverse strand, counting down.
CTGCCTTCCTTATCCAAAATATGTGTCCGGCGACAGAGAAGTATCTGACCGCGTACATAGATAAGAATAACCAGCCCATACGAATAGATGACCGCATAGCGGCAGACGTGGTAAAAAATGCTCGCAAGGTCCTGGGCATGGCAAAGCGGGGAGCAAAGGTTATTTTTCCTGACGTGTTTAAGATTTATAGCGGCCTTGAAAGGCAACTAAATGTTGAGTAAGATTCTGCTGTATTCAAGCCCGGCACATTTGAAAAGATAATGCTACCGCTTTCTGAACTTGCACCAGCGAAAAAGCTAGAATCAGACAGCATGATGCTCGATTAGATTTACCAGTTTACCTTCGCGGGCGTTTCTGCCTTTGATGATTTCGGTTATATTCATGGTTCAAACATCCTCGCTGATTATGTCTTTCAGCAGCTTTACTGCCCGGCTGGCGCCGATGCGGCTACAGCCTTCTTCTATGTATTTTTTCATGTCATCTACGGTGGATATGCCGCCGGCGGCTTTTATTTTCACCTTTGGGCCGATGTTGGCGGCCATCAGCCGTACATCCTCGTGGGTGGCTCCGCCGCTGCCGAAGCCGGTGGAGGTTTTGATAAAGTCGGCGCCGCCCTCAGTGACGCACTTGCAGGCTGTGATCTTCTCATTTTCCGTCAGGTAGCAGGCTTCGATGATCACCTTGAGGATTTTTTCGCCTACGACAGATTTTACAGCGGCAATTTCCTGTGTCACATATTCAGCGTTTCCATTTTTCAGCGCAGAGATATTAAGAACCATGTCCACCTCGTCAGCTCCGTCACTGATGGCCTGGCGGGCGCTGACGACTTTTGAGATAGTGGTGTCATAGCCAAGGGGGAAGCCGATGACCGTAGCTATTTTTAGTTTCTTCCCGTATTTCTGGGCAGCGTAGCCGACGTAGCAGGGCGGAATACAGACTGCCGCTGTATTACAGGCAATCGCCTCTTCACAGAGGGTGTCTATCTGCTGAGCGGTGGCCGTGGCCGACAGCAAAGTATGGTCAATTTTCGCAAGAATATCTGAAGCTTTCATGTTATTTTCCTCTCTGTTCTGATATAATATACCCGCATAGAGTAAACCTGCGCAAGGTATTATTTTGTGTATAGGGTAAGATTACATTCCTATATTTTATATCGGTTTGATATCAATATCAACCGCTATGTTTTGGAGGAAAGTATGGATATCCGGATAATGGAATCGTATGATGAGATGAGCGATCTGGCCGCCGCCCTTGTTGTAGATCAGGTGAAAAACAAACCGGACAGCGTTCTCGGGCTTGCCTGCGGTGCGTCCCCCATAGGTTTGTACAAGCGGCTGGTGGAGGCAGGAAAAAGAGGAGAAGTGGATTTTTCCAAAGTAAAGACCGTCAATGTTGATGAGTATATCGGCGTTTCATCAGAGAGCCCGGACAGTTATCACGGGTTCATGCGCAAGCACCTTTTTGACGAACTGGGAATAAAGCCGGAAAATACCCTGATACCCGATGGAATGGCCGTGGATATTTTGAGCGAGTGCGCCCGGTATTCCCAGACAATAAAGGAGTGGGGCGGTATAGATTTGATGGTGCTTGGCATTGGAGCAAATGCTCATATTGGTTTTAATGAACCGGGAGATGCCTTTGTTCCGGAAACTCATGTGGTTGAGCTTTCGGAGGTAACCAGAAACGCCAATTGCCATTTTTTTGCTAATCCGAAGGATATGCCCCATTGGGCAATCAGTATGGGGATACGGGAAATCATGTTTGCCAGGGGACTTATTCTTTTGGCCAGCGGCGCGGCCAAGACCGTGGCCTTGGGAAAAATGACCGGAGATATAACGCCGCAGGCTCCGGCATCTATATTGCAGCTTCATCGTCATGTGATAATAATTGCTGACAGGGCGGCGGCAGCCAGACTGGAGCAGGAGTAATGACTGTCATAATAAACGGCCGGTTGATCGTTCCAAACGATCAGGGCGGCTTCGCGGTAGAGGATCATAAGGCGCTGATTTTTCGTGAGGATACGGGAATAATAGAGTCTATAGTTCCTGAAGGACAGATGACGGCCGGGGCTGTCGGAGCCATGGATAACGTAATCGACGCTGAGGGCGGTTACGTTTCTCCCGGCTTCATCAACGTGCATATTCACGGAGCGATGGGCTGCGATACGATGGACGCTACCCCGGAAGCATTGGAAACCATCAGCCGTCATCAGGCGTCTACCGGAGTCACGTCTTTTCTGCCCACCACGACGACCTATGATTTCGAGCATATTAACCGGGCGTTGGACAATGTGCGGGTAATGATGGGGCGTGAGGTTCAGGGGGCGGCGATCATCGGCGCCAATATGGAGGGGCCTTTTATCAGCCGGGACCGCTGTGGCGCCCAGAAGCGGGATTATGTTCAGCCGCCGGATTGGGCAAAGATCGCTCCTTATAAGGATGTTATCCGCCTGCTGACCCTGGCCCCGGAGGAGCTTCACGGAGACTACAGCTTCGTGGATAATTGCAACCGGGCGGGAATCGTGGTATCCATGGGGCATAGCACCGCCGATTACAATCTGGCCCGGCGGGCGATACTCCAATACGGTCTGACTCACTTGACTCATATTTTTAATGGAATGGATCCCTTTCATCACCGTACTCCCGGTCTGGTGGGGGCCGCCCTGGACACTGATTCTGACTGTGAGATGATCTGCGACAATATTCATCTTCATTCCGTCACTCAACGGCTTATTTGGCGGATGAAGCAGGGGAGACAGATCATTCTGGTCACGGACTCCATCCGGGCTACCGGTCTCCCGGATGGAGAGTCGGAGCTTGGCGGTCAAAGAGTATTTGTAAAGGGACAGTCTGCTACCTTAGCTGACGGCACTATTGCCGGTAGCGTTCTGACTATGGACAGAGCTATCGCTAATTTCACGGCCAATACTGGCTGCGGCGTAGCGGCGGCGGTGCGGTGCGCCACTAAGACCCCGGCTAAGAGCCTGGGCATTTATGGGAAATGCGGCTCGCTGACGCCGGGCAAGCGGGCTGATATTACCATCTTTAAGAATGCGGCTGATATACAAAAGACTATTGTGAGAGGTAAGCTGGTCTATAATAAGTCCTGATGAGCCCACTATGTCAGATTAGCTATTATCTGCGCTAAGAATAGATTGTGGCCGGAAAAAAGCAAAAAATTTCTTGCCATTCAGGTAAATTGTTGTTAGAATAATTCCCGATAAAATAAATGCGATGACCAAGATAGTAGCCTATGGGAGCGTTCCTCCAGCGAGCCGGTGATGGTGAAAGACCGGCGGAACAGGCATCGGTGAATATCACTTGCGAGCAGCCGGCTGAAATCTCACGTGACAGTAGGCCCGGACGGTTTCCACCGTTACATGGATAGTGTATGATAGTATGCGAATAGGTGGTTGTGAGTATTATCCTCATCCTGTTTGGGATGGGGATTTTATTTTTATAGTGGCTATTTTGGAGGGATAGTTTTGTACAGTAAGGTAGAAACGAATTTGGACTTTGTAAAGCGCGAGCGGGAGGTCCTGAAATTTTGGAAGAAAAATGATATTGCCGCAAAGACGGTGAACGCCCGCAAGGGTAACGACACCTTTACATTCTACGATGGACCGCCTACCGCCAATGGAAAGCCTCATATAGGTCACGTTCTTACCCGCGTTATCAAGGACCTGTTGCCCCGTTATCAGTGCATGAAGGGCAAGTATATCCTCAGAAAGGCTGGCTGGGATACTCATGGTCTTCCCGTTGAGCTGGAGGTAGAGAAGGCACTGGGAATTAACGGCAAGGAACAGATTGAGAATTATGGCATCGAGCCGTTTATTAAGAAATGCCGTGAGTCTGTTTGGAAGTACAAGAGCATGTGGGAAGAATTTTCTGATGTTGTTGGCTTCTGGGCAGATATGGATCATCCCTATATCACCTACGAAAACGATTTTATTGAGTCCGAATGGTGGGCCTTGAAGACAATTTGGGAAAAAGGTCTTTTATACAAGGGACACAAGGTGGTTCCTTACTGCCCCCGCTGTGGCACTCCGCTGTCCTCCCATGAGGTAGCTCAGGGTTATAAGGATGTCCGGGAGCGGTCGGCAATGGTGAAATTTAAGGCAAAAGGCGAAAACGCCTATTTCCTGGCCTGGACAACCACCCCCTGGACCCTGCCCAGTAACCTGGCTCTCTGCGTCAATCCTGAGGTTGACTATGTAAAGCTGAAGGTAAACGATACGGTTTACTATTTGGCCGAAGCCCTGGTGGAGACTGTTTTTGCCGAGGTTGAAGGCCAGCGTGAAGTGCTGGCCACAATGAAGGGTAAAGATTTGGAGTACCGGGAGTATGAGCCCCTTTATCCCTATGCTGTGGGCAAGACCGGTAAAAAGTCTTTCATCGTGACCTGCGATGATTACGTCACTACTACCGATGGCACCGGCATCGTGCATATGGCTCCGGCCTTTGGTGAGGACGATGGACGGGTCTGCAAAAAGTATGACGTTGGTTTCGTCCAGTTCGTAGACAGCCACGGTAACATGACCGATGACACTGACTGGCCCGGAGTCTTCGTCAAGGATGCTGACCCGCTTATCTTAAAGGATTTGAAGATCAGCGGGAAGCTTTTTAAGGCTCCTTCCTTTGAGCATAGTTATCCCCATTGCTGGCGTTGTGATACGCCGCTGCTTTATTATGCCCGTGAGACCTGGTTTATCAATATGACGGCGGTTCGTGATAAGCTGATCGGCAATAACAATACCGTAAACTGGGTTCCTGATTCTATCGGTAAGGGCCGGTTTGGCGACTGGCTGGAGCATGTTCAGGACTGGGGGCTCTCCCGCAACCGTTACTGGGGGACTCCGCTTAACGTTTGGGAATGCTCCTGTGGTCATCAGCACGTCATTGGTTCTATTGCCGAGCTGAAGGCAATGTCTGACAATTGCCCGGAGGAAATCGAGCTCCACCGCCCGTATGTTGATAATGTTACGATCCGCTGTGAAAAATGCGGCAAGGAAATGCACCGGGTTCCTGAGGTTATCGACTGCTGGTTTGATTCCGGCTCCATGCCCTTCGCTCAATGGCACTACCCCTTTGAGAATAAGGAGCTCTTTGAAGCCCGTTTCCCGGCGGATTTCATTTCCGAGGCGGTGGATCAGACCCGGGGTTGGTTCTACTCCCTCATTGCAATTTCCACCCTGCTCTTTGACGTATCTTCCTTTAAGAATGTAATCGTCCTTGGCCATGTCCTTGATAAGGATGGGCAAAAGATGTCAAAGTCAAAGGGCAATGCGGTAGATCCTATGGAGACTCTGAACCATCATGGCGCCGACGCGGTACGCTGGTACTTTTATTCGGCCGGGGCTCCCTGGATTCCCACCCGTTACCATGATGCGGCTGTCAAGGAAGGCCAGAGCAAGTTCATGGGTACGCTCTGGAATACCTATGCTTTCTATGTTCTTTATGCTGAAATCGATCAGTTTGATCCTACCAAATACAGCCTGGAGTATGATAAGCTGGCGGTTCTTGATAAGTGGATCCTCTCCCGTCTGAATACAGCTGTCGCCACGGCTGATAGCAGCCTGGCTAACTACAAGATCCCTGAGGCCGCAAGGGCGCTGTACAATTTTGTTGACGAGCTGTCCAACTGGTATGTTCGCAGAAGCCGCGAACGGTTCTGGGCAAAGGGTATGGAACAGGACAAGATCAATGCCTACATGACGCTTTATACCGCCCTGTCTGCGATTATCAAGGCTGCTGCCCCCATGATCCCGTTCATGACGGAAAGCATTTACCAGAATATTGTCCGCAGTGTGGACAAGAGCGCGCCGGAGTCCATTCACCTTTGCGATTATCCGGTTGCTGATATGTCCCATGTGGACGAGAAACTCGAAAAAACTATGGAGCTTGTCCGGGACATCGTAGTGCTGGGCCGGGCTGCCCGCAATCAGGGGAATCTGAAAAACCGCCAGCCCCTGTCCACTCTCTATGTTCATACAGAAAATGGCGAAAAACTGAGCGATTTCTTTGTGGATATTGTTCGGGCAGAGCTTAACGTTAAGTCAGTAGAGTTTGTGGCTGATATGGAGGCCTATCTCACCTATACCTTCAAGCCCCAGTTCAAGGTGTTAGGCAAAAAGGTCGGAGGAAAGATCGGAACCATCAAGAATCTGCTGGCGGAGCTCAACGGCCACAGCGCCAAGAGCGAGCTGGATAAGACCGGACAACTGGTACTGGAGCTGCCTGACGGCCCGGTTACACTTCTGCCGGAGGATATTGACGTAACGATGTCTCAGACTCCCGGTTACATCAGCCAGCATTATGGGGAGGTCACGGTTGCTCTGGCCACAACTCTTACCGATGAGCTCATTGAAGAAGGCTTCGTCCGGGAGATCATCTCCAAGGTGCAGACCATGCGCAAGGAGAACGGCTATCAGGTAACTGACCGCATTAAGGTCGCCCTGGACGGCAGCGACAAGCTGGCCGCAGTCGCTCAGCGCAATGAAGCAGAGCTTAAGAAAGTCCTGCTGGCTGACTCCATAACTATCGGCGCTATAGCGGCAAGCAAGGTCTCCAAAGAATGGAACATCAACGGTGAGAATGTGACCATCTTTGTTCTGTAAATGATATGTGAAAAGCCCTTCGGTGATCGTTACCGAGGGGCTTTTGAAATGGGTTTTACCAGGGATAAAGCAGAGCCTGATGTTAGAGCTCCAATGACCTCAGGAGAAAGTCCTTTGGCTGGAATCCTACGGTTTCGCCGGTTATTTTTCCGTTCTCAAACATTATGACCATGGGGATACTCATAACATTGTACTGCTGAGCCAGGGCCGTCTCTTCGTCGACGTTTACTTTACAGACCTTTATATCCTCGTGTTCAGAGGCAATTTCCTCAATGATGGGTGCGAGCATCCGGCAGGGGCCGCACCAGTCGGCCCAAAAATCCACCAAAATTTTGCCAGTCGCGTTAAGTACTTCCTGATCAAAATTTTCCGAGGTAACTATCGTAGGTTTATTCATTGAAATCACGTCCTTTCCTGCAATAGGGTTATCAATGTCCTGCAAATAATCAGGAACCATGTTAATTATACTATAAGAGCGGGGGAAATACAAATTGACAAGGTAGTGGGATAGTTCTAAAATAATCATTCATATGAGATTTGTTGAGTAAAGATTTACGGAGGCTTTAGAGTGATTTTAGAGACGGAACACAGAGTCAATTTTTATGATACTGATACCATGGCGGTGGTCCATCATTCAAATTATATCCGCTGGTTTGAAATAGGGCGTGTTGAATTGCTGAGAGCGGTAGGTATTACTCTTGGCGAGATGATGGAGGACGGATATGTTTTCCCCATTACTGAGGTCAGCGCAAAATTTCATTCGCCCGGATATTTTGATGATGTACTTATCATTGAGACGACCCCCACCGCGCTGACAAAGGCAAAAATGGCCTTTGACTACCGCATCCTGCGGAAGAGCGATCGGACGCTGCTGGTCACCGGTCATACTCAAAACGTTTTTACAGAGAAGTCCACCGGAAAGATAACCCGTTTGCCGGCGAAGTATTACGAGCGCCTGGCCAAGGGCCTTGAATAACGGCCGGATATTTGGAGGGCAAAATGATAGCGCTTATATTGAAAGGCATATTTCTTTTACTTCTGTTGATGGTTATCGGCTACAAGATTTTGTGCGTTGTTGAGGGCGATGCCGAGCTGGTTCTGGATAAAGACAAAGAGAAGGAATTCTCCAGGGCCTCTCGGGATGGGGATTCCGTTATAATTCGCCGTCGTTTGACCTTCAAAAATATCGGTAAACAGGAGGCAGTTGTCAGTGACTGTATCGCCAGAACTCAGCTGCCTTATGAGCAGTATGATGGTATCGAGGCACGAGGCAGAGCGGAGAGAGTAGGCGCCCCCCGGGAGGACGATTACTTTGAGGCAGTTATTGTAGAGCCCAAGAAATCGATTGATATTGACGTTTTTGTTACACTGAAGGCAAGAAAGGGACAAAGTCTGGAGCTGGCCCTGTCCCACATGGTCGATATGCCAATAGATATTATTTATACAACCTGTAGCCGCCGCCCCTGTGAGGTGCGGAAAGACCGTATCATCATGACCGCTGAGGAAGCAGCCAGGAGTATCGGCGTTAAGCTTGTTGATGAGGATTGAGGAGGAAACGGGAAAATGCTACAGGTAGAAATCGTAAAGGTTCCCACTCGCATCCTCACTGACAGGGACGATATAGTGGAGGCAATAGATAAATTTGCGGCGAAGGTGGGCGGCGTTGGCCCTGACGATGTGGTTTCCGTAGCGGAGAGTGTAGTTGCCGTCACTCAGGGCATGGCTGTCCGCCCGGAGGATTTGAAGATAAGCCTTTGGGCGCGGATTTTCTGCCGGGTATTTCCGGATATAGGCAGTCTGTCCACCCCCCATGGTCTGCAGGCGCTCTTTGATGTGGAGGGGACTTGGCGGGTTATCGGTTCTTTGGCGATCGGGCTTTTGGCGATGCCCTTCAAGCGGGGAGTGTTCTATGAGCTGGCCGGCTATCAGGCAGCCCTGATCGATGATGTGACCGGCACAATGCCGCCCTTTGATAAGCATGTTGTGTATGGCCCCAGGGAGCCACAGAAGGTGGTAGAGGCCATAAGAAATCATTTTGGCTGTTACGGAGCGATGATTGCTGACGCAAATGATTTGCATCGGTGCAGGGTGGTTGGGGCCAGCAAGGGTCTGGAGGCAGATGAAGCAGCCAGGCTGCTGCTGGATAATCCCTTTGGAAACGCCTCTCAGAAGGTTCCTGTTGTCATAATCAGGGGCTTTGGTAAATATATTAAGAGTAAGTAGGATTTGGAGAAGCCATTTGGACAATAAGAGAGTTGACGGGCGCAGAAGTAACGACCTGCGTCCTCTGAAAATCACCCGGTTTTTTCAGCATGGCCCGGCCGGTTCGGTGCTCATTGAGCTGGGCAATACAAAGGTAATCTGCGCGGCCACTGTTGAACAGCGCGTTCCCACTTTCCGGCGGAATGCAAATGGAGAAAGCAAGGGCGGCTGGCTCAAGGCAGAGTATACTTTGCTGCCTTCGGCTACGGCTACCCGGACTCCCCGGGAAGCCGTAAAAGGGAAACAGAATGGCCGCACCCAGGAGATACAGCGGCTTATCGGACGCAGCCTGCGGTCTGTACTGGATATGAGGGCTCTTGGAGACAGAACGATAACGATTGACTGCGACGTTATCGAGGCAGACGGCGGAACCCGTACCGCTTCTGTTACCGGGGCGTTTATTGCTCTGGTTGATGCCTGCGAGAGTTTTTACGATCCGGAGAGCGGTCAGCCCTTCCCGGTAAAGGATTTTCTGGCGGCGGTAAGTGTCGGTATGGTAGCTCCAACCCGCAAGAGAATTAAGAAGGGGCAGAAGATTGTTTTGGCTCCGGCTGAACCGGAGGAGCCGCTGCTGGATCTGTGCTACGCTGAGGATAGTCAGGCCGCAGTGGATATGAATGTGGTAATGACCGGAAATGGTGAGTTTGTTGAGCTGCAGGGGACAGGCGAGGGAAGACCATTTACTCTGGCTGAGCACCGGGCGCTTATAGAATTGGCTGCTCAGGGAATTGATCGCATAATCTCATATGAAAAGGATCTTCTGGGAAACCATCTTGTCTGGAGAATCGGAAGGGAGGGCTGAGGCTATGGCAAAACTCAAAGCGGTAGTAGCGACAAAAAATAAAAATAAAATGGCGGAGCTGATAGCGGCCTTTGACGGCCTTGACATTGAGATTGTTCCCTTGTCTTGTTTTGAAGAGATTCCTGAACCGGTTGAAAATGGTTCGACTTTTGAGGAAAATGCAGTTATCAAAGCTAAGTATTATGCGAAGCGCCTCGGAGTATCGGCTATTGCTGATGACAGCGGTCTCACTATAGAGAAGCTGGGCGGCGCTCCAGGTGTGTATTCTGCCCGCTACTGTGGCCATCATGGCAGTGATGATGAGAATAATGCCCACATGGTAAAGGAAATGCAGCGGATCGGCGCAGCGGATTCCCCGGCTGCCTATGAGTGCGCTCTGGCCTTTGTGAACCCGGGAGATGGAACGATTCTTACCGCTCATGGCCGGGTTTCCGGTGAGATCACCCTGATACCCCGGGGACAGGGTGGATTTGGTTACGACCCGTATTTTTACCTGGACAACGGCAGGACGATGGCGGAGCTCACTCCAGAGGAAAAGGATGCCGTAAGCCATCGGGGAGAGGCGATCCGGGCAATGAGGCCCCTCTTGGAGAAGTACCTTAGATCTTGAAGCGGATAGCTGATTTTTTCATTTATAGACTTTAGTCTGCTGCGGCAACTGGAGTTTTCGCAACGCGAAAAACGG
>CAZIKQ010000040.1:0-16472 GCA_964540025.1 uncultured Schwartzia sp. | reverse complement strand
TAAAGGAGACCTGCGACCGGGTTATCTGGCTGGAGCAGGGCAGAGTAAAGGCTATCGGGAACACGGAGGAGGTCTGCGAGGGATATGCGGCGGAAGACTAAGCCGACGGTGTCCGTTTTGATGGCGGTATATAACGCCGCGCCTACTTTAGCTAAAGCGATAGACTCCATATTGGGTCAAACTATGACCGACCTGGAGTTTATTATTTGCGACGACGGATCGACCGATAACGGATCGGAAATTATTTCACGCTATTGCGAGCAAGACAACCGAGTTATCGCGTTAAAAAACGAAAAAAACATTGGTTTAGCGGCTTCGCTTAACAAATGCCTTGAGTTAGCTACGGGAGAATATATTGCGCGTCAAGATGCCGACGATATATCGTTGCCCGACAGACTGGAAAAAACTCTCGCTTTTTTAAAGGAAACCGCTTCGCCTTACGTCGGCTGCGGCGTATACGTCTTTGACGATAAATCCGTTTGGAGCAAGCGGTTATTTCCCGAAATAATCGACCAACACATCATCGCTCAATACAATCCATTTTTCCATCCGACGATGATCTTCAAATACTCTGTCCTTCTCGCCGTGAATGGGTACCGCGTCGCCGAAGAAACCAGGCGACTCGAAGACTACGACCTCGTAATGCGGCTGGCGGCAAAAAATATTATCGGGCGCAACCTGCAAGAATATCTGTACTACGTCTACGAGCCAATTGACGCTTACTTAAAACACAACGCCAAAACGCGATTGGCCGAGATAAAGGTGCGGCTGAGAGGATTGCGCGCGATGAATTCCCCCGCGCGCGACTATCTATACCTCGCTAAACCGCTGATTTTAAGTGCTATTCCCCGATGTTTTATGAGGACGGTAAAAAAATGGCAATGGCGGCAAAGATCCCTAAGATAATACACTACTGCCGCTACGGCGATCGTCCTTGGGGCACAAGGGAGAAAAACTGCCTGAAAAGCTGGACCAGGCTATGCCCCGACTACGAAATTATTTTATGGGACGAAACAAACTCGCCGTTGGAAGACAACCGCTACGCAAAAGAAGCTCTCAGTGCGAAAAAATGGGCGTTCGTTTCGGACTACGCGCGGCTAAAAGTATTAGCCCTTTACGGCGGCATCTATCTCGATACCGACGTAGAGCTGCTAAAGCCGCTTGACCAATTTCTGAACCAATCGGCTTTTCTGGGTTTTGAAAGCGCCACCTTCGTCGCGACCTGCGTTATCGGCTGCGTTCCGAATCATCCCTTTATCGGTGAGCTTGTCGAGCTTTACGACCAAAGAAAATTTTTAATAGCTCCAAATGCTTACGATCTTACTACCAATACGGCGTATATAACGGAGCTATTGCAAAAAAGAGGACTAAAAAGAAACGGCGAAGAGCAGACCGTTGCTGATATGCGCGTATACACACCGGACGTATTCTGCCCGTTGGATTTAAAAACGGGGAAACTGGCTTTGACGGATAACTCGGCGGCGATTCATCATTTTGCCGGTTCATGGATGACTACGAGCCAAAAAATTAATACGAGATTAGCTCAATTTTTAGGCGAACGAAATACCATCCTATTGAAAAATTTGTTGAGGAGAAATAATTTTTGACCGCGAAAGATAAACAAAATGACTACTAATCCTAAAATATCTATTTACACGCCGGTCTACAATACGGAACGCTTTGTAAGGCGGTGCGTGGAAAGCGTTTTAAGCCAAAGCTACGCTAACTTTGAATACTTAATACTGGACAACGGCTGCACCGATGGCTGCAGCGAGATACTGCGCGAATACGCCGCTCGCGACGAACGTATAAAACTGATCCGGCTCGAAGAAAATCAATACGGCTATATAGGGCAAATTTTCCTGAACCAGGGCGACGGCGAATACGTGACGTTCCTGGACTCCGACGATTGGCTGGAACCGGATTTCTTAAAAAAACTGGTAAAAATTGCCGTCGCGAACGAGCTGGATATAGTTTGCGCCGGAAGCTACATAAACTACGATGGCTCGACGGAGCAGCAAAGGTTTCAAAAGCGGCTCTTTCGCTCAAGGGTGATCCGCCCCGAAAATTATCAAGCCGAATTTTTGAACTATCTTCCTTATCTTGGCGTTCTCTGGGGGAAAATAGTCAGAATGGATTTGATGCGAAGGGCTTTTAGACAGACGTATATATATTCAACGATGGGAATAGATACCGTTATTTGTTTTAACGCGCTCCGCATGGCGAACGGACTGGGGATAGTCGACGGCTTTTTACACCATTATTTGCGCAGGAGCGGCTCCGTGTCGGTCTCCTATTCTCAAACCATGTTCGATGGCGAGGCCTTTTGTTGTAAAAACTTAACTGACTTCCTAAAGGAATTCGGCCCCCCGCTCCCGCAAAATCTAACCTTCGTCCGCGGAATGCTCGCCAACGGCATGGCAACGGCTATCGACGCGGCGACGAGCGCGGCTATCCCCCTGGACGGGGAGCTGGCCGAATGTCAAAGGATACTAGAGGAGCCGCTTGTGCAAGAGGTCTTTAGATATCGCAGAGAAAGCGGCCTGGATATTCCGCTCGCCCGGACGCTGAAACGGCTTTTAGACGCGGTTTTCAGAGCCGCGCCCTCGGATGAAGAAATAGCGGCGCTCTATCCAAAAATAAACGCCATCCTCAAAGCCGCCGCGCCTGATTCATACCGTCTGGTTTCGCCGCAAAACCTGCGGCTGTTTTTTGAAGATACGTCGCCCATACGGGCGCGCCTCGGCGAAGAGAAAATATATCAAACCTACGTTTACCATCACCGAACGTCGTTACTTTTCTTTAGCGCCTATTCCCCGCTTCGCTTTATTCCCGGCAATGAAACGCCGCTCCTGCAGCTGTTGGCCAGCGACGAGCCAAAAAGAATAGCGGCGCGGCTCAAAAAAGTAGCGAAAAAACGCGGCTTGGCGCGCGAAGCGCCGCAATCCGTAAAACCGCTTTAAGCTCTTAATAAAAGGAGGCGTCCTGTTTTTGAAAGTAGTTATTTTGGCGGGCGGGTTCGGAACCCGCATCAGCGAGGAAAGCTATCTACGCCCTAAGCCGATGATCGGCATAGGCGGCCAGCCTATCATTTGGCACATCATGAAATACTACTCGGCCTTCGGCTTCAACGACTTCATTATCTGCTGCGGCTACAAGGGCTATATGCTGAAGGAATATTTCTCTGATTATTACCTCTACCGCTCGAATGTGACCTTCGATTTTACCGCGGAAAACCGCATGACCGTTCACGAAAATGTCGCCGAGCCCTGGCGGGTAACTCTGGTCGATACCGGGTTAAAAACTCAAACCGGCGGTCGGCTCAAAAGAATCAGGCAATACATCGGTGATGAAACCTTTATGACGACTTATGGCGATGGATTGAGCAACGTAAATTTAAACGAATTATTAAAACACCATCGGGATTCTAAAAAAGTCGTTACCTTAACCGGTATTCAGCCTGGCGGGCGTTTCGGAGTGCTGGACCTTGACGAAACCGGACTGAACGTCCGAGGCTTCCGGGAAAAAGCGAAAGAAGCGGGCGGCTGGATAAACGGCGGCTTCATGGTCATGGAGCCGGAAACATTTAACTATCTGAGCGAAAGCGAAGATTGTATCTTGGAAAGACAGCCGATGGAAAGATTGGCCGCCAACGGCAAGCTGGGCGTTTATAAACACGAGGGCTTCTGGCAATGTATGGACACCCAGCGCGACCGCAACCGCCTGGAGGATATTTGGAGCAGCGGAGCAGCTCCTTGGAAAATATGGGAGGGCAGCAAAATATGATCTCAGTTATCATGCTTACCTACAATCGTGAAGCCATGGTGGGGCGGGCTATCGAAAGCATACTTGCCCAGACCTGCCGCGATTTTGAATTCATCATCGTGGACAACGGCTCTACCGATAGGAGCGGAGCTATCGCCGACGAATACGACGAAAAAGACTCTCGCCTCCGCGTGATTCACCGCGCGAGGGGAAATATCGGCTCCGGCCGCAACGCCGGGCTAAACGCCGCCAAAGGAGAATATATTACCTTTATCGACGATGACGATTGGACGGAGCCGGACTTCTTAGCGTTCTTGCTGGATCTTGCCGAATCAAACAACGCGGACGTGGCTATTTGCGGCGCAGCCGACAAAGCGTTCGACGAAAAACGGGTCATGAACGCCGAGGAAGCGCTATTTACGCTCATGGAGCGAAAAAAGTATAACGTCGCCTTTCCGACTAAGCTTTTCCGCGCGGGCTTAATGAAAAATCTCCGCTTCCCCGAAGACGGAGAATACGACGATATCGCGCTCATGTACCGCGCTCTCGCCGAAGCGAAAAAAGTCGCTTATCATGGCCTGCCTAAATATACCTTTTACCGCCACGACGGCAATAACTCCGCCTGGACGACCAATCACCGCCTGCTGAACGCCAAAATACTCGATGAATACCTAAACGCCTATCGAAAGAGGACTATATGGCTCAGCGACAAATTCCCCAATAGCGCCGCCGCCTGGCGCTACTTCGAATGGTCGTTCATGATCTCCATGGTAGAAAAAATTACGCGGCTGAACCTAGCCGGCTGCCAGCCGCAAAAAGAGAAAATGGTCGGCGAGCTTAGAAAAAATAAAGCCGAGTTTTTAAGCTGCCCCGAAATTTTAGACTTTGAACGGGAATGGGTGGAAAGGTACGTTTTATAAAGACATGAACGAAAATGTAGTGAGTCATATAAAAGTATAAAAAACTAGGAGATCCCGTAATGATTACAACGACACGAAACGAGCTGGCTAAAATCTATAGAGCCTTGGCCGACGAAACCTCTAAAGATATTTACGCGAATCGGCTCTCGTACAGTCTCTTGGGGCGAAAAGAAGCCATGACTCAAATAATCTACGACTATAATTCCGAAGCCGCCTGGTTTCGGTCGGGAAAAATTTGTTTTTACGGAGGGGGCAAAGGTGCTAATTGGTTGGTACGCGCTAACAGCAATCTTCGGTTTGTAGTCGATAAATATAAGACCGGAGTAATCGAAGGCATCCCTATTATTTCCTTGGATACTTTTTTACAACTTCCCGACGCAAAAGATTATTTATTGCTGCTTACTCAGGGAAAAGATTTATTGCCGGAGATAGAAGCGGAGCTTGACGCGCTCGGCTTACGGCACTTATCGGTGTATCGCGATTGTCTGCATTGCTATAGTCATAGTCAGTTGCAGTATTTTGATTTACCGCAGCTAATGCTGGGAGAGGAAGAATATTTTGCCGATGTTGGCGCGTTTGACGGCGAGACCTCCAAAATTTTTTTCGGCACAGTAAAAAAGGACGCGCTTATGTTTTTGAGCCTAACCCTGCGCAATTTGCCGCTCTAAAACAGAACCTTCGCGAATATAAGAATGCGGAAATATTTCCCTATGGGGCTTACGACCAAAACATGACGTTGCGTTTCAGCGATCTTGAAACTACCGATTCGAGGATCACGGACACCGGAACTGTTTCCATCGACGCGCGGAAACTGGACGACGTTCTTCAAGGCAAAAAAGTCACCTTTATAAAAATGGATATCGAGGGCGCGGAGCTGGCGGCTCTACGAGGAGCAGAGAAAATCATCCGCGAGCAAAGGCCGAAGCTCGCTATCTGCGTCTATCATAAGCCCGAAGATATTTGGGAAATACCTTCGCTTATTTTATCCTACAACCCCGATTATAGGCTTTACCTTCGTCATTATTCCATTACCGAAGCCGAAACTGTTCTTTACGCTATTTAAGGGGGAAAAGACGAATATATGAATTTACCATCTATAGACGAGCTGAAAACAATATACGACCATTTGCAAGACGATATGTCGCAAAAGATTTACCGCCTCCGTTTGCTTTATTCGCTGCTTGGCGAACAAAACGAAATATCAGAGATGATTTACGAGTGCTTGCCTTACGGCGACAAGCTTCGCGCCGATAAAATATGCTACTACGGAGCGGGAGAAGGATGTCGTTTTGCGTTAGATTTTTATTCTAAAGACGTTCCGTTTGTTATTGACACTTTTCAAAGCGGCTCTTTCAAGGGCGTCCCGATAATTTCCTTCGATGATTTTTTAAAGCGCGAAGACTGTCGCGACTATACGATTTTAATTACCGTCGGGAAAGAAGAAGCGCAAAAAGAAATAAAAGCGGCGTTAAATAGTCACGGTTTAAACTATGCCTTCGTTTTTTGCGATAACCAAACCAATCCGCAATATTTTGAGCCGTTAGCGCCGCAAGACAGTCTAAGCGGCGACGAATACTTTGTGGATGCAGGCGCGCTGAACGGAGAAACGACGAAAAACTTCTTTAACCGTTTGTCCACGGGGGGGGGACACGCCTATGTGCTGGAACCGAATCCCAGGCAGCTTAGCGTCGTAAAAGAAAATCTCAAAGCTTATCCAAATGCCGAAATTTTCCCCTACGGAGCTTATAGCGAAAATACACGACTGTTATTCGATATATGTGAAGGAAACGAAGGGGGGGCGAGACTTTCAACCGAGGGCCGCATCGCCATAGAGGTAAGGAAGCTGGACGACGTTCTTCAAGGCAAAAAAGTCACCTTTATAAAAATGGATATCGAAGGCGCGGAGCTGGCGGCTCTACGAGGAGCAGAGAAAATCATCCGCGAGCAAAGGCCGAAGCTCGCTATCTGCGTCTATCATAAGCCCGAAGATATTTGGGAAATACCTTCGCTTATTTTATCCTGCAATCCCGATTATAGGCTTTACCTTCGTCATTATTCCATTACCGAAACCGAAACTGTTCTTTACGCCATTTAAGGAGGAAACCATATGCTGAAAACCAAGCGAATGTCCATTGTCCCCACATTTGTTTGCACGTTAAAGTGCAAACTGTGCTCAAATCATGTGCCGAATTTCAAAAATCCGCCTAAAGCCACGACGGAAGAAATGAAATCGGATATAGACCGTTTATTTCAACTTTTCGATCGGATTGAGTGGCTTCAATTCGTTGGCGGCGAAATTTTTACGCACCGTCGTTTAGACGAGGTCTTTGAATACTGTAAAAAATATTCCGCTAAATTCGATCGGCTCATCATCGAAACTAACGCAACCTTAATGCCTGCGGAAGCCGAGCTGGCCAGTCTGTTATCCTACGGCAAGCGGTTAAAGGTTATGATCAGCGACTATGGCGAGCTTTCAAAAGCGCGCGACGCTTTAGTGGATATTTTAGAAAAGCATAACATCGAATACGTTTTGAAGCGTTACCATGGAGATACGGAAAGCCAACACTTTGGCGGCTGGATAGACAACACCGCTTGCCGCGATCTTTTGGAACCAGACGATTACGTCGCAAGACAAGCGGCTCAATGCGCTCAAGTGCGGCTGGAAAATATGCACGTCTTTAGAGGTAAGCTTCATCGCTGCAGCAATTCGCTTTTTCTTTCAGAGCTGGGAATTTTAACGCCCAATCGAGACGATTATGTAGATCTGAACGATGATAAAAGTTTAGCCGAAAAAGTAGCGATCATTGAAAAATTTTACGCTTACCCCAGGAAATCTTGCCACTATTGCGCATGGAAAAGCGGCGATACGGCGCTCCGCTACGGCGCGGCGGAGCAGACGGCAAATAACCATGCGGTATAGGCGAAAACTGGGGTATTTTGAAATGGATAAACAAATATTTTGTATCATTCAAGCGTTTGCCTGTGAAGAAACGATAGAAGCCGCTATGCAGAGCCTGCTGGATCAAACGTATAAAAATTGGCGCTGTTTCATCGTTAATAATGGGAACACGGACAGGTCTTTCGACATTATAAAAAATTTTAGCGCTCGGGATGCCAGGTTTATCGTGTTAAACAAATCTCGTAACGATACCTCTATTTCTTGGCGTATGTTGCTGGATGTAGCCAAACGATTTCCCGACAGCTTCCTTTGTACGCTCGACGCAGACGACATTTATAAAAGCGATTTTTTTGAGCGCGCCGTAAATTTAGCGGAAAAAAACGAGCTGGACATCGTAGCCTGCGGAACGGAAGTCACATTAAAGAAAAATGCGTCATCACGCAAGGAAAAATTATTAAAAAGGAGGGAACTGGCAACCAATCTGGTCGTCCGTAAAGAAAATTTTACCAATATGTTTCGTTCCTATAAGTCGTTTTTTAACGAGATGTGGGGCAAGCTATATCGAGGTAAAATATTGGCGAACATAGACGGCGGGGATTTAGCCTATAAAACCACCGGTCGCTGTATGCCCGACTTATGGTTTATATATGAGGTTCTATCAAAATGTAACGCCATCGGCGTTATATCCGGAGCCTCGCACAAATATTATCAATATATTATCCGCGACGCAATGAACGCGACAAATATCGTACACTTTGGATCTGCTAGCGTTTTTGGCATTGATCGTTACAGCGTTTACGATACCTACGATATCATGATGGGATTTCTTAGCCGGCATGGAGACATATCGCCGGCGCTATACGAATATATGCAAGCCGTATTATTCGGTTGGCTGGAAGAATTTTACTTTAAGGCGCTCTTGCCGATGCCCGATGAAGCTATGGTAGCGCAGCATATCGACAAGTTAATATCCGAGCCGAAATTTGACGAATTGATGACTTATCGCGATACGGGCGCCTACGACAACTTGCGGGGATTTGTCGCAAGAAAAGCCTTTCTCGAACGATTGAAGTATTTTCTGATCGGGCAGCAATATATCAGAAACTGCGTTTCCTCCGCAAATGTAGCCGTATTATGCGAAGCTCCGACCATACGACTATTAAATAAATCGATCGAAAAATTAACGGTCATCAGGAGTAACATAGATAAAATAACGGAAGGGAGTTTAACGTCATGCTAAAAGACTATATAAAAATTATCGCGGAAAAATTAAAAAGCGGCGAAAAAGTTTACCTGGCTCCGGCTTGTATAGAAACATCCTTAATCGCTAAAATGCTGGAAAGGGAATATTCCGTCTTGCCGGCCGGCTTTTGCGACAGCGACACGAAAAAATGGGGGGGGTAAATTAAATTCATATCCGTCGCTGCGGATTTGCTCCTTCGACGACATGATTTCAGACGAATCGGCGCAATTTTTCATTGCGTCCCCGCATCATATCGCAGAAATCATGGGAACTCTGACGATGGAGCGCGGCGTTTCTCCCCGGCGGATAGTTAATTTCCAACCGCTTGAAATCATCAAGACATGCTTTCTGTTCGCCTCTAACTGGATTGTAAATGAAAATATTTTTCACTGTTGTTGTAGAACAGATATGCCCACCTTTAATCATCCGGTTGATCCGTTGCTCTCCGTGCAAGAGCTTGACGCGACGCGCAGCGGATTGATTGACGGAAATATCCCTTTGCCTATCGTTTGCCAAACGTGTTACCGAAATCAAGCTAGTTATATATTTTCATCGCGGCGATTAAATTCGTTTGACTTTTCATTCCGTGGTTGGTGCAATTATAAATGCAAATACTGCTCGGCCAATCGGCCGGAGCTAAAAGATTATAACGACAATATCTTTTTAGCGGAATATTTAACGGCTCTTGAACGGAAGAATATGATAAACGATATTTTCTCCGTGCTTCTTGCCGTGGGAGAACCGACATTGAACGAAAAAAGATTGCCCTTATACGAGCATTGTCGCGACAAAGGGTATATTTTAGACGTTTTCTCGAATTGCTCGGTATTCGATGACAGCCTGTTTGATGCGGCGCGGGAAATACCAGTAATAATCAGAAAGTCGGTCGACGCGGGAACGCCAGAAACTTACGCAAAAATAAAAGGCGTTCCGTTTTTCAATAGGACGATAGACAATCTGCGACGTTATAAAGAAGCCCCCTATTTAGCGTTAAACCTGAAGTATCTTATCGTTCCCGGCGTCAACGACAACGAGGCCGATATTAAAGGATTCGTCGATATTTGCTCCGAGCTCAAGGTTGATTTTGTTACGCCTGTTTTTAGTTTTCTCGATGACGAATATTCGAACTCCGAACGCGCGAAAAAGATGTTTAAGCTCCTCGTGGACGAATTGGCTGCGCGCAATATCATGACGGCTAACGTGGATACTTTGTATAGTGAAGAGTATCATAAAGTCTACGCCGAATCGTTTTGAGTTGTTTTTCACGGTTTAATGTCCAATAGCTTACAAAAAATAAAAGCGTTTACTGAACAGCTTTGATGATCAAAGTTGCTTAGTAAACGCTTTTTTGTTTTAGAACTTTTTATTACCGTCTATCGTGTCGTTCAAAAAGCATACATTTTGCAACAAACGTTTTAAGAGAAAAAGCATCTATAATATATGCAAAAATACCGTCATAACGTTTTGCTACATGATAATAATTATATACACGCCCCATACAACTCAAGACTAAGTTCCTCGCAATCCAGTTCTAAAGGCTGTCCGTTATTACGCTTATAGAACAAATAAAATAATTTATTTCGTTGAACTTCTTTCACTTCTAACGACGAAACAGCTTCCGTGAATTTTCGTGTCGGTTCTATAGAAAAGCTAGGAAAAAAAACATCAATTTTAGTAAAATCAGGCTCTCCGAATCCGCTGGTAAATTGCGATTCCATTAATATTACAAAATCGAAAGGTATATTCTTGGACTCTGCATATTTTTTGAGTTTATTAAGAATACGAAGCATCATCGTCTTCTTTTGTATTTGATCTTTAAACATCTTTTTATTCGCGCCATCAGATTGATTGATATCTTGTTCTGACGGTATGTCATTTTCTATATTTTTTATCAGATCAGCATTTATAACTCCGCTAGTGGAATTCTTCTTTAAATATTCGCTTATCATTTCCATGGTTTTCTCAAATTTTTCAAGAACGGCACCACCTTGGATATTCCTTAAAAAAGTCGCCTTGTACTCCGCCTCAGATTTCCACGCAGGATGCCTTCTATTTGAACGATTAAAATATTCTTCGCTTAATGGAAATGAATATACATTTTTCGATAAATATATTATATCGTCGTCGCTTATTAAACGCAATTTAATGCCATCTCTAAATTTAGCGCCCTCAACGCTCAATGATTCTAATGAAAATAACCTGCTATCGCAACAACCAGGACAATACAAATTTTCATTTAGATGACGTATCATATGATATAAAAGGTATCCGTCATATACGACAACAGGATGATTTTGAATCCACTTACGCTCTGCGTCACGCGCATACACTACATTTTCAATTACGCTTATAGCGCTTTTATGATAAACAAGACGATAGAAGCCGCTATCATTTTTTATGATCCTGAGAGACGAAAGAAGCCGTTCATAATCTATATGGACTGTATCAAATCCAGTAATGAATGCATCGCGAATGAGATAATCCAATTTATCGACATCAATAATTTTTGAATTGAGTAATGAAATAAAGCAATTTCTTAAACTGTTTTCTGGACAATCGTTATTATAAAGATAACCCGTAATACATCTGGCAAAAAATGAACGATTTGCCGGGGTGTCGTTAGGCAACAAACGGGAAAATTCTTTTATCCCGACTGTCGCGCTCATTATTTCGTGCGCCGACGCGAAATCATTTTTCACTGACGGTTCATTAAAGTAGGGATCGTCCACATACTCTTTTAGTTGCTTGTGTATCTCGTCATATTCTCCATTTTCATCTAAATAAAATACTTCGCCCGTATGCGAAAAAGGCGCGTGCCCGACATCGTGAAGAAGGCACGCGAGTTTAAAAACATCCCCTATTTCATCAAGCGTAGTATCATTCACAAGGCTTGGCGTTCGATTATCTTCTTTTAAGCAATCGAACGCCAAGCGTCCTAAATGATATACGCCTAATGAATGAACAAAACGGTTGTGTATCGCGGATGAATATAGAGGGGAATAGCTGGTTTGAATAATCCTCCTCAATCTCTGAAACACAGCCGTGTCTATGACATTGTTCATATAACGATTTGGGATATTAATATACCCATAAATCGGATCTTTTAACCGTTTCTCTTTATTCATCGTTAAGCCGCTTTGTTCAAATCTACTTTCTCACTCATAAAAGCCTTAAGGACGGTTAAAGACAAATATCCACAGAATTTATCTATTAAGTCGTCTATGTTTTTTTCTTCACGAAGAGCGATGCCTAACTTTCCGTCTTCGGATGGTTTTTCCTCAAAAAAATCCGAATAGTTGCGAAACATCTCATTTGTACTTTCTCGCGATAATATTAGAACAACTTTTTCGTTATCATCTCTCAGACGACGTACCACCTTGTTGCCATAAGCTTCAATTACTTCGTACGACAAAAAACGTTCATTTTGTTCTAGCGCTTGAATCAACGCCAAAGCAGCGATATCTTCAATACCAATATAAAACATAAATCTCCCCTCTTATGTATAAAATATCACTATTTATTTTAGTAAGTTTACTTTGTATTGTCAAGAGATAGATTGTAAAATGAATTTGAACAGATAAAAAACTCACGGTGCAACTTTTGGTAGAGTTAAGCTGCCAAGCAAAACCTATCAAAAGAGAATCGCCATGAGCCATAATAATTTTACCAAAAGGGTGTCAACCTGCTTCAGAAGGATTTTTCCCACTGCCGTAAGGCTGGCCTTTCTTTACTTTCTTTATCCTTATGGCCAGCAGGACAAAGCCGACGAAGAGGCCGCTGATGACTCCCTGCCAGTAGCCGTAAGCGCCGTTCCCGGCCACCTCCGCCAGTACCCAGCCCAGGGGCATTCCCACTACCCAGAAGCTGATAATGGACAGTATCAGGACGGCCTTCACGTCCCGGTAGCCCCGCAGGGCTCCCTGCAGCGGAGCGTTCAGGGAATCTGCCCCGTTCATCAGGGCCGCGTAAGCCACGAACCCGGCGATCAGCTCCAGCAGCTCCCCTTCGCCGGTAAACAGGGCCGCTACCTGATAGCGGGCCAGCCACGCCGCCCCGATGAGGAGCACCGCCGCCCCCAGGCTAACCGCCCGGCCGATATTTGTATAGGATACGGCGTCCTTCGGCCGGCCGGCTCCCAGCTCGAAGCCCACCAGAATCGTCAAAGCGATGCTGCAGGACATGGGTATGGCGTAAAGCATGGAGGTGACGCTGAAGGCGGACTGGCTGGCCGCCGCCGTCAGGGTGCCGTAGGTGGCGATGCACAGCCCCATGGCCCCGAAAATACTGGTTTCCGACAGCATGGCCAGGCCGATGGGAAAGCCGATCTTCAGCGCCTTTGACCACTCGCGGACCTGGGGCTTTGGCATTCCGTCAAATATCCGGTAGCGGTCAAAGGGGCTCATCCACCGGGCCACTGCGGCGTGAATCAACGCCGCCGCGGAAAAGGCCGCCAGGGTTCCGCAGGCGGCCCCCACTCCTCCCAGCGGCTCCACCGGCCCTGCGCCGAAGATGAAAATGTAGTTGAAAAATATGTTCAGAGGAGCCGTGAGGCCGGTGATCAGCATCGTTATTCTGGTACAGCCCAGGGCATTCATAAATTCCCGCAGGGCCACCACCGCCATTGACACCGGCAGGCAGAACATCATCACCCGGCTGTAGCCAAAAGCTACTTCCCAGACCCGCTTTTCCAGATTGAGCCGGTCCAGCAGTACAGGTGTCCCGAAGTAAATTAAAAGGCTCCCGAACAGGCCCAAAAGCAGCGCCCAGTAGAAGCTCTGCCGCATCACCCGCCGGATCTCAGCGCCGTCCCCGCCGCCATACAGGTGGGCGATGGTAGGTGACAGGCCCGACACGATACCCATGCAGGTCACGAACAGGGGCATATAGATATTTGCCGCCACCGCTACCCCCGCCAGCTCCACGCTGTTTACATGGCCGGTCATCATGGTGTCCGAAAGATGCACGCTCATTATTGCCAAATTTGTCACCAATACCGGCAGCATGACCAGAATAAAGGTCTTCAGCCGCTGGCGAAAGGAAAACGTCTGCTCCATCCCGTTTCACCTCCTTTTTTTAATTTATCCACCGCTTTTTACCCTTTTGCGGACAATCAGGAAACTTTTCCACCATCTTTTCCACAAAACTTATACACTTTTCCACCGCCTGTTCTGCCTGAACAAGCGGTTATCTATCAAATTTTGAGTCTTTTTCCACCGCTAAAACAATCAGCTTATCCCCAATGACTCGAAATTTTATCTCCAGGGCGCTAAATTTCAGGCCATATATTCGCTCCGGATCAGCCTGATAAGAAGGGCGGGGATCATTGGCCAGCACCTCCAGCAGAGCTTTTTGGCCGTCGGCCGGAACAAGGGCCAAAAGGGGCGGCGGAAAGTCTACCGTCAGCCGGGGCCAACCCCCTGTCCGGAAGCCCTCCGCCGCCTCCGGATGACTGTCCGCATAGGCCAGATACGGCTTGACGTCAAATATGGGGGTGCCGTCCAGCAGATCGGCCCCCCTTACCAGCAAAACCGTCCCTTCCCCTTTCCGCCGCTCCAGCCCCGCGAGTTCCACGCAGGAAAGGCCCAGCGGATTGGGGCGGAAGGGCGCTCTGGTGGCAAAGACCCCCATCCGGGCATTGCCGCCCAGGATAGGCGGGCGCACGGTAGGCGACCAGCCCTTTCCGGCGTTTTCCGAAAACAGCCATATAAGCCAAAGGTGAGTAAAGCCCTCGATGCCCCGGAGCATAGCCTCATTCCGGAACTCTGGCTCAAAGACGATCCGCCCCTTCAACTCCTTCACCAGGCCGCTCTGGCGGGGAATGCCGAATTTCGCGGGAAAGTCGGTGCGAATCCGGGCAATGGGCCTTATGACTACAGAGCCGCTCCCCGCCAACCGGCCGAGATCCCCGGGCGATTTTCCGCAAGACTGCATTTTCACCGGCTCCCTGTCAGACTACCCTGGTGGTCCACTTCTCGATATTCCACACGTCGTCTATCCAGTCCTCGTAGAACTCCGGCTCGTGGGAAACAAGAAGAACCGCTCCCTTGTACTCCATAAGGGCCCGGCGCAGCTCCTCCTTGGCGTCCGCGTCCAGGTGGTTGGTGGGCTCGTCCAGCACCAGCAGATTGCAGGGAGCCTGCATGACGATGGCCAGCCTTACCTTGGCCGCTTCCCCGCCGGACAGGACGGACATATGGCTCTCGATATGCTCGGTGGTGAGGCCGCAGGCGGCCAGGGCGGCCCGCACCTCAAAATTGGTCATCCCCGGATAGGCCTGCCAGAATTCATCCAGGGCGGTGTTGCTGTTGTCCCGGCTCGTTTCCTGCTCAAAATAGCCCACGGAAACAAAGTCCCCCAGCTCAGTTTCCCCGGAAACCGCCCGGATTTTACCGAGAAAGGTTTTCAGCATAGTGGTTTTACCCAGGCCGTTTACGCCTCTCACCGCCACCTTTTTCCCCCGCTCCAGCTGAAGGTTAAGGGGAGCGGTCAAGGGCTCGTCATAGCCAATAACCAGCTCCCGGGCGTCGATGACCACCCGGGAGGGAGTCCGGTCTTCATGGAATTTGAAGTGAGGCTTCGGCTTCTCCGTCCGCTTTTCCAGTACCTCCATGCGGTCCAGCATCTTCTGCCGGGAATTGGCCATGCCTCTGGTAGCCACCCTGGCCTTGTTTCGGGCAATGAAATCTTCCGCCCGCTTTATCTCCGCCTGCTGCCGCTCATAGGCGGCGTCCGCCTGACGGCGCTTTATTTCTACCATTTCCAGAAATTTCTCATAGTTGGCGCTGTAGCGGGTCAGCCTGGCGTTCTCCACATGATAAATCACGTTGGTGACCGCCTTCAGGAAGGGAACGTCATGGCTCACCAGAATGAAGGCGTTTTCGTAGCTGTTCAGATAATTTTTCAGCCAGCTGATATGCTCCGCGTCAAGATAATTAGTAGGCTCGTCCAGGATTAGAATGGTGGGAGTTTCCAGCAGGAGCTTCGTCAGCAGCACCTTGGTGCGCTGGCCGCCGGAAAGCTCGTCCACCGGACGGTCAAGGCCGATGTCCCTGAGTCCCAGGCCCCCGGCCACCTCCTCGATCCGGGCGTCCAGGGAGTAAAAGGAGCCGCCGTCCAAAATATCCTGAATTTCCCCTACGTCCTCCAGGAGCTTTTCCATCTCCGGATCATCTTCACTGAGCTCCGCCATCCGGTCATAGGCGGCGATCATTTCCTGCTCCAGCTTGTACATATCGTCAAAGGCCGTCCGCAGCGCCTCCCGGATGGTCTGACCTTTTTTCAGGACGCTGTGCTGATCCAGATAACCCACCTTGATCCGCCGGGCCCACTGGATTTTGCCCTCGTCAGGCTGGAGACGGCCCGTGATAATGGAAAGAAAGGTGCTCTTTCCCTCGCCGTTTGCCCCCACCAGAGCCACGTGCTCTCCCTTCACCAGCCGGAAGGAAACGTCCTCAAAAATCGTCCTGGCCCCGAAGCCGTGGGAAACGTGTTCAACATTCAGAATGCTCATATTTTCTCCTGTTCTTAGTATGTTATCTCAATTTTTTTCTAATTGACTTGGGCACCTGATGCCACAGTTTAACAAAAATAAGGGACGTTGGCAAATTTATGGCGTATATTTTGGAAAGTATCTAATGTCCACACC
>CAZIKQ010000039.1:0-16605 GCA_964540025.1 uncultured Schwartzia sp. | reverse complement strand
CCCGTCCCATTGGCAAAGCCTCCCATGTTCAAAAGGAGATTTGCATGGATTGCTCCAAGCCGGGGAGGCGTATACCAGCGGTTTGCCAAGGCGCCGTTTTCATAAATATTTACCGTGCAGCCCCCCAGAATATCGATCTCCGGATGCTCCTCCAGCCAGGCTACCTGTAGCTCCAGCCGCCAGGGCGTCATCAGGTCGTCGTCGTCAAGGAGAGCGATGTACTTCCCCTTTGCCTCGGCAATGGCCCGATTGGTGGTATAGGAAATGCCCCGGTTCCGATCGTTCTTCAATACCCGCAGCCGCCTGTCCCTTTTGGCATAGGCCGCCACTACCGCCGGGGTATTGTCGGTGGGGCAGTCCTCTACCAGCAGCAGCTCAAAATTTTCACAGGTCTGAGCCAGCACCGACTCTATAGCCGCCCCGATGTACTTTTCCGCCTTCCACACCGGCATTACCACGGAAACGAGGGGCGTCTCCTCCAGCCGGTTTTCCGGCAGGCGCTTATCGATCCTTCCCCAGTCCGGGCCGTACTCCCGGCGAAATATTTCCCCGATGTCACAATTCCGAAAATTGATAACCGCCCGTTCCTGCATAAGGCGGCGGGCTTTTTCCGCTACGGCGCCCGCCTCTTTGCAGATATCGTCAAGAGTTACGCGGGAAACTGTCCCAACGCCGCCGCTCTCCTGCTTTACCCATTCCCTGCCCGGCTCCTGCCTTACGGCCATGCTGAGGTATCCACGCCGGGCCAGATCGAGGCAGGCGGCCTCCGTCAAAAAGCGGTCGTCGCAGTAACGTATATCATCCCACAACACTGAGCGCTGGGCAGCGATAAAGCCCCCGTCGATCATATCCACCGGCGCCATGGGCACGCCCCGCTGCCAAGGGCTGCTGTCCCCGATTCCTTCCATGTCTTGAGCAGAGCGGCAATTCCGCCCGGCCGCGCCGATACAGCCAATGCGGTCACTGAGGTCAAAAGCCGCCAGCAGTTCGGGCAGAAAGTTACGGCTGACGATTTTCGTCCCCTCGGCAATATAAATATGGTACTTCGCCGGACGGTCTTCCTGAAACTCCCGGTAATCCCTGGCCTTCCAAGCCCCTTTGGTAATGGTGATATTCAGCCCGTACCCCTCCGGGACAATCAACTCCCGGAGATAATCATATTTACCGGCGCCTTCCCATTCCGTAGAGTCAATGATAAGGATCTCTATCTGCTTTTCCTTTCCGGAAGCGTCCGGTATCAGCTCAGGCCAGTATTCCCTCAGGCACTTCCTCCGCTCTATATCCCAATCATACAGCCAGCTGTAGGTTTTCTTGTCCCTTTCGTGATGAATGGCCCAGCAGCTTTCCTGCCGGGGGACCGCCGCCTGATAACCCTGCCGCCGATACTCCAGGCACTGGGATATATCGTAGTAGTGATAGCTGCCGATGATATCATCCCGCCAGGGAATGTCATACTGAGTGACCAATAGGAGCCCGTCGACGGCCTCCACTGTTTCGTAAGGTTTTTCTTCCGTTCCCGTCTCGGCGCAAAAGTTTAAGTCTGCCCCAGGCTTCCCGTCCCGTGTACAGAAGACGCCGCCCTTTACGCCCCTTGCCAGGCTGTCCCACCAGACTCCATTGGAGCAAAGGCGACTAACGCCGGTCATCCCCACCATTCCTATGGATGATTCCTTTGAAAAAATCCCCAGCAAATCCCTGATAAAATCAGGATTGACTATCTCCACATCCTGGTGAAGATAGACCTTGTACTTGGCGTCACTGGCCAGCCTTGCCCTTTCGTAACCCGCCGTCATGGAGGAAGCATCGCTGATGGTCAGTACCTCGATAGACATTCCCTCCGGCACCGCAAGGCTGCGCAATCCAGCCAGACAGAACTTCTCAAACTGCGCCTCATCGTTTACACAGGCAATAAAGCAAATTTTATTCGCGTCAAGGCTTCTGTATCCACTCATGTTAAACTCCAATCAGGCTGGCTACCTCCGCCGTAAAAGCCAGGTTAAGCCGTCTGGCCTCCGGCCATGCCTATCTCTACAGGATCCCATACTCCTTCATAAATATATCCCGTCTGGATTTTCCTACCCGCCACACGCCATTATTCCGAAGGTGCGTTTCCGCCCAGGGCCTGATGATTTCCGGCGCGCCCGGATCCCCGGGCTTCAGCTGTACCCAGGGTTCCGGCTGCTCCGCCACGATCACATCGTAGCCCTTCCGTTCCAAGTCAAGGCACATGGCCTCGGCGGCATAAAGATTTCCCGGATAGCGGATATCGTCCCAGGGCATATCGTACTGGGTGGCAACAAACCGCCCGTCAATAATCCCCAGCGGTCCCTTCGCCACGCCGATGTCTCCCACATTTTTATCCGCGGCAAAAATTCTCAGGAGTTCAACGATGCAGCAGCGGTTCACGATCCTCGATTCCCCGTCAAGATAGATTTTATATTTCGCCGGGCCGTTCTTTTGACAGTAACCATAGGACCAGGCCGGGCATCCATCCTCCACAACCTCAATGGACAAATGACAGCCGTCCGGAACCGTAAGTCCCGCCAGATATCCGTGCTTTTTCTGAATCCTGTCTTCCCTGCCCTCATGGTCGCAGACCACCAGCAAAATTTCCCGCTCCTTCAATCTGGCCGGAGGCAGTATTTCCTCCGTATACTCCAGCATGACCCGGCGCCGGTATTTATCCCACAGCTCCAGCCACCCCTCGCGCATGGCCACCGGCCGGTGATGGAGGGTCCAAAGGGGCTGCTGCCGGGGCACCACAATATCGTACCCAAACCTTGTATACTCAAGGCACTGGGATACATCATAGAAATGCCAGCCGTCCATGATATCCGTCCGCTATCCAGTACCGCCACATTCTCTCTCTTCACATCAATATATTTGAGCAGATCGTCTCGCACACCTATGCTGTACTCAAAACTAAAATTCCATTTTTTCTTAAAGTAATTACTGAATATTTTCCATGCCTTTTCATGATCTATCTGGTTTGCCTTAAATGTTGCCGCCTGAAAGTGATGGACAAAAACATTGGGAACGATCGCCAGCTTCCATCCTTTCAGCTGCATACGGCAGGAGTAATCCACATCCTCAAAGTATCGAAGGAGAAAGCTTTCATCCCACTCTCCCACATCGTCAATCGCCTCTCTCTTAAAGAGGGAGCAAAAATCCTCTAAGACAAAGGCGGGCCTGAGATTGCACTGAAGCCTCCGGGCCTTTTCAAAGCTTCTGCCCATACCGGCTATGTCATCGTATTCCTCGATCTGCTCCAGCAGTTCGTGAGGCCAGAACCTGTGCCCTTGAGCGGTTGGCCCGACGGCGCCGAGCTTATCGTCGCTATACAGCGCGTTCTCCAGTAAATCTATTGAATAGGGCGGCAGAACTGTATCATTGTGCATGAACAGAATTAACTCCCCTGCCGCCATCCTGTATCCCTTGTTGAAGGCCGCCGCAACGCTTTCCGGCTCCCGATTGGCGATGACCCTGACATTGTCCTTTCCCGCCAGGTATTCGGCCGTACCGTCGGTGGAGGCATTATCCACCACAATAATCTCGTAGGGGCGGTGAGCCAGGCATACCTCCACATTTTCTATACAAACCTTCGTATGCTCCAGCGCGTTATATACCGGTATGATTACGGAAATTTTTCTCATTGTCCCTCTCCAATCGCAACAGGAAATTTCAGCCGTAAGCTCCCCTACTTATTATCGGTTATTGTCGTTTAATCTTTAATTTATCTGCTTCTCCCGAGAAGAGTATCCGCAAGCCGCAAATAAATATACGTAACTGATGTTATTATACCATATAATTTCCCGCCTCAAACAACTATTTTCGTTATCTAAAGCTCCTCGTTTGTGATAAAATAACCCGGAATAAGACTTTTAACTGCGCGTTTCTTCGAGGTATCCCCATGACGCATTCACCGCAAAAATCAAATATCCTCGCCGTGACCATCGCCAAAAACGAAGCGGCGGAAATGCCCGGCTGGCTGGAGGCCTGCCGCCGGTTTTCCTCATTGCAGCTGGTAGTGGACACCGGCAGCTCCGACAATACGAGAGAGCTGGCCGCTGACGGCGGGGCGATAGTAGCGGAAATACCCTGGACGGGGGATTTCGCCGCCGCCCGGAACGCCGCCCTGGCGGCGGCCGCCAGTCATCCGGCAGGCCGGGAGGTCCCCTGGATCGCCATGCTGGACGCCGATGAGCATATCACCCCGGACTCCGCCGAAAGGCTTGCGGAAATCGTTGAGCGATATACCGCCGAGGCAAAGAGAAACCCTGACGCCGCCCCGGAAGCCATCGCCGTCACCATCGTAAACATCGACGCCGACGACAGGCACATAAGGAACCGGGAAATCCACCGGTTCACGGCGGTACGGGTTTTCCGCAATCTCCCCCAGCTCCGCTATGAGGGGAAGATTCACGAACAGCTTTACTTTCTGGACATCGACAGCCATGGAAAAACCACAAAAAGAAATCCCCGGACGGCGGTCCATCCGGAGATCGAAGTAATTCATACCGGCTATTCCGGCAATCGAGTCAGGGAAAAAATCCGCCGCAATCTGGAGCTGCTCCAGGCCGACATCGCCGCCTACGGAGAAGGGCCCCGCCACTACCGTTATCTGGCGGACTGCTATCAGGGACTGGGAAATTATCCGGAAGCCCTGCGCTATGCCCGGCTGGCTATCCGCGCCCCCCTGTCCGCCGGCAGCTCCGAAGGCGATATGTACAGCGTCTGCCTCACCTGTATGCGGAAGCTGAAATATCCTCTTCCCGAGCAGCTGGCCGCCGCCAGGGAAGCCGCCGGAAAATTTCCCCGCCTGCCGGACTTTGCCGCCGCCCTGGGGGAGCTCCAGCTGGAGGCCAAAGACTATCTCCCGGCCATCGCCAATCTGGAAAAGTCCCTGGCCCTCTACGCCGATTATTGTCAGGCCCTGGCCTCCGGCAACTTTGCCGCCAATGCTCCCGATGCCAGCTTCTTCGCCGCCGAGCCGCCCAACGTCCACTACCGCTTGGCCCTTTGTCATCAGGCGTTAGGCGATAATGAGTCCGCCCGGCGGGAAATTCTCACCGCCCTGTCCGCCCGGCCAGAAACCATCGAATACCTCGCCGCCGCCGAGGAAATTTTCGGCGGCAGCTTCCTGCCGGAGATCGTGATTCCCGCCCTTGAGAAAAATCCGGCGCACCGGCAATTCTATTTTGACTTCGCCGAATCGCTGGGAGCAGTAAAGTTACAGGCGGAAATAAACGATATAAGAATCGAAGGAGCGGCTCCTCTCCGGCAGACCGCCTTCCAGTCCCTGCCCCAGTGCATCGACGCCGCCCGGGAGAATGCGGAGCTGCTCTTCCTGACGGCTCTGGAGCTGGCCGCCGCCGAAAGGAACGAGGAAGCCGCCGCGGCTGCGGAGAAATTGTGCCCGCCATCGGCCCTGCTCATTGAGACGCTTATCGGGGGAGATATGGCTCCCCTGCTGTCCTCTCCCCTGAAAGCTGAGGCGGCTGACTTTTGGGCAGCTCTCAGTGAGGCGGTTGCCGAAAAGGCCACTGACCCGGCGGCTTTGCAGTTCGCCCTGCTGGCCCCTGCCGCCGCCGAGGAGGCCAGACTCGCCGCCGCCCGCCTTTTCTGCCAGGCGGAACGGTGGCCGGCCGCCGCCCGCCTCTACGGCGCCGTTTCCCTCGAATCCCCCGCCTTTTCGTCCGAGGCAAAGGCTGAATACCTCCGCCTCATCCTGCAGCTGATGGAGGAAGACCACTGGCCGGCGGCGGATACCATTGGCCTTTTGAACAAGCTGCTTTCCCCCGCCGACTACCCGCTGGTCTGCCGGACGGTTTTCCCCCTGCTGAACCGCCGGCCCGCCCTGGCTGATATTTACGTTTACTATGGTAAAAAATCGGGGCAGGACCTGTCGGATCCCCTGCTCCTCCTGGCGCTGAAAAACTACGAGGCCGTGGCCGGAAGCGCTGCCGCCCGGTTGTCATCCGCTCTCCGTCAGGGCCTTGCAAAAGTTCTGCAAAATGAACCAGCCGATGGGGATTGCGAATTGACCCGGCTGGCGGGCCGGGAGCTTCAAACCGTCTGTCAGCTGTTAAAAGACAAAACCCCCTTACCAAAAGAGCTAACAGATCATCCCCAGGTGAAAGCGCTCTGCCGGTATATGAAGGAACAGGATACCCTCTAATTGGTCTCACAGGCTCCCCTGTAGGGGAGCTGGCTCCGTAGGAGCCTGAGGGGTGATATGACGAGCCGCTCGCTTAATCTGTCACCCCTCCGCCCTTCGGGCACCTCCCCTACAGGGGAGGCTATCAGATCGATTATATGTCACCCCTCAGGCTCGGCTAACTCACTTAATAAGTCCGTGCAAAGCGATGGACGCATTTAGTGAGTGTCATGCACGCGACCTTAGCGATTGCCGAGCGTAGCGACGGCAGAGCTTAGGGAGTCGCACTCCGCCGCCACCTCCCTTGAAGGAAAGGCTTTAAGATGTGGCCCCAACCTTTACTCTCTTTCTGAAAGGATCAACCCTATGACAACCAGCGATACTGCCCAACAGCTGCAAAAGCTGGCCTCCGCCGGGAACTGGGCCGAGGTCACCGCCCTGGCCGGGGAGACGGCCCTGTTTAATACGCGGCTCCTCTTTATTACCGCCCTGGAGCTGGCCGCGGTCGAAAGGAACGAAGAAGCCGCCGCCGTCACCGCCAGCCTGAACGGCCCCATGGCCGCCCTGATAAAAGCCCTGCTGAAGGGCAGCCTTGAGGATATCATCGCCTCAGCGAACCGCCCCCTCATCGCCGACGCCTGGATCTCTCTCGTGGTTCCGGTGGTTTCCCGCAGCAGCGAAGCCGCCGCCCTGCAATTTGCCCTGCTCGCTCCGGTCGTGGCTGACGATTCTGCCCGCCTGGAGGCCGCAAAGCCCTTTTACGACGGCGGCCTCTGGCCGGCCGCCGCCCAGATCCTGGGCGCCATTCCCGCCGGTTCTCCCCTGGCGGACAAGGATTTTTTCCGCCGGCTGGGCATCGCCCTGTACCGCAGTGAAGACTACCAAAATTCCGCCGCTGCCCTGACGGCCGCCGCGGATTTGGGGGATAATTCCCCCGAAATACTGGCTTACCTTACCTGGCTCCAGGAAAAACTGGCTGAAGGAGGGGCGGATCATGAATGATAAACCGGTGAACAGCCTCCGGATCTCCGCCGTTACCATCGTCAAAAATGAAGAACAGAACATCGGCCGCTGGCTCCAGTCCGTCAAGCACTATGCCGACGAGATCATCGTGGTGGACACCGGCTCCACCGACAATACCGTGGCCCTGGCGGAAGCCGCCGGAGCTAGGGTGTCACATTTCCCCTGGATAAACGACTTCGCCGCCGCCAAAAATTTTGCCCTGGAGCAGACCACCGGCCAATGGATCGCCTTTTTTGACGCGGATGAATATTACTCCGACGAGGACGCAAAAAAAGTCCGCCCCCTGCTGGAACGGATCAACCCCCGGCTCCGTACCGTGGGCGTCATGCAAAAGCTCCTGAACATCGACCGGGACCGCCATGACCGCCTGATCTCCGTCACCTATCAGCTGCGGCTTTTCCGCCGCCTGCCGGACGTAAAATACCGGGGAAAGGTCCACGAGGGCCTGGTGGGGCTGAAGGAAAAGAACCGGAACCTGTTCATGGACGAGGAGCTGCGCATTCTCCATACCGGTTATTCCAGCTCCCTGAACCGGCAAAAGGTCGCCCGCAATCTGGAAATCCTCCAGGCGGAAATCCCCCGCCGGGGCCCCCGGCCGGGCGATGACTACTATCTCTCCGACTGCTACTACGGCTTAGGGGATTACGAAAAAACCATCGAGCACGCTAAAAAGCACATTGCCTCCGGAGACATGATTGCCGGTGATGAAACCTCCCCCCACAAAAATCTCATCACCTCCCGCTATATGCTGGAGCAGCCCACCTCGGCCCTTTTGGAGGAAGCCCGGGAAGCTATCCGCCGGTTTCCTTATACCGCCGTCTTTCACTTTCTGGTGGGGATCAGCTATTTTCGGGAAAAGGATTATCTTGCCGCGGCAAAATGGTTCGACGAAGGCTTTCAGGTCTACGCTGACAGCCAAAAGGGACCAGTGTCGGACCCCATTGCCCGGGTAACGGGAGCCAACACCGGGGAAAACTACCTGCCCATCGCCTGTTTCCAGCGGGGGCTGATTTACAGCTATCAGGGAAACCCGCAAAAGGCGGTAGAGCTCATCTCCGCCTCCCTGAAGGAATATCCCTACAATCAGGAATATCTGTCCGGACTGCTCCGGCTGCTGGCCAAAGGTCTGCCCGCCGAGGACATCATCAAGAAACTGGAGGAACTATACAGCGCCGGGGACGAAACCATGATCTGCCAGACCCTCCAGCCGCTCCTGAACCGGTATCCTGTACTGGCTGAGGTCTACGCCTGCTTTTCGGCCGCCGCTGATTATCCTGCCGGCTCCCCCCTGCTGAAAATCGCCTGCGGAGAATTTACCGCCGCCGCCAAATCAGCTGCCGGGGAGCTGAATACCGCCTGCTGTTATGGAATCGCCGCCGCCCTGAAACAGGGAACTCCCCGCAACAACGCCCCCATCAGCCTCTACGCCCCGGAAGCCCTGAAGCAGGCCTGGTGGTATCTGGACCGGGGAGAACCAATCCCGGCCAAGGCCTTCACTTCCCCCTACGTGAAAAAGCTAACTGACATACTGAGGTTATCATGAGTAAAAAATCTGCCAAAAAAGCCCCAAAAGTCCCGGCCAAAGCTACTCCGCAACAAAGAGCCGCCTTCCTGGCGCAGGAGGACGCGGTTTACGACGCCCTTATGGCCGGAGATAACGAAAAAGCCAGAGCCCTGGCCGCCTCCCTTCCCGCTTTTGCCGATCTGCTCGGCCAGCGGGCCAGAATCCGCTGCGTCGCCTATCTCGAAAGCGGCCTGTTGAGGGAAGCCCGGGGCTACGCCGATGAATACTGCCGCCTCCAGCCGGAGGGCAACAGCCACTTTTTCCTGGCCCGGGTCCGCTTCGCCAACGGGGAGCGTTCCGGCCTGCTGCCCATCCTGGAAAAGGCCCTGACCGAAAGCATAACCCCGGGAAACATGGTTCGCTGCTACAACCTTATGGCCACCATCTACCGGGGCCGGGGGGACGCCGCCGCCTCTGCGGCCAACTTCTGCCGGGCCTATGAGACCGCCAGAAAATACGGTCTCGATACCGCCCCTGTGGAATACGACAACTACCTCTTCAACAGCCACTACCTGCCCTACGACCCGGCGGAGCTGGCAGAAAAGCACTTCCGCTATCAGGAGATCATCGCCGGAGAAGGAACCGGCGTTTATCAACTGCCCCTTAGAAGACGGGAAAATATCCGGGCCGGGCTTTCCCGGGAGCAGTCCCGGAAAATCCGGATCGGCTACATCTCCCCCGACCTCCACGAACACGTCGTCCTCTATTTTTCCCGCTTCATGCTCACCTGCGCCAATCGGGAAAAATTTTCCGTCTACGCCTATGACCACAGCATTGAAGACAGCTACAGCCAGGAGCTGAAAGCCGTTGTTGACGGCTGGCGAAATATCGCCCACCTCACTGACGAGGCGGCCGCAAAGCTGGTGGCCGCCGATAATCTGGATATCCTCATCGACCTGTCCGGCCACACCAGAAGCTCCGTTCTGGGCATCCTGGCCTACAAACCTGCCCCCATTATCATCAGCGGCATCGGCTACTTCTCCACCATCGGCCTTGACGCGGTGGATTATTTTCTAAGCGATATATACCTGGCGGGAGCCGAGGAGCCGGGGATTTACGAAAGCCCCCTCTTTAAGGAAAAGCTCCTGGTCCTGCCCCACACCCATTGGAGCTACAGCCATCTGCACCCCCGTCCGGCTTCCTGCCTCCGGGCGCCTGTACGCTGGAAAGGCTACGTTTCCTTCGGCAGCTTTAATGTTCTGGCCAAGGTCAACGACGAGGTACTGGCCGCCTGGAAAGCCATCCTTGAGCGGGTGCCCGGCAGCCGCCTGATTTTGAAGGGGGACGCCTTTGTCGATCCCCTGGACAGGGACTACATGGAAAAACGGCTGAAAGGCTTTGGTTTTGATATGTCCCGCCTGGATCTTTGGGGCTCCTCCCCCGACTACTTGGACGTCTACGCGGAAGTGGATATCGCCCTGGACACCTTTCCCTATGGGGGCGGCGCCACCACCCTGGACGCCCTCTACATGAGCGTCCCGGTTATCTCCCTCATCGGCAATACCCATCACGCCCGCTTCGGTTACAGTATTCTTCAAAACATCGGTCTGGGGGAGCTGGCCTGCCCAACGGTTGATGAATACGTTGACCGGGCCTGCCTTATCGCCTCCGACCTGGAAACCCTCGACGCCCTCCATCAGAATGTGCGGACGATGCTGGAAAGCTCCATCCTCATGGACGGCCGCCGGTACATGGCGGAGCTGGAGCCATACCTGGAAGCGGTGTACGAGGAATATCTCCGGCAGGAAGCCGCCCTGGCTCCTGACCAATCGCAAACAGCCTCTCTGGCAGATGACCTGAAAAGGTATCTGGAGCAGGGAGACAACCAGTCTGCCCTGGCTATGGCCGACCGGATTTCCGCGTCCCCGGCAGATCCCGCCCTTCTCCTTGAAGCGGCGGAAACCTATAAAAAAGCGGCGGAAGCTTACTACCCCGGCTCCCCGGCCAGACGCCGGGAAGCGGCCAACTGCCTCGCCGTGGTTAAGAGAATCACCCCCCAGTCAGCTTCGCTGACAGCCCCCTACAGGGGGGCCAACTAGACCGATTAGCAGTTACCCCTGTAGGGGAGGTGCCAACCTCTATTAGCCTCCCCGTGGTTAAGAGAATCACCCCCCAGTCAGCTTCGCTGACAGCCCCCCTCAATGGGGGCCACAACCTGAAAGCCTCCCCTATAGGGGAAATGCCCACTCCCTTAAAAGCCTCCCCTGTAGGGGAGGTGCCCGAAGGGCGGAGGGGTGATACCCTCCTTTCCTGGGCAGAAAAGGAGTCCCTTGACTTCAAGGCCGAAACCGCCGCCCTCTGTAACGCCGTTGCGGAATTGACCGCCTCGGCCGAAGACAGGAATCTCCTCCATCAGGCAGCGGAAAAAGCCGCGGCGGCCATCAGACAGCTGTATAACCCTGTTCCCTACATCTACGACCGGGAGGATATCCGGCGCCGCTTCCTCCGCCAGGCCGCCAGCCCTGCCCCGGAGGAGGAAAACAACGCAAAAAAAACAGGCGGAAAAATCCGCCTTGGCTTCCTGTCCCCTGATTTTGCTAACACCGAACTGGCCAAAACCATCTACCCCCTGCTGGCTTCCCTGGACAAAAAGCGGTATCATCTCTGCCTTTTCTTCACCGACAGGGCCGACGGCTACACAGCGGAATTCCAGGGAATTGCCGATGAATTTCTCGATGCCAACTCTCTGGGGCTGGATTCTCCCGGGGCAATTGCCGGGGAGATCCACGCCCAGGACGTGGACATCCTCGTGGACCTGGCCGGATTTTCCCGGGGAGGCCAGACCCTGCCGGTTCTCATGTACAAGCCTGCCCCGTTGATCCTGGGGGGCCCTGGCTGGGATCCCGCCGCCGGTCTGCCGGAGGTTGACTACATCATCACCGACCGTTTCCACGCCGTCACCGCCGATTATCCTGCCGAAGCTCCTCTGGAATTTGCCCTCCATGAACCG
Source organism: uncultured Schwartzia sp. (assembly GCA_964540025.1). Taxonomy (GTDB): domain Bacteria; phylum Bacillota; class Negativicutes; order Selenomonadales; family Selenomonadaceae; genus RGIG250. Next base: position 4,911 of record CAZIKQ010000039.1, on the reverse strand, counting down.
GGCATGACCATCCCCGTGGAAGCGGTTATCGACACCAACGATAGGGTCAGCCTGGCCGATATTCAGCCATTCCCGGAAAAGCTGCTGATCCTTCCCCACAGTCCCCGGACCCTGCTGGATGAAGCTTCCGCCCTCCAGGGCCCCCCTGCTCCTTTGCCGGAAGATAAGCTCACCACCATCGACACCCTTCAGGCCCGGTCGACAGTTCGTTACGCCCCCTACTTTGAAAAGGGGATAGAGCTTCTCCTGAACCGCTTCTTTACCGATCTTCTACCATCGGAGGAGATGCAATTCCAATATGAAGCTCTCTCCGATACCTGCCGTCAGCTGGTATATCAGGGAAAATTTTCCACCGCCCACAATCCGGCCTGCCGCCTCTCCGGGTTCGAGAAGCGCCTGACCCCAGACGACCGGGGTGTAGTGGGCAATATATTTGCCCGTACCGACTGTGGAGAAAAAGCCGTCCTTTTCCTTCAGCCCCTGCTAAATACCGTCAACCAGCTGTTATTTGCCGCTATGACCCGGCCAGATTTTACCCCGGGACAAAATCTCCCCCCGGTGGAAAAAAACCAGCGCCGGCTGTCCGTCATTACGGACACCGCGGCCCGCCTGGGGCTTCCTGCCCCCGGAGCCTTGGCCAAATATCTCTGCCTGCTGGTGGAAGCCTATCATGACCGCTGTCACCACATCCGAGCCATGATCGCCGCCTACCTTGGGCTTCAGCTTTTAGGGGAAGACACGGCTGATTATCCCCCGGACGATCCGGCCAGCCTCATCAATCCCCTGGATACCGCCCCCTATGGGACCGAGGATACCTCGGAGCTGACGGAACGCCGGACTATGCTCTCGAACCTCTATATAAGGGTGGGCATAAAGCTCCTGGACCTTTCCTACGCCCAGACTACCCACCTTTTCTACCGCCGTAGCGTGGAGCTGCTGCCGCCGGCCAACCGGGGCAAAATCTACAGCGGTTGGCTCATGAACTACAACTTTGGCGGTATGTCCCCGGAAGCAAGGACAGCCCAGCACCTTCGTTACAACGAGCTGCTGGTCGCTGTGAAAAAAGCTGTCCTCACTCCCCCGAAAAAGCGGCCAGAAAAGCTCCGCATCGGCTATATGTCCAACGACTTCTGCCACCACGTAATGTTCTGGTTCATCTTCCAGCTCATGGCCGGCTACGACCGGGAGCATTTTTCCGTCACCTGCTTTTCCTTAAACAAAAAACAGGACGACTTCACCGAGCTGATCAAAGATCTGGCGGACCGCTTTATCAGTCTGGCGGGGAAGGATTATTCTGAACAGGTAAAGCTCCTCCGGAAAAATCAGGTGGATATACTGGTAGATTTTTCCGGTCATACGGTGGACGGAGCCGTCAGCCTCTTTGCCGCCAGAGTCGCCCCCGTCCAGATTTCCGGTCTCGGCTACATGACCACCACCGGGCTGAAGGACACGGACTACTTCCTGACGGATGAAGCCGCCGACCCCCCCAGAACAAATCCGGAACAATTTTTCAGCGAAAAACTCATCTATCTGCCCAGTATGTTCTGCTATACCGGCCGGAGCGACGTGCCGGTACCGAAGTATGCCCCGGTGACGAAAACGGGGTACGTCCTCTTCGGCAGCTTCAACACCTTCCGAAAAATCAACGACGATGTGCTGAAGCTGTGGAAGGAAATCCTTCAGCAGGTGGAAAATTCCCGCCTGCTCATAAAATCCCAGATTTTCATCGACCGGGAATGCGTCTGCCACGTTTACCAGCGGCTGGCTTATCTGGGCTTTGACACGAATCGGGTTATTATTGAGCCCGCTACAAATACATATATGAACCGCTACCTTGACGTAGATATCCACTTGGATTCCTTCCCCTATCCCGGCGGAGGAACAACGGCAGACGCCCTCTACATGGGCGTTCCAGTGATTGCCCTGAAGGGCAGGGAACACTCCTCACGCTTTGCCGACTCCTTCCTGACGGCGGCCGGGGTCCCGGAGCTGCTGGCCGATTCACCCGCTGATTACATAGCCAAAGCTGTATCCCTGGCTCAGGATATTCCCCGGCTGGATAAATACCACCGCACCCTCAGAAATACCCTGCTGAATTCAAAGCTCATGGATACCCCCCGCTACGTGTCAGCCCTGGAAAAGGCCTACCGGCAGCTCTACGATGAATGGTACGATAAAAACAGCCGCTGACCTGGCCTTTCAGGTAAGCGACCATCCTATCTCCCAAATGCCTCCCCTCCAGAGGAGAAGGCCGTCTCCACTAAAAGTCACCCTGTAGGGAAATGGCCGCCAAGGGTCGGAATAAATAGACAAAATCAAGAAGTCATCACACAACCCAGACATTAAAGCTTTATTATATTAAAGAAACCGAGGTATTTTATCATGGCTAGCATTAAAACAAACCCTCCTCCCCAAACCAGTGATAATGTCAGCCCATTGCAGAAACTGGCTGATAAAGAAAAATGGTCTGAACTGTCAGAGTCCGCCGAATCCATCGCTACATACCACACCCGAACCCTCTTTATTGCGGCTCTTGAGCTTGCCGTCCGGGGAAATAATTCGGAAGCTCTTGCCGCTGTCAGCTGCATTAACCCTCCTATGGCCGCCCTTATCCGGGCCATAATCGAAAACGACCTGTCGATCATTCTAAGCAGCCAAGCAAAAAATATTATTGCCGACGCCTGGGTTTCCCTGGCGGAAACAGTAGCCACCACGGCCAGCGAAGCCGCTGCCTTAAAATATGTCTCCCTGGCACCTATAGTCCAAAATGTTGGTGCTTTATCCACCGCAGCGAACCACTTCTTCATAAACCGCTACTGGAAACCTGCCGCCTGCCTATACGCAGCTGTCTGCTCCGCTTCTGACCTGGCAGATGTAGCGATTCTGCGGCAACTGGGAATAAGCAAATACCTGAGCAAAGACTATGAAGGTTCGATAACTGCCTTTAGCAAAGCTGTAGACAATGGTGATACCAGCCCGGAAACTTCATCCTATATTACCTGGCTGGAAGAAAAATTCAGCCCCAAGGAGAACTGAAGCCATGAGTATCGCAAACAACCTGTCGCTTCGCATATCAGCCGTTACCATCGCCAAAAACGAGGAAAAAAATATCGGCCGCTGGCTTCATTCAGCGAAAATCTACGCCGATGAAATAATCGTAGTCGATACCGGCTCTACGGACAACACGGTCGCTATAGCCCAGGCTGCCGGGGCCAAAGTCGAACGCTTCACCTGGATAAATGATTTTTCTGCCGCCAAAAACTATGCCTTGGATCTCTGCACCGGACAATGGGTCGCTTTTCTCGATGCTGACGAATATTTTTCTGATGAGGATGCGGTAAAAGTGCACCCCTTATTAGAGTATTTTTCCCCAAATCTTAAGATAGTCGGCCTTATCACCCCGCTTGTAAACATCAATGTGGACAACCATAACAAGCTAATTTCTGTCATACACCAAATCAGACTATTTCGCCGTTTAGCGGACATCAGATACACCGGCAAGATTCATGAAAGACTGACCAACCTAAGTACGAAAAACAGAATTCTAAAACTTGATGAGACCACGAAAATATTTCACACCGGCTACTCCTCCTGTATTCTGCGTCAAAAAGTTTCCCGAAATCTGGATATATTATTGTCTGAGATAGCAAAATTTGGTCACAGATCGGGCGATTATTATTATTTGACGGACTGCTATTATGGCCTGAATGAATACGAAAAAGCCATTGAATATGCTACTAAACATATTGAGTCCGGAGAACATATAGTCGGTGACGAAACCAGAACTCACGCCCTGCGAATTTCCTCCCGTTTATTTTTATCTCAACCACTTGAAATGATTCTGCCAGATATCGAACTTGGAATCAAACAATTCCCTGATTCTGCCGTCTTTCATTTTCTTGCCGGTTCCGTATACTATAATAATAAAGACTACACAACTGCTGCCAAGTGGATTGACGATGGACTCTCCCTTTATTCCACTCTGAGCAGTAAAAAGAAGGCTCCTCTATCAATGGTAACTGCCCCATCCACTGGGGAGTCACTTCTCTCACTGGTCTACACTCAACGAGCCACCATTTTTTACCTTTCCGGTGACTATTCCAGTGCCGTTGACTACAGCCTTAAAAGCCTTAAACTATTTCGGTATGATCAAAATGTTCTGTATAACCTCCTGCAGCTGCTGGGAGATTTACGAATTCCCGCCGCCGATATCATAGAGCTGCTGTATACAATATATGGGCTGAGTGATGCAATCCTTATCTGTGATGCCACCCGCCCCCTTATAAATCATTATGAAAATATCGCGCAAATCTTTGCCTATTTCTCCCAAAAGGGAAATATCGACAACTCATCTCCCACGATTCTCCTTGCCCTGGGAAATTTCCCTGTAGCGGTGACAAAATCAAATCATGCTCTTTCTCACAGCCTGTGTATGGGAATTTTGGCTGCCCTAAAACAAGGAATACCTATGCAAGGCAATTCCCTTCTTCTCCTGATCTCCCAAGATTTGCGGGAAGCCTGGGCTCTCCTGGAGAAAGGATATCCTCTCCCGGAATCTTTACAAGCCAGCCCTGAAGTAAAAGAACTTCTCCAGCTTCTTGAAAAATATTAAACCCATCATTCAAACTGCGGATAATTCCCTTTGCAGGTGAGCCACGACCTAAAGCCTCCCCTGTAGGGGAGGTGGCGGCGTAGCCGCCGGAGGGGTGATGGCACAGGCAAGTGGTCAATTTATATCACCCCTCAGTCAGCTTCGCTGACAGCTCCCCTAAAGGGGAGCCTATGAGACCGATTAGCAGTTAGTTACCCCTCAGTCGCCTGCGGCGACAACTCCCTTAAATGGGAGTCTATTATGGACGCAAAAGACCCCGCCTTTCGGCGGGGCCTTTTTGCTAGCACATATCCTGTTTC